>CADCVE010000112.1 GCA_902806065.1 uncultured Rubrobacteraceae bacterium | reverse complement strand
CGCCGCCCCGCACGGCCGTAAGGCTCGCCCCTTTGCCAAGATGAGCGATGATGACGCGGCCGTCGGCCTCCGCCGGGTCCGCGGCGCGCAACTCCTCCATGACGTACTCGCAGGAGAGGCCGTGGAAGCCGTAGCGGACGACACCCGCTTCGGCAAACCGGCGCGGCAGCGCGTAGATACGGGCGACGCGGGGCATCCGGCTGTGGAACGCTGTGTCGAAGCAGGCCACCTGCGGCACGGCAGGGTAGGTTCGGGCCGTGGCTTCCATGGTCGCCAGCGCCTGGGGCGCGTGCTCCGGATCGATCTGCGCCAGTCTCCGCAAGTTTTCGGTTACCTCGGCGTCGATGAGCCGAGGCTCGCTATAGCGGTCCCCGCCATGCACGATCCGGTGCCCGACCGCTGCCAAGTCCCTATCCCACCCATTGATCCGCAGTTGGTCGAGCAAGGCCCGCAAAGCGGCGGGATGATCCGGCAGGGCATCCTGCCTCTCGACGAGAGTATCGCCTCGGTAGTCCTCCAGGCGCAGCCGGCTATCCGGGGACCCGATCCGCTCTACCTGCGCGGCCAGCAGGCACGTCTCCCGCTCACCCACCCGGTAGAGCGCGGCCTTGAGGGTGGACGAGCCCGTGTTGATCGTCAGCAGACGAGAGTCACCCACCCTTTCTCCTTTCCGACGGTTCTGGCATCGGCCTGTCGAGTTCGGCCAACGCGTCGTCGGCGGAGCGTCCTCCGGGGGTATCCCGGCTCACCAAGAAGATGCGTCTCCGACAGCTCCGGACCCGGTGGTCCTCTCTCCCGTCAGGTTCTCAGCGAAGCTGTCCCGGTCCGTGCTGATTAGGCTCAAGGTCGCGGCCATGTCCGCCCCGGGCATCGGGTCGAGCGCCACGGTCCCAACGCCAGAGAGCGGGCCCCAGAGCAGCGATGCCAGGTCCTCTGCCGCGATCGGCCTCGCCGCGAACACGCCACCGAACGCTCCCAGCAGTGTCAAGAACGTGCCCGCGTCCTCTTCGGAACCGAAGATCGGTAGTATCTCGCCGCGCGGTCGCGAGTGCAGGGTGAGCGCGTTTTTGCGGCCTCCGCTTCGGTTCACGATGAGCCAGTATTTTCCCGACCCGAAAGGTCGTTCGCTTGACACGCCCGCGCCGGCTGCGGCTTCCCTTTGCATCCGCCTTCACCCTCTCCCGTGATTCGACCAATGTACGGAGCGACGATGCCGGTAACATTCCCTACTCGACCGTAGCTTCCCTGGGCTGGATCGACGGGACGATGGCGGTAAGCGGATCGGAACGGCGTCCAACGTTGCAAAACGGGCTGCGGCGACATCCAGATCGGGAAGTTCCTGAAAATTCGAAGACGTTGGACATTTCTTACCACTCCCTTCCGTAACGAGTAGTAGCGGGTGGCCGTCTTACGACGCTACCAAGGTACGGGAAGAGCGTGGCAACGGCGTGGCAATCGACGAGGAGGCGAAGACCAAAGCTACGCGGGGTTGAAGGGTGAATAGCCCTCGAACCGCCAGCGCAGCGGGACGGCGCCTCGGGTCTCGACGGCCTCCTCGACCCGAAATTCGATCACGCGCTCGGCACCTGCGAACCTCGCCGCGCGCTGCGCTTCCCAGACGATCCGCGCCTCGCCTGTTAGCTGCAAAGTCCCGCCGCCCTCGAAGTCCAAGAACAGGAGCCCGGCGCTCGGGTTGATGGCTATGTTGCCCAGGGTGTTGAACATGGTGTTGCCGGAGTAGTCGGGGAACTCCAGTGCGTTCTCGTCCAGGAATCGGATAAAGCCGGGGTTGCCGCCGCGGTGGGAGGCGTCGGTCCCGCCCTCGGGGTGGGCACTGGCTATGAAAAAGGTGTCGGCGTCGGAGATGAGACGGCGCTGCTCGTCCGTGAGCCTGCGGGAGCGTAAGGTGTAACCGTTTTGCAAACCGGGTTCGGCCCTGCCGATCTCCGGCTCACGCGCCTGAATGTACTTGGGGCAGTTGGCGTAGACTTGACGTGCCTGCACGTAGATCCTGCCGTCGGGGCGCCTCTCAGCCTCGCCGTTCAAACGCAAACGCCTTCGCGTGGCGAGGTCTATGGCTAGCACGCCGACTTTGGTGCTCGCTCCTTGCAGAGCCTCTGCCAACGGGTCGCCAGGGAACGGCGTGGCGGCAATCCTCACCGTCCGCTCGTCTAGCGCTCGCACGAAACCAGGCTCGCCGGCGAGTAGGGAGGCCCACACCCGGCCGTCCGCGCCGACGGAGCCCACGACGATTATAGGCTGCTCCTCCAGGAACTCACGCGCCGCCGGCGGGATGGTGGGGTGGATGCTGTTGCCCACGCGCTCTGCCATCGAGCGCACGCCGGCGCGCTCTTGCACCTCGATCTCCCCGGGGTGGTACTTTGCGCTCACGTCCTACCTTTCCCGTCCGGCCTCACTGTTTCCTTTTGCTGTGCGGGTCCCGCCTTCGACGAAGCGGGGCGCCGATTCACGAGTCCTCCGGTGACTCCTCCTGCTCCTCCTCGCCCGACACTTCTCGCCAAGCGAAAAGAAGCTCGCCGCCCGCTACACGCGGTAAACGCGTGAAATCACACCCGAAGAGCTTGCGCATCTCCGTCTCATACCACGAGTCGAAAGGGAAATCCGATGCCGCCAGCTCTCGCAGCGCACGCTCTAGGTCTTCGGCTTCCACGTAAACGACCGCTATCCCTCCCCCGGAGGGCTTCGGCGCAAGCCACACGGACTCGGCCGAGATGCCCAGACGTCGCCTCGATTCAGCGTACTCTTCATAGCGAGAACCCGAGAGCTCCTGCAAGAACCGCCGCCAAGGCTCTTCTTGATTCGACGGCACGTCCCAGGCCAACAGCCAGGTCCTACCCACCATTGTCAGTACCATTGACTGCCATTTGCAGTTTCCTTCGTCTGGCGTGTACACCCTTTCTCGGGTATGCCGTTTCAAAACTCCTTGGTCGTGGCTTGCGTTGCAACCCCCCAAAGGGGGACTGTACAATCGAGGTGGCGCTCACCAAGAGCGGAGCCCACTAAGGTCACCGTATCAGCGGAGCGTTGCGAAAGCGTTGCACGGGAGAGAAGGCGAAGGGCGAACTGTGGAAAATCCGGGCCAGGGTCGGCGAGCTCCACGAGCGGCGCGGGGAGACCGAAGAGGCGCGGCGGGCGTTCTCCCGAGCAGCGCAGATCCTTAAACGCTTGGTGTGAGTTTTAAGATCACCATCCCAACAAGTCAGCGAAAGCCAGCCAGGGACGACCGAGCTTATCGTTGAGCCAGATACAGAAGTTGTGCAGCGCCACCCTGGCCGCAAGACGCGCCCGCACGCCGCTCATCTCGTGGGGTCGCTCCCGATAGAGACCGAAGGCGTTCAGGAGCTTGTCGTAGACGGTCTCCACGATCTGGCGGATGGAGGCAATCCATCGCCTCAGACGTTTGGGCCAGCTCCGCTTGAGGCTGTTCCTTTTGGGCGCATGGATTATGCTTGCTCCGTAATGCTCGAGCCAACGGCGGTGGTTTTCGAGACCCTCGAAACCTTTGTCGGCCACGTAGCATCCCGAGGCGGCTTCCCCCACGCCCGCAAGCCTGGGGTTCGGATGGCGTCGGTAGCCGAAGAAGGTCTCGGCCAAAGGCTGATCGCTGGTGGAGGCGCTTGCGAAGCCGAAGCCCGTGATTACGCCCTTTGAGCTTACGGCCACGAGCAGCTTGAAGCCCTCGTACCACCCCAGGCGGTTGGACCACCCGATGTCCGCGTATCCGGCAAGCCACCCCGATCCCCGGCGCTTGGCGTTCCTAACGACCATCGCCGCGCTGTCGAGTGCTTCGAAGGGGCATCCGCGGACCTCCATCATCCGCGCCAGATACAAGGCGAACTCCTCGATGAGTTGCGCGTGCGAACGCACGAGGCGGTTGAGTTGGGAACGGTCGGGCAGGGTGGGGAAGGCTCCGCGCAGGTGGGTGTGAGCGTAGCGATAGGAATCCCGCTCGCTGGCGAAGCGGGCGAAGCGGGCGAAGACGGCGAGGGTTATGACCTCGCCGGGGCTGAGGGAGGCGTCGGGTCCGGGGCGTCTGTGCTTTGCGCAACGCGCCTTGTAGAAGTTGTCCGCAGTGAAGTAGAGTGCAGTGAGCAAGGTGTCCACGTCGAGCATGAGAGGTCGGTTCCTTTCCCTCCGGGATCGGGCAGCAAGCCGACTTTAGAGCGTGGACACCTTCCACTCAAATTCCGTTCCGACAATTCACACCAAGCGTTTAAAGCTTTCGCGTCGAGGATAAAGGATGCGGGGCTCAGGGAGAGTTTCCTCGCGGCGCCTCGCGCGCGAATATGCGAGAATCGCTCCTTAGCAGAGAAACGGCACAGCATTTTAGCTTGTGGGATTAGTAAACATTTTTGGGAGAAGAGCATAGAGCACGTCGGCGGGAAGCACGAAGGGCAGAGCACACCGTCAAGACGGGTGATTACCGCTACTGTCTTAGGTAGCGTGCTGGAGTTTTACGATTTCACGATATATGGGACGGCAACTGCCCTTGTTTTCAGCCGACTATTTTTCCCGAACTTTGAACCCCTTGCCGGGACACTAGCTGCCTTCGGCACGTTCGCGGTGGGTTTCATTGCGCGCCCCGTAGGGGGCATAGTTCTCGGCCACTTCGGAGACAAGATCGGCCGTAAGGCGGTATTGGTTATCACGCTCATGCTGATGGGGGTGGCAACGACCCTAATAGGTCTTTTGCCAACCTACGAAACCATCGGTATCTGGGCCCCGATCCTGCTCGTATTGCTGCGGCTTCTCCAGGGTTTTGGTTCCGGAGCGGAATTTGCCGGTGCAGTCGTTATGACAGCGGAATACTCTCGCAGGGGCAGACGAGGCTTCGACGCGAGTTGGCCGTGCACAGGGGTCCTAGGGGCAATCTTGCTCGCGACGGGAATTTTCAGCTTAGTCACGTTGCTCCCGGAGGAGCAGTTCTTGACCTGGGGCTGGCGTGTGCCGTTCCTGCTAAGCCTCGTCCTCGTAGCAGTAGGATTTTATATCCGAGTTCGAATCCCAGAGACCCCGGTGTTCACTCGCGTGCAGGAGACTGATACCGAGACCAGCAGGCCCATCATCGACGTGGTACGCAATCAACCAAAGAACCTCCTCGTGGGCATCGGTGCCTGTATCGGTTCGACGGGCACGGGGTACATCTTTGTTGTTTTCGTGCTTACCTATGTCGCACAGCTGGGCTTGCCGGAGAACGTGGCCTTGACTGGCGTCCTTATCTCCGCCGGCCTTGGAATTATCACGGTCCTGGGCTTCGGGGCGTTGTCAGATAAGGTCGGTAGACGTCCAGTGTGTATGGGGGGAGCAGCTTTCGTGGCGCTGTTTGCCTTCCCCTATTTCTGGCTTCTCGAAACCGAGTCGCCCGTCTTGATATGGTTGGCTATGGTGTTGATCTACAGCGTAGGTAGCATGGCCATGTTCGGTACACAAGCAGCCTACTTCACTGAACTCTTTGATACGCGCGTGCGTTACAGTGGATTCGTGCTCTCTCGTGAAATTCCGGCGCTCTTGATAGGCGGCACCTCCCCGCTGATCGCGACGGCGCTGCTCGGGTGGGCAGATGGAGAGTCGTGGCCCGTCGCTATCTACATAGTTACCTTGGAGTTAATCAGCTTGGTGGCCCTCTACTTTGGACCCGAAACCTACCAAAGGGATTTTCCGGAGGAGGAAGCACTGCGTTCAGAGAATTCGTGAGCTTATATGCGAGAGTCACGGTCACGACCACTGCCACGAGGAAGCGGGTGAGCTTACCTGTGGTTTCTTACGGAGACTCTGGCCTGAGTATCCCATAATCGTTCTTCGAAAGTACGGTCGCGCAGACTATGAGGAGCTCGAGGAGGTGTTGGCGCCTCACGAGCGACGAGGCGAGGAGTAAGCTCAAGCGTCTGCATCCCCAGATCGTGCAGGGGGAGTCATCATATGATCCAAACCCTTCGTGACGGAACACTAAGTACAAACAGATAAATTTTGAGGGGTGTAAGCTGTGGGCGGAGGAGGAGCCTATGAAACCCATCGAGATCCCCACCCTCGAGCCGGAGCAACTCGCCGCCTTGGAGGGCCTATACCGTACAACGCAGGTCATGCGGCTCAGGACACGCGCGCAGATGGTTCTGCTGGCCGCCGAGCAGCGCATGACCGCGACGGTGATCGCCGAGATCGTCCGCGTCAGCGAGGAGACTGTGCGCCGCTGGCTCAAGCGCTATCTGGCCGAGGGTGTCGAGGGTTTGCGCGACGCGCCGCAACCGGGCGCGCCGCGCAAGGTGACTGCGGAGTACCGAGAGAAGTTGGTCCACGCGGTACGCCACCGTCCACGCAGCCTGGGGCTGCCGTTCTCGCTATGGACGCTGCGGCGCCTGGCCCACCACATGGCGGAGCAAACCGACATCCGGGTGGAGTACGAGACCGTCCGGGTGCATCTGAAAGCCCAAGGCATCGTGCTTAGCCGCCCCCAGCACACCATCACGAGCCCGGATCCCGAGTACGCCTTCAAAAAAAGGCGATCGAAGAGGCCCGCGACGGCGTACTCGAACCGGGAGATCACTTCTACTACGCGGATGAGTTCAACCTGAGTTGGATGCCGACCCTCAAGGCCATGTGGGGTCCGAAAGGCCAGCAGGTGATGATCCCCACGCCGTCACAGCCCACCAGGCGCTATGGCATCGGCGCGGTGGACTACCATACCGGCCAGACAGTGGTGCTGGTCCGTAGACGAAAGCGTAGGCGTGAGATCGCCGAGTTGCTCGAGGCCCTGCTGGAGAAGCACCCAACAGGTACCGTCTACGTGGCCTGGGACAATTCCAACACCCACGAGGACGACGAGGTCGAGGCGGTGCTACGCGGAGCGGCGGGCAGGTTGGTGCTGCTCTATCTACCGACCTACAGCCCCTGGCTGAACCCGATTGAGAGGCTTTGGCGCCACTTCAGGCGTGAGGTGACTCATTGCGAGTTGTTCCCGAACGTCAAGGCGCTGATCGACGCAGCCTACGACTTCTTCAAGCGCTACAACCGGTGTCCGTGGCGGATCCTCTCGATCATCGGTTCGGACCCCGCAGAAGTTACGTGAATGTACTTAGGGGAGGCGCAAGCCGACCCGCGGGCATCTTGCAAACCACTTGGGCGAAACATTCCGTTGGGTGATGAAACCCGCTCAAAGTGAAGAACTCACAAGTGTAAGCTCAGCCCTTTACGTCTTGTGCCACCCCACACCTGTGCAGCTCCTTGTCACGCTCTTGCCACACCTCCTTAGTAGGCTCCGGGAACGATCGAAGGTAAGTGAAAGGAGGCGATCCGGATGGTGAGGGTGTCTTTCGAGGTCCACTCCAAAAACGGTGCACTTCAGGAAGCCCGCCTCCCTCTCTCACGAACGGTTGCGTTTCGGGAGCGAAGCCATTGGCTCCCCTTGGACATGATGTCTGAGGGCCTGACCGAAGGGCTCCACCAGCAGGCCACGACATGGGGCGGGCTATGAGGCAGGTGCTATCGCCTTCGGCGTGAGGCCTCAAGGGAAAACTTCAGAGGGGAAAGGGATGCGGGAGACACAAGAGAATCACGGTTGGACGGTAGAACAGTCCCTCGATCGAGGAGGAGTTGGAGAGGGACCACGACGAGGAGGAGAACCCTCGGACCCACGAATGGACTATGCCGGACTACGTCATGTAGGAGTTCGGATTGCCCGAAAGAAAAAATGACCAGGAGGATTACGATAATGGAATCAGAAGCGAGAAGAATGGGTCCCGAAGCTACAAAACGCGCTCCACGCCGCGTCAACATAGACTCCTACGGCTCTTACGCCGAAGCCCAAAAGGCGGTCGAGCATCTCTCCGATGAGGGGTTCCCCGTGGAGCGGGTGGCCATCGTGGCCGAGGACCTGCGGTTCGTCGAGCAGGTTACCGGACGCAAGGAATACGGGCAGGCCACGCTCCAGGGAGCGGGTTCGGGCGCCACGATAGGGGCCTTCTTCGGCTTCTTCTTAGGACTGTTCAGCCTGGTGGATCCCCTGGTATCTGTGCTAGTCCTAGTGCTCTACGGGCTCGTATTCGGGGTGTTCGTAGGGGTGGTTGTGGGGCTCATCTTCCACGCCCTTTCCGGAGGGCAGCGTGACTTCTCCTCAGTGGGGGGGATAGAGGCAGGGCGCTACGACGTTATGGTCGACGAGGAGGTAGCGGAGGAAGCCTCGCAGCTTACAGCAAGACTGCATAGGTTCGAAAAGCACGGAATGAGGGCTAGAGACCTAAAGAACCGAAAATTGAACCGGCGAAGGAACGGAAAGGGCGGGAAGACCCTGTGACCCCGATGGAGACGAACCAGTCGAGACCCACGGCCGAGCGAACATCGTGTCTACCACCGGGTCCGGGCTCCTACTGGCTCATTGCCAAGGGACATAACAACCGGATAGAGGTTCTTACCCTCTGCTGCAACGGCGAGGGGGAGGTGGTACCGATCTTTAGTTTTGAGGAAGAAGCCGAGATATTTCTCGGGCCTAGGGGTGCGGCTGACGGATGGCAGGTTAGGGAAAGCAGTGCCGGGGAGCTGGTCTCGGTTCTCTACGGGCCCTGCGCAAGGGTAAAGGAAGTGGCTCTCGACCCGTTGCCGGAGATGGTGACTGAGAGAAGTGTAGGGCTCGTCTCGCTCCTTCGCGAACGCTTCGTAGATCTCGTCATAGCCAGAATAGGGGAGCCTCTTAGCCTCTGGGAGTCAGAGGAGCGAGGCAGACCAGATCGCTGCCCCGAGGTGATAGTGTGAGGAGCATAAGCGCGGCGTTGAAAGTGGAAGGGAGAAAACATGAGCGAGAAGACCAAGGCGGGGTTGTTGCCCGTCCCCGGGCAGCTGGTCACACCCACTGACCTCCCGGAAGAGGGTGCGTAAGGATAGACCTACTGGCCGAGCGGGCGCGGCGCATAGGTGGGACGACCATTAGGAGCATCTCGCACGTCAACGAGCTGCAGATCATAGGGGACGACAACGAGGAGTTCGTGGACCCCGACGAGATGATCCGCAGGTTAATGGAGGACAACCGCCATATCGCCAAACTGCAGCGCAAGGCGCACGTGGTATGCGATGAGGCAGAGGACGTGGCAACGGCAGGGATTCTGGAGGGCATCATCGATCAGACGGAGCGGAGGACCTGGTTCCTCTACGAAATCCTGCAAGACACGAACCGGTTCGGCTGACCCAGAACCATAGCTAGGGACTTCTCGTCTGGGCGGCAGAAGTTCTGCCAAGATACCGAACTCCTCGATCGTAGCTACGTCGTGTACGATCCGAAGGAGATTTGCCCGGGGGCGTCCGGCGGCGCATCGAGGCCCACAAGCGGGAGAAGCACGGAAAGGGGACATCCCCCGGAGAGAGTGCCCGGAGACGGACCACCTGACTGAGGACGCCGGATGAGGAGGGAGGGAAGAAGCCAAGTACGACACCAACCGGGCCTGGCCGAGCGGCGCGCCGACGACGAACATGGTCATCTTCGGCGCCTCGGGCGACCTGACGCGCCGCAAGCTGATCCCCTCGCTCTACTACCTCCACCGCAAGGGGCGCCTACCCCTGGGCACCCAGGTCGTCGGGTTCGCCCGCCGACCTTTCGCCCGCGATGAGTACCGGCGGTACCTGCGCGACGCTGTCGAGCGTTTGGCAGGGACGGCCGTCGACCACCACTCCTTGGACGCCTTCGCGGAGAACGTCTTCTACGTCATCGGCGACTTCGCCAGGCCTGGATACTATGCCCACTTACGCGGGTTACTCGACGAGCTGGCGGGGCCCCGCGCCGGCCACCTCTACTACCTGGCGACCGCGCCGGGATCATACGGGCAGGTGGTGGGGTGTCTCGGAGCGAACGACATGGCGCACGAGGAGGAGGGCCGCCGTCGGCTCGTCGTCGAGAAGCCCTATGGGTACGACCTGGCCTCGGCCCGCAGGCTCGACCGCACGCTGTACGCGGTCTTCGACGAGGATCAGATCTTCAGGATAGACCACTACCTGGGCAAGGAGACCGCCCAGAACGTTCTCTTCTTCCGTTTCGCCAACACCCTCTTCGAGCCGGTGTGGAACCGGGAGTATGTGGACCACGTGCAGATCTCCGCCGCCGAGACGGTTGACGTTGGCCATCGCGCCGGCTACTACGACGGCGCCGGGGTTTTGCGCGACATGTTCCAGAACCATCTCCTACAACTCCTATCCCTCGTGGCGATGGAGCCGCCGGCCTCCTTTGCCCCGGGACCTTTGCGCGACGAGACGGCCAAGCTGCTCGCCGCGATTCGGCGCTTCTCCCCGGGGGAGATCTCCCGGCACACCGTGCGAGCCCAGTACCGGAGCTACCTCGAGGACTCGGCTGTGGCGTCCGGTTCAACGATGGCGACGTATGGCGCCCTGAAGCTGTGGGTGGACAACGAACGGTGGCGCGGCGTGCCGTTCTACCTCAGAAGCGGGAAGGCGCTCGCCGAGAAAAGCACGGAGGTGACGTTACGGTTCAGACGCCGCCCGCATCCGATGTTTGCAAAAACGTGCGGGGCGGACGTCGACGCGAACGTCCTGAGCCTCTGTGTCGAGCCCGACGAGGGCATTCACCTGCGCTTCGAGGCCAAGGCGCCGGGGGCGGTTGCCGACACGCGCCCCGTGGAGATGCGGTTCCACTTCGGCGGGTCCTTCGGGGGGGATGCTGTACCGGGTGCCTACGAGCGCCTCTTGCTCGACGCGGTGCACGGGGACGCCTCCCTCTTCGTCCGAAGCGACGCCATCGAGCTCGCCTGGCGTCTAATCGACTCGATCACGCGTGCTTGGGAGGAGGGGGCGGCGGGTGTTGCGCCCCCGCTAGTCTCCTACCTACCTTACAAGTGGGGACCGGACGAGGCCGAGGCGCTCCTCGCCCGCGACGGCCGTGCCTGGCTGCGGGGCTGTGGTGGGCGTGAAGAAGCCCTTCGGTGACGCCTGGGCGAGGGCGGTCGGCGGTAATCTTCCCAAGCTCTGGTGCGCCCGCGACCGAGGAGGAGCACGCGCAGTGACAACGAACCCCTGGTATCGGAGGGGCCAAATAGCCGCCGACGAGGCCGCGTTCGGGGATTGTCGGCAGCTCCCGATGGCACCGGCACCGATCTTCTCGAGCAAGCCTTGGGAAGCGACGCCAAACGTGCAACGCGCGCGCAACTCTGTGGTGGCAAGGTGAGTACGGCTCGAAGAGTGAACACCGAGACTGGAGGATCATGAGCAGGATGAGCGCTGAGCCAGGGGCCATACTCGGGGGTATGCAGAAGGTCCGGAAGCTGAACCGCCGTGAAGTCCCGCCGACAGCGAACCCGCTCAGGCCCGACAAGCCGGCGCCATGCCTGACGCAGGAGGAGGCGCTACGGAACGCGCCCGAGAAGGCGGACGGGTTCTTCGCAGTCCCGAGGCTGGAAGGATAGACGGGGGATCGGTGCTCTTCAGACCGGGAGGGACAACTAATCAAGCGCGACGATCACCAACAGCATGATCCGGAAGGGGTCTACGATAGGCGGACGGTGGACGCGGTAACCATGGTTCCCTTGAGGCACGCGCCTCGGGCACTGCCATCCGGCGCCGGGCTTGGGAGGTCGCTAGCGAGCAGCCGCGCTCGGCGTTGGACGGCTGACCATCGACAGAGAGCTGCTCGGGGAAGACGTGACTAGGCTCGCCCAAGAGGGCGATGAGGCAGCAATTAGGGTTTTGGAAGAGACCAGAGTATGGCTCGGGATCGGCCTGGCGGGGATCGTAAACATCTTCAATCCGGAGGTAATAGCCGTAGGCGGGGGCGCCTCTGGAGCGGGGAGTTTATCCTGGGACCCGCACGCAAGGAAGTGCAGCTCAGAGCCTTCTCCCCTTCGCGCGACCTTATCGAGATCAAGGAGGCCACCCTGGGCCTGAATTCTGGTGTGATCGGCGCCGTTGTGCTCGCCAGGGGTGCGGATGGAGAGTACTTGCTGGGCTCTACTCCAAGCGTTTGGCCTGAAAGGGACAAGATGGCCGAGTGAATTGGAAACTTGCCACGTGACCTCGAGAACGGCGACGAGGTGGTGTGGCATCGGGCGGGGAGACACTTGGCAGTTTTTCTTGACTACGACGGCACACTGACGCCCATCGTGGACCGCCCCGAGGACGCGATAATTTCCGATAGTATGCGGGAAGCTGTCCGCGGATTGACCAGACGCTGCCTCGTGTGCGTTGTCAGCGGACGCGACCGCCGGGTGGTCCAAGAGCTCATGAGCATCGACGATCTGATCGTCGCTGGCAGCCACGGCTTCGACATCTGGAGTCTCACGGGCGGCACCATTCAGCGTGAAGAGGGCGCCGCGTTCGAAGGGCTGCTCGACCAGGTGAAGGCGCGGCTGCGTAAGGAGGCGGGGGCCATCGACGGCGCCCTGGTCGAGCCGAAGAACGTCTCGGTTGCGGTCCATTACCGGCCGGTCTCCAACGAGGAGAGGTCGACGATAAAAGAGATAGTCGACGCGGTGCTCGCCGGGCGCCCCGACGAGTTGAAGGTGACCCCCGGCAAGATGGTCTACGAGGTCCAACCAAGATCGACTGGGACAATCACTGGTTGGGGAAATGGCCTCTCTTCAAGTCGGAACGAAGTGAGGTGACAGTAAACCGCGACGCCTGAGCGCCGCAAGCCGGTCCTAATGGTGGCAGGTAGGAAAGAAGAGTTGCTGGTGGTAGCGTTCGGTGACGCCACTGGGCTGTCGGTGCTGCTATGGGGCTTGAGGACAGGGTCGATGGTATAACCGCAGTCGTCACGGTGGTGGGCGAAGACAGCAATGTCGTAACCTGGGAATCAAAGACATGCAACTCCTCGGGCGCGTACCTGAGAAACCTTCCAGCTTCTCCGATAGCTATAGCGGCGACAGAAAACGAACCTGAAGAAGGGTCCTAAATCCGCAACTCCTTGCCATTCCTACAGAAAGTACAAGCCCGCAGCTTGTATCGGAGCTTATATTTCTACATCGGGCCAAATAACTCGCCGCATATCCGGACGTAAACTTTGTAAGGTAGCGTAGCTACACTGCATTAGGAGTAGGGATAGTGAGGATACTTCACATAGGTTCGTTAGGTTGAGAACCTGACGGAGCACGCCGAGGCCACCTTAGAAGCGGGGCGTGTCACGGGGTAGGGGAAGTGTGGCACGGGAGATGCAAGGTAGAGGTCTGGGGAAAGTGCTGCTGAGTGTCAGACTGTTGGGTCCGCCGGAGGTAAGCTTTGATGGGCGTCCCCTCCGGTTCGGGAGAAAGAAGGCGCTCGCGCTGTTGTGCTACCTGGCCACCGAGGGCGGGCGGCACTCTAGGAGGGAGCTTGCCGAGCTCTTGTGGCCAAAGAGCGACGAGCGGCGCGCCCGGGCGGATCTGCGCAGCATCCTGACCAGGCTCAGAAAATCGCTCGGGGAGGACTATGCCCGTTGTGGCGATGGCGGAAGCGAAGGTGGCAGCGAAGGGGTTCGCCTACTCGCCATCGACGGTGACCTTTTGGGGGTAGAGCCGCGAGGGGTCGAGCTCGACCTACGGACGCTCGAAGCGGCCGCTTCGCTGGCCCGCAGCGAAACCTCGGGGAGCGCGACGGGAGGTAGAAGCACCGAAGAGGCTGTGCGGCACCGGGATACGATCGCTCGTCTTGAGGGGGCTCTGGAGGCTTACAGGGGCGAGTTCATGGAAGGCTTCTCGCTGGAGGATGCCTCCGAGTTCGAGCTGTGGCTTGAGGCCGAGCGCGCGAGATGGCGCGGGGGCTTCGAGGAGCTTTGCGAGGGGGTGTCGCGGCTTCAGGCTGAGGCAGGCCGGGTGAAGGAGGCAATCGGAACGGCGCGGCTGTGGACGAGGCACGCTTCGCTAGAGGAAGCCGCGCACCGGCGGCTGGTGGAGCTCCTGTCCGCCACGGGGGACAGCGAGGGGGCTCTTTCAGCCTACGAGAATTTACGAGATGCCCTGAGAAGAGAGCTTGGGATCGAGCCTTCTCCACGGCTGATGGAGCTTGCCGAGCGTCTGCGGGAGGAGGTCGAGGAGAGGGCTTCTCTGGGCACGAGCCTGGCACACTCAGCTGCTACTACTCCGCTTTCGGCGCTCGAGGTCCCGTTTGCGGGCCGCCAGGAAGAGTTCGGCGCGCTCGTCTCCGAGTATCACGCCTGCCTATCCGGTGGGGAAACGCGCATCGTCGCGGTGGTCGGAGAAGCCGGGATAGGCAAGACGCGCCTGGCCAAGGAGTTTCTCGGCTGGGCCAGGGCCCGTGGGGCGGAAGTCCTAGAAGGGGCGGCCTCGGAAGGCGCAGGGTTACCTTACGGGCCGCTGGTAGAGGCTATAAGGCCCCGCATCGAACGAGAGAGGGCACCGGATGATCTCTTGGAGGACGCCTGGCTCTCCGAACTCTCCCGGCTGCTGCCGGAGCTCAAGGAGAGGTACCCTGACCTTCCCTCTCCGACCTCCGGCGAAGGGGGGACGGCCAAAGGAGCGCTGTTCGAGGCGATCACAAGGACGGTGGGGGCCCTGACCTCGCGTGCCCCGGTGGTGCTCTTTCTGGACGATTTGCAGTGGGCCGACGCCACTACCCTAGAAGTGCTCGACTACGCGGCGAGGCGTTGGGCAGAGCAAGGAGCGCCCATCTTACTGGTGATCGCCGCACGTCCGGAGGAACTAGAGGCCGGGGCCTCCTTTGAGAGGTGGCTCCCGTCTTTGAGGCGAAGGTTGCCCGTGAGGAGCCTGGCCCTCGACCCGTTGGGAAACGAGGACGTCCAGGGTATGCTGCGGCGACTGGCGAGAGGCGGCTCGGAGCCCGCCGGAGTTTCGGAGGGGTCGGGGGAGGAGCCAGAGGGCTCGGACGAAGCGCGATCCGAGCTGGAGCGCTTGGGGGAGTGGCTTGATGCGGAGACCCGCGGGCAGCCCTTCTACCTGGTGGAGGCGCTCAAGGCGCTGCTCGAGGAGGGAAAGCTCGTGGTACGGGCCCATCCGGATGGGGGGGGCGTTCTGGGGATCAGTCCCACCTTGAGGGTGGGGAGCGCATTGAGCACCCTATTGCCGCACAGCGTGCGGGAAGTGATCCGCTCTCGTCTCTCCCGTCTCACTCCAGTTGCCTCCGAGCTGTTGGTCGCAGGAGCCGTGCTAGGACGGGGCTTCGGCTTTGAGACAGTCGTAGGCGTGGCGGGTTTGGAGGAGGCCGAAGGTCTGAGGGGACTGGACGAGCTGGTCGGGCGCCGCCTTCTGCTGGAGGAAGGCGGTGGTCGCGAAGGCGAGGAGGGGGCGCCTCTGTACGCCGGCGCCACCTACTCGTTCTCCCACGAGAAGATCCGGCAGGTGGCCCACACCGAGGGCGGGCAGGCGCGGCGCTTGGTTTTGCATCGTAGGGCTTTCGAGGTGCTCGAAGGAGGTGGTGCCCCTCCCGCGGAGCTGGCGCGTCACGCGCTGGCCGCTGGCCTCATAGATCAGGCCTTTCGGTATTCTGTGGCGGCCGGCGACGCCGCCGCGGAGGTGTTCGCCATGAGGGACGCCATCGTGCACTACGAGCGGGCGCGGGACGTGCTCGTTACGAGACAACGACCGGGTAAAACGGCCAAGCCCTCAGTTCCGGACGTCGAGCGCCTGTACACTCAGTTGGGCCGAGCCTACGAGATGGCCGAGGAGTGGGATGGGGCCCGGGCGGCTTACGAAACGATGCTCGCTTTCGCCCGGGAGGCGGGGGAAGAGAGACTTGAGGTAGTAGCCCTCAACCACCTGGCGGAATTCTTCTTCCACCACGAGGGGGACCTTCCAAGGGCTAAGACACTACTGGAGGAGGCCATGAAGGTGGCCGAAGAGGTTGGGCTCGCGGGGGCGCTGGCGGAAACCGAGTGCAACTTGGTGGACATCACAGTACTCCTCACGGGAGA
Organism: uncultured Rubrobacteraceae bacterium; assembly: GCA_902806065.1. Lineage (GTDB taxonomy): Bacteria > Actinomycetota > Rubrobacteria > Rubrobacterales > Rubrobacteraceae > Rubrobacter_F. Next base: position 2,884 of record CADCVE010000112.1, on the reverse strand, counting down.
ATTCGAGGGCCCCAGGCAACTTGCCAGAAAAGCTTTGGCCTCAGCCCGGGCCCTGAAGAGCCCGCACCTGGTAGCGCGGACTTTAACCGCGCTGGCGCGATTGGAGAACTTCGCGGGTAGGCTGGAGGAGGCGGCGGCGCACGCCGAGGAGGGCGCCAGGGTCAGCCGAGAGTTGGCCGAACGCGCGGCGGTTGGGCAGACGGGGCTTCCGTCGATGCTGGCCGGGGTCACGGGGCTCTCGGCCTCGTGGAAGGCGGGCGCCAAGGCCATGGAGATCCAGTGCCTCGTCTTCCTCGCGAACGTCCGGACCTACCAGGGCAGGCCGCGAGAAGGGCTAAAGAGCGCACGGGAGGCGCGGGACATCTCAAGAGATCTGCCCGAGCGTATGGAAGGGATGAGCCTGTGGGCGATTAGCCTGGGACTCCGGGAGACCGGGGAGTACGAGGAGGCGCTGGCGCTCATCAAAAGGGGGACAGAGCGGGCCCGCGAGATGCGAGATATGTACTTGCTGGGGGCCAACCTCGGCCTCCTCGGAGACGCTCACGTGGCGTTGCTGAACCTAAAGGAGGCGCGCGCCGCATACGAGGAGGCGTCGGAGCGAGGGTTCTACCGGGTAATTGCCTACGCCAGGTTTTGCGTCTTGGCTGCCCTCTCTGAGGACTGGAAGGAAGCCCACGCCCACGCCAGGAGGGCTCAAGAGTTCGGCACGTTCCTCCGTCCGCTGGCCAGCATCCACCTCTACCACGAGGTAGAGGCGCTTGTGCGGGGAGGTGACGAACGGCTCGCGAGGGAAGAGGTGCGAGGTTTCGCCGAGCGTGCCAAGACCAGCGAGCGGGATCGGATGGCGTACCTTCGCTCTCAGGCGGTCCTGAGCGAGTGGGAGGGCGACACCGAAAGTGCCGTAGGCCGGCTGCACGAGGCCGAAGCGCTCGCCGAGGAGATCGGGCTGCCAGGCGAGCTGTGGCAAATCCGGGCCAGGCTTGGAGAGCTGCGCGAACGTCGCGGTGAGATCGGCGAGGCGCGGGAGGCGTTCTCCCGGGCGGTGCGGGTCCTGAGAGACCTGGCGGCGAAGATAAAGGACGAAGGGCTCAGGGAGGATTTTCTCGCGGCGCCTCGGGTGCGTCGCGTGCTCGATCACGATTAGGGAGCCCTGGAGAGCACTCCTTCTCGAGCGGAGGAGTGCCTTTGGTACTGCGATCTCACACCAATACCGCCTCGCATCCGTAAGATCTCCGCGTGTAGACGCCGCGGGCGTAATCGAGCCCTTCAACATGGAGTCTTCTACGCTTGGTGTAGCTCCCCGCAACGCTCTTGCAACACTCCCCAAATAGGCTCTGGAGTAGATCGGAGGTAAGAGCAAGGAGGTGATCTACATAGCGAAGGTTTCGATCGAGGTTGCACGAGGAAGCGGGCGGGCGGCGCTTGCCGCCGGTCGTCCCGCCGGGCCCGACCGGTACCCTTGACACGCCCCTGTCACGCCCCGCTGCTAGGTTACCTGGAGCATTTGATTCCCACAACGTACCCAACAAGGAGAACCACCATGGGACAACTGGACGGCAAGACGGCGCTGATTACCGGGGCCACGTCGGGCATAGGCCTCGCCACCGCGCGCCGCTTCGCCGACGAGGGCGCACACGTCTTCGTCACGGGACGCCGCCAGGGCCAGCTCGACGAAGCCGTCGCCTCAATCGGTCCCGCCGCCACCGGGATCCGCGGCGACGTCAGCGACCCGGCCGATCTCGACCGCGTCTTCGAGGCCATCACGGCCCACGGCGTGGGCCTAGACGTGCTCTTCGCCAACGCAGGCGGCGGGGAGTTCGCCCCGCTTGGCGAGATCTCCCGCGAGCACTACGCCGACACCTTCGACCGCAACGTCGCCGGCACGCTGTTCACGGTGCAGAATGCGCTCCCCGTGCTGAACCCGGGCGCCTCGGTCGTTCTGTCGGGCTCCACGACCGCCAGCAACGGCACCCCGGCGTTCAGCGTCTACGCCGCCTCCAAGGCCGCCATCCGTTCCTTCGGCCGCACCTGGGCCGCGGAGTTGGTCGGCCGCGGGATCCGCGTAAACACCCTCATACCCGGTAGCACCGTTACCCCGGGCCTGACCGGGCTGGCGCCCGACCCGGCCGCGGCCGAGGCGATGCTTAGGGGCATGGCCGCCAGCATCCCGATGGATCGAGTAGCCCAGCCAGAGGAGATCGCCAGCGCCGCCCTCTTCCTGGCCTCGGATGAGAGCAGCTTCATGACCGGGGGCGAGATCTTCGTCGACGGTGGCAGCGAACAGATCTAAGCCCTCCCCGGCCCGCTACCCTCAACCCTGCCTCCCATCATCGGGTACCGGTGACAGTTGGCCTTTCCGACACATTCGTCGCAAGATGGCATTCCTTAGCCGCGGAAGGAGGGCACGGGATGTGCAAGGCGGAGGTACGGGATTAGAGCTTCTAAGCATCAGGCTGCTCGGCTCCCCCGAGGTGAGCTTCGGAGGACAAGGCCTCCGGTTCGGCAGAAAGAAGGCGCTCGCGCTCTTGTCTTACCTGGCCGCCGGGGGAGGAAAGTGGACCAGGAGGAAGCTCGCCGAGCTCTTGTGGCCAAAAGCGGGGAGCGCCGCGCCCGGGCCGACCTGCGCAGCATCCTGAACAGCTTCGGGGTGACGCTGGAAGAGGGCGGCACCAGCGGTCACGGTCGTGGCTAGGAGATCGAACCGTACGACGCCTCGGAGACTATAACCCGAGCTCCTGGAACTGCACCGCGAGCAACGGCACCATCGCGTCCACGGCGATCGGGGAGACGAGCCCCCCGAGTCCCCGACTGCGGTACTTGCCGGCGAAGAAGTCCGCCTGGGAGTGGAGCCTGTTCTCCTTGGCGTAGCGCCACACGGCGGGCA
>CADCVE010000111.1 GCA_902806065.1 uncultured Rubrobacteraceae bacterium | reverse complement strand
CCAGATAGCCTCCGCGCTCTGCTCCACTACCGCCCGATAGCGTTCTTCACTCTCCCGGATCTTCTCCTCTGCCTGTTTACGCTCTGTGACATCCCGTGAGTTGGTCACCACCCCCTTTACAGTCGGATCTTGCAGGAGGTTGGTGCGCGTAGCCTCTAGGTGCCGCCAGGAGCCGTCCTTGTGACAGATCCGAAGCTCTACCGGTGACTGAACCTCACCGGGGTTGTTCAGGGCTTCGGCGAACGCGACACTTGACCGGTCCGCATCATCCGGGTGTATGCAATTGAAGGCGTTCTTGCCGATCCGCTCTTCTAGACGGTAGCCTAGTATTCGCTCGGTGGCCGGACTCTCGTAGCGGATCGTGCCATCCTCCTCTAGGATCGTGATGAGGTCCGAGGCGTTCTGGACGAGGGAGCGAAAACGCTCTTCGCTCTCCAGGTGCTTTCTCTCCGCCTCCTTGCGCTCGGTTATGTCTATCATCACGCCAAAGAGTTGCGTGGGAACGCCGCCTTCAATGGCTACGTGGACGATGTCCCGTAACCACACAACGCTGCCATCAGCGCCGATCATACGGTACTCGAACTCGTGGCTCCTCTTTTCGTCTATCGCCTTCCGGCAGAAAGAAACCACCCACTCACGGTCTTCAGGGTGTATATGCTCGTGCCAGAATGAAGGTTCCGCCGTCCAGCGCCCGGTGGGATAGCCGAGAATAGCCTCCACCTGATGGCTAACGAAGGTAAACTTTAGCGTCCAAGGATCACCCTTCCAGATGATCGCATCGACGGAGTCGACGAGTTCCTCGTATTCCCGCTGCAAATTACGCAGCTCCTCCTCGACTTGTTTGCGCTCGGTGACGTCCCTGGCGTTCACCACCACACCCCTCACGGCGGGATCGTCGAGAAGGTAGGTACCTACGCTTTCCATGTACCTCCAGGAGCCGTCCTTGTGCCTGAATCGGTACTCGGCCGTATTTCTGCCCACGCCCGTCTCCCCCAGGGCCTTCTCGGTTTCCTTCAGGAGGTACGGGAGGTCGTCCGGGTGGACATACTCGAGCACGTTCATGCCGACGGCCTCGTCGGCATCGTACCCGAGCACCCGCTCCAAGGCAGAGCTGGCGTACTTCAAGGTGCCGTCGGGGTCGACGATCTTGACTATCTCCGTGGAGTTGCACACTACCGAGCGGAACTTCGCCTCGCTCCGCTGGAGTGCCTCCTCGGCCTCCTTGCGCTCGGTAACGTCGCGAGCCACGCCCAGGAGCCCCAGGATCTCCCCGTCACCGCCTCTCAGGGTACCTTGGTGATTGAGTGCCACCTCCTGTTACCCTCTTCGTCCAGGTTCGATAGCTCTTTGTCGACCAGGGGACGACCTGACTGAACGATCTCTTGTTCATCGGCCCGGTACCTCTCCGCGAGCTCTTCGGGGTAGAAGTCGAAGTCCGACTTCCCTGCGGCTTCCTCCGGGCTCGCGACTCCCAAGGCCCTGGCATGCGCGAAGTTGTTCAGGATGTACCGGCCGCTGGTGTCTTTGACGTAGACTTGGTCCGGCAGGGTGTTTACTAGAATACGTAGCAAGCTGTAATCTTGCAATGCGCCTTTGGGTAACAGCTTACGAAAGAAACTTTGGGACATCTCGCCTCTCCCCTTTGGAACTGGTTGAATTAGTGTAAAGTGTATCCAAGTCACCAGCAACGAGCCACTTCTGACTCTTTATTGGTCAGGCTTTTGGCACCACGCCGGAAAGTGACTCCCGGTGCAGATGAGAAAGCAGCTGCCCTCTAACTTGTTCAAGCGCAACCGTTACCCTTCCTATCTCTCGACGTGCAGGTCGTGGCGGTAGTGCTATGCGGTATCGTCCACGTTTCCAGACGTGATCTCAGGTTATCCTTGGGGTGGACCTTGTCCGGTCAGGCAGCAGGCCCAGTCGGTAGCGCTGCACAACCACGGTGACGATCAAGGGCCTCCATGAGCGCAAAGTCGCTGTCGACACGGACGAAGCGGTAGCCCTTTTCCCAGTTCCTCTTCGGAGATGGCGCAGATAGTACTCCGAGAGCGCCATACACTGTGGTCATGGAACCGTTCACAACGGTATCAGCCTAAATTGCGTGCCCGGATTCAACCCTTCCCAGGCCCGGTCGATAGTGAGTACCGGCAGGTTGAGTCGTTGTCCCTACATCAGACACGCCCGGTCGCCCAGAGAGAGGCCTTTGGCTCTCACCAAAGGTGACAGCAGCCTGGTCTGCAAGGCCAGATCCCGCCCAAAGTCGTGAATCTCAAGGCGATACTTTGAGAGCGCTCCGATCTTCTCCCGCCATGCTGCTCTCGGCCAGTTTCGCCGGCCTCCGTAGGTACGAAGATCCTGCCACGCTGGCCTAATATTCGTCCTGGCCTGTTGCATGCTTATCCCCTCTTGAGTTGCTCGAACTCTACGTAACTGCCGTCGGGGAGCTTGAGTTGCCGGGGTAGCAACCAGTAACCTTCTTTGCCGGCGCCGTAACCCTCGGCCCAACGCCACCCGACTACCCTGTAGTCTGGCTCCGGCTCTACAAGCTTCACGTCTGTGAGGGTTTCCATCATGGTGGCTCCTTGCCTGAGGTTGGGGTTGTCCTCGGCCGCTACGTCGAAGGTGACGACGGTCTTGACGGGTGAGAGGCGGTCCGCGACGTTCTGGGCGAGCTTGTACTCGGCTCGAAAGTTGTCGGGCGTCACGATGCAGCGTGTGTATCCGCCTGACCTCTCGTCGAAGTACTTGACGTGGGGGTTCTTGGGCAGCGCCCCGCGATAGGTGCTCACCCAACCGGAGCTTAGCGTCGAGGTCACTGAGGTACCAATGAACTCCGTGGCTATCGTTATGGAATCGTCTCGCTCGAACGCTTCGAGCGGGAAGTCTGGATGGTACTTCAGGTTCGCGACCCAGGCGGCGTGGATGTCGCCGGAGATCACGACCGGGTTCGGCACCCTGTTGTCGTAGAGGTGCTCGAACAACCTCTTGCGGGAGTGTATGTAGCCGTCCCAGCCGTCCACGTAGTAGCCGGGGTCGTGGTCGTACTCCAGCATGAAGATGGAGTTGGCTATGACGTTCCATCGCGGGCTCTCCGCTGAGAGGTTGGACTTCAGCCACTCCTCCTGCTCGGACCCCAGGATGTCGTTCTTTGTATCGTACCTCTCCGGGCAGTTCGTCAGGCTATCACCACACGGCTGGAGGGTGCGGTACTGCCGCACGTCGAGGACCAGGAACTGCAGCAGGTCGCCGTAGGAGACTTTGCCATAGAGCGTCACGTCGTCGAAGGGTTTGGGCTGCAGGAAATCGGGTGGTAGCGGCATGTGCTCGTAGTAGGCCTGGTAGGAACCTGCCCGCTTGCGCGCGAAGGCGGCCTGATCGTACCAGGAAGTACCTCCCGCGTAGTCGTTCTCGACCTCGTGGTCGTCCCAGTTGAAGATCCAGGGATGCGCCGCGTGCGCGGCCTGGAGGTCCCTGTCCATTTTGTAGTCCGCGTGTCTGTTGCGGAAGGATGCAAGGTCCACCGGGGCCTTCGTCCTGTGCTTCCTGGGACCACCGGGGGCCGGGGCGCTCTCGTATATGTAGTCGCCCAGATGCACGACCAGGTCGAGCGATCTGTCCTGGGCTATGTCTCTGTAGACGGGGTAAAAGCCCTCTTGCAAGTTCTGGCAGTTCACGAAGGCGAACCTGACGTCGCCACGGTTGCCAGCGGTCAGGGTGCGCCCTGTCGCGCTGTATCCTCTGTACGAGAAACGGTACCAGTAATACGTGTTGGGCTGGAGGCCGGTAACCACATGGTGCACAGAGTGCGCGTACCTCGCCTCAGCGACGGCCTGCGTACTCTGTATGACGTTCGTAAAGGAGGAGTTCGTTGCTATCTCCAGAGGGATCTCGATGTCTCCGGCAGCGCCCATACCCCCGTCGTTGAGAGGGTCTGAGGCCAGGCGAGTCCACAAAACGACGCTGTCTTCCTGCGGGTTCCCAGAGGCCACGCCCAACGCAAAGGGGTTGCTGGCTCTAGTTCTCATGCAGCTCCTTTTGACGGTGTCTCGAATAGCAACGTAGCCTTGATAAAGCAGGCCTCATCGACCTCCTACGCGCCATCTACTCTATGGTTGGCTCTGGATCACTTCAGGGTACCAGGCTCGGAGTGAACAGTGTTTTCAGGTTGGTGTATCGTCGAGCAGGTAAGTATATCCAGGTCTTACCGAAGAACCGCCAGGCAGTGCGGCGCAGTGTCGTTCAGTTGTACGGAACTGCACTCGAAAGCGGCTGCCGGTGTGGGGGAGGCGCTGGCCGCCGCTCCGGATTGCCTGTATGCCCGACACTTTTCCCTAGATCTCGACGGTCAGAGCCGTCGAGATCCTCGTTTTCTCGCTTGTCATCGCCCCGGCATTTCATCGCCAGGCGGTGGCGATGGAGGGCTGACTACATCAGAAGCCTCTACCGCCAGAAAGCTACCTCGCCCAACACGAGCCCGTTCCCGAGCAGGAACCGTACACTGACATACCCCTTGACTTAGTCCTTGTTGTCCTGCAGCACGTGCCTGAGATAGTTCGGTTGGCTCAGGGTATATTATCGCTTGTTGTAATTCGAGGTCTGTCCGTATCATGTCATCACCCTCTTCTCCCGGAGCTTCTCTGCCTGTGAGCACCAAAGATATACCGGGACACTAACAGTCCGACGCTGCTCGACGGAACGCTTGCCCGTGAGTCGCATTAAAGCTTTTGTATGTTCTCGCCGATAATATCTGGTGAGGACATTTGGTATCAGTAGAAAGGTAACCGAGACATTGGGCACCTTCATCAACTCCTGTGTAGAGCGATCGGGGGTTTGTTCGTACTTCGGTCTCGCTCGAGGTCTGCCTCGCTCGGACTGCGGGATTGTGCGTGAGGGGTACCGGAGTGGCTGACAAGAACAAAGGGGCCGAGCGACCCGGGTATCGAAGTATGGCCGTTCCCGGTCTCCTGTCCTCGCTTAGAGCCCTGTCGCGGGCAGCGAGCATCTTCGCCGTGTTCGTCGGCTGCTTCGTGCTCGTTGGCTGGACCTTCGATGTCGAGATCCTCAAGCGCATCCTCCCCGGGTTGGTGGCGATGAATCCCGTTACCGCCCTGGCCTTTATCCTGGCTGGCGTGTCGTTGCGGCTGCTGGGCGCCGAAGGGGAGGATCCAAGGCTCGTCCGTCTCGCGCGGGGGGTTGCTCTGACCGTGGCCCTGGTGGGTCTGCTCAAGATTATCAAGATTTCTTCCGGTCTGGAGATCGGTGTAGATCGGCTTCTGTTCTCGGAGAAGCTGGAGGCCATAGGGGAAGGACTCCCCAACAGGATGGCCCCCAACACCGCACTAAACTTCCTCCTGGTCGGCCTCTCGCTGCTGCTCCTGGATATCCGGGTGCGGCGCGATTTTTGGCCTGCCCAACTACTCGCTCTGATGGCGTGCCTCGCCTCTCTGCTGGCCCTCGTCGGCTACGCCTTCGGCACGAAGGCCCTGTACGGCTTCGCCTCTTACATACCGATGGCATTGCACACGGCGCTGACCTTCATCGTGCTCTCCGCTGGCCTCCTCTGCGCGCGGCCGGACCGCGGTGTGATGAGGGTCCTTACCAGCGACAGCGCGGGCGGCTTCATGGCGCGTCGTCTGTTGCCCGCCGTGATCTTCGTCCCGGTGGTGCTGGGCTGGTTGAGGTTGAAAGGGGAACAGGCGGGACTCTACGACACCGAGCTCGGGGTGGCGCTGATGGTGTTGTTGAGCATCGTGGTATTCGGCGTCCTGATCGGGTTGAGTGCCCGCTTGCTCTACCGGACCGATATCGAGCGTGGGCGGGTGGAGGAGGAGCTGCGCGAGGTCGAGCAAAGGTTTATAAGCTCCTTCGGCGACGCGGCGATCGGTATGGGCCTGGTGGGGACCGACGGACGCTGGTTGCAGGTCAACCGCTCCTTGTGTGAGATCCTCGGCTACTCAGAGAGAGAGCTGCTCGACAAAACCTTTCAGGACATCACCCACCCGGACGACCTGGAGACGGATCTCGCCCAAGTGAGGCAGGTGCTGGATGGCGAGATCGATACTTATCAAACGGAGAAGCGGTATTTCCACAAGCTCGGGCACGCTGTCTGGACCTCGTTGAATGTGTCCCTGGTGCGCGACGCTCGCGGCGTCCCCCTCTACTTCATCGCCCAGGTTCAAGACGTAACCGAGAGCAAGCAGGCCGAGGAGGCGCTGCGAGAGTCTGAGGAGCAGTACCGCAAGCTGGTCGAGACGGTTCAAGAGGGGATAGGCTTCGTAGACGTTGACGAGAAGATAACCTACTGCAACCAGGCCTACGCCGAGATTTTTGGCCTAACGCCCCGAGAGCTCGTCGGCAGATCACTCTTTGAGTTTCTGGACGAAGAGCAGCGTCAGAAGGCTTTGGAGCAGACGGACATACACAAGAACAACGCGGCGTCTTCCTATGAGATCACCATAACCACCAAAGATGGCACGAGGAAAGAGCTCTCCGCCTCCGGCACCCCCGTCATGGATGGGTACGGAGGGTTCCAGGGCGCGGTACACGCCATCGTCGACATCACCGAGCGCAAACGGGCGGAGGAGGCACAAGCCAGAGAAGCGAGACAGACCGAGTTGCGCGTGCAGATAAGCGCCGCCCTCAGCGACAGCGGTACTCTTACTAGCATCCTACAAAGATGTACCGAGGCCGTGGTTCAACAGCTAGACGCGGCGTTTGCTCGCATCTGGACCCTTAATAGTCAGGAGAACGTGTTGGAGTTGCAGGCCAGCGCCGGAATTTACACTCATCTCGACGGCGAGCATGGCCGGGTACCGGTTGGGAAGTTCAAGATCGGTCTCATCGCCCAGGAACTCCGTCCGCACCTGACCAACGACGTCATGCAAGACCCTCGTGTCAGCAACAAGGAATGGGCGCGGCGGGAGGGGATGGTAGCCTTCGCCGGCCATCCTCTGATCATCGAGGGCCGTCTGGTTGGGGTGATGGCGATGTTCGCGCGGGAGACGCTGCCGGAGGACTCGGTCGCGACGCTGGCATCCGTCGCGGGCGCCGTCGCCCAAGGCATCGAGCGCAAGCGGACCGAAGAGGCCCTCCACAAGAGCGAGGCGCGCAACCGTGCCGTCGTCGAGACGGCCACCGATGCCATCATCAGCATGACGTCAAGCGGAACGATCCGCTCCTTCAACCCCGCGGCGGAGCGCATCTTCGGCTACTCGGCGCAGGAGGCCGTCGGACAACCGCTCAGGATGCTTATGCCAGAGCGCTTTAGGGGCGCGCACGAGGCGGGTTTCCGCCGCTACCTCAAGAGTGGAGAGGCGCATGTAGTAGGTATGGACCCGGTGGAGCTGGCGGGGCTTCACAAGGACGGAGAGGAGTTCCCGCTGGAGCTCTCGCTGGGGGAGATGCGCGAGGAAGACGACATCCTGTTCACCGGTGTTATCCGGGACGTTACCGAGCGCAAGAAGGCCGAGGAGGCGGTGCGCAAGAACAACGCGCTCGTGCAGCTGCTCCGGGCGGTGGCTACCGCCTCGAACGAGGCGTCGAGCATAGAGACGGCGATGCAAATGTGCATCGACGAGGTCTGCGCATATACGGGATGGCCTCTGGGACATGCTTATCTGCGACCCTTCGACGGGGAAGCTCTAGATGACGTGCTGGTCTCAACGGACATCTGGCACGCGGTTGATGCCACACGATTCGAGAGTTTCCGCGAGGCGACGGAGGCAACCGATTTCGCGCTGGGATTGGGGTTACCGGGTCGAGTTCTGATCAGCGGGGAACCGGCCTGGATCTCGGACGTGGGCGAGGACTCGAACTTCCCGAGGGTGAAACAGGCGCAGGAGAGCGGCATCAGGGCCAGCTTCGCCTTCCCCGTGCTGGTGGAGAGAGAAGTCGCGGCCGTTCTTGAGTTCTTCTCCACTGAGAGTCCAGAGCCTGATGGTGAGATATTGGAGATCATGGGCCAGATCGGTGCGCAGCTCGGGCAGGTGATAGAGCGCGGGCGGGTGCGCGAAGTATTGCAGAGGGCAAAGGAGGCGGCCGAGGCGTCTAACAGGGCGAAGAGCGACTTTCTGGCAAACATGAGCCACGAGATTCGGACCCCTATGAACGGCGTTATCGGCATGACCGAACTTCTGCTGGATACCGGGCTCTCAGAAGAGCAGCGCGAGTACGCCGATACCGTGCGCTCCTCTAGTGAACACCTGCTGATGGTGCTTAACGACATACTTGACTTCTCCAAGATAGAGGCCGGCAAGGTGCGCATCGAGGCCATAGACTTCGACCTGCGTACGGTAGTGGAAGAACTGGCCAGCACGTTCGCCGAGCGTACCTACGCTAAAGGCGTGGAGCTTGTCAGCCTCGTCGAGTTCGACGTCCCGATCGCCTTGAGGGGGGATCCCTTCCGTCTCAGGCAGGTGTTGACGAATCTTTTGGGCAACGCGCTCAAGTTCACCGAGAAGGGAGAGATCGTCCTGCGCGCCCGTCTGGTCGAGGAGCCGGACGGTTTGGCTGTGATCCGCCTGGAGGTCTCCGACAGCGGTATCGGTATGACGCCGAAGCAGAAGAGCCTGCTGTTCCAGTCATTCTCCCAGGCTGACACTTCCACCTCCCGCAAGTACGGTGGCACTGGGCTCGGGCTTGCTATCAGCAAGCAGCTAGTCGAGCTGATGGGTGGCGAGATCGGGGTAGAGAGCGAGACCGGGAAGGGTAGTACCTTCTGGTTTACGTTGCCCCTGAAGAAGCAAACCTTGGAGGGAGCCAGGCCTATTCCGAGCCTTCCCGCTAACCTACGGGGGATGAGCGTCCTTATCGTCGACGACAACGAAACGAACCGGAAGATTTTACGAGAGCAGCTGATAGCTCGGGGGATACGTAGCGACAGTGCTGGAGATGGCCCGCATGCGCTAGAAGCGCTGCGCCGGGGCGCCGACCGCGGCGAGAGCTACGATCTGGCGATTCTGGACATGCAGATGCCCGGCATGGACGGTCTGCAACTAGCCCAGGCTATAAAAGCCGACCCCTCCATCTCCCCCGTTCGTCTGGTAATGCTGACCTCGGTGGGCGAACGAGGGGACGGCGAGAAAGCGCGGCGGGCAGGCATAGAAGCCTATCTGACCAAACCCGTGCGCCAGTCCGAACTCTATGATTGCCTGTTGACGGTAGTAGGTGAGCCGGCAGACGAGGTCCCGGTGCGGGAGCGCAGCGTTCTCCTCGTCACCCGCCACGGTCTCAAGGAGGATAAAGGCAGCTTCCGCACCCACGTCCTCGTTGCCGAGGACAATCCCGTGAACCAGAAGGTCGCTGTCAAGACGCTCGAGAAGCTCGGTTATCGGGTCGATGTGGTCTCCAACGGGGCTAAAGCACTCGAAGCTCTCGAACGCGTCTCCTACGCGGCGGTTCTGATGGACGTGCAGATGCCCGAGATGGACGGCTACGAGGCCACCGCCGAAATACGGCGCCGCGAGCGCGAGGGCTCCGGTGGTCGCACTCCCGTTATCGCGATGACGGCGAACGCCATGCAGGGAGATCGGGAGAAATCCCTAGAGGCCGGCATGGACGACTACCTCTCCAAGCCGGTAAAGCCAGAAGATCTCGACGAGGTGCTGAGGCGCTGGGTCTCGCCCGCGTACGCTCAAGGTACCGAGTCGGATCCCGCTCCAGATGCGAGCGAGAACCGCTCGGACTTGCGCGACCCGATCGACCATTCCTTGCTCGACAGATTGCGTGATCTGCAGCAAGACGGTGAACCGGACATTCTGGTTGAGCTTGTAGATGCATTTCTCTCCGACGTGCCCGCCAGGCTGGAGACCTTGCGAGGGGCTGTCGAGGGAGGCGACGAGAAGTCCGTGGAGCGGAACGCTCATACGCTGAAGGGGAGCGCCCAGAATATGGGTGCCGTGCGGATGTCCGAGATCTGCGCGGGGCTCGAAGAGGCCGGTCGTTCGGGAGAGCTAGCCCGGGCGCCTCAGCTACTCGACTAGCTCGACGCGGAGTTTCGCCAAGCCAGCAAGGAACTAAGCAAGTTCACCACGGATTAAAGCGAATCATAATCTTATTGAGTCGTTTTCTCTATCGGGGGTGAGACCTCAAATTTATGGCGAGTCCATAGACGTGGTCACGCCAGTGATCGCGGATATAAGTACCGCGCGGCTTCGGCAACGCTTTGGGCGCTGGCCTGAGTTCGAAGGGTAGCCACTCGATCTCCGCCAACCCATCGTCTTCGGCCTGCTCGACCTCGAAGCCGAGGATATAGCTGTAGGGACAGACGACGTCGAAGTAGTAGCGCAAGGGCATAGCGGATACCTCCTTTGTCGATGCGGCGGAATACTCCGTTCGAGTAATCCTCCAACCGTTGTCTCCTTCCACGCCGCGAGTCTCTTACGCCTGGGAAGGACTCGTTTACGAACTAAGCGTCGAGTACGCAGTCGGAGAGGGGCGTGCCGATGCAGATGAGGCGCCATCCGCGCTCCAGCTCATCGTCGTCGAGGGCGAAGGCGAGGTCCTGGTCCATCTCGCCCTCTAGCTGGCGCGTCTTGCACGTCGTGCAAGTACCACTGCGGCAGTCGTAGGGGAGACGCATACCGGCATCCTCAGCCGCCTCCAGGATGTACTCGTCCTCGGCGCAATCGATGGTCACGCCCCTGCGCTCGAAGGTCACCTTGTGAGTCTTTGCCATGTTCGCTCCTGCCGATAAGTTGTGTGTTCTGGCTCTTTCATAGCACACCGGCGGGTTAGTTTTGGCGAACGGTCCGACGTTTTCGGTTTGATCTCGACTGAAGGGGCGATCTGCGCTGGGCGAGCATGGCACAGACGGCCGGCTCTCTATACAACCTCGAAGTTAGCCATCATCATCATGTCCTCGTGCTCAAGGTTGTGGCAGTGGAAGACGTAGCGTCCCCGGTATCCGTCGAAACGGACGAGCACGCTCGCCTCCTCGCCCGAGGTGAGGTCTACGGTGTCTTTCCAGCCGGCGTCGGTGGGCAGTGTTCTTCTGCCGTTACGGGAGAGCACCTTGAAATGGACTAGGTGCAGGTGGATCGGGTGTGCTGCGGGGGCGACTCTGAGGTGCCAGATCTCGGTCGATCCCAACTCCGGGCGGGCATCCATGCGTTCGGAGTCGAATGGCTCGCCGTTGATGCCCCACATCACCTTGCCGCCGTCACCGACGCGGGTAAAGCGGAACTCGCGCGTGCGCGTGGCGTCGGCTTCCCCAAGTGCGTCGAACTCGTCCATGTCAGAGAGCCGACTGGGGACGGTGCTCTCCTCTTTCTCCTTACGGACGACCCGGAACCGCATCACGTTCGCGGTCTTGCCGTCGCCGAGCAGGTTCTTCAGAGTGACCTCCGTGCTCACCTCGTACTTCGAGAAGTCCACGACTACGTCGAAGCGCTCGGCCTGGCCAATGTGGATCCTGTGGTGGTCTATCGGCGCGCCGAGAAGCCCCCCGTCGCTGCCGACCTGGACGAAGGATGTGCTGTCTCCCGGCTCCGGGTCCAGGGCGAGCTCGTAGCGGCGGGCGTTGGAGGCGTTGAGGATGCGGAAGCGGTACCTCGTGTTCGAAACCTCCATTACCGGCCAGGGAGCGCCGTTGACCAGAATCGTGTCTCCCAAGACCCCATCCATGTAGTCGTCCTCGACGCCCGGTTCGCCCATCAGCGAGGAGTCCAGGGACGGGTAGAGAAACGAGCCTTCCTCGTCGAAGGAGCGGTCGCAGATCATGAGCGGGACGTCCTTCTCACCTTTCGGGAGGGGCAAGGCGTCCTCCTCGTCGTCCCTTAGGATGTAGAACCCGGCCAGACCCCGCCAGACCTGGGGTCCGGTAAAGTCCGTGCGATGGTCGTGGTACCAGAGGGTCGCCGCCCGCTGCCCGTTCGGATACTCGTAATCCTTGTAGCGCCGGGCGTCTTCCATCTCCATCGAGCCGTGCCCGCTCATCGAGGCGTAGTGCTTCATCCCCCTCGGCATGATCAGGTCGGTTGGGTAACCGTCGCTCCCGGGCGGCGTCCTGCCGCCGTGCAGGTGCGTCGAGACCGGCACGGGAAGATCGTTGCGCTGGCGCACCACGATCTTGCGTCTGCTGCGGGACTCTACGGTAGGGCCGGGGAAGATCCCATCGTAGCCCCAGACCTCCGTCTCGAGGCCGGGCAGGATCTCTGCCTTACCGAGCTTTTGGACCATCTCGAAGTAGTCGGTGCTCGCATCGGAGCGTGCGGGCTCCAATACCGGGGGTACCGGCAGCGGTGTCTGGAATGGCTCGGATAGCCGCGCCTTGCTGGGCAGCACCGTCCCGGTCGAGCCACCGCCGGAGCCGGAGCACGTGGACGTACCGAACGGGAGCGCGAGCGCCACCCCGCCCGCGAGCCCAAGCCTCAAGAACTCCCTGCGCGACATGCTCATGCGTGGATCACCCTTTCCTCTGCCCGAACACGCTGGCCCACGCCCGCCTGGCGACGAAGAGGCTGACCACGAATATCAGCAACGCGTTCACCGGGTGCAACGCCGCCACCGGTACGGTAGAGTTGGCGAAGGCGTACTGTACGCCGATTAGAACCAACAGCCCGAAGGGCAGCAGCCTCAATCCCCACGGCAACCCTCCGACGAAAGCTACGGGGATCATCAGCAGTGGCAGAAGCTCCAGAAGGTGTACGAAGGTCCGATGCCAGGACCAGTCCGCCCCGAAGGCTCCCATACCGGCGAAGAACACCTGCGCGACGACGCCGGTCACGAAGACCGAAGAGAGCACGGCGTAGAAGATTCGGGCCAGCTGAACCAGAACCGATGCCCCGGTCACCTTCGTTCCTCCTTTCGGCGGCCCGGTACCGTCCGCGTTCGTGCCGGGTTCGCGACCGGTCCGTGAACGCAACGATGCTCTGTTACGCTTCATGGAGCACGAACCGGGACAAGAGTCTTTGCCGGTAGAACTTGAGGAACCCCACGAAGATCGACGCTGAAGCCGCGACGTTGAACGCGAGCCTCGACCAGTGCAGAGTCTGGAACTCCCGGGCCGTCTGCCTCAGGAGCTCGTCGGAGTGGACCGCTGATCCTTCCACGAACATGATCTCGTTGCGCGGCCAGAAGAAGAATACCGAGACCAGGCCTTCGCACACGATCATTAGCAGGCTGAAGAGGATCCACCAGCGCGCCGCCTTGACACGCCAACCCAGGACGAGGGCTCCGATACCGGCGACCCAGGAGAGGAATCCGAGGGGTGGGAAGAAGTCATCCGGGCCCCTGACAGACATGAAACTCATCGAGAGTTCGAGCGAGCGCGGCGGGTCGCGGAAGATGTTCGGGTACACCATAAACGTCTCCATTACGATCGAGCCCAGGAGGACCATCATCACCCACAGGTAGACCAGGATTACCGGGAACGCGATCCTTTGCATCGTCTTCATGCTTTGCTCCTTTGCCAGTGATAGCGTGGCGGCTATCTACCGGGCGCCCGTCTGGCTCGCGCGTCTACGAACGTTGCTGCGAAGGCGCACGCGAGCGCCAGGACGATGGGTTGGAGATCTATCCCGGGACCGTGATCGAACAGCACGATGACCACGAATAACCCCGCGATCAGCCCGAGAACGCCCGTGACGACCGTCCTCATTCCGACCCTCTACCTTCATTCAGTCGTGTCGGATGGACACCACTCGTCATCTCTCCACTTCGGTCCATTGCCGGTGCCTCCTCGTCCCTTGCTTGCGCCTTGCCTGACGTAAGGCTACGGCTGAACTGGTCGCAGAGGCATCGGCTGAAAGGCAGATCCGGTTGGTTCATCGCGGTTCATTTATGCCCGTTTTGGGAGGAGGGCGCCTAATTCGGTGGCAGACTGGAAGGCGTCCGCTTATAGGCGGGAGAGCTTACGGATTGGAACGGAATCCTACTGGAGCACCCCGAGATCCCGGGCCCGGGCTAGGGCCTCGGTGCGGTTTTTCGCGCCGAGCTTGCGGTAGATGTTGCCCGTGTGGCTCTTGATGGTGCCCACGGAGACGAAGAGGTCCCTGGCTACCTCCGAGTTCGTCTTGCCCGAGGCGAGGAGGCCCAATACCTCGAGTTCGCGCTCGCTCAACGGATCTTCGAGTCGATAGGATGCTCCGTCGCTCCCCGGTTCGATCTCCGGGGGTGCAGAATCTTTGCCCGGCAAACCTTGCGTATCATGTTTGCTCAGGGCGTAGGCCATAACGCCGTTCTTCGTTTGCGGCTCCAGGTGACCTTTGCGGGCTAACCCCTCCAGCATGTCCGACGCCTCGTCCACGGTGAGTGAGGTCCACATGGCAGCCGTGGCGGGGGTAAGCTCACCACGCTCCTCCAGGGCGCCAAGGATCTCCTTCTCCTTAATCCTCGCGCCGAGGACGGCGCGTTGGGACTCTTCATGCGTCGCTATGGCACGGTTTATCTGCGACAGAAGGAGTGCGGGTGCCACCACCCCGATACCCAGGATTGCCAACCAGACTATACCCGCATCGGCCAGTCCCCTGTCTATCACGAACACGACCGACACGAGCAGAATGAAGATGCACCAAACCCCCACGCCCAGCGCCGCCAAAATCCGGATCAGCACGACGCCTCCCCGCCAGGCCCGGCTGATTTCTCCCGCCCGGCACGCCAGTTACCCCCGTCCCCGAGGCCCCTGCTTGCTGGGACTTCGAAACCCTTCAGGCCGCCGTGCCTGCGGTTGTCGTCTTCGATCCGGCCCCGAGCCTCGTTGCTCCGGTGCTCCATCCGGCTCATCTCTACATCCTGCTTCCGTTCGCAGTCCAGGTGCGGTCTTGACTATCTCTGCCTGCAAGCCTGCAAGGCGATGCACCCGCAGATCTCCTGAAAAAGTATACGCACCAGGATGGCTCGAAGCTTCACGCTCCACAAAAAGCCCCAGTTCCTAATCTTGGGAACCGGGGCCTGAGGTCGTCTCCTCGCTACAGCTCTTTAGCCTCGAAGTCCTCGCCGGGGGCGCCACAGACGGGGCACTCTTCGGGCGGCTGAATACCTTGCATCTCCTCTTTACACACCGCACAGACCATCGTGACGGTCATCGGCGGGTGCGGGACTTCGCCGTTCTCGGCCTCTATATTCTCACCGCTGTCACGGGCCAACTCCGCGATGGAGACCTTGCCGGTTATGACGTCCTCCATCGTAGTCCGCGCCCCGCTGAGGGAATCCTCGACGAGGGCGAGATCGATGTGTGTGACGCCCCGCTCACGCGCCAGGGTCTCGGTCATGTTCCGCGAGATATTCCGCATAAAGCCCTTGGGCGCCCGCTCCAGACGCTCCATGGCATCCCCGGTCCACGTGAACTCCTTGGAGCCGCCCTCGGGGACCATAGCTCCGGCCTTCTGGAAGGAGGAGTGATCGATGGGGCAGGTGGCTCCAGTGCTCGTCTCTACCTGCTGCTTGACGTGGCTCACCGGACAGCCGCCGCCAGACTTTGGCGTCTCGACCTTCGGGGCCTCGCGGCCGGTCTCTTCGCGGTACTGCTGCTCGACGTACTCGCGGGTGATGGTGGTGTAGCCCTTCTTCAGGGCGCTCTTCTCCACCCTCGCCCTGACCCGGCGCTTCTCCTGCCATTCTTCGAGGGCGTCGAGGAACGTCCTGGCGTCGTCGGTCCAGTGTAGCTCGCGGCCGTCGTAGACCTGCGCTAGGTTCAGGCCGCCCTCGGAGGCGTCGGCTTGCGTGATCTCCGCGTCCACCGCGTGGAAGTGGGTGGGGCCGGAGCTGCACACGGGGCAGCGGGCCGGCTTGCCCTTGGCCACGTAGCGGCACACGTCGCACTCGAAGCGGTCCTGACCCTGGGCTACGCGCCGGATCTCATCCTGCACGTCCGCCGAAACGCCCTCGATGTCGCCTTGATCCTCGGACTTACCAAAGCCGCCCGCGCCGGAGGCGAAGATCTCCTCTTTCGTAACGTGACCGTTGCCATTCCCATTGGTTTTGCCGTTAGTGGAGCCGTTGCCATTCGCGCCGTTGCCGTTGGCCTTGTCGGCGGTGCGCTCGTCGAAGTCCTTGAAGAGAGAGTCAATGGGCTTGTCCTCACCCATCGCTTCGGCGGCGCGCATCTGGTCGCCTATGGCGCGCATGGACTCCATCGCGCCGGGCGGCAAGATGCTCTTGATGACCTCGTCTATGACGCCCGCCGTAATGACGGTGTAGCCCTTCTCGATGGCGTAGCGCAAGATGGCGCCAGTAGCCATGCCCACGACGAACCCTGGGATGCGGTCCATCCGCTCCAGGGCCTCCTTGGTCCACGTCATGTGCTCCTCGGCGGTGTACAGGTCCGGCGCCTGATACTCATAGTTGCCTATCAGCACGTTCGTCGGGAGGTAGCGCATCATGTTCTCGGTGTTGCCGCCGATGTCCATCTCGTCGTCGGAGTGATAGCCGATGCGGCCCATGACGACGAGCGTCGGATTCACCTCCTTGACGTACTTCATCGTCTGCTCGAAGGGCTTGCCCGCCAGCAGGGTGGTCTTTAGCTCGACGCCTTCGTCGGCGGCGATCTTCTTGGCGATCTCCAGGTGCGCTGTATAGATCTTGGCGAGCCCGGAGTCGATGATCTCCTCGTGCAGCTTCTCCTGCTCCTTGAACCGGAAGACCTTCTGAGCCTTGCTCGAAAGAACACCGGCAATAGAGTGGAACATCGCGTAATGGAAGTACGGATCGAAGACGCTGATAGCTTCGACGGTGCCGCCGAACTGCCGTGCCAGCTCTATCGCCCGCTTCAACCCGCCGAGCGACTTGGCGCTACCGTCCACCGCGACGACGATGTGCTCGAAGGGGCTCCGGTCGAGGTCCTTGACGATGAGCGTATCGGCCTTTGTGAGGCGCCGCACGATGCGCTCGGTGACCGTACCCAGAACCGTGTCCTTCACGGCGGCCATGCCCATCGCGCCGATGACCACGAGGTCGAAGTCGTTCTCGTTCACGTCCTCGACGATGACCTTGAAGTTCTTGCCTTCGAGGGAGCGGCGGACTAGCTCGACGTTGTACTTCTCGCAGAGCGGCTCCAGCACGTCGATGTACGAGTCGGTGATAATTTCGAGGCCCTTGGTGATGAGTTGGTCGTGGATCTTACGCTGGCGCTTCATCTCGTCCTCGTCGCGGAACTCCTCGGGCAGCCCACTTTCCATCTGCCGAAAGCGCACGTCGTGCATCTTGGCCGCGTAGGCGTGGCAACCCGCGACCCGACCCCCGAACTGACGCGCGACGTCTACCCCGATCACGCACGCCTGGTTGGAGTAGTCCGAGTTATCGACCGGGACGTAAACCTCTTTGTACATACACCGCTCCCCTAGCTTTAAGGACGCCGAAGATACAAGCTTATACACCCGCACGGAGACGCCGCACCGCACCCCCGTAATGTACCGTAATTCCGCATGAGACGTAAATAAAACCGTTCACATAGGAGCACCCGATGGTACAGATTGTTTGAATGATGTGCGCGAGCGTCTCCCGGTACATGGTAGGCGCTACGGTAACCAGTACGCGCATACGGATCCAATTACCTATCCTTGCCGCAAACTATGTGGATCCCATGCGATTCATGCGGTAAACGTATCGAGGTGTGCATCTGGCATTCGTCGGTCCATTCAGCGATGAGCTCTCTCAATTTCCTAGAAGACGGCCTCTCGACACTTCGTAAATAGAGGCAACCTACCTCTTGGTGCAAGTTCGGAGTGTGCCCGCCTGACAGGCGACAAGGAGGTTACGAGCGAAGAACGCGTCCTTCGCTTGCCAGTAATGCTCGCACCGGCTTTAGACTGATCCTTTATCTGAGCGTGCTCAGAAACGCAACGCACTACGCAGCCTAACCTCGCTGTCGCGCTGAACTACGAGCCGGTAGTCGAGCTCTACCTGGCTTGATGCACCACACCCTCACAGTCGTCTCCTGGCCTTCCTGGCGTTCTTCTATCCTCTCCGCGAGACATCAGGCCTGTCCACGGTCATGCTCGGTAGCCTCACCGTACAGACAGGGAGGTACCGCAAGGGACCAAGGCTGATGTGGCTCGTGATAACACGCGTCTGTGTAGTAAACGAAGTAACAACACGCCGAAGGCCCACTTCTTCGCCATGCTGGGCCAGGAGCCGGAGGTAGAGGTGTCGCTAGGCTAGCGGTTGCGTATTTGCGTGTGGCTGAGAGAGAAACCGTGAAAGTAGAAGAGTTCTGCGAGGGCCAAGGTGGTCCGCTTCCAGAATGTTCAACCGCCTTCCATAAACAACTAGACATTTAAGCGATATAAGAATCTCGACGCTGATGCCACAATATGTGCGTCGGCACGAAGGCAGGAAGACAACGGGAGGTATTGGATGAGTACGGTAGGCACGGCGCACGCTGCGACGGAGGGTGGTGATCCTGCTGGGGAGCGGCGCGTGACTCCTCTCGAATTGTTCTTCGACCTGGTCTTCGTCTTCGCCCTGACCCAGGTTACCGGTCTCCTCGCCGACGAGCCCACTTGGCCAGGCCTCCTGCGCGGTCTGGCGATCCTAGCGGCGCTGTGGTGGGCGTGGGTGTGCTACTCATGGCTGACCAACGCCGTGTCCGCTGAGGAGGCGTTGCCCGCGCGGCTGGTAATTCTCTCGGCGATGGCGGCGATGCTCGTAGCTTCGCTCGCCGTGCCGGGCGCCTTCAGGGAGGACGGCGTGGTCTTCGGCGCAGCGTACTTCGCGGTACGGCTCTTGCACGTGGCACTCTACGCCATCGCCACCGGCGACGAGCCGGAGCAGCAGCGCGCCGTCTTGCGGCTCGCACCGTGGCTTTTGGTGGGACCAATACTTCTCGTCGCGGCCGGATTCCTCGACGGCGTGGCCCAAGCGG
>CADCVE010000110.1 GCA_902806065.1 uncultured Rubrobacteraceae bacterium | reverse complement strand
AAAGTTCCTACTGCTCTGCCTGATCGGCGACACCCTCAAGATAACGCTCTTCGTCGGCCTCGGCTACCTCTTCGCCGAGAGCTGGGAAGCCATCGGCGCATCCATAAACCGCCTCACCTGGTGGTTGATCGTCGGCGCCCTGGCAACCCTCGTGATATACGCGGCACACGGACGATGGCGACGCCGCGCAATACCCGCCGAGAGAAAGACCGGAGTAATAAACTATCAGTCTCAGCAACTCTCGCAGTCACACAACGACAAGACGACCCGTAAAGGAGATCGTGATGGAGACGATAACGCGCGAAGCGCTTAAAGAGAAGATGGATCGCGGGGACGAGTTTATCCTCGTGGACACTTTGGGAACGGAGGTTTACGAGGAATCGCACTTGCCCGGCGCGATCAACCTGCCCCTGGAGGATATAGACCGGGCCGAGGAGGTGCTGCCGGACAAGAGCGCGGAGATCGTCGTGTACTGCATGAACACCATGTGACCCGCCTCTGAGGAGGCTGCCCGTGAGCTGGCGGCCAGGGGCTACACCAACGTCCGGGACTACCCGGAAGGCAAGCGCGGCTGGATCTCCGCCGGGCTACCATACGAGAGCGGCAACTAGCGAGAGGATACTTATGGACACGCAGAGCCGAAACCCGATCATCCCCGAGGGCTACGAGGACCTCCTCGAAAGCACCGCCCTCGTCCACGTCGCTACCATAGGTCCGCACGGGGAGCCGCAGAACAACCCCGTGTGGTTCGGCTGGGACGGCGAGCACGTCAAGTTCAGCCAGACCAAGGGGCGCCAGAAATACCGCAACCTCGGGCGCGACCCGCGCATAGCCTTCTCTATCGTCGACCCCGAGAACGCTTACCGCTACATCGAAATCCGGGGCGAGGTGGCTCGCATCGAAGACGATCCGGACCTCGACTTCATTAACTCGATGGCGAAGAAGTACCTGGGGCTAGACAAGTACCCCTACCACCAGCCCGGCGACGAGCGGGTTGTCGTCTTCGTGAAGCCCCAACACACGACCCAGATGGGCGCGTAACGAGCTGGCGCGGCAGCGGGACAGCAGCGCCTCCTCTACCGGACCTGCGGGCGGCCAGGAGGACTTCACCGGAGGCTTGGCAGCCGTCCGCCGGGCTTTGGGCTACCTGCGCTCGTACAAGGGTGAAGCGCTCGGGGCATTTGGGGCGCTGATCCTGTCTTCGGCGGCGACCCTGGCCGCGCCGGCCTTGATCGCCTACGCCATAGATGAAGGCATCACGCCGCGGAGCGTGGACGTCATCCTGCTCGCGGTCGGGGGACTGGTAGCAGCGGCGCTGTTGCGCGGGCTGTTCCAGTTCTTGCAGGGATACCTGGCCGAGAAGGCGTCGCAGGGGGTGGCGTATGACCTGCGCAACGACCTCTTCTCCAAGATAGAGCGTCTCGGCTTCTCCTACTACGACCGTACAGAGACCGGGCAGATCGTCACACGCCTGACCAGTGATGTAGAGCAGATCCGGACCTTCGCCGGCAACGGCATCGTTCAACTCGCCGCCGCCGCCGTGATGCTCGTCGGTACGACCGTACTCCTGATCTCACTGAACTGGCGTCTCGCCCTCATCGCACTCGCTATAGTTCCGGTCATCTTCATATTACTTCTACGCTTCGTCCGCGCGATCGGGCCGCTCTTCCGCGGCGTGCAGCAGACGCTCGGACGGCTGAACTCTGTGCTGCAAGAAGATTTGTCGGGGATACGCGTGATCCGGACCTTCGCCCGCGAAGACTTCGAGAGCGCCCGCTACCGCTCCACCAACGACGAGCTTCTGGAAAAGAACCTCACTACCGTCCGCACCTTCTCCAACAACTTCCCATTCATCTTCCTGCTCGCCAACCTCGGCACCCTTGCCATAATCCTCTTCGGCGGCCTGCAAGTTATCGGAGGAAGCCTCTCCATCGGAGAGCTCGTCGCCTTCAACACCTACCTGGGCTTCCTGCTCTTCCCGATATTGACTATCGGCTTTCTGGCCGCGGGCATCTCCCGCGCCGGGGCCTCCTCCCTGCGCGTCTTCGAGGTTCTCGACGCGCCGTTGGAGGTCGAGGACAAACCCGGCGCCATACAACTCCCCCCCCTCCACTGCCGGGTCGAGTTCGACGGCGTGGGATTCCGCTACCCGGGCGACGACCGTGAGGTGCTGAGCGGCATCAGCTTCTGCGCCGAGCCCGGCCAGACCGTAGCCATACTCGGCACGACCGGCTCCGGCAAGTCCACCCTCGTGAACCTCCTGCCCCGCTTCTACGACGTAACCGAGGGCAGCGTAAAGCTGGACGGCCACGACGTGCGCGACGTGACGTTGTCCAGCCTGCGGTCCCAGATCGGGATAGTTCTGCAGACCTCGCTGCTCTTCTCCGGTCCCGTGCGCGACAACATCGCCTACGGCAGACCGGACGCGACGCTGGAAGACATACAGGCGGCCGCCCGCGCCGCCAGGGCGGACGAGTTCATACGCGCCCTGCCCGAGGGCTACGACACCGTCATCGGCGAGAAAGGCGTCGGGCTCTCGGGCGGGCAGCGCCAGCGGATAGCGATAGCGCGCGCTCTACTCATAGATCCGCGGCTCTTGATCCTGGACGACAGCACCTCCGCAGTGGACGCCGAGACGGAAGCAGCCATTCAGGAGTCGCTGGACAAAATGATGCGCGATACTCACCGCACCGTCTTCGTCATCGCCCAGAGGGTAAGCACCGTACGCGACGCGGACCTCATCCTCGTCCTCGACGAGGGTGGCATCGGGGCGAGAGGCACCCATGAGGAGCTACTGCGCGAGAGCGAGCTGTACAACGAGATCCTCGGCTCACAGCTCCTGAGCCCGGCCGGAGCCTGACGAGGACTGGCTCGTAGCGATAGCCTCATGTACTCTGATCCCAAGGAAAGGAGTACAAAATGGGGAACCTAGAAGGTACGGTCGCGGTAGTCACGGGCGCCGGTCGAGGCATAGGGCGCGCCGTAGCCGAGGAGTTGGGCGCGAGTGGCGCCAGGGTCGTCGTCAACTACTCCAACAGCAAGGGGCCAGCCGAGGAGGTCGTGTCCAGCCTGTCGAAGAACGGCTCCGAAAACGCGGTTGCGGTACAGGCTGACGTCTCGGACCCGGAGCAGGCGGCGAGGCTCATCGAGGAGACGATAGAGCGGTTCGGGCGCATAGACATTCTGGTGAACAACGCCGGGATCACCATAGACAAGACCATGAAGAAGCTCACTACCGAGGAGTGGGACAAGGTCGTCCAGGTGGACCTGAACAGTTGTTACTACACCGTCAAGGCCGCACTGCCGCACTTCACGGAGCAGCAGAGCGGCACCGTTATCAACATGAGCTCCTTCGTGGGCGAGGCGGGGAACTTCGGCCAGACCAACTACGCTGCGGCGAAAGCGGGCCTCATAGGGTTCACCAAGTCCGCGGCGCTGGAGTTGGCCCGCTACAACGTCACGGTCAACGCTATCTGTCCCGGCTTTATAGAGACCGATATGTTCGGAGCGGTCCCGGAGAACGTGAAGGATAGGATCCGCGCCAGAATACCGCTGGGCAGGATCGGGGAGCCGACGGACATTGCCCGCACCGTGCGCTTTCTGGCCGAGGATGGCGGCTACATCACCGGTCAGACCATCAGCGTCAACGGCGGAGTGTACATGTAGCGCCAGCCGCGCGTGCTATCCACACCACCGAAACGCCGCTTCATACGCCAGGGACGGTAATATCCTGGTGTGAGAGGCATCGAGTCCGTAGCCAGAGTTCCCCGGGAGCGCGTGGGGAACACGGGCGCGACGGCGCGGCGCTTGCTCGGCGAGTTGAAGCCGTACGGCCGTCAGTTGGTGCTGGCCCTCGTGCTCATCGTGCTCGGGGCTGGAGCGCAGGCGGGTGGTCCTTATCTAATCGGGCGGGCAATAGACCAGGATATCTTGGGTGGGGATCCGGCGGGTCTCTTTCGGACCATGCTGTTGCTGCTCGTTGTTTATAGCGTGGGGGCATTCGCGTCACGAGGTCAGATCCGTCAGGTCGGCGCCGTTGGACAGAGCATCCTCGCCTCGCTGCGGGAGCGGATCTTCGAGCGGCTCCTGCGCCTGCCTCTCGGCTACTTCGACAAGCGTCCCGCGGGCGACCTGATGAGCCGCATGACCAACGACGTGGATACCCTGAACCAACTTCTCTCGCAGGGATTGACGCAGCTTCTGGGGTCTCTGTTCAGCCTGATTGGGATAGTCGTGGCGATGCTCTTCCTGGACTGGCGCCTCGCCGTAGTGTGCTACACCATTATCCCGGTGATGCTCCTGGTGAACGTGTACTTCGCGAGGCGCGCGAGGCGGGCTTTTCGGACGACGCGCGAGACGGTCGGGAGCGTCACGTCGGGTTTGCAGGAGGAAATCGTCGGCGTCCGCGAGGCCCAGGCCTTCAACCGCACCGAGGCGAACATCGAACGCTTCCGGGAGCGCAACGCCGCCAATCGCACCGCCAACGTGCAGGCCGTGGCGATCACCAGCGCCTTCGCCCCGACGATAGACGTACTCAGCACGCTCGCTACGGCCATCGTGATCGGCTTCGGTGGTTACCTGGTCGTGTCGGGAACGCTGACCGTCGGCCTGTTGACGGCGTTCCTGATCTACGTACAACAGTTCTTCCGCCCCATCCAACTCGCCTCGCAAGTCTACACCCAGGCCCAATCCGCCCTCGCCGGAGCCGAACGCATCTACAACGTCCTCGACGAGGAACCGGAACCCCCCGACCCACCCGACACCCCAAGACTAAAGACCATACAAGGCCGCATAGAGTTCGAGAACGTGTTCTTTGCCTACGACGAGGGCCGTCCCGTGCTTCAGAACATCAGCTTCGAGGTCGAGCCTGGACAGACGGTCGCGCTGGTCGGACCAACGGGGGCGGGCAAGACAACCGTCGCCAACCTCATCCCCCGCTTCTACGACGCCACCGCCGGGGTGGTGCGTGTAGACGGCCGCGACGTGCGCGAAGTAGAGAGGCGAAGCCTGCGCGAGAAGATCGCCACGGTGCTGCAGGAGCCGTTCCTCTTCTCCGGGACGATCGCAGAGAACATCGGCTACGGGAAGGCGGACGCGACGCGGGAAGAGATCGAAGCCGCCGCCCGTACCGTCAGCGCCCACGGCTTCATCGCCACCCTGCCCGACGGCTACGACACGGAGATCGGAACGGGTGGCGGTACTCTTAGCCAGGGCCAGCGCCAGCTCGTCTCCTTCGCCCGGGCGGTACTCGCCGACCCGCGCATACTCATTCTGGACGAGGCGACGAGCAATATAGACACCCGCACCGAGGCCCTGATCCAGAAAGCCCTCGGCACGCTACTGCAAGGGCGCACGAGCGTGGTGATAGCGCACCGCTTGAGCACCATCCGCACCGCGGGCCTGATCCTGGTAATAGAAGCCGGTCGTATCGCCGAAAGCGGTACCCACGACTCGCTGCTAGCCCGGAACGGGCTCTACGCCGATCTCTACCACCGCCAGTTCCGCGAGCCCATCCCTGCGACTCCCGATGGCTGAGCGCGTACGCCCTTATAGCCGTGTTCATACCTATCTTGATGCCGGTGGCATGCATAGAGCACCGGGTCAGATCTGCGATAATCAACTAACCAGTTAACTTGTTGAGTAGGTGTGCATGATGTCCGGGTCGTCAGAAGCTAGTGAGGCGGGCAAGAACCTGCGGCGCCGCAACCACGAGCTCTCCGTGCTTAACGAGATAGCGCGCGAACTCAACCGCTCGGTCAACCTGAGCCAGGCGCTGGAGTTCACCCTGGCGCAGGTCGCCGAGCTGTTGGGCTTGAGGACCGGTTGGATCTGGCTGGTGGACGAAGACACTTTGCGGCCCTATCTAGCCGCCTCCCGAAACCTGCCGCCTGCTCTGGCGGAGAACCCATCTCGCATGGACGGCTCCGGCTACTGCTACTGCCTCGACACCTACAAGAAGGGCGACCTCGAAGGCGCCGCCAACGTCAACGTGCTCACCTGCACCCGGCTCAAAGGCCTCGTGGACGGCACCGACGGTCTCCGTTACCACTCCTCGATCCCGCTCTACGCCGGGGACAAGAAGCTCGGTGTCCTGAACGTCGCCAGCCCGGACTGGCGGAGCCTTTCAAGTGAAGACCTGCAACTGCTCTACACAATCGGCGACCTGCTCAGCATCGCCGTCGAGAGAGCCCGGCTCTTCTCCCAGAGCACCCGTCTCGGCGCGCTAGAGGAACGTAACCGGCTGGCGCGCGAGATCCACGACACTCTAGCCCAGGGCCTGACCGCCACCACGCTCCAGCTCGAATCCGCCGACGCCTTACTGGATGCCGGCGGCGGCTCCGAGCGGGCCCGCACGCCCCTGCGCCGCGCCCTCGCTCTCACGCAGGGCAACCTGGAAGAGGCCCGGCGCTCCGTGCTGGACCTCCGCGCAACCCCGCTCGAAGATCGCCCGCTCGCCAAAGCGCTCGAAATCCTCGTGAACAGGTGGGAAGCGGAGACGGGCGTCAGCGCGAGCTTCAAGGCGGTGAACGGCGGTCGTCCATTGCCACCCCACGTCGAGGCGGCCCTGTACCGCATTTGCCAGGAAGCTCTCGCGAACGTCACCCGCCACGCAGGGGCGGAACAGGTAATAGTCCGGCTCGTCGCCACTCCTGAGAAGGTCTGGCTCGCCATCGAGGACGACGGCCAGGGCTTCGATATCTCGGAAGCGCCCGAAGACCGGCACGGGCTCGTCGGGATGAGGGAGCGGGTGGAGATGCTCGGCGGCGCGCTCGAACTGCAAAGTGGCCCTGGTGAAGGTACCCGTGTCGAGGTAACGGTTCCATTGGAGAAGCTCTAGGGTGCAGGCCGCGAAGATCCGGGTTCTCGTGGCCGACGACCACCCTATGCTGCGCGAGGGCCTCGTGGCCGTTTTGGGCACCCAGCCGGACTTCGAAGTCGTCGGTGAGGCGGCGGACGGTGCGGAGGTGGTGCGGCTGGCGAATCGCCTTGGGCCGGACGTGATCCTGCTAGACCTCGAGATGCCGAATGTGGACGGCGTAGCCGCCCTGGAACGACTGAAGGAGAACGGGACCGAAGCCCGAACCGTCGTCTTCACCGCCTACGACACCGACGAGCGCATCCTGGGCGCCCTGCGTGCTGGAGCGCGAGGGTATCTGCTCAAAGGCGCTTCGCGGCACGAGATCTTCGAGGCCATCCGCGTCGCTCACTCCGGAGGCTCGCTGCTCGGACCCGCCGCGACAGCCAGGCTGCTGCGGCACGTGCAGCGGGACGAGAAAGACTCCGACGCCCTGACGCCCCGCGAACTCGAAGTGCTCCGGTTGGTCGCGGAGGGTCTCTCCAACCGGGAGATGGCCGCGCGGCTATTCGTCACCGAGCGCACCATCAAGTTTCACGTCAGCTCGCTCCTGAACAAGCTGGGTGCCGAAAACCGCACCAACGCGGTCAGGATCGCCGTCAGGCGCGGCCTGATTCAGCTCCCAGCCTAAAACCTGTACTTCCGTACAGTAGAGAGCTGTCCTTCCGCACGATGCCCAAAACCTCTTCCTGTCGCATCCTTTAGGCACAAGCCATAGAAGGAGACAGCACCATGACCGAACAAAGACCTCGCACAGCCCTGGTCACCGGCGCCTCTCGCGGTCTCGGCCTCGCGCTCGCCCGCGCTCTCGCCAGTGAAGGCTGGTCCCTCATCATAGACGCCCGAGACGCGGGAGCACTCGAAACCGCCCGCGCCGAACTGGCACAGTCAACCAACGTCACCGCCATTCCCGGTGACGTGACGGACGAGGAGCATCGCCGGGCGCTCGCGGACGCGGCAGAGTACACCGGCGGACTGGACGCTCTAATCAACAACGCGAGCATCCTCGGCCCGAGCCCGCAGCCGCAACTGCTCGACTACCCGCTCAGCGTGCTAGCAGCGGTCTATCACACCAACGTGTTCGCGCCGCTCGCCCTGATCCAGGCGGTAAAGGACGAACTGAACCCCGGCGCCCGGATCGTCAACATTACCAGCGACGCCGCCGTGGAGTCTTATGCAGGCTGGGGCGGATACGGATCGAGCAAGGCCGCCCTCGAACAGCTCTCCAACATACTCGCAGCCGAGAACCCGGAGTTGCGCGTGTATTGGACCGATCCCGGCGATATGCGGACCCGGATGCACCAGCAAGCTTTTCCAGGCGAGGACATCAGCGACAGGCCACTACCTGAGGAAAGTGTGCCCAGCCTGATCGACCTGCTCACAAAAGACCTGCCGGGTGGGCGCTACGAGGCCCGCGCGCTGGTCCAGACGAACAAAGGATAACCAGGTATGACAGCACAATCGCTTTTCATCGAGCCAAACCACAACCGAGAGCCCCGGAGGCTCGCCTCGCTAGACTTCGACCTGCCGGCGGAGCTGGAGGCCGGCGAGCCGCCGGAGGTCCGGGGCTTCGAGCGCGACGAGGTGCGCCTGTTGGTCTCTTACAAGGGCGACGATCAGATAACTCACACCCGGTTCCGGGATCTCCCGGACTTCCTCGACGCCGGGGACGTGCTGGTCGTCAATACCAGCGGCACGATGAACGCGGCCATAGAGGCCGAACGCGAACTGGACGGCACGGCGCTCGAACTGCACCTCTCGACCCACCTGCCGGCGGATCTGTGGACCGTGGAACTCCGCCTGCCCACCGGAACCGCCACGTCACCCTTCCGTCACGCGACACCCGGTGAGACACTCCACCTGCCGGACGGGGTTACTGCCACGTTGCACAGACCCTATCGTGACGATAGCTCCCGGCTCTGGATCTCGACTCTGAACCTGCCACAGCCGCTCGACGAGTACCTAGACCGGCATGGGTCCCCGATCCGCTACGGCTACGTCGCGAAGAGGTGGCCCGCAAGCTACTACCAGACGGTCTACGCCACCGAGACGGGCAGCGCCGAGATGCCCTCGGCCGGACGGGCTTTTACACCGGAGCTGATAACGCGCCTCGTGGCCCGCGGCGTCCAGATAGCGCCCCTGGTCCTGCACACCGGCGTCGCCAGCCTCGAAGACCACGAGCCGCCCTACGAGGAGTTCTACCGCGTCCCACCTGAGACCGCCCGCCTGGTCAACGCCGCCCACGCAGCCGGCAAACGGGTCGTGGCCGTCGGCACCACGGCCGTACGAGCGCTCGAAACCGTCACCGACGCCGGCGGGATCACGCACCCCGGCGAAGGCTGGACGAGCCTTATCGTAACCCCGCAGCGCGGCATCCGCTCCGTGGACGCGATGCTCACCGGCCTGCACGAGCCTCGCTCCAGCCACCTGGCGATGCTGGAGGCGCTCGCCGAACGTGAACACCTTGAGTTCGCCTACAAGGAAGCTCGGCAAGAAAACTATCTCTGGCATGAGTTCGGCGACCTGCACCTCATCCTGCCTTGCAACGCTCACAACAGAATCCGCACCTCCACCGAACGATCAATGCACGCAGATGCTCGGGAGGCGGGCGCGGTGACTACGCTACCCTCATCAACGGCACTGAGGAAGACGCCAAGACCGACGGAACCGCGGCCTGAGTATGGAGAGAGCCTACGACGAAATTCAATATCCCCACTGAACAAGGAGAAACGGGATGAAGGATGAGCTGCTAGCGTTGATCGAGCGTGAGGTCTTGGGATGGCCCGGGGTCTGGAAGAAGAGGGACGAGAACGGCCCGGGTGGGGTCGGCGTTACCGGCTACAGGTTCGGGAAGCCGCAGATCGGACACGTCCACGACGACGGCCATGCCGACTTCAGGTTTCCGAGAGAGGTTAGGGATGAGTTGATCCGATCCGGCCGAGCGATTCCTCACCCCGCGTTTCCGAACATCCGGACTACGGCGAGCTACCGGATACGAAGCGTGGAAGACGTGCCTGGAGCTGTAGAACTCTTCCGCATGAACTACGACGCTCGCCGGAGAACCTCGCGGGCGTCCTCGGCCTGATCCCCGAACTCTTCAGCTATGGTGTTCAGATCCGCTTCAGGGACGCCCACGTCACTGAGCTTGTCCGGTAATTCGAGCCTCTCGACGAGCGACGCTACTCGCTCCGCAGGGTCGCCGCCAAGAGCTTCCCTCAGCACCGCCCACCGCTCTTCCGGTATGTGTTCGCGTATGACTTCGAGGGTCGGCGCGAGGGTGATGCAGGAGGTAACACCGTGAGGAACGCCGTAGCTCGCCCCGATCCTGCGCCCCAGGTTGTGCGAGAGCCCCATAGGAGTATTTAGAGGGCCAAAGTACGCCATCCACTGCGCGATCTGTAACTCGTGGCGTACGCTCACGTCCTCCGGCGCTTCTTTGGAGCGCAGCAGGTAAGCAATGAGCCTTCTCGCTCCTTCCAGCCCGAGGACGTCCTCTACCGGATGCTCCTTCGGACCAAGAAAGCCCTCGATGGCGTGGTCTAGAGCACGAATTCCAGTGGAGAGCCAGAGCTTCTCCGGTGTCAAGAGCGTAACTTCGGCATCGAGGATCACCACCGGCGGGACGGCTTCAGGGTCAGCGAAACCACCCTTGCGCCCCGCCTTTTCGTCCGTGACCCCGATAAGGTGCGCCCACTCGGACCCCGAGAGCGTGGTCGGGACGGCGACCTGAGCCGGGTAACCGAGCCTGACGGCAACGGCTTTGGTCCCGTCTATGACGCTTCCGCCTCCGACGCTTATTAGCAACTCGGCACCCCTCGCCTCTTCGGCGGCCTTCTCCACAGCGCTCCCCGGCGTGTGCTGGCCCATGCCGGAGAACGTTCCGGTATGCTTCTCGCCAAGCATGGCCTCGACGCGGCGAATGAGGTCTGTCTCTTTATGGAGTGTACGGCCGGTGATGATGAAGGCCCGGTCGAAAGACCGGACCTCCTCTTCCAACTTCTCCAGGCTACCGGCGCCGAAGTGTACGCGCGTGGTCGGTAGAAACGTGTGCGTACCAGAGTTCATGGCTCACAGTCTACACTCGCCCGGCGGCGAGCGTGGATGCTGGTCTCCTGACCGTTGAGTTTGCTTCTGAACCCTGCAGGTAGGTGGCTTGTTCTTACACCCGGCTCGCCGCGAGTGCCGTGGCCTTCTCGGTTACGCGGCGGCCGTAATAGCGCGCCGCGGCCAGCTCCTGCTCGTTGGGGCCCTCGTCGTGCGTGGTGCTGCTCACGCCATACGGGTTGCCACCGGCCTCGAAGATCGACTGATCAGTGTAACCCGGCGCCACCACTATAGCCCCCCAGTGCATGAACACGTTGTACATGCTTAAGAGCGTAGACTCCTGCCCGCCGTGCGGGTTCTGCGCGCTGGTGAAACCGCCGACAACCTTGTCTACAAGCTTGCCCTGGAACCACAAGCCCCCCGTCTGGTCGAGGAACTGCTTGAGCTGCGCCGAGACGTTGCCAAACCGCGTCGGCGTCCCGAAGATGAATGCATCCGCCCACTCCAAATCGTCCATCGACGCCTCCAGCACGTCCTCGGTCATCAGCGCGTGGTCGGACCAGCCCTGGTTGCTCTTTATGGCCTCCTCGGGCGCGAGCTCGTGTACCTTGCGGAACCGTACCTCCGCCCCCGCCTCCTTGACACCCTCCTCGATCGCCCGGGCCAACTCATACACGTTGCCCGTGGCACTGTAGTAAATCACCGCTACCTTCGTCGCCACTATTTATCTCCTTTTTATCAGAAATGGACCCGCGTCCACTTTTCAAGTAGAGGGTAACGCTGTAGACTTGGAGTGTCAAGACCGGGAGCGGATAACTATGGAGCAGATAGAGAAGCGGGCGAAGAGGAACGAGGAGAGGACCGGGTGGGATCTGGACCACGCGGGGCGGCAGTTGCCGGGTGGTACGGAGCGGCGGGACGTGGTGCGCAACCGGAGGCTCATCGTGGAGACGGCGCGGGTGCTGTTTGATGAGCGGGGTGTCACGGGGGTGACGATGGAGGAGGTAGCGCGTGTCGCCGGGGTTGGGAAGGGCACGTTGTACCGAAGGTTCTCCAACAAGGGTCTTCTATGCCAGGCGCTTTTGGACGAGCCCACGAGGAAATTGCAGCGCGAGGTACTTGGGGACCTGGGGGATGCTTCGATGGGGCCTGTGGAGAAGCTGGGATGTTTCCTGGAGCGTCTGGTGACTTTCACGGAGGAGAACCTGGACCTGCTCTACGGCGGCCACG
This sequence comes from uncultured Rubrobacteraceae bacterium, assembly GCA_902806065.1. Taxonomy (GTDB): domain Bacteria; phylum Actinomycetota; class Rubrobacteria; order Rubrobacterales; family Rubrobacteraceae; genus Rubrobacter_F. Next base: position 7,005 of record CADCVE010000110.1, on the reverse strand, counting down.
AGACCCTCGCGGGGGCGGAGCGCCTGGCTCACTTCGACCATCCCGCGCACGAATGGCGGCGGAGTACGGCGCTAGGGCTCCTCCGGTTAGCGCAGCGGACTGGGGATCTCGATCAAGGGCTCGACGCCGGGTACCTCGCCGACGCGCTACTGGCGCCGCTGGATATCGACCTCTACTACCACCAGCGCCGGGTGAGGGGCATCTCGCCCGGCCGTATAGCAAACGGGTTACGCTCCCTATTACCTGGATAGTGGACAGTAACTAACTTTCAGTCGACTCGTTTAGGAACACGGCATTTCGAGGAGGAACCATGCAGCTTGGCGGTCTACATCACGTAACGGCGGTAACCACTCGGGCGGCGGAGAACGTGGCGTTCTACACCGGGGTCCTGGGGATGCGGCTGGTCAAAAAGACCGTAAACCAGGACGACGTCTCGGCGTACCATTTGTTCTATGGCGACGAGTTGGGGAGGCCGGGAACGGAGGTCACGTTCTTTGACTGGCCGCATCTCAGGGTCGCCCCGAACCACGCCGGGGCCGGGGAGATCTCAGCGACGGAGCTCAGGGTGCGCGGGAGCGAGGCCCTGGATTGGTGGGCCGGGCATCTCACGGAGCACGGGGTTCAGCATACCGGAGTGAAGGAGCGTGACGGGCGTTTGTTTATAGGCTTTACCGATGCCGAGGGCCAGCGGCTACGGCTCGCGGATGATGGTGGCGAGGGGGTTGCGGGGGGTATCCCCTGGGCGGATAGTTCGGTGCCCGCAGAGTTCGGTATACGGGGGCTCGGGATGGTGGATCTGACGGTGCGGGAGCTTGGGCCTACTGCCTGGGTACTCGCGGAGGCCCTTGGTTTCCGGCTTGTAGGAGAGCATGAGGAGGGTGAGGACCGGGTTGCGGTCTTCGAGGTTGGGGCTGGAGGACCGGGGAGTTTGGTGCGGGTGATCGAGCAGCCGGATGCGCCGCCGGCGCATCTCGGGAGGGGTGGGGTGCATCACGTAGCGTTTCGGACGGCGAATGATGAAGAGCAGCGTTTGTGGCGGGAGCGGCTGCGGGCCATGGGGCTTGGGGTCACACCACAGATAGACCGGTACTACTTCCGTTCGATCTACTTCCGCGAGCCGGGCGGTATTCTGTTCGAAATCGCCACTGATGGTCCGGGCTTCGCCACCGACGAGGACGCCACCCACCTCGGCGAGAGACTCTCGCTACCGCCGTTTCTGGAGGGGCGCCGCGAGGAGATCGAGGGCCGGCTGGAGCCCATCCCCGTAGCTGGAGGCGCATCGCGCCGGTAACTTCGGCGGCTAGTGGGTAGAGTAGAAGGCCGGTAGGACGAGAGCCGCATGGTATGGGCGCCGAGAGAAGGAGCATGGCGTGAGTAGACGGAGAAGCGAGGGTGGCATGGGCAACCTGGCGGCGCTGGTCCTGCGGTTGGCGCTGGGTGGTTTGATGGCGGGACACGGCTCGCAGAAGGCTTTTGGGTGGTTCAACGGGCCAGGCCTCGAAGGCACCAGTGGTTTCATGGAGATGCTCGGTCTGAGGCCGGGGCGGCCCTGGGCGGCCCTGGCGGCGCTCTCCGAGTTCGGCGGGGGCGTGCTCACGTTGCTGGGGCTACTCAATCCTCTGGGCCCTCTCGGGGTAATCGGCTCTATGAGCATAGCGACGTCCAAGGCTCACTGGGGCAAGCCGATCTGGGTGACGGAGGGCGGTCCGGAGTTGCCCGTCACCAACATAGCCGCCGCCACTGCCCTCATGTTTAGTGGCCCCGGCAAGTATTCGCTGGACAGAGCTTTCGGTATCCGCCTGCCAGGCTGGCTCGCTCCACTGGGGCTCGTTGCCGTCCTGATCACCGTCCTCTACACTGGCTTTGGAGCCCCGGCCCCGCCGCAAGAAGAGGACGAAGCCCGCGAAGAACTCGCGGGCGAGGAAGACTAAGCAACGTATCGTGGAGCCCGACTTTGCCCCGTCACGAAGCAGACTAGAGTCGAACCTATGAAAGGACAATCTCGTCGTTCTCCGGGATATAATGCGCCGCGATGATCGTGGACAAAGCCATCTACGTAGACGGACACCGGAGCGAGACGCCCCATTCTCTGGAGGAGACCTACGAAGCCTGCCGTGAGAGCAAGGGGTTCGCCTGGATCGGCCTCTACGAGCCGACCGAAGAGGAGTTCGAGTCCGTCGCCGGCGAGTTCGACCTGCACGAGTTGGCGGTCGAGGATGCTATCACGGCCCACCAGAGGCCCAAGATCGAGCGTTACGGCGACTCCGTCTTCGTGGTACTCAAGTCGGCGCGCTACAGGGACGAGACGGAGACCGTGGAGTTCGGCGAGATTCACGTGTTCGTGGGGCCGGGCTTCATTATCACCGTGCGCCACGGCAAGGCCTCCGAGTTGCACGAGGTGCGCGACCGGCTGGAGAGCCAACCCGACCTGCTAAGCCAGGGCCCATCAGCGGTCCTCTACGCGATCATGGACCGCGTTGTCGACGACTACGCACCGGTAGTCACAGGTCTGGAGACAGACATAGACGAGATCGAGGCGCAGGTGTTCGGGGGCAACGCGACGGTCTCCCGCCGCATCTACGCCCTCTCTCGCGAAGTTATCGCCTTTCGCAGGGCGGTCCAGCCGTTGACCGGGGTACTAGAACGCATGATCGAGGGCGAGGTGTACGACTTCGATCCCGAGCTACACAGGTACCTGCGCGACGTCAGCGATCATGCGCTGCGGGTAACGGAGCAGGTGGAGGCCTTCCGCGAGCTACTCTCGAACATCCTCAGCGTCAACCTAACGCTCGTCAGCATAAACCAGAACGACGAGGTCAAGAAGATCAGCGCCTGGGCCGCCATCCTGTTCACCCCCACCGTAATCTCCGGCATCTACGGGATGAACTTCGATCTCATGCCAGAGCTTCAGTGGACCGCCGGCTACCCGTTCGCCCTGGCATTGATGGCCCTGACCGTGCTAATGCTTCACCGTATCTTCAAACGCCGCGGCTGGCTCTAGCCTAGCGAGGTTGAGTCGGACGCCCGCCACGGAAGTCTGTTTGGGTAGCTGTCTGGCCGGAGCAGTCGGGCGGCGAAACCACCACGCCAGACAGCCGAATTACCGCGCTAATCTGGTTCTATGGTGGCGATAAGGCCCTCTGCTCGAAGGCCCTCGTGGTAGAGTTCGGCCAGCTCCTTGTGGCACTTGGTGACGATAGCCTTGCCCTTGGTATGGGCTTCGAGCATGATGTCTTTGGCCCTGTTTGTGCTCATGCGCGGTATTACCTTGCGGAGCACCTCTATAACGTGTTCCATGGGCGTGTAATCATCGTTGTGCAGGATGACCTTATAGGGGGGCTCGGTGGTGAACTTGCGTTCGGTTCCCCTCTTGGGCACGGTCTCCGTGGGTCCTACAGCCAAAGTCATACTTCTCCTCAAGATCCTACGCGTCTCCTCTACGACTTCTCCAGCATTCCTTAAAGATTAACAGTCCGAGAGCCGGGTGTGTAGGGGAAAATGGATGGCTACGTCCCGCAACCCGTTTGTTCAGCCAATAAGCGGAAGCACCTTTGCCAGCAGGTCCTCGACCGTACGGCGGTTGCGCTCTTCGATCTCCGCGGCGCGCTTTATGGGCGGGTAGTCGTCCGCGTCATCGCGGGTAAAGAGCGGCAGATCCACGGGGCTATCCTGGCTCCACTTCGAGAGCCAGTCTTCGGGCATCTCTTCGGGCATCTCCTGGTGGGAGACGGCGGCCCAGAGCGCGGTCCAGGCTCGCGGGACGACGCGCCAGATGTCGTAGCCACCGCCGCCGGTCGCAACCCAACGGCCGCCGCAGAGCTCGTGGGCAAGCTCGTGGACGCGGCGCGGAACGTGCTCGTACACGCGGGTCGTCGCCGATAGATGCGCCAGAGGGTCTAGAGTATGCCCGTCGCAACCGTTCTGGGAGAGGATCAAATCCGGACCAAAGGCCCGCAAGACCTCGGGCACGACCGCCTCGAAGCTCTTGATAAAAGAGTCGTCCTGTGTAAACGGCTGCAGCGGCAGGTTGACGGAGTACCCGTGCCCCTCTCTCTGGCCATTCTCCTTGACGTCACCGGTCCCCGGGAACAGGTGGCGCCCCGACTCGTGCATCGACACGGTCAGCACCTCCGGGTCATCGTAGAACATCCACTGCACCCCGTCGCCGTGATGTACGTCGGTGTCCACGTACGCGACCTTGATGCCGGGATGCTCCTCTTTGAGGCGGGCGATAGCCACCCCGGCGTCGTTGTAGATGCAGAAGCCACTCGCCCTGCCGCGCATCGCGTGGTGCAGGCCGCCGGAGATGCACATGGCGTGCTCCGCCTCGCCGTTCGTGACGAGCCTCGCGGCCCAGAGAGTACCTCCGACCACGTGGGCGCAGGCGCGATGGATGTCCGGGAAGATAGGATTATCCTGCGTGCCAAGTCCGTACTTGGCAAGCTCCTCGAGATCGCCCTCGCCGTGGCCGGCCATCTGCACGCGCCGCACGTAGCTGGAGTAATGTACCGTCCTCAAGTCCTCATCCGTCGCTGGCTTGGGCGAAACGAACTGAGACTCCTTCAAAAGCCCCAAAGACTCGCACAACTCGATAGTCATCCTCAACCTTATCGGGTTGAACGGATGATCGCTCCCGAACCCGTACTCCTCCATCTCCGCGTCGTGTACGAAGACGGCCCTGCCGCTCACGGGCGCCCCTCACCAAGGCGCGTCTCCGGCGGCCAGAGAACAGAGTACCCCGCCTCTCCGAGTTTCGCGACGATCTCACCGGGATCTATGGTCGCGAGCCTGAGTACGGCGATGTGCTGGCCGGCACTGTCAGGTCCGGGGGCGACAAGGACGCTCACGATATTTACCCCCGCGTCACGCGTGATCTCGGCTATCCCGGCCAGGGAACCCGGACGGTCGGAGAGAGCGACCTCCAGACGGCTCCCCGGTTCGTGGACGCCTACCAGCCGCGCGAGCGCCTTCATAACGTCGGAGGACGTCACGATACCAACGAGGCTGTCACCCTCTATGACCGGGAGACAGCCGATCTTCCTCTCGTACATCGCCGCCGCTACGTCCTCTACCGGGTCTTCCGGTCGGGCCGTCGTCACGTCACGGATCATCTCGTCGCCGACCCGAATGCGCTGCAGGGCCTCCGCCCGGGACGGATCGCCGAGAGCGGGCGTCGCCGAGCGCAAGTTGCGGTCGGAGATCAAACCGATCAACCGTCCACCTTCGAGGACCGGCAAGTGACGGATACTGTGCTTGCGGCACAGCGCCAACGCCTCCGCCGCCGTCGTCTCCGGCTCCACCGTCACGACCTCCCGTGCCATCCAATCCCGAACCAGCAGCATCTCTCTCCCCTCGAAGACCACCACATATTATAAGAACTGCCAGGTGCCCACGCAGGTACCTGGAGAACACCACCCGACCACAGCCCTCGAATCCTCCGCAGCCCACCGCCACGTCCATCATCCTTTTTAGTCTCGCGGTCGCTGGTAGCTCGAACGTCCGAAGAAAGGACAACACCGTGACGTTTAGTCCCTAACCTTCTAGGGGTCGAGCTGGCTCGGAGCAGCGACCCCGCGATTGGATCGGTATACCGGTTGAAAGAACATGTCCCGGCCCTCGTGGATCCGGCTCAGAACCCTGGTCTACCACCTCCCCGATGGCACTTCGCATCCACCGCCGGTTTAGTCCCTTGCTCGCACGGAGGCGTGTTCCACGCCCTGCGCGTGCCTGGCATAACAGTCAGTACAGGCGAGGTGGCTGGATTCTCCGCGGCGACTCGGAGGCAGACATAAGCAGTTGGATTTGCTGGAAGGTCTGGCTCCTCTCATTCGGCAAAGCCCTCACCAACCATAAGAGCTCCAGGCGTACGACTGCTTCAGTATTCGACCACCTCGTTCACTACAATATTCTCCCTGTGACACAAACGAAATAATATGCATAGAGGAACCGTAGAGTAGAGGGAGGGTGTGGTGGCAGGTGAGGTTCCCCCGGAGGCTACGGAGAGTCCGGCTCTACCCGAGCTTACGTGGCAGGCTGTGGTTGGGGCGTTTTTGGTGTCCTCCGTTGTGGCGCTGTCTTATCCGTATGTAGTGCTCAAGCTCGGTCTGGGGCCTGATGTGAGCCTGCTCTCGGCGTTTCTCGGGGCACTTTTTTTACATGTGGCGGCTTCTCGGACGCGCGGCCAGAACCGCTTGATGAACAACCTCATTCAGACCGCTGGCACCTCGGCAAGTGCGACGGCGTTCATGTGCGTGATCGCGGCGGCCTTCGATTACCTGGGACAGAACCGCAGCGTGGACGTGCAGGTGACCATAACGCCTCTACACATGTTCTTGTGGTTGATCTGCTCCGGGTGCATCGGGGTGCTCTTCGTCCCGGTGTTCCGGCGATACTTCTTGAGCGATCCCAACATGGTCTTCGCCGACGGCGTCTCCGCCGCGGAGACGGTGCAGGTCCTCGACTCGCGCGACGACGAGACACGCGGCAAGCTGCGCCTCTTGAGCCTCGCGGCTGTTCTGAGCGGGATCACGAGCTTCCTGGATAGCGGGCTCAACTTGTTGAAGCCACTGTTTATAAGCCAGCGTTTCCAGGTCGGGATAGACTGGAGCCTCCTCTCGTTCGGTACGGGGCTACTTGTTGGCCCGAGAGTCGCGTTGTCGGTCGGCTTGGGGGCGTTATTCATGGTTGTCGCGGGACCTGCGATCATCGCCCGCGATGGACTTCAGATCGTCAACAGCGGCATCGCCGAAACAGACATCGCCGCCTGCGACGCCCTCGTAGGTCAGAGCCTCTCTTCGGAGCAGACCTCATTCATGACCGAACGCTGCGGCATGATGAACGACTACTTGCAGGGTAACGATTTCAGCATCCTGCTCCTGTGGACAATGTGGCCGGCGACCGCGCTCATCATCGCCTCCGGGCTTACCGCCGTGGCTCTACAGTGGCGCTCCATCGTCAGTATGTTCCGTGAGCTATCCGCTCGCCAGGCACAATCCTCCCATGAGG
>CADCVE010000109.1 GCA_902806065.1 uncultured Rubrobacteraceae bacterium | reverse complement strand
CCAGGGTCTTCCGCAACGACGAGCACGGCGATGTGATCGTGACGATCCAGGGCGAAAACGTCGACGTTGCAGTTACTAAGGGAGCTTAGGAGACGCAAGATAAAGGTAGATAGTGGGAAGATCTAAGAGGCCGCGCCAATAGGTCATGGTCGGCGTAAAGGTCTGCTCTCCCAGCGGTAGCGACTCCAGGCTTCCCGGACGAGCCTTCCCACGATGATGACCGCGTTGGAAAAGGCAACCCAGAAGTCGATGACTCGTCCTTCCCTCTCGGTGCACCACACCAGCTTCTTGTGGGCGTTGGTCCAGGAATTGGTGCGTTCGATGACCCAACGTTTCGTGCTCCCAAGAGGCACAGGCCGACGACCTTTCTCGGCGATCACTCCCGCCAGCCCACGCTCCTCCAAGAGCCGACGGGTGACTTTCGAGTCGTAGCCGCGGTCAAGGTGGACGCTCACCGGCTCAGGCAGTCCGCCCAGCGCCCCGAGGGCATCCAGAGTGGGCGCCAAAAGCGGCGAGTCGTGACGATCAGCTCCGGCGGCCACCACCCCGAGAGGTATGCCCCGCGCGTCGACTAGCATCGAGCGTTTGAGACCCTGCTTTCCGCGGTCCACCGGGCTTTTACCCGCCTTCTCACCCCCACAAGGGGCCTTCGTGATGCAGCAGTCGACGGCTACGTCGGCCAGTTCGAGACCGATAGCTCTATCGTAGGCTTCGCGCGCCATCTCCTCCAACTCGTCCATCATTCCGGCCTCTATCCACTCGTCTCGCCTGCGGCGCAGCGTGGTAGCCGAGCATGACTCTTCGGCGATCCTCCAGTAGGCACAACCGAACACCAACACCTGAACCAGCTTCTCGAATACCACGTGATCGGGTATGCGGGGCCTGTGGCAGCCGAGCGGATGGTCCACTTCTCTTTCGGGTAGAAGGGCGAGGAACTGCTCCCAGATGGGCTCGATGATGTATGGTTGTAACGTGGGCACGGGGGCACTCCTTCACCTTGGGCAGCTTAGAGGACTCCCCGGATGATCGAGCATTCCGTGCCCGCTTTACAACTGCGTGCGCTGCGTTCCTATTGGCGCAAGCTCTAAGTAACTAACGAGCTATAGAAGTTCAAACAATTAGAATATTACAGGTTGCCCGTGATTGTGGATCAGTGTAGGGGCATCTGCTGAACAGGTAAAGGTAGCCGGGCATGCTTGATTTGACCAGGCTCCAGACGGAGACACCCGGGCCGGAGAGCCGGACCTTGATGGAGCGACAGGTGCAAGCGTCGAGCGGAGCAGCGAGCGTCATGCCTATCTTCGGGTGGAAAGCTCGCGGCGCGCTCGTCCCGGACGTGGGGCGGCAACACCTTTTGTACAGAAGAGCCGTAACAGTGTCTTCACGCCAAGCTGCGCGAACGCCACTCACCACCCAATGTCAGGGGACACTCGATCGGTGGCGAAACCTCCGGTCTTTATCATTGAGTCGGCGCCTGGTGAGCGCGGCGTGTCATCAGTTAGATAGTCCCGGGATCTGGCCGTTACGGAAAGCGTCTACGAACATCCGATGGTCGTCGCGAGCAATCTCAGAGTAGCTTATGCCGAAGTCCACCATCTCTTTGACAAATTCCTCTTCATTGCCACTGACTACCTCGACGATTTCATCCTCGGCCTGGAAGTCGACGATGGCAGGGTCGGCGCCTTCGTCCGCGACACAATGTACCTTGGCAGTCGCTCGGCCGAGATAGTCCAGCACCGGCGCCATCTCCTCTGGCTCGGTGAGACCGGACCAGTCGAGATCCTCGACATAGGGCGAGAGTTCGGAGACGACGAAGCCGACCCCGTCCATCTCGGTATAGCCGAGCCACGGGTCGGCGTGGGCCTGCAGCGCCTGCTGCGAGACCGCCGTGCGGTGCCCATGGTGCTTAAAGTACCGCGCAATGCGCTCGTCGTGCACGATCCGACTGGGTGCTGCGACATTGGCCTGCTTCATCGACAGCACCACGTCGTTCTCCAGCGCCTGGGTCGGACCTTCTACCAGGACATTGTAAGCGGGAAGCCCGGCCGAGCCGATGCCAAAGCCCTTGCGGCCAACGATGTCCTTTATCTCATAGGTCAGGCTACGGAAGCGCTTCGCCTCGGGGATCGTCTCCAGGTACGCCTCGAACGCGGTCTGCACCCTGGACCGTTCGGTATCGTCGAGGTCTCGGACTCCGTATCCGCGCCGAAATCGCCGGTCGAAACTCTCGTCGATCAGGGTCGTCTTGTCGAGCAGGGCGACGCGAGTGTTCAGCCGGGCCTCCTGCAGCATCTTCCGTATCTCACCGTCGGTAGTCTCCAGCCGTAACGAGTACGCCTGGTCACTATCGCTCTCGGCGAAGTATTGCACCTGCTGCAGGTAGGCCCGGATGTACGTCTCGATCAGCCACGTAATATTCTCGTCCGAGATGGCCTTCATCCATCCCAGCAGGGCCACGCTCGCGACCATCCGCTTGACGTCCCAGGTGAAGTGACCCAGGTAGGCCTCGTCGAAGTCGTTGACGTCGAAGACGAACACCCCGTCTCCGGCCATGTAGGTGCCGAAGTTCTCCGCGTGCAGGTCGCCTTGAATCCAGACGCGGCTGGTGTGGTCATCCGCCCAGCGGTCTTCCTCTCCTTCCATGTCCGCGTAGAACAGAGGCGCACTGCCACGATAGAAGGCGAACGGGCTGGCGGCCATCTTCCGGAATTTGTTCCGAAATGCATCGGGGTCCGCGTCCATGAGCTCGGAGAACGCTTCCACCAGCACGTCAACTATATGTGTCTGACGATCACCGTGAGACTCGTGCTGCTGCGTCAGATCCGTAATTCCAGGCATTGTGCTCCTATCTATCCTCGGTAGCTGCCAGTGCCCTGCCACCGACGCTGCTGGGTTTGTCAAAGACATTTTCGATCCTCTTTCGACCCAGATGTTAGGCACATCTGCCTTCAGGCCATGGTCCGAGTATAACAAACAGGTTCCGATCTTCGCCCAACCCTAAGGCCAGGCATGGCCCCAGTTCATCAGGGCGGATGCCCGCAGTGAGGGTCTTGCCTTTAGTTGGCTATCTCACGCTCATCTCCCAGCTCAATGAATTGCCGGTAGCCCTGACGACCACAAGACCATTCACGGGAGGAGATCCGTCCTGGAGGGGCGAGCCTACCCCCGGTCTACCGTACAGCCTATGCCTGCAGCGATTGGCGTGGCCGGTTCCGTAAGTCATGACGCAACAGGCCAGGGCAGCGTGTAGCCCGACGCCCAAACGTAGCTGCGTCGGAGTCTATTTGGTCTCTGCCAAAGGCCCGCACTAGGGTTTGCGAAAAGAGGACCCGCGGTTATAGCCTGCCTACAGCCTCCGCCAATGCCTTCAACTCTTCATCAGTGTTGAACAGGTGCGTGCTGGCCCGGATGTAAGGGTACGGCTCGGGGATGAAGCGGACGACGAACCTCTGTTTGAGAAGCTTCTCGGCGGCCTCCTTGGCCGCCACACCCGGTATCTCAAAGCTCACGAGCCCCGAGACAGCGGGCCGGGGAGAGCGAATCTCAACGTAGGGCAATTCTTCTAAAAGGCCGGCTAGAAGGTCGGCGCGACGCCGTATCTCCGCGAACCCCTCTGAGCCGCGCTCGTGAACGGCGCTGGCAGCCACGGCGAAGCCCGCCGCGAGGGCCGGGCTCATCGTCGATGCTTCGAAGCGTCTCGCACCTTCGTGGAGATGCTTCCAGTAGCCGCCCTCCGCGTCGAACACCGCCGGGTCCGAGAGGGAGGCGAAGCCAAGGCTGGTGCTGGACACTTCGGACGCCAGCTCCGGGCGGACGTAGAAGCCACCCATGCCCTCTGGCCCCAGGACCCACTTGTGGCCGGTGAACGCGAACATGTCTACGCCGGTCGCCGGAACGTCCACGGGAATGTTGCCCACGCTCTGGGCGCCGTCCACGAGGGTCAGGGCACCCCGGTCGCGGGCTAAAGTGGAGATATCCGCTAACGGCAGGATCTCGCCGTTGGTCCAGTCTACGTGCGAGATTGAGATGAGACGCGTCCGGGGTGTCATGACTTCTTCGATCTTTGCGGCCGTGATTGGGGGCTCGATGAGCTTTAGCTTTGCGCCGTATCGCTCCTGCAGGCCGTGGAGCGGCACCAGGCAACCGGGGTGCTCCGAGCGGCTGGAGATGACCTCATCACCAGCCCTCCAGTCGAGGGCAAAGGTCCCGAGGTTCATGCCGTGGGTGGTGCTCTGGGTGAGGGCTATGTCCCCCGGATTCACGTTCAAGAGCCGGGCCGCGGTCTCCCGGGCGCGGTCGTACTGGACGCGCTGATGAGCGTAGAAATCCGTACCCTCCAGGTAGGCGGGACCGGAACACAGGTCGTCCGCCTCGCGCATGGCGCTAACGGTCTCGTCTGAAGGCGGACCACTGCCGCCAGAGTTGAGGTAAACGAAGTCGTTGGTGGCGAGGGCGGGGAATATCTTGCGTGGGAGGTTCACTGTAAGCTTCACTCTTTCTCTGGTTTAGCTTCAGGGTCGAAGGGCTCAAGCTCTTGCATAGCCTGCCTGTATAATAACCGCTTCATGGATCGTGAAGGGCTAGCAAGGCTTAGCCGCCGCCGGCAGAAGAGGCAGACGAAGCGGCAGAGACGTGGCCGGGTATGGAACTTCGTGAGGGTCTCGGTTATCGGGCTCATCTCGGTCTTCCTCGCTTCGTTGGCCGCGCTTGTCTTTACCTTCGCCCGCACCTACGCCGAGGTCTCCGAAGACCTGCCCGAGCTCGACCAATACTCGGCCACGGAACTCGCCCAGACCTCAATCGTCTACGACTCGACCGGTGAGGTCGTGGACGAGTTGCATGGGGTACAGAATCGCTTCGTCGTGGGTCTGGATGAGATCGACCCCTCCTTACGTGACGCGGTCATTGCCGTCGAAGACCATCGCTTCTACGAGCATCAGGGAGTGGACTTCGAGGCTATAGGCCGGGCCGCGCGGGAGAATGCCGCGAGTCTATCCATCCGGCAAGGCGGCTCGACGATAACCCAGCAGCTCGTCAAGAACACGTATATAGCCCAGGAGCAGCGTCAAATCGCTTCCTTCGAGCGCAAGATCACCGAAGCCTCCCTCGCCTGGCAATACGAGAAGGAGCATGCGAAGGATGAGATTCTAGAGCAGTACCTGAACACGGTATATTTCGGGGCGAACGCCTATGGGGCTGAGGCTGCCGCCCGCACCTACTACAACAAAGAAGCAACCGAGTTGACCCTTCCCGAATCCGCGTTGTTGGCTGGGATCATAAACCTCCCCGGCGCCTACGACCCCTTCTCGGACCCCGAGAGTGCACGCAAGAGGCGCGACGTGGTCCTTGATCGGATGCTTGAATATGACTATATAACGCCCGGGGAACACGAGGAGGCCGTCGCTGAGGACTTGAACTTGAGCCGCGGAAACGCCGAGCCCGAGAGCGAGAATGAGTATTTCCTGGACGCGGTACGTAAGGAGCTTGCCGAGCAGTATGGGGACCGGGCTTTGTATGAGGGCGGCCTGAAGATCTACACGACCCTCGACCCGCGGTTGCAGGAACTGGCGACGACGGCGGTCGGGAGGGTGACGGACCCGGCGTCGGGTGACCCTTCGGCGTCCCTGGTTTCCGTGGAGCCGTCTACGGGGGCGGTCAAGGCGATGGTCGGAGGTTCGGACTTCGAGCAGGTGAAGTTCAACCTGGCGACGCAGGGTAAGCGGCAGCCGGGCAGCTCGTTCAAGACATTTGTTCTGGCCGAAGCTATCCGGCAGGGCATCTCCCCGGAGAGCGGATACACCTCCAAGGACCTGAATATAGACATGGGTGAGAACGCCGAGCCGTACCAGGTCCAGAACTACAACTACGTCGAGCGCGGCCCTATCTCCATAAAGACCGCCACCGAGCAATCGGATAACACGGTTTATGTCCAACTCGCCCTGGACCTCGGCCTCGAAAAGGTCGCGGAGACGGCGAATGCTTTGGGCATACAAAGCGCTCTCGACCTCTACCCGGCGATGGCTATCGGGGGGCTGGGAGAAGGCGTGTCGCCGCTGGAGATGTCCTCGGCATACTCGACGTTCGCCAATGGTGGCACTCACATGGAGCCGTACCTCGTCGAGAGCGTCACCAGGGAGGAGGGTGAAGAGGAGGTCACGGTACAGGAGCACGAGCCGACAGGTACCGAGGTGCTTACCAAGGACCAGGCGGCGGCCATTACCCAGACTCTGCGCGGCGTGGTGGAGCGGGGCACGGCGGGGCGCTACCGTAACCTCGACGAGGAGTTGGGCCGTCCATCGGCCGCCAAGACCGGCACGACCGAGTTGTTCGTCGATGCCTGGTTCGTGGGTTACGTTCCGCAGCTCGCGACGAGCGTATGGGTCGGCTATCCTGAGGAGCGCCAACCGATGCTGTACGTGCGGGGCTTCCCCGAGATCAATGGCGAGAACTTCCCGCTGGATATCTGGTCCCTCTACATGCAGGAGGCCGTACAAGATATGCCCGTCCAGCAGTTCGACACTCCGAGCTCGGACCTGAAATTGCAGATCAAAACGGGCGGGCGCTCCCTTGGCAAGGCAGTCAGGGAGCCCACGACCAAAGAGGGTAAGACTAAAGAATCCGCTACCAAAGCGTCCACGACCAGGGAGCCCGCGTTCAAGGCGCCGGCGCCCTCCAAGGAGCCACAGCAACCGCCGGTAAATGCGCCGCCACCGCCAATTTACGGACGGCCACAGCAGCCCGTGGCTACCGGTCCCACCACTACTCCGGCTCCGGGAACAGCAGCGCCCTCCGGTCTACCACAGCAGCCGCCGGTCCCATAGGCGCCGGGCAGCCGCCGCCCACTCTCCGATAAGTCTCCAGGACAATCGTCGTAGATCCAACCTCTTGTATCTGCTTTGCGGCAGGCTCGGGATAAGTCTTGGCGGTGAGTTTTGTCATGGAGGGAACCAGAGGCTACGGTATTTCGCGCAAAGGTTGAGCATTCCCGCGAAGCGCGCTATCAGCAAGAACAAAAAGCAGGTCGCTGATAGCGCGCTTCGCGAAAGGGCAATCCTCTCACAGACCGCTTTAGCGTACGGCCATTATCTCCAGTACCTCGGCATGGAGGGTATCGTTGTTGGTGGCGAGGAGGCCGTCGGCGTCGTAGGTCCAGGGGCCTCCAGTGAGGTTTGTTACGCGGCCTCCGGCTTCGGAGACGAGGAGGGCGGTCGGGGCGTAGTCCCAAACGGTGTTGCGGGTGCCGATGGAAACGTCGAGGTAGCCCGCCGCGAGCCAGGCTCCTCGTATGCCGGCGCTCCCAAGAGAGCGGACCTGCCAGCAGCGTTTGTAGACCTCCAGGGTGCCACTTTTGCGGGGGTCTTTGCTTTCCCTGTACGCGACGTCCGATCCCACGAAGGTGTCTTCTAACCTCTCCGCGCTTGCTACGCGCAAGCGGTAGGTCTCCCCGGAGGCGGAGTCGCGGAAGGCTCCTCTGCCGAGGCTTGCGTGGTAGATGTCGCCGAGGCGCGGAGCGGCTACCGCCGCGTGCTTTATCTCGTTGCCCTCCACTACGGAGATGCACACGCAGAAGAGAGGGTTGGCGCGGGCGAAGTTAGCCGTGCCGTCCACGGGGTCGAGAAGCCAGGTGCGACCTGTAGGGGAGATCTCCCCGCCTCTCTCTTCGGAGAGGATCGCGTCGTCGGGGTAGCGTTCACGAATCTCTGACATGAGGAACTCCTCACAGAGGAGATCCACCTCGGTCACCAGGTCCTTGGGGGCTTTCTCTCTAACCTCTCCCGGGTCTTGATACCGTGATAGCTGAAGCTCGCCCGTACGTCGGGCGAGGTCGAGTAGAAACTCGTGTAGCTTCTCTGGGGATTCGTCCGCCGGGCCTCCCGGAATGGGGACGCTACCGGAGGTATTCACGCAGGTTCTGGGTGCGGCGCTGCTCACGGAGGAGGTTGAGGGTCTTCATCTGGATCTGGCGGACGCGCTCGCGCGTGATGTCGAACTCGCGGCCGACCTCCTCCAGGGTACGGGGCCTGTCGTCCTTCATCCCAAACCTGAGCTCGATGATCTGGCGCTCCCTCTCCGGCAACTCGTCCAGAGCCTCCCGGAGATGCGCTTTGAGCAAGGCTTCGGAGACGGCCTCGGTCGGTGTTACGGCGGTCGCGTCTTCGAGGAAGTCACCGAGGTGGGAGGAGTCCTCGTCGCCTACCGGGGTCTCCAGGCTGATAGCCCTTTGGCTGATCTCCCGGAGCCTCAATATCTCCTCGACCGTTATCTCGAGCTCGTGCGAGATCTCCTCGTCGTTTGGCTCGCGTCCGAAGACTTGCGTCATGCGCCGGTGCGTCCGGTGGAACTTGTTGACCTTCTCGACCATATGCACCGGGATGCGTATAGTCCGTCCCTTGTCGGCGATGGCGCGCGTTACGGCCTGCCGGATCCACCACGTCGCATACGTGGAGAACTTGTAGCCCTTGGTGTGGTCGAACTTCTCGGCCGCCCGGATGAGCCCGAGGTTCCCCTCCTGGATCAGGTCCAGAAAAGACACCCCGCGATTGCGGTACTTCTTGGCTATGGAGACCACGAGCCGCAAGTTAGCCTCTACGAGACGGTCTTTGCTCCTCTTGCAGCCACGCGCGATGCCCTTGGCCAGCCGGATCTCATCGGCGTGCGTCAGTAGCTTGACGCGTCCGATCTCGGCGAGGTACATCCTTATGGAGTCGCCGGTCGCAACCGCGTGCGCTATCTGCACCGCGGGCGTCTCCGGGATTCCGTTCGCGGGTCCGGTGAGGGTCAGTGTTACTCCGGGCGCCGCCGGTGCCGCCGGAGTCTCGGTCTCACCCTCTACGAGGCTGATATCTTCCTCCTCGAGTGTGGCGTAGAACTCCTCCACCTCCACCGCCGAGAGATCCCCCTCCTGTAACAGGTCCGCGATATCGTCGGTGCTTATGAAACCCTGGCTTCGGCCCCGGCTCAAAAGCTCGTCCGTCCGCTCCGCCAACATAGTCGAGGTGTTCTCGGCCGACATCCGTCTCCTCTCTCGTAGCGGAGGGCCACCGCTTATCGCGGCTTCAGCCCCCAGTACTTCAGTTGCCTACACTACACCTGTAACAATTCCGTAACAAATAACCCGCGTAGGTTAACACACGGCCAAAAGCTCGTCACCGAAAACTCCGGTAATTGCTTTTACTAGATTCGCGAATTGAATGTAGCACACGCAATCGGAGGACGTACGCCGCGCGGGCCTTGCTACACTACGGGGCGTGGTCTTGGTCCTACGCGCACAGCTTGCTCGCATCCTGGGAACGGAGCCGCCACCCGAGGTAGACGGCATCGGCGGCGTAACCCATGACTCGCGCCTCATAGAACCTGGGTTCGCCTTCGTGGCGGTGCCTGGCTTCCGACGAGACGGGGTGGAGTTCGTCCCGCAGGCTGTACAGCGTGGTGCGTCACTAATCGTAGCCGAGCGACCTCTCCCCGGAGTGGCCGTACCCGTCGCGGTCGTGCCCGACGCCCGGACCGCGCTCGCCGCGCTTGCGTGCGCGGTGTTCGAGGATCCTTCGGCGGAGATGGCCGTTTATGGTGTAACCGGAACCAACGGCAAGACCACGACCTCGTATGCTCTGTTCTCGGTCCTCTGCGCTGAATACGGGCGAGAGAAGTGTGGTCTGATGACCACGGCCGAGGTGATCTTCGGCGGCGTGGAGCGAGAGGACGAGCGTCGTCCCGTAGTACGTACCACGCCCGAGGCGGTCGAGGTGCAGGGTACCCTGCGGGAGATGCTCGACGTCGGGGTAGAGCACGCCGTCGTGGAGGTCTCCTCACACGGGGTCACTCTGAAGCGGGCCACGGGGACGAGCTTCAGGGGTGCACTCTTCACCAACCTCACCCGGGATCACCTGGACCTGCACGGCTCTATGGAGGAGTACTACCGCGCGAAGCGGGAGCTCTTCCGCTGGGTGCCGCCCGAAGGCCCGAAGCTCGCCAACGCCGACGACCCTTACGGGCGCAGACTCGCGCGTGAGATACAGGGAGCAGAGACGTTCGGCGTCGCGGGGAGCGCGGACTACCGCGTGGAGGACGCGCGTCCCGCGCGAGGGGGAACTACCTTCCGGCTCCGTCATCCGGGCGGCGTATTCGAGGTCGAGAGCCCCCTGCTTGGCAGGTACAACGTCGAGAACGTCGCCGGGGCGATAGCGCTCGCGCTGGCATCCGGGATTGGGGAGGAGGCCGTTGCCCGGGGAATCAAGGGAATGGGACAGGTGCCGGGCAGGTTCGAGCGGGTCGTCTCCCCGGAGGGCCTCGGCTTCGAGGTGATCGTGGACTACGCCCACACAGACGTGGCGCTCGAAGCCGCCCTGAAGGTCGCCCGCGGAGTAGCGGAGTCCGCCGACGAGAAACGTTCGCCGGAGCATGCGCCGGGGCGCGTTATCTGCGTGTTTGGGGCGGCCGGGGACCGGGACATGGCGAAGCGCCCTCTCATGGGCCGGGTGGCGGCCAGCCTCGCGGAGTCGAGTGTGGTTACGACCGACGATGCTTACACGGAGGATCCGGAGAAGATAGCTTATGAGGTCGCGGCGGGTTTCGGGAGCGGGCCGGGATTGTGTGAGGTCGTGCTCGACCGGCGAGCAGCGATCAAAAAGGCATTGGAGATGGCGCGGCCGGGGGACGTGGTCCTTGTCGCGGGCAAGGGGCACGAGCGGGTCCAGCATCTGCCCGGGGGTGACGTGCCGTTTCACGACGCAAGTGTTATCCGGGAGCTTTTGGGTGAGCTAGAAGAGAGGGGAGGGTGACTTGCAGGACGTAGCCAAGGGTGAGGTACTCCGTCGTCTCAAGAGCGTGGAGGGGCATGTGCGGGGCGTGGCGAAGATGGTGGAGGGGGGGGACGTCACCTATGCTGATGTTGTTCAACAGACCAATGCGATCTTTTCGGCCATCAGGCGCATCAACACCGTGCTACTGAAGGACTTCGTCGAGGAACGCGCCGGGGAGGAAGGGGTTTCGGAAGAGATGATCAAGGACCTCATGAAGGCCATAGACCGGGTGGTCAAGTAGGTTGCCGCCGGCCGGAGGCATGACCCGGTTCACTCGACTGCTGATCCAGACCGCAGCGGTTCTTCTCTTGATGTTCGCGGGTGCCGCTACGGGGCTGGTCTCCTTTCTCCTGCTACGCGCGGGTTACGGCTTTCTGGTGTGGGGCGTGTTGCCGTTCCTCGCGCTGGTCATCTCCGCCGTGGTGCTTGGCGCGGTGATCTGGTGGGCCGCGGGCGGTACCCTGCCGGGCAGAGGGCGCCAGGGAGAGCCACGCCGCGAGCCGCGTAACGGGGGTGATGTATAGTCCATGCCTATGAACGATGGATCAAGCGTGGACATGAATAGTCTTGAAGAGCGGCTCGCGGAGCTTGAGAGGCTCGCGGAGGAGCTGGAGGGCGTCCCGGACGCGGAGGTGGTGGACGTGCTAGACAGGGCGGTGACGCTCCTCACAGAGGTTAATGCTCGTATAGAGGCTGGTCTCTCTTCGGCCGAAGGTGAGGCGCAAGAGCTCGGTAACCTTCTGGAGAGCGTGGACTTCGGCCCGTTCGACGCGGCGCTCGAGGACCTGCGGAGCCCTTCCAAACCGGAGCATCTCTCGGGTGGTTCTGATGAGCCTTAAGCCAGGTCCTGACCCAGGGCTCGCTTCCCGGGTGCGGGAGGCGGCGCTCCTGGAGGGCGACTTCGTGCTTTCGAGCGGCAAGAGGAGCCGGTTCTACGTGGACAAGTACCTTTTCTCGACGGAGCCTGTTCTCCTGGGGGAGTTGGCTAGCGCCCTTTCGGCCAGGCTGCCGGAGGGGACGGGTAGGCTCGCGGGGGTCGAGCTTGGGGCCGTGCCGCTGGTCGCGGCGGTCTCTCTGCACGAGGGGATTCCTTACTGCATAGTTCGCAAGGGCGCCAAGGATTATGGAACCGCGAACAAGATCGAGGGTCGGACGCTCCGGGCGGGGGAGAGGGTCGTTCTGATCGAAGACGTCGTCACCACGGGCTCGCAGGTTTTACGGGCGGCTGCCACCCTGGAGGAGGCTGGAGCGGAGGTCTCGGGTATCGTGGCCGTCCTCGACAGGAGGGATGAGGAGTCCGCCCGCCTTGGTGGGTACCCGTTCGGGGCGTTGCTCAGGCTCGAGAATTTAGGGATAAGTAGCGGACATTGAGGCTGATTTAGCCCTCTGGTATAGTCATCGGCTAGCTGTGGGGGAGGGGATCGGGAATGAAAGCGGAAAGAGGGAGGCAACGCGCACATGAACAAGACGGAGTTGATCAAGGAGATCGCCGAGAAGGCAGATGGCTCTCAGAGTGAGGCCCAGCGCTTCTTCGAGGCGTTCGAGGCAGTAGTCGAGGACGAACTCAAGAAGGGCGAGGATATCCAGATCACCGGCTTCGGCAAGTTTTACGTGCAGAAGCGCGCGGCCCGTGAAGGCGTCAACCCTCAGACTAAAGAGAAGATGAAGATTCCGGCCTCCAAGGTACCGAAGTTCACGGCCGGTAACCGCCTCAAAGACTCTATCAAGTAAGCTGAAAGGCGATTTCTTTATGCCGCGGGAGGTTCTCCCCCGCGGTTTTTTCGTGCCCGGGCCAACCAGCGTCCCGCTGATTAACAGGCCGGGACGGCCGTAGTAGTGGACGCTCTGATCTCCTCCGCGCGCCGCAAGGAGAGCGCCGTCGTCGTGGGCCTGGACCCGGACCCCCGCTATCTACCGCCGGAGTTCGCGGAGCGCATGCGTGAGCACGGGCTGCCGGATGCTCTCGCTGTCCGGGAGTTCTGCCTCGGGATCCTGGAGGCAGTCGAGCCGGAAGCGGCGGCTATCAAGCTGCAATCGGCCTACTTCGAGCGGCTGGGGCCGGAGGGGATGGAGGTGTACGCGGCCCTCGTAGGGGCCGCCGCCAACCTCGGCGTGCCAACGATAGCCGACGTAAAACGCGGAGACATAGGCCCTGTTGCCGCCGCCTACGCCGAGGCCCACCTCTCACTCTACGGCGCGACGAGCCTCACAGTGAACCCCTATATGGGCGCGGACGCGGTAGTGCCTTTCCTGGAGGAGACGCGGCGTCTGGGACGGGACGGGGGCGTGTTCGTCCTCGTCGCTACCTCGAACCCCTCCGCCGGAGACCTCCAGGATTCCTCGGCGCCACCACTCTACGAGACCGCGGCGCAGCTCGTGGCCGACCTTGGAGAGGCCGGGGATTCGGGGTACCTCGACGCCGGGGCCGTCGTGGGCGCGACCCGCCCGGAGGTGGGCCGAAGGGTACGCGAGCTACTCCCGAACGCGCTCTTCCTCGCTCCTGGCTACGGGGCGCAGCAGGGGAGCGCCTCGGAGGTCCGGGCGCTTCTCGACGCGGACAGCGCGGGCGTGCTGGTCAACAGCAGCAGGGGCATCCTGCGCGCCTTCGAAGCGCCGGGGTCCACGGGCGGAGATTACAGGAGCGCGGCGCGGGACGCGGCCCGGAGGATGCGTGAGGATCTGCACCACGCGGGCGTCCGGACATAACGGATCCGCTTTAGATGTCTTTAGATGTGGCTGAGCTCGTAGAGGATGGCAGCGACGGTGAGTGCAATCGTCGCCAGGACCACTAATATTCCTATGGCTTGCACTACGCTCTCTCTACTCATGGCCTCCTCTTTCGTTGTTTGCTGGCGTTTGTGCCCTTCAGGTTGCGTTTTCCTCGACGATGCGGTCTAGCTCCTCGCGCAGGCTCTTCTCATTCTGTGCATAGTAACCGTTCTGTACCATCTCTATGGTGCCGTCGTGGACCAGGAACAGCCTCGGCACCCTCTTGACGTTGTACATGGCGGTTAGTTCTCCGGAGCCGTCCTGCATCACGGCGTAGGGGACTTCCATCTCGTCTTCGGGGACGCTTAGCACGTTGCTGACATAGACGGCGGCGAAGGAGATGTCCTTACTCGCGTAGTCGCGGGCCAGCCGGTCGAACTCCGGGCGGGCGTCCGCAGTGTCCTTGTTGAGGGTGCTCCAGAAAGCGAGCACGTAGGTGCCCTCTCCGGAGAAATCGAAGCTCCCGCCGTCGCGCTGGTCGGCCTCGAAGGAGGGCGCCGGTTCGTCGGTGTTCGGGGACGGCTGGGGGAGCGTAAGGCTACCCGTCCCGGTCTCGGGCGAGCCGTAGGTTCGGTAGCCAAGGGAAACAGCGAGTACGATCACCGCGACGATGAGGAGGCGCTTCACGGGCGCTGAGAGGAGAGTATCGTACGCATGGCGCGTCCATTGTAGCGTCCCGAGGAGGTGCATACACAGGCCCTGTTTTGGGAAGGGTATGGTATACAGCGGTAGAGAAATCGGGAAAAGGGACTCCAGGGGAAGGGGAGGCGTGCCCAAGTGATCCTGACCGTAACCTTGAACGCGGCTGTGGACCGGACTCTGGTCGTACCAAGCCTGACGCTCGGGCACAGACATCGGGCACCCGAGAGCATAGCGCTCGCGGGTGGCAAGGGCATTAACGTCGCCCGCGCCTTGCGCGCCCTCAATGTGCCGGTCCTCGCGACGGGCCTCGTCGGCGGACGCAACGGCGATGCTATCCGGGATGGACTCTCGGAGGCGGCCATACCCTTTGATTTCGTGGAGATAAATAGCCCTTCCAGGACCTCGACTGCCATAGTGGACCCGACCACGGGCACGCAAACGGAGATAAACGAACACGGCCCCGCCGTCTCACCGGAGGAGGCCCACGAGTTCCAGAGGCGTCTCAAGTTCCTTATGGAGTACGCAACGGCGGTCGTCTTCGCCGGGAGCCTGCCAGCGAACCTGGACGAGAGCTTCCTCGCCGGCTTTCTGCGCGAGGCCCGCGAGGAGGGCCTGTATATGGTCGTGGACGCCCCGCCAACGGTGCTCAAGACGGCGCTAAAAACGAAACCCTCGCTCGTCAGCCCGAACCAGCACGAGGCCGAGAGCGCCGTGGGCTTCGACTTCATCGAGGGAGAGGACTTTCTCCGCGGCCTGAGCCGGCTCGTCGAGCTTGGGGCTGAGAGGGCTTGCGTGACCTCGCCCTCGGGCTACTCCTATCTGGCGGTGGAGAGCGCGATGTTCCTGGCTCGCGCTCCAAAGGTCGAGGCCCTCTCGACTATAGGGAGCGGCGACGCCTACCTCGCGGGCCTGCTCGCCGGTCTCCTACACCGCAAGCTACCGCCGGTCGAGGCCGCGCGCCTGGCCGCTGGCTGCGCCGCCGCCAACGCCGAAACCCTGGGCGCCGGCGTCTTCGACGCGCGACGGGCTGAGGAGCTCGCCGAGGAGGTCCGGGTAGAGGAGATCTCTGAACACAACGACCGGCAACCAACGATTGATTACAAGCAAGAACATAACCAAAACCGCGGGTAGAGCTTCCAAACGCAAGCTCTACCCGCAAAGACCGCGGCGTTTCGGGGCCGGGCTGACGGCTCTGAGGGGCGTGGTAGACTGGATGTATTGGTGTAGATTTGATGTACAGGTTCAACTTTTGGAGGTACGATTCATGGCTGTCGCCGAGGTTACGGACGCCACTTTCGAGGGCGAGGTTTTGGGTGCGGAGAAGCCGGTTATAGTGGATTTCTGGGCGCCGTGGTGCATGCCGTGCCGGCGCATCTCCCCGATTTTGGACGAGATGAGCGAGGATCGCGACGATGTGCGCTTCGTCAAGATGAACGTGGATGACAACCCCTCGACCGCGATGAGTTATCAGATAACGAGTATCCCGACTATTGCACGCTTCGAGAGTGGCAAGGTCACCCGGCAGGCCGTTGGAGCCCTGCCCAAGAACCAACTCGCCTCGCAGCTCGGGCTGTAAAGCGGTAACCGCTGGAGATCTGCGAAGGCGTTGAGGCGCCGTTTGACGGCTGTGTGGCGATTGCTTCTAGTAACTCAGCCGGTTACAATCTTGGGTGTTGGAACGGATGAGTTCGGCGTGCCGGGAGGACTTTCGGGATTGCCGGAGGCGTTTGAAGTCGGAAGAGTAGAGGAGGAAGTAGCATGAAGTTCAAGCCACTTGGTGAGAGGGCGTTGGTCAAGATAATGGAGCGTGAGCAGACGACGGAGTCTGGTATCGTGCTTCCTGATACGGCCAAGGAGAAGCCGCAGACGGCGGAGGTCGTGGCGGTCGGGCAGTTCGAGGACGGTATAAAGATCAACGAGGGTGACGTCATCGTCTTCGCCAAGTACTCCGGCACCGAGATCAAGCTAGACGGCGAGGATTATATGATCCTCGACAGCGACGATATCCTTGGAGTAGTCGAGGGCTAATCCGGGGACCGGGGACGACATCCTCGCCTGTGGCCCTTCGCGCCGGGCATTCCGTGGGGGATGTCCGGCGCTCTTATTTTGGCGGCCGTCCGGAGCTTTTATCTTGCGTCTTTTCTTGACCGAATCGTTTGAGGGGTTGGCTTAGACTCGTGCGTGCTCTGCGAAGGGGCGATAGGGGCCGGGAGGTCGTGGATCTGCAGACCCGCCTGCTCTCTCTAGGGCTCGACCTTGGCAACCGCGGGATAGACGGGGTATTTGGCCCTCAGACCGAGCTTGCCGTAAAGACTTTTCAGCAGGGGATGGGCCTCCTGGTCGACGGCTCTGCTGGGGAGATCACTTACCAGGAGATCTACGAGGCCGGCTACCGGCCTGGCGGGCGTTTGATCTACTTGCGCCAGCCCCCCGACCGCGGTGCCGACGTCACGGAGCTTCAACGCATGCTCAACGACCTCGGCTTCGATCCTGGTGCCGTGAACGGCCTCTTCGATGAGCGCACCGCCCGCGCTGTCAAAGAGTTCCAGTTCAATGCCGGCCTAATCCCCGACGGGGTAGTGGACGACGAATTTTTCAAGACCCTAAGGACTTATGCTGCCCAGACCCTGGGCACTCACCAACTCCCGGATAAGAACGGCGGCTACTTCACCGGAGACCTCTTCTCCGGCGCCATCGTCGTCGATGCCGCCCACGGCGGACGGGATACCGGTTACGTCGTGCCCGCCTCGGGCATCACGGAGGCCGGACTGAACCTCGCCGTTGCCCACGAGCTCGCCCAGATACTCCCGGCGCGCGAGGTTCTCCTGACTCGCAACGAGGACGAGGAGGTCTCACATTATGACCGGGCGTACCTGGCCAACTCCTCCGGGGCGAAGATGGTTATCTCTATCCACCACGGTCACCACGAAAACCCTAACGCCGAGGGAACGGCCTCCTTCTACTTCAGCCGCCTCGGATACCAGTCCCATCGAGGCAACATGGCCGCAGCCTACATGCAGAAGGGCGTTAGCCGGGCGTTGGGGACGCGCGACGTCGGCGAGTTCGGCCGCTCCTACAACATACTGCGCGAGACCAGCATCCCGGCCGTCTTACTGGAGCCGTTGTACCTGAGCAACACTCGCGAGCTAGACCTCGCCTCCGACCCCTACTACCCCGCTACTGTCGCCGAAGCCATAGCCGGCGCTCTCGAACTCTACGCCGGCCGTGATGCCGCTTTTATAGCCGTTTAGCGAGGTAGTGAGCCGGAAAATATTACTTATGCAGGTTGGCTATTCGCTGCTACTCATCCCCGCCGGGCGCTCCAGAAGACGGTCCACGTAGGCCTCCAGCTTCGGCCGTCCCGGCGGGCTGCCAAACATCCGCTTCCAGATAAACATCGAACCGATCATGATGTCAGCGGCGGTGAACCAGTCGCCGAACAAGTAAGCCCCGTCCCCCAACTCGCCTTCGATAATGTCCTCGACCGTCTCGAAATCCGTCCAGCCGCGCTGGGGAGGCACAGCCCCGGTGCCCATAAGCATGTCGCCCATGGCAGGCTCAAGTTGAGAGGTCGAGTAGACCATCAACGAGAGGTAGCGGCCGCGCTCCGGTGCGCCGATCTTCGGGGCGAGGTTGGCTTCCGGAAGCTTATCGCCGAGATAGAGGCAGATCGCTGCGGTTTCGAAGATTCGCGAGTCTCCATTGACAAGGGCGGGTAGCTTGCCGGCCGGGTTGATCTCAAGAAACTCCGGCGCCTTGTGCTCGCCCTTTTCAAGGTCGATGTGGACGATTTCATAGTCCGCATCGCACTCGTCGAGCATCCATTTGGCTATCGCCGCGCGACTTTGGGGGTTGTAGTACAGCTTCATCGCCTCACCTCGCAGTAGACACTGTATTGTATAGAAGAGTACGGACTCTCATCCGCGTTTCAAGAGTTGTTTTTGGTACTCCAGGCTCCAGGTCGTGGGCACCGGGAGTGCTTCACGAACATTGAGCCTGCCCCCGTAGAAAGTACCTGCGTTTCGGATGCAACATCGTCATGTGGCGGCGAACCGAAAGCTGACAGCTAAAGCCTGACTGCTATAATGCGTTCAGCAGTCGGGACGTAGCGCAGCCTGGTAGCGCGCCTCGTTCGGGACGAGGAGGTCGGAGGTTCAAATCCTCTCGTCCCGACTCATCTGGGGGGAAGTAATCCCCCTATCTACGCGGTTTTATCGTGCCCCAACGCCTAACCTGATTGTTAACGGAATCAGCATAACACCACCGGAACGTTTCTGCGTAGGGGTCAGGTGGGGGTCAAATTCTCACAGTTGATTTACTTCCAGGAATCCTTAAGGTCTATTTTAGAGCGGTTTGCGTATCGTGTGAGCTTGATGCGAGACTGCGCGCATGGGTGCTTACTCGAAGGATCTTAGGTTGAAGGTGCTGGCCGCCGTGGATCGCGGCATCCCCAGAGGAGAGGTGGCAGGTGTCTTCGGCGTCTCACTGGCGACCCTCAAGCGTTGGCTCAAGCGCCGCAAGGAAGGCGAGGACCTCGGCCCGAAGCCTTCCCCGGGCCGCACGCCCACCATCCTCGCCACCCCAGAGGAGAAGCAGGCGTTGTGGGAGCAGTTGGAGGCCAACGACGAGGCCACGCTGGAGCGCCACTGCGAGCTGTGGGAAGAGAAGCGGGGCGTGAGGGTATCCGTCGCCACGATGAGCCGGGCGATCCGCCACAAGCTGGGCTGGACGCTCAAAAAAAGACGCTGGGTGCCTCCGAGCGAGACGAAGAGGAGAGAAGTGCTTGGCGAGAGCGCCTGAGCGGAGTGGACCCGAGGCGATTCGTCTTCGTGGACGAGTGCTCGACCAACGTCCGCATGGTGCCGCTACGAGCGAGGGCGCCTAAGGGCGAAAGGGCTTTCGGTAAGGCGCCCAGGAACTGGAAGGAGAACGTGACGCTAATCTCCTCGATCTCCTTGACGGGAGGGGTAGGCGCGTCTATGAGCGTAGAGGGATCGGCCGACGGGGAGGCCTTCCTGCTCTACGTGGAGCACTTCCTTTGCCCGACGCTCAAGCGCGGGCAGATCGTGATGATGGACAACCTGCAGGTTCACAAGATGCGAAGGGTGAGGAAACTGATCGAGGAGCGCGGCTGTTCGCTGGTGTTCCTGCCTCCCTACTCGCCGGACTTCAACCCCATAGAGCAAGCCTTCTCGAAGATCAAAGGGATCTTGAGAAAGGCCAAAGCGAGAACCTTCGAGGCATTGGTGGAAGCGACTGGGCAGGCGCTGTCAGCAGTTACTGCGCGAGACGCCCACGGCTTCTTCGGCCATTGCGGATACGGGGCACCCAGAGCGCACTCGTTATGAAAAACGCTCTAGTTACGAAGCAGGTACAGAGGAGCCCCGACGGTAGCAGTAACTGCCCCGGATCAAGACTACCTAAAGGGTAGGGAGACCCCCAGTCTGTATATATGGCCCAAAAGATATAAAATCTCTACACCTTTTGGGCCATAGCGTGTTAAGGTATTCACAAGACTTTAGTGTCTAGTTGCAAGCGGGGAAAGGAAAGATAGCTAGTGGCAAAGGTAATCGAGCGTGCCCGTGCGGGCTACGAAGCCGAATATGTGGTGTTTGGCAAGGTTTACAAGTGGCGTCCGGAGAGGGTCGTGGTCGAGTGCGTGTGTGGCGAGAGGGTGGCCCTCA
>CADCVE010000108.1 GCA_902806065.1 uncultured Rubrobacteraceae bacterium | reverse complement strand
GAGGGCTCTTGCGTCTCGTTCGGCCCAGTTGCGGCTCCCGGGTCGAGGACGGGGCCCTCGGGACCGGCCCGGCTCCCCAAAGACCTAACCCTAAACGGGTCGAGCACGAATGCAAGGGTACGCGTGTAACCTTGCCTCGCGCGGCTAAGAAAAAGCAGTGGCGTCGAGGAGCTGGCGGCGCGTAAGCTAAAATAGGGGCACCATGGTCACCCAAACGATCCTGAAGCAAGAGGAGCTGCCGTCCAGCCAGGCGGATTTCCGCGGCGTGCTGACCACCCCCAACGGCGGCGCGGTCCGGCTGCTGCCGGGCGAGGAGCGCCTAGCAAGGGGTACCCCGCCTCCTTCCGGACCGCCCCTCCAAGGTCGCTCGGACAAACGGGCGGCGGGCGAGACCGCGGTGCTCAAAGGGGCGCTCGTCGCCGCCACGCGCCGCGGCAACGTCGAACTGCCCGTGACGAACCTGGTGGAGATGGCGCCGAGGGGCGGGATGACGTTGACCTACGTCGATCGCGCCGAGACGATTTCGCTCAGGATCGTGCCTGAGGCGGAGTTTCTAAACGCCGAGCTCCGGTACGTCGGGAAGCCGCTGACGGAGGCGCTGGCGAGCGCGAGGTTCTTCGACGCCCTGATGGGGGACCCCGGGCAGCTGGTGTTCGAAGCGCGTTTGCCGGGCGAGGGCGGCGGAACGGTTGGGGAGAGGTTCGAGATCGGGGACCTTCCGCTGCCGATGCCGGAACCCAAGCGCGAGGCGCACCGGAGCCGGTTGGAGGTGCTGGAGGCGCTGCACGAGATCCTGCTCGCCACCGGCGTAGAGATCAGGTACCCCGAAGACAGCCGAGACGGGGACGACGGCCTCGGCAACCTCAACTTCGTGCTGAAAGCGATACGCGGCGGTTGGGTGGCGTCCTCGGTCGACGGTTTCACCACCCACCTCGTTCCCGCGGAGGTCCGCGTTCTGGCCGAGGAGCTGAGCCGGGACGGCGAGGTCGGCCGCGCCTTCCTGTTCGAGCTCCCCGAAGAGGCCCACAAGGTATTCGGCACGCGGGTGAGCCTGGGCCCGAGCCGCAGGTACGTGGCGGCGGCCACGCTCACGACCGGCCGAAAGGAGATGGAGGCGTGGCTGGGCTCGGGGCCCGGGAGCGGGGCGCGGCTCGACCTTCTCTGGGAACCTATGAACGGCATTCCCATGCACGTGTTCTTCGAGGACTGGCCTAAGACGACGCTGGGATCTGTGGAGCGGGAGCTGCGGGAGTTGGAGGCGGTCTACGGCGTCGACACGGAGGGTTTTGTGCGGGGCCGGGAGTCGGGCGAGGCCTGGGTGGGGGGCATCCAGGACGCTGCCAGGTGGCTCGCGCTCGCGCAGGCCCGCGAAGAGCTCGGCGAAGAGCCCGAGGATCCCCGATAGATAGCTCTCCGTGAGTTCTAGCGCCGCCCGCGACCGCAGGAGGCAGCTGTGGAGGGTCATGAGTGGCGAGCCCTACAACGGCCTGCTCAAGTACCGCCACGCCCAGATCAAGCCCATCAACGCGAGGACCTTCTATACCATCTCCTGCGGCGACGTAGGCATCGTCGGGCCGGACACCCCGCCGACGGGCGTCGTCTTCAACGATGACTCTTTCTTGACCATCTTCGAGAGGTGGTCGTCCGACACGAACTCGCTGCTTGCCTACAGCTACCATTACCAGGTGCCGCACGGGTTGTCGATCCGCTACGACATGGACCCCGCCGCCCGCTCTCCCGCCCACCCCGAGCACCACATACAGACCAGCGCTATCGGGGACGACATCAGGCTGCCGTCCGGCCCCGTGCGCTGCGAGGCGGTGCTCACGATGATCTTCGAGCAGGTACTGCGCCGGTGACAAAAGTCCACGCTTGCCCGAGTGCCCAGGCGCCCCTAAAATAGTTTATGAAAATCGGTGCTCTCGCGACCCCTCCGCGGTCCCAGACCCCTCACCTATCCAACGTCACGTAAGGCAACACTCTGTGACCTTTGGCCGGAAGAGCACACGCTGCCGTTCGGCATCTGGAGTGGCGAAGCACCACAGAAACCATCCCGCGAAGAACGTCGCATAAGAAGATATTCGCCATTCTTGCATATCACGGTTAAGATGCGGCCGTGACCCGATCGACCGCGATCTCGGCCCGAAAGCGCAAGGGCGACCCGGTATGAGTTGGCCCGCGGCCGGCGGTCTTCCTCCGCTCGTCGCCTTATGCCTCACGATCGAGAGCCATCTGGAGGTGATGGCGGCCCTGACCGGTTGGCGCGCGGGCATACCTCGGCACGAGTTGGCGCTGCTCAATCGGCTTACCGAACGGTTGCGGCGCGTTGGGTGCAGCTCTCTTGCCGCCCTGGGGGTATCGGTGATGAATCCTGCGGTCCGGATACACGAGCTGCACGGAGCGGGCACCCGCGGTTCAAGCCGTGGCTCGGGGACGGATGCGTTCGGCGCGGACTTCGCGATCACGGTAGAGTTACGTCCGCATCTAAAGAAGACGGCCTTCCTCCAACTCAAGCGTTTTGACGCTTCGGGCCCCCGTTTAGAGAAGAAGCAACTTGAAGACGCCCAAAGACACCAGGATGTCTGGGAGCGCTCCTACGTTGCGGCTGCGCAGGCGGGCGTCGGACCGATATGGGTTAGCGCCGCGCAGGACGTCCTGCGCAGTTTCCCGAAGGGCCAACGCACGCGCCTCTTCCCATTGCCCTCTATCGATTGGCAGCCGTCGCTACAGTGGACGCTAGGTTGGTTGTCCTGCGAGATTGGGCTACCATCAGCTTTCGAAGATCCCGAAAGCGTGGAGGTGAGACTGGCGGAATTCGCGGGGCTCTCGGATTCCGCTGACGAAGGAAGCTGGGAAGTGGCCGCGCAACGTTTTCCCGAGTTTTCTCGGCTGGCCGCTTGGTACAACGTGCGAGCTGTCGTGGGGGACCTGTGAGCACGGACGATCCCCGACGGGTCGGGCAGATAGCCGACACTACCGGTCAGACGGTCGCAGTCCCTGCGTCGGGGATCGTGTGGTCGGGGAAGCTCCGATCGACCTCTCTGGTGCCGAAACTACGAGCGCCTGATCGGGATGTGGCTGCATTGCAAGAGCGAGGACACGCGGGGGCGTATCGATCGGACCTCTCGAAGTTCGTCGACTTGACCGGGGGCAAACCCTTGAAGACCGTAGCGCTCGCCGACATCCAGGAGTTCGCCAACTTCGTCTCCGAGGTACGCACCCCCTCCTCCCAGGCGAGGCTACTCGCGGCGCTGAAGAGCCTCTTCGCCTTCGGCCATCAGGTCGGCTACCTGCCCTTCGAGGTCATAATGCTGCGTTACGGATGGTCTAGGAGAGCGTTTTTACCGAGGATACTATGCCCAATCGCCAATTAACCGAAAGCGAGATGCACAACCTATTTCGTCCTCTCCTAGATGAAGTTAGAGGCCAACTTCAGCGTTTGAGTGGAGGTGATGAAGCTCTACACTGGGCGTTGCGTAGGAAACTTACGAAGGAACTCTCCTACGACGAACGTGGTAAACCCCGGTGGCGCCGACAGCTAAAGGCCGCCAAACGACGTGAGCAGAACGGAAGATGTGCTATTTGCAGTCAGGAATTGCCCGATCAGAACGTTGTACTAGATAGATTCGAGGCTATGACTGGATATACCACTGAGAACACTCGACTGCTATGTAGGGATTGCGACTATAGGGTACAAGCCAGCCGGGGGTTTACGTGATTCGAGCGCTCGGTGGCACGTTGGATGTCAGTTTAGGCGGAGGGACTCTTGCAGGTAATTGCTGAGAGTAGAATCGATGGTAAGTTCACTGGGTGGAATGGCGATAATTACTATCGACTTCTAAACGGCCAAGTTTGGCAACAAGCGCGCTACAAGTACAAGTATCACTACGCCTATAGGCCTAAAGCTAGAGTGCTGAAAGATGGATCAGCGTATTACCTAGAGGTTGAAGGCATGGATGAAAGAGTCCAGGTGCGGCGTGCCCCACGTACTTCGTACATTTACGATAGCCGCGGAAGCGCTGTTGGCTTCTGGCGTGATAAGTATGTCTATGCCCTGAATGGTAGACCAATCGGACAGCTTAGAAACTCGCATGTCCATAAACTGTCGGGACCTTATGTAGGCGAACTATACAAAGACATGGT
>CADCVE010000107.1 GCA_902806065.1 uncultured Rubrobacteraceae bacterium | reverse complement strand
TCCGTCGCCAACTCAAGGGCAGCACGACGACGGCCGAGGCGCGGGACGGTAGCGGCAAGACGATCGTCACGGGCTCGTCGGACGTTGCGCGGTGGGTCGAGGGGGAGCTGTTGCGGATGGACCGGGCGGCCTTCGAGGCGACGTTCTACGCCCGGCAGAAAGAGCTTCGCTTCTTCGCGCAGGACGAAGGGATCAGCCGGGTCCGCAAGATCTCCAAGATGCTCGGTATTAGCCGCGTGGAGACGGCCCAGAGCCTCCTCCGCGCCGACCGCAACGACCTGCGCGCCGAAGCTCGCGCCCTCGAATCCCAACTCGCCGACGCCGACGAGGAGGGCCTTAAGGAGCGCCTGAAGGTGCACAACAGCGAGTGCCGACGCCTCGAAGAGGAGCTGGAGAAGATCTCCACTAAATATGAGGAAGCCAAGAGCGAGGTCGCGCAGGCCGGAAAAGCTCGCGCTACCCTCGACGCCGCCTACCGGGAACACACCCGGCTCACGAGCGCACTGCGCGAGGCTGATGGAGAACGCATCCGTTCCGGAGATCGGGCCGAAGAGGCTACTAAAACCCTCGCGGACTTGGCGGCGGCCGGGGAGGAACTCGTACGGTTGCGGCCGGAGGTGGCTCGTCTCCCCGAATTGGAGGAGGAGTTGGCCCGACTCGAAGAGGACCGGTGGCGGGCCGAGGAGCGGACGCGAAAGCGCGGGGAATTGCGGGATGCGCAGGCCGGGATCGCGGGTGTCGAACGCGATCTGTACGAGACTCTGGAGGAGATTGATGGTACGGGCGCGCTCCTGAAGGGCTGGACTGGGCTCCTGGACCTCGACGGGGCGGAGCAGCTCTCGGAGGCGGTGGATGTACTCGGGCAGGCCGGGGAGCAGCTTCGGCGGGCCGAGGAAGAACTGGACCAGCTTACCCAGCTCGCGGCGCTTCACAAAGAATACGAAGAGCTCTGCAAGGAGCTGCGCGAGGCGCGGGAGAGGGAGGCGGCGGCGCGGCTGAAAGTTAGTCAGCTAGTGGAGGAGCTCGAAGACCTCTCGGGCGGCGAGGACCTGGAGCGCAGGGCGGAGGACCTCTCCGGCGAGGAGGAGAAGTTGCGCGAGCTTGCGGCGGGAAAGCGCGGTGCGGCGGCGGCCGACGAGCGCGAGGCGAAGAACGTGGACAAGGCCCGGCACGCCGTGGAGAGCGGGGCCGAGGACCATTGCCCAACCTGCCACCGGGGCTTCGAGGATGGGGAGTACGACGAGATAGTGGAGACCCTCAACCGACAGGCCGCCGCCATAAGACGCCGCGCGAACCGTGAGATGGAGGAGGCCGGGAAGCTCGCCACCTCCGCCGACCTGAGCGCCGAGAAGCTCGCAAAGGTCTCCACAAAGCTGCGTCGCTGGCGCGGCCTGCGCGAAGACCTGGCTCGCGCGGAGACGGTGGCAAAAGATCGGCGCGAGGCTGTGGACCGGGTTCGCAGGCGTGCGGAGGAGATCGAAGCGCTGCTCGGGAACACCCCCGCCCCGACGGAGGAGGCGCGGGAGGAGGCCGGCGAGCGGTGTTTGGGGTTGCGGCGGTTGCGCGACGCGCTCCCCGGCGTGAAGAGCATGCAACGGGACCACGCCGGGCTCGCAGAGCGTTGCGAGGGATTACTTAGAGAGTTGGCAGGGCTCGCGCGAGTCTCCTACGACGCGGAAAGGCACGCCGAGGCGCGAAGAGAGAAGACACACCTGGACCAGGTAGCCGGAAGTATTCAGGGGCTAGAGAAGCGCCTGGAGACTCGTCCGACCGTGGAGAGAGCCCTGGAGGAGGCACGTGCGCAGATACACGAGTCCGAAAAGAAGGTGGCGGAATTACGGCGAGAGATCTCCACTCTAGCCTTCGACGAGGCGGAGTTCGACCGGGTGAAGGAGAGGGCAATCGCGGCGGAGGAAAAGGCGGCACGGCTGCGCGACGCCCGCGAGCAACTCGGGGGAGAGTGGAAAGACGCCGACCACCTCATCGAGCGGACCAGGGACGAGCTGAAGCGCCTGGAGGAGACCGGGAAGCTCGCGAGCCAGAGGGCGGCGGCGGCAGCCCGGATGAACGAGATGGACGGTCTCTTCACCGAGTTCTTCAGAGGGCTGACAGCGAGGGTGCGTCCGGCTTTGGAGCACGAGGCATCGGCCTTTGTGCGCGACCTGACGGACGGGCGTTACGAGAAGATGGAGTTCGACGACAACTACCGGGTCAGGTTACTCGACCGTTTCGACGACTCCTACGCCATAGAGCGCTTCTCGGGAGGCGAGGGCGACGTGGCCAGCTTATCCGCGCGGGTGGCGCTCTCCAAGATCATCGCCGCCAAAGGCTCCGAAACTCTGGGCTTCATAGTCCTCGACGAAGTCTTCGGCGCCCTCGACGCCGAGCGGCGCCACAACGTCCTCCTCGCCCTTGACCGCCTCAAAAAGACGTTCGGCCAGATCTTCATTATCTCCCACGTCGCCGACGTGCAAGAGTCCGCCCTTCTCGACGAGCTGTGGACCGTCGAGGAGGATGAAGAGGGAAAGAGCACCGTCCGGCGCACCAGGGCGGACCTCGGCGATACGATAGATCTCCTCGACGGCGTCCGCATCTCGTAGGGAAGCGCGAGCGGTGAGAGAGACGAGCAAAGCACCGGTCGGCCCATGGTCCGTGGAGTTCCCTCTCGTGGGGCCTGCGGGCGAGCCGGTGGACCTGAAGAGGACATTCCGCTCTCACGGCCTGGCCTCACTTCCTCCCATGAGCCTCGAAGCCACCGAAACCCTGGAAGCGACGCTGCCCGTACGGGGCTTCCGCCCGCGTACCGTACTCATCTCCGGCGGCAGACCGGGGCACGGTATCGTGAGCATTGTCGGGCCGCCACCGGAGCGTGAGGAAGGGGAGAAAATTCTCGCCGGGGTAAAGCACGTACTGCGCCTGGACGAGGACCTCTCCGGGTTCTACACGCTGGCTGCCGGCGATCCCGAGCTCTCCTGGGCAACGAAGGGCGCGGGGCGCATGGTGCGAGGCTCCACCGTCTTCGAGGAGGTAGTCAAGACGCTATGCACGACCAACTGCGCGTGGTCAGCCACTATAAGGATGGTCAGCGCGCTGGTAGAACACATTGGCGAGAAGGCTCCCGGCGCCCCCGAGACCGGTCCTCCAGGACGTACCTTCCCCACCGCTCACGCGATGGCCAGGGCCGGGGAGGAGTTCTACCGGGACGTGGCACGCGCGGGTTATCGGGGGAGATATCTGCTGACTCTAGCCCGTTCTGTCGCCGAGGGGGAGCTGGACCTCGAACCGCTCGACGCGAACCCGGAGGAGCTTCCCGACGACGAGCTCTACCGGCGGCTCGTGGCGCTCCCGGGGATAGGGCCGTATGCAGCGGCGCACGTAATGATGATGCTTGGCAGATACTCCCGGCTCGTCCTCGATTCGTGGACGAGGCCTACGTATGCGCGGCTCGTCGGGCGTGATGTGATCACGGACCAGGAGATCGAAGAACGTTTCTCAGGTTACGGTTCGTATAAAGGGCTGGCCTTCTGGCTCTACCTCACGCAAGGTTGGATCCCATAGAAGCCAGACCCGCACGCCACCCATTAGCTACGCCTCAGGAGCGGTGACGGAAGAAGGCACTCAGGGTCCATCGCAGACAGTTTCTTCTTGATGCGGGCGGCTTCTCTCTCGGGCGGGGGTTTAGGTCTATTCCGAGCAAGTCCATGCGCACGGTCCATGGCTCGCGTACGCGCTGCTGACTCTGATCACTGTCCAGCACTGTCCACCCTACAATAACCCGCAACTGATTCGCTGGAGTTGGTGTAATTGGAGGATTATTCTTATCGTAGTACGTATCCCGGAGCGATCAAAGTCCCGCCACAGATATGCCGCTCGTACCCTGTATCGCCCCGACGGATATCCTGAAGAGTCACGATGAACGGGTACTTGCCGTCCGCCACTTCAGTGCCCCCACTATCTGACTGTCCACCCGCTGCTCCGACGCCTGTTCGGGGTAATCCTCCCCCGCACATGCAGTTGTCGACCCCGCCTACGGAACCTCTAACCTGCTTTTTGCGAGCGGGAGAGTAGCCGAGGGAAACGTATGAGGTCTTCGGCCGCACCGGACAGCAGCGAGATCGTTCAGTACTACTCCGCGCCCGGGTGTTCCCAAGAAAGGTTGCGGGCCGCGGGCCGGGGACGCTGTGGGAGCGTCCGGATCAAGCCCTCCGCAACCTCCACCTCCACGTCCGCGAGCCGGAACGCCGCCCCACCGGAGCCGGAGGCAACATCGACCCCGAGCGTCGCAAGCCCCTTGCGCTTCTGAAATGGAGAGACAGAGTACCCGCGGGACTGCAGCCTGCCTCGCGGTATGACGACCGTGGTGCGAGCCAGACGCCGGAACCGGAGTACGAGACGTTCGCCGCCGAGTTCATGCCCAGCGGCCCTGTACCGGAGTAGACCGTAAAGGGCAGCAGGGACAACGAGAAGTAGAGCTAGGAGACCCCAGGGGAAGAACAGGACCGCGCCCGACGCCGCCAGGACTAGCGCCGGCAGAGCTGCCCGAAACGCGTAACGCCGACGCGCGCGGCGCGGCAGTGGGACGAGTTGGTCGAGTGGAGAGGCAAACTCGGGGACTGCGGAGTGGAGGAGTTTCTCGATCTCCCGGCGAGGCAGGAGCGGGAAGAGGGCGGTGGAGACGCCTTCTTCGGCGCCGAAGCCCGCGCTCTCCACGCGCAGGGCCGCAAAGCCGAAGGGTTGGCGCAGAACGCCTTCGACGACTTTTATGGCCTGGATGCGTGCGAGCGGCACGGTCGATTCGTGGCGCTCCAGGAGACCGCGTTTCATGTGGAGGTACTTCCCGTCGGCCGAGCGCGAGAGGGTGAAGCCAGCGTGGGCGAGGACCGTGCCGAAGATAGCGAGCACCCAGGCGAACAGGGCGATGGCTAGCACGAGGAGGAGAATCGTGGAGGCCGTGCGGGGGAGGAGGAACCCCGAGAGGCTCTCCGCCAGATCTCCGGGGAGCAGGTCGTCGGCGAACTGCAGGACGCCGACGACGACCGAGGCGGCCACCCCGATCCGCCCGCTCGTCAATCCGGCTAAAAGGAGATCCCGGAAAGGGAGACGACAGATCACCTCCGGCCCCGGCTCCTCGAAGACCTTACCGGTCCCGCGACGTGCCCTACTCTTCGTAAGCTCCTCGCGTAGGGCCTCGACGGAGCTTCTGGAGAGGGCGGGGAGCGATATCTCAGCCTCTCCCCCGCCTCCGGCCGCCTCGACCTTGACCCCACTAACGCCGAAGACGCGCTGCACGATGCCCTGCACAGTCTCCACGCTCTGAACCCGCTCCAGCGGCAGCGAGCGCTCGCTCTTCTGAAGCACGCCGCTCTTAAAGTGCAGCGCCCCGCCCGACACCCGGTACGTCGTCGCCCGCCACGAAAGCACGCCCCATACCGCGCTCAAGATACCGACCAGCACGACTCCCAGGAGCACGAGAAGCACCGTCCACATCCCGAAACCTCCGTTTACAAGCGTGGCTATCCCCGGGAACGCTGAGACCCCGATCCAGCGCCGCACGGAGCCAAGGGCCGCCAGCAGCATCCCAACCGGGTGGAGGCGGTGCTCCCCGGCGCTCTGGACCGCGCTAAAGCTCATCCGCTTCCCGGGTCAGCTCAGCGATCCGGTCGCGCACTTCGGCGGCCGTAGCCGTGGCGAGTTGTGGGATCTCGTTCGGACCCGCCGCCGTGTAGAAGACGACCGTCGAGAGCCCGAGCCTCCGCTGCAATGGTCCGCGCCTAGTATCCACGTGCTGCACCCGCGCCATCGGCACCAGCGTCCGCGTCACCCGCACCAACCCCCGCTGCATATCGACCTCTAAAGGCCGGATCTCGTACCGCCACCGCCGCCACAACAAGGTCGGCAACACGAAGACCAACAGCACCGCCAGGACCAACGCCCCCAGCGCCGGCAGAGCCGCAAGATAGAGTGGGGCGTCCGCCCGTGTGTCAAGCACGTAACTACCGAACGCGCCGCCAGCCAGAATTGGGGCGGCCTGCAGAGCCCCCGTAAAGCTCCACAATAACCTGGCCCGCGGGTCGAGCCTCTTTTCCGGTTCTTTCAGTTCCTTATCTGGCGGGGGTTGGCTTGGCACGGAGAGAGACCGCTAGAGGTGGCCGTGCGGCGAGGTCTTTGGCGGCGAGCTGTCCGCAGGCGGCGTCTATGTCCTGGCCGCGGCTCGGTCTCAGGGTCGCCGAGAGCCCGAGTTCCCGAGCGTATCGCAAGAACTCCTTTGCCTCCGGCTTTGGCGTGGCGGTGAAGCCGGTGTCCGTCCAGTTGAAGCGGAGGAGGTTCAGGTGGTAGAGCGGGTGATCCAGAAGCTCCGCGAGGGCCCTGACGTGGCGCGGCTGGTCGTTGACCCTAGCGAGGAGAGTGTACTCGAAGAACAGCTTGCGGCGGGTCTCCTCGACGTAGTATCGAGCGGCGTTCATCAACACAGGGACCGAGTGCCGGGAGGCGATCGGCATTATCTGCTCGCGCTCGTCCTGGAACGGGGTATGCAACGAGATCGCCAGATGGAACTGCTCCGGCTCGTCCGCGAAGCGCCGGATCCTGTCCACCAACCCACTCGTCGAGACCGCGATATGCCGCGCCGCCAGATTGTACCCATCCCCGTCGTTGAGGACCTTGAGCGCAAGCAAAGTCTCATCGTAGTTGAGGAACGGCTCACCCATGCCCATTACGACCACGTTGGTGACGCGCTCGGACGCGCTCGCCAGGTCGCGGGCGGCGACGAAGACTTGTTCGGCGATCTCACGCGCCTTGAGGTTCCGCTTGATGCCAAGCAATCCCGTAGCGCAGAACTTGCAAGCCATCGGACAACCGACCTGGGTCGAGATACACACGGTGCGGCGGTCTCTCTCGGGAATCATCACCGTCTCTATAAGGTGTCCGTCGTGCGTCTCGAAGAGGTACTTGCGCGTTCCATCCGTTGCCCGAGAGGTGCGGGTCAGCTGCAGGACGGCGGCCGGAGCCTCCTCCTTCAGTGCGGCGCGCAGGGCCTTGGGGAGCGCGGTCGCCTCCTCCCAGTCCCGCGCCAAACCGTTGCACAGGGCGGCGTAAGCCTGCTTGAGGCGGTAGGCAGGCTCACCTCTCTCCTCCAGGACCTTCTCTACTTCCGGTATGAACTCTTCGGCCTTCAAGCGCCTCTTCTTCCTATATTGCTAACGAAGCAATTATACAACCGACGGGTAAAAAGCCATGCCCGGCTATAGAATCGGGAGCGTGAACTTCCTCGACCTCTTTATCTTCCTTCTTGTCCTTTTCCTCGCCTGGCGCGGGGCGCGTACCGGCTTTCTGGCGGGGGCGCTCTCGCTCGTGGGAGTGGTCCTGGGGGCTGTTCTGGGATCGAGGTTCGTCTCGGCCCTTATGGAAGGCAACGGGGATCTCGTCTTCGGCTCCATCATAACGCTCGCCAGCATTATGGCGTTCGCCGTGCTGGGCGACGCATTGGCCCGGGCGGTGGGCGGCTATCTGAGCCAGAGGATCACCAGCCCGGCCTCGGAGACGCTGGACAAATTCGGCGGAGCGGTTCTTGGCGGGGCGCTCTCCCTTACCCTGGTCTGGATCGCCGCCACCTTTGCACTCGGTGCCCCGCTGCTCTCCCCCCTGCACCCCTCCATGCAACAGTCCGGCGTGCTCGGCGTCCTGAACGAGGAGATGCCCTCGCGGCTCCTCACGCAGGCCGTCTCCCGGCTGGATCCCCTCCCCAGCTTCCAGGGTCCGGAGGCCGACGTCGCCGAGCCGGATCTGGACATCGCCAGAGACCCGGAGGTGCTCGCGGCGGCCTCGCGCGTCGTGCGCGTCAGCGGGGTCGCCTGTGGCTACGGCATCGAAGGCTCGGGCTGGGTCGCCGCTCCCGACATCGTCGTCACCAACGCCCACGTCGTGGCCGGGGAATCAACGACCCAGGTCCAACCCGAAGGGTTCGGCATCCCCCTGCCAGCCAGCGTGATGGTCTTCGACGAGAAGAACGACATCGCGGTGCTGCGAGTGTACGACCTGCGCCTGCCGCCTCTCCCCTCCGCCGAACCACAGGAGAGGGAGCCTGTGGCCATCCTCGGCTTCCCCGAGAATGGGCCGTTCGACATCAGGGCCGGGCGCGTGGGTGAGACGCAGCGTGTGATCTCCAACGACGCCTATAACCGCGGTCCCGTCGAACGCACCGTCACCAGCTTCAGAGGCTTCGTCCGCCCAGGTAACTCCGGCGGCCCTGTCGTCAACGGAGAAGGCGACGTCGTCTCCACCGTCTTCGCCAGCCGCGCCGACTCCGACAACGCCGGCTACGGTATCCCCCCCTCCCTCGTCCGGGAGCTAGTAGACCTCGCTCAAGAGCGCCAGGAACCTGTCAGCACCAAAGAATGCGCGACGTAGAGGACGCCAACGATCAGCCGTCAGCATTCAGGCTAAAAGAAGCGGTGAAGGTATAAAGTCACCAGGAGATGAAGCGTAGAAGCGTCGTCGGGTGCTCTTCCGAGACGGGCGATTGTGGACCCGGCATGAGAGTACTCCGGGCAGGATTCCTGGTCGTGGTGGGAGATTGAGCGGAGAGTCACACGCCTGCCCGCATCAAGGCGGTGTACGCTGCCAGGGCTAACCGGCAAGGTTTAGATCCAGGACGAATACAGGTAGGATAGTGGCGAGCGTAGATCAGTAAGAAGATAGGCAACGCAGAGGAGAGCTTATGCCCCGGTTAAGCGTTCTGGGTCACCCCATACACCCGATCTTGCAGACGATGCCCTCAGCGCTTCTGCCGGCCTCGACCACCTTCGACGTGCTTGCTCGTCTCGGCGGGGACAATGAGGGTCTAAGCAAGGCCGCACACTACACCCTAATCTTCGGCCTCGTAGGCGCGGCAGGCGCGGTCGCCACTGGGGTCCTGGACTATTACGAGATAGAGAACAGGCCCGTCCGCAGGGTTGCCCTCTACCATGGCCTCATTAACGCAACCCTCATCGGTAGTTACGTCCTGAGTCTCCGGCGCCGCAAAGACTACAAGGCGGACGGGAAGGCCCTGGCCCTCTCCGGATTTGGGGCGGCCCTGATCGGGCTCTCCGGCTACTTCGGCGGTGAGCTTGTTTACGAGCATGGGGTGCGGGTGGGAGAGGACCGAAACGGCATCCCGGGGGCGTCCTAGAAGAGTACGCTCCAGCTCTTGCCAGTCTTCAACAGGCGCCTCCCTCTTCTATCTCCCGCTGGTAATATTAGA
The DNA here is from genome assembly GCA_902806065.1 of uncultured Rubrobacteraceae bacterium. Classification (GTDB taxonomy): domain Bacteria; phylum Actinomycetota; class Rubrobacteria; order Rubrobacterales; family Rubrobacteraceae; genus Rubrobacter_F. The sequence goes on along the minus strand of CADCVE010000107.1, from coordinate 10,731 downwards.
CTATGCGGATTCCTGACAGAACCGGCGTCGTCGTGGGCTACAGGGTGTGGAGAGTAATACCCGGCAAGTGGCAGTCTCCCTCTGAGAGCCTGCACGCCCAGACCTGCCAGAGAAGCTGGTCCCTAACCGGGCCGACCACAGCCTACTGCCCGCCGCGCTTTCAGGTGAACCCGAACAAGCCACTTCTAAAAAGCGGTCCCTGCGAGGATTCCCCAGGCTTCGACTGCGCCTGTGGGCTATACGCTCGCTACGAGCCAATAAAGGAGGCGCACCTCCTTCCTTACGTTGTCGGGTCCGTGCTGACGTGGGGCCGGGTAATACACCACGCCGAGCGCTCTTTTTTCAGGGCAGAGAAAGCCCTCCCCATAGCTTTTGTCCGGCCATGTGGAGGCGGAGGAGCGTTCCCCAGAGAAGCTGAAGACAAGCTCTTTCGTATCGCAGAGCAGTTAGGAGCTGGGGTGGTTGGGAACCCGGAGGAGTTGCGGGTGTACACAGAGAAGGAGGCGAGCAGGTGGTGAAGGTTCGAGCCGGCGGCGAAGAGAAGCCCCAACGTGAAGAGGTCGTGGAGCCTCTGGAGGAGCCTACTCCCGAGCGTCGTAAACAGCGGCGTGAGGAGCCGGTCCCCGAAAAAGAGCCTCAAGAGATTCCCGTCTAAAACGGCGAGGCTCACAACACCGAAAGCCCGCTTTCGCGCTGGCGACTGACAGCTAAACTAGCGCCTCTCTTCCTGAATGATCTTCTCCAGCGCTATGCGGCTGCGCCTGAGCTCGGCCTCGACCGTGGAGAGGCGCGCGAGCGTGGCCTCACCGAGCCGATCGCGCTCGACCTCAGTGACGACCGCGGCGGCAGCCTCGTCTATGGCGGTCACGGCACTTTCGAGCAATATGAGGTCGCGCTCGTCCATGCCGCGCATACTACTAGAAGCACCCGAACTTCGCGTTATTCCTCTTCGCGGTCAAGCAAGCGTCAACGTACACCAGACAGCAACTGAAGGGTACAAACCGCTTGGGCTGACGTTCCGTTCCTTGCTTGGCGGGAGAGGCGTCGGATATCTAGAGCGCTGTTCAGAATGGTTGAGCCACCTCTGCATTACGCTCTGCGGTGCGAACAGCCATCTTCAGCCACCCGCCGCCAATGAGGTCTCGTCCCCGATAGAGATGACGGCTCAACCATTCATAACCTGGATCTCTCGTTCTTGGCGCCCTATTCGGTATTCAGCTCTGACCCGGCGCCGTGTTGCAGCGTGAAGTAGATCGTGGCACCGCGTCCCACCTCCCCCTCGGCCCACACCCGCCCCCCGTGGCGCCGTACGATGCGCGCTACCGCTGCAAGACCGAGCCCTATACCCTCGAATTCATCTGCTCCGTGCAGCCGCTGGAAAACACCGAAAAGCTTGTCGGCGTAGGTCATGTCGAAGCCAACTCCGTTGTCGCGCACGAAGTACGCCGCTACGCCCCCGTGCTCCAACGTGCCAAGTTCGATCCTTGCCCGAGGCTGCTTCAGGGTAAATTTCCACGCGTTGGCCATCAGATTGTCCAGCAACGTCTTCAGCAACCGCCGGTCCCCTTCCACCATCAGGTCTCCGTCTATCGCAAACTCCACACTACGTTCGGGGGCGCCCTGCTGAAGCCCCTGCACGATGCTCTCGGCCAACGCCCTCAAGCTCACCGTCTCGCGGCGCATCCCGACGCTCATCAAGCGCGACAGGGTCAGCAGGCCCTCCATCATCTGCGACATCCGTTGGCCTGCGGCAGCCACTCGGCCCAGGTAGTCTTTGCCTTCTTCGTCGAGCTCGTCAGCGTAGTCCTCCAGCAGGATCTGGCTGAAGCTGATCGTGCTCCTCAAGGGGGCTTGCAGGTCGTGTGAGATCGAATAGGCAAACTGCTCGAGTTCGGCATTGGCGATCGCTAGTTCGCCCGCCCGCTGGGACAGATCCCTTTCGGCCTGCTTGCGATCGGTGACGTCTCGGTGGTTGAATACCACGCCCCTCATGATCGGGTCGTTCAGCATGTTGTTGGCGATCCCTTCGAGCCAGCGCCAGGACCCATCTTTGTGCCGAACGCGGGTCTCCACCGCCACCGAATACACGCCAGGCTTTGCTAGGGCTTCGGCGAACTCACCGAATGCCTTCTCCACGTCATCCGGGTGGACATAGTCGGCGGTGTTGGTGCCAACCATCTCCTCTGGCAAGTACCCCAGCACGCGCTTCGCCGAGGGGCTGATATAGCGTATGGTGCTATCGGCTTCGGTAACCATTACCAGGTCCAGCGCATTCTGGATAAGGGCGCGGAACTGCCCTTCACTCTCGCGCAGCGCTTCCTCTGTCCGCTTGCGCTCGGTGACGTCGCGGATGATGGCGAGCACGAAGCGCCCGTCGCTTCCCGAGCCGTGGACAGGGCTAATAGGGCTCAAGGTCATCTCAATGCGGATCTCCTCGCCCGTCTTACGAAGGGCGGGTAGATCCAACACCGTGTGAGAGTCGATATAGGGGCCGTGGCCCGTCTCGAGGTAGCGTGACATGCCCGACAGATGCCGCTCTCTGAGATAGGTGGGGACGAGCGCCTCGACGCGAAGCTTGAACGCCTCGGCACGAGAGTAGCCGAAGATTTCAGTCGCAGCCGGGTTCCAGAGGACTATCTGCCCGGTGTTCGCCTCCGCGACGACGATCGCGTCTCGTACGCTCTCGAAGAGCCTGCCGATGCCCAGATCTTGCGGTTGCACAAGCAAAGAATTACTCCATACTATGGCTAAACTCCAACTAATTCTAGCTGAATACTGCTCTCGGCGACCAGGATCGGAGCCGCAACTCTCGGCTTTTGTAGCTTAGAACTGGCGCCAGTCGAGGAGTGGACTTGAAACTCTGACGGAGCAGCCCACGCCTCCTTTCTTCTAGGCTCTGGTCAATTCGTATCTCAGGATGACTTGTGTTCTATTCCGCATGCGATGTTGCGCACATCTCGGGTAAAGCCTGACTCTAGCGTGACGTTTCCGGGGTTCAATTTAACGTAGATTGTTATGTTGTTCTGCTATGTACGCAGTTCTACGCAGGCTAAATTCTTGGCGCCTGAAAGCAAAGCTATCCGCGCAGGCTCTTACGTGTGTTGTGTGTACGTCGTCGCAGCACCAGCAAGAACTACTCAAGGGACTCGAAAAGATCGCGCAAGTCTGAGTTCGCTTGGGCTAGAACCTTGTTGATAGGTTTGTAAATAGAGGTGACGTTAGCGATTTAAAGCTTGTATCAACAGGCTGGTAATGCTTCCTGCGTGATGACTCTCCGAACGATTGAACCGCTTCTTACTCAACGGTCGATGCATTTGCGACTGTACTATTGGCACGGGCTCTAAGTCATAGAGACCGCCCTTCGTGTAGCCTACGCAGTGTTTCTGTGCGCAAGGTTGCTTTGTGGAATAATTCAAGGAGGCGGGCGCATCTTCTCAGCCCTGCGAAAAGGCAACCCCGCTGTGAGGTGGGTGTACGCAAAGCTGCGGGCCTCTCCGTAAGAGAGGTGGCCGGGCCACCGAAGGGAGACCGTTCATGAAGCTATTACGTTCTTCTCACGCCGAACCAACGGCCACCCATCCCGAACCTGCTAGAGGTAAAAGGGGGCTCGAGGGGCTATCGCAAGTGTGGCTCGTGTATCTGCTGGCGGGCATCCTCGCAACGGGCGCGTACTTTTTGGTCCTCTCTCCAGACGCGCAGGATACCCTCCGCCCCCTGTTCAACCTGGCCGCGCTTGGGGCGTTCGTGGCTGGCATCCTCATGCACCGGCCGAAGCGCCCACTGCCCTGGTACCTGTTCACGCTCGGCACTCTGCTTGGCGTCCTCGGCATCGTAGCGTACGTCCACTCCGAGATCACCCTCGGGACGACCCCGTTCCCATCTTTGGCCGACGCGTTCTTTATCGCCACCTACCCTTGCGTTGCCGCTGCGCTGCTGATAATTCAAAGCCGGAGGCTCGTCCGCGACCGGTCCAGCACCGTAGACCCCATAATCATTACCGTGGGCGTGGGGATGCTTGCGTGGGTCTTCCTAATTCGCCCGCACGTGGAAGATTTGTCGCTCTCCTTGCTACAGCGGCTGGTCTCCGTCGCGTACCCGCTGATGGACATTCTGTTGCTCGCGGTGGTGATACGGATGTTGCTCGTGTCCGGCAGACGTCCGTTCGCCTATTACCCTTTGGTCGCGGGCCTGGTGTTGCTGCTGGCCTTCGATACTGCATTCGGCGTGGCGACGCTGGCGGGCACCTACGATACCGGAAACCTCATCGATGCCTTCGAGATGCTCTTTTTGATATTTTTGGGGACCGCTGCGTTGCACCCTTCCATGGTGGACCTCTCCGATAAGATCGTTCTCGATCCAGAGACGAAGCTCACCCGGCGGCGTCTCGCGTTGCTTGCCATAGCCTCCCTGATGGCGCCCGGCCTGCTCGCGCTCCAGGCGATGCGCGGGGCCTCCCTAAACATTCCCGTGATCGTGGCGGGTTCGGTGGTGCTGTTCTTGCTCGTGCTGGTCCGCATGATGGGCCTTGTGCGCAACAACGAGCTAGCCGCAGTGGAGATACAACACCTAAACGAGGGGCTCGAAGAGCGGGTTGAGGAGCGTACCTCGCAACTCGAAGCCGCCATCGAGGAGCTAAAGATGGCCAGGAATCAGGCTGAATCGGCTAACCGGGCCAAGAGCGAGTTCTTGGCGAACATGTCTCATGAGATCAGGACCCCCATGAACGGCGTAATAGGCATGACCGGACTCTTGCTCGACACCGGGCTGGACTCCGAGCAACGCGAGTACGCCGAGACCGTGCGCCTCTCGGCCGAGAACCTCCTGGTTGTCATTAATGACATCCTCGACTTCTCCAAGATAGAGGCCGGGAGGATAAAATTCGAGAAGCTCGACTTCGACCTCGGTAGCACGGTCGAGGAGGCGCTGGGCTTACACTCTGAACAGACTCACGCCAAGGGCCTAGAGTTGGCGTGCCTGGTGCACAGCGACGTGCCGACTACGCTGAGGGGCGACCCCGGACGCCTGACGCAGGTTTTGACCAACCTCTTGGGTAACGCGGTCAAGTTCACCGAGAAAGGTGTGGTGGTCCTGCACGTCAAGCTGGCCGAGGCGACCCCCCACTCAGCGGTGGTGCGCTTCGAGGTTACGGACACCGGCATAGGGATGACCAAAGAGCAGCAGGCAGGCCTGTTCCAATCCTTCACCCAGGCCGACGCCTCCACCACCCGCCGCTACGGCGGCACAGGACTCGGTCTTGCCATCTCCAAGCAACTGGTGGAACTGATGGGAGGGGAAATAGGGGTGGAGAGCCAGCCTGGTAAGGGGAGCACCTTCTGGTTCACCGTGCGACTGGATAAAGCATCAGTCTCCGCCCAGACCGCCCCGACTCGGCACGTTGATCTGAGCGGCCTCAAGGTCCTGGTCGTGGACGACAACGAGACCAACCGTAAGATAATGCATGAGCAGGTCATCTCCTGGGGGATGAAGAATGAGACGGCCGGAGACGGCCAAAGCGCCCTGAAAATGCTGCGTGCCGCTGCGGAGCGAGGTGAGCTCAGCGACTTGGCGATCCTCGACTTAGACATGCCCGGGATGGACGGCATAGAGCTCGCCCACAGGATAAAGGCCGATCCGGCAATAGCCTCCGTCCGGCTCGTACTGCTCACCTCCTCGAGCTTGCGCGGCAGAATGGAGCAAGCCAGAAGGGTGGGCTTCTCGGCCTACCTCACAAAGCCGGTGAGGCAGTCGCAACTCTACGACACCATCGCGACGGCGATGAGCCACCTGAAGGGGAAGGCTTCGGCCCCGCAGCACGAAGCGTGCATCGTCACCCGCTACAACCTTGAAGAAGCTAAAACCCACTCTCGCGAGCGGCTCGGGCGAAGCCACATTCTCGTCGTCGAGGACAACGCGGTGAACCAGAAAGTGGCGGTCAGGATGCTGAAGAAACTCGGCTACCCAGTAGACGTAGCCGCAAACGGGCTGGAAGCACTTGAAGCACTCTCTCGCATCCCGTATGCGGCTGTACTCATGGACGTGCAGATGCCGGAGATGTGCGGATACGAAGCGACCGCCGAGATAAGGCGCAGAGAAGGCGTCGGTCGCCACACGCCTGTCATCGCCATGACCGCCAACGCCATGCAAGGCGACCGGGAGAACGCGCTCGACGCAGGGATGGACGACTACGTCTCGAAGCCGGTCAAGCCCGAGGATCTGGACGCAGTACTCAAGCGCTGGATTCCTCAAACGGGGGAGGGAACGCCCGGCGCAGAAGGAGCATTCGATACCGGCGCGGGGGTTGGGGGAGACACCATAGACACTCTGGACCAGAGCGTGCTGGCGGGCCTGCGCGAGCTCGGAGACCAAGGGCTTATCGCTGAACTTGCCGAGCTCTTTCTGGAGGACGCGTCATCGTATATAGAGGCCTTACAGGAGGCAACCGAAGAAGGTGACGCTCCGTCGGTAGAGCGGTTGGCGCATACCCTCAAAGGAAGCTGCGCGAACATGGGAGCAACCAGGATGGTCGCCATCTGTGCAGAACTGGAGGAGGCCGGACGTTCAGGAGATCTAGCTCCCGCAGCGGCACTGGGCACTCACAGCGGTATTCATGAATATTGATCCCGTGGCTCGTAGCCGCAGTGCGAAAACCATCCCGCCACATCCTCCAGCGTGACCGCAGACATGGCCTCCGAGATGGCCTCGTTCAACGCCTCGCGGGTGCGCGCTCCTGCCTTCCTGACGGTGTTCTTTATCTTGGAGAACGCTTCTTCTATCGGGTTGAGGTCCGGCGAGTAGCTCGGCAGGAACACAAGCTCGGCGCCCCTGGCTTCGACGAGTTCCCTGACCCTCGCGGTCCTGTGGGCCCCCAGCCCGTCGAGCACGACGACCTGTCCGGCCTCGAGTGTCGGAGCCAGGAACTCCTCCACGTAAGTCTCGAAGACCTCCGCGTCTGTGGAGCCCTCGATGGAGACGGCCTCGCCCATACTTCCCTGCAGGGTGATCGAGGCGATCAAGGTCTGGTTCTTGCCCCGGTTTCTAGGGACCTTGCCGTAGGCTCGTTCTCCTCTGGGCGCCCTCGACCTCAGGCGCGTCATGGAGACGTGGAACCCGCTTTCGTCGACGAACACCAGCCTCCTCGCGTCGAAGCGGCTCGCCAGCCAACGCCAAAGCCCCCTTTTCTCCTCGTCGCGCTCGGAGGCTAATTGGGACTTTTCTTGAGCGGCCAGCCACCCGGAAGGCGAGCAATGCTCCGGCTCATCGTGGCCGTGGAGACCTTTACTCCCAAAGCCTCCTCGAACGCCTCGCAATGCTCCTCTAGCGTCGGATCGGGGTCGTTCTCGAGGCGGGTCGGGAGCCATCTCTCCAGCAGGGCGCCCTTCCTGGCCGGAGGACCGGGTATGGGAGAGGGCTCCACGTCCCCGGTTTCCCTTCGCCGCTTGAGCCAGCGCTTGATCGAAGGCAGCGAGATCCCGAAGACCCGCGCCACCTCCTTGCGGGGCATCCCGTGATCGACGGCGTCCAACACCTTGAGCCTCAAGTCCTTCGAATACGCTTTCATGTCGGGTAGTTTCCAAGAGGATCAACCTTCGCGCAACCCGCTGTAGGACACGTAGGTGCCAGCGGCTTGCGCTCTCTCCTCCGTACTACCCCCGAGAAGATCTCCGGCGGCAAACTTCGCGCGGTTAGGACGCGCGATAGCCACGAACATGTATCCATTCTGGTTGTACATGATGTATCCTACGGCATCCTCACCAAGCGGGTAGCTGATCTGGCCATCGACGCTCCTGTTTTCCCAAGATACGAGTCTCCAAGTGCCAATGAGTGGATTGGGTGCCATGGTCTATTTCTCCAAGTACAATGCCTTCAGTTTCTCCAATGCCGCGCTATCGACTACCCATGCTGATCACAGCACATGTTGTGAAGCGAAGGGCGTCTAACGGAAAAATTCAGCGGCGCCACGCCAGCGGCGGCATATCCCCACAAAGCAATTATTCGCCTTAGCCTCGCCTCTGTTACACCTCCTCCAAGTACTCCCGCGTGGCTTAACCTGCCCGGCACGCTATTTGTTAGCGTTACCTAGCTGCAAAAGTCGTTGCCGATTCCTATATGCTGTATAGAAGTCCTCGATTCCTCCTACAGTGATATTAGTTCTCTGTTTGCTCCTCCTCTCGACTTCGCCCTCTCACCGCTCCTTCACCAAGAAAACCTCGGGATTAAGGTATACCTTTACCCTGACATCGCTGGCGAGGTACCACTTCGCAACGATGCTGAGGACTCGCCGGATGCTCTCGGCTTGTACCCCCACCTCCAAGCGGGTAGCCCCGTTGTTGCGTACCTTGATCGAAGCCTTGACCACTCGAGATCACCTCTCTTTCTCTTCCGCGGAGGGGAACTTTTCGTCCCGCCCGTCTACCTTTTCTCCGTCAAGGAGAACTATGTCAGGCCCTTTCGGGTGGCGCATCGTTAGAACTACCTGCTTAGGCCGCGCTGCGCGAGCTTATCCCTAGCTTGTGGTAGACGGAGGTGGGCGTCGCGCCGGCCAGCCGCAGCATCAACTCCGGGTCGTGCTCCGCGCTCCAGGTGAGGGCTGTACGCAGGTTGTCGCGGTCGGCCTCCAGCATCACCGCAAAACGCTGTGGTAGTAGTTTGCAACGTTGACGCGGGCACCTCGCAGGATACTCGGCATTCTGATCCACTCTGTTATAGCGGAAGGCTAACCCCTGGCCGGGGTACTGGTTGAGGCTATCACCTCCTCACCTCTTCCAGGCTGCGTTCGTGCCGAACGGCGAGGGTCAGGAGTCCGGCCACGAGAACCAGGGCCGCCAGGAGTAGCAGCCCTGTGTAATAGCTCCCGGTCGTGTCGCTGAGGCGTCCGACCACGTAGGGACCAACGAACCCGCCGAGGTTGCCGAACGAGTTGACGAGTGCGATCCCCGCTGCGGCCGCCGTGCCACTCAAGAACGCCGTCGGCAGCGACCAGAACGTGGCCAGGGTGCTGTAGATGCCCAGAGCAGCCAGCGTGAGCGCCGCCATCTCGAGCGCAGGCACGGTGCCGACCAGCCCGGTGAGGACCAGGCCTGCGCTTGCTATGAACGCGGCCACGGCTACGTGCCAGCGGCGTTCGCCGGTCGCATCCGAGCGCCTGGCGAAGAGCACCATCCCGACCGCGCCGGCGACATAGGGGACTGCCCCCAAGAGCCCGACCCCAAACTCGCCGAGCCCCGAGAAGTCCTCTATGATCAGGGGCAACCACAGAGTGACCCCGTACAGGCTGGTGACTATCCCGAAATAGATCGCGCACAGCAACCAGACTCTGCCGTTGGTCAGGGCCTGCCGTGCCGTGTACTCGCCGTGGTTCGCCTTAATCCGGTCCTCCCGTTCGAGGACTTCTTGTAACCAGCCCCGTTCTTCGGGGTCCAGCCAGCGGGCATCGTTCGGCCCGTCGGGCAGGTAGAACAGGACGACGAACCCGAGGATCACGGCCGGGAGGCCCTCGACCAGGAACAGGATCTGCCACCCGGCCAGCCCCACGAGGCCGTCGAGAGTCAAGAGCGCCCCCGAGAGCGGGGAGCCGATCACACCCGCTATAGGAACGGCGGTCATGAAAAGGGCCACCCCCCGGGCACGCTCCCGAGCGGGGAACCAGTAGGTCAGGTAGAGGATCATGCCGGGGAAGAATCCAGCCTCGGCAATCCCCAGCAAAAAGCGCAGGACGTAGAAGCTCACGGGTCCCTGCACGAGGAACATCGCCATCGAGATTATGCCCCAGGTGATCATGATCCGCGCGATCCAGACCCGCGCCCCGATCCGCTCTAGGATCAGGTTGCTAGGCACCTCAAAGAGGAAGTATCCGACGAAGAAGATCCCCGCCCCGAGCCCGTAGACCGCCTCGCTGAAGCCCAAATCCTCGTTCATCTGGAGTGCGGCGAACCCCACGTTGACCCGGTCCAGAAACGCCACGATGTACAGCAAGAACATGAATGGTATGAGACGTCGCGTAACCTTCGTCAACGTCGCGCGCCCCACCGCGTTCACCGCGCTATCCACCTCAACCGCCTTCCTCTCTACACGACATCGACGAGCAATGACGCTAACAACTAAGACGCCTGCTCCAGCCCTCCACGGATTAGCCCAGCCCGTTCCAGCATCTCCCTGCAAGGGATCTCTCGCTCGCCTTGGGTCAGAGCAACGTTGTCCCGGTACTTCTCCACGGCCCCTTCCAGGAAGACGCTCAGCGACTGCCGATTGGCTCGTCCGAAAGCTTTCCCATAGACCGAGAGCCCAGAGCATTCTTGGTGAAGCATCTCCTACGCCTGCTTTTTTCTTTCCCTACACCGTCTCGGGTTCGCAGGTGGCGCATAGATACATTCCTTAGGATTGTTTCCCGAGTGATCTCCGCATCTGAGCCGTTCGCGGGCATAAAATGGATCTGCTGGGCTTCTAAGCAAGGTGAGTCCTCACGCGAGTGCTTTCCGGCCCCAGACCTGGAACGTGGGCGCTATGCTCATCAGCGTCCGCTCATCGTCCGCAAAGGCCTTAAGGTCGGTGACGACAGCGTCCACTTCGGTGCTGGTTGCCAACTCCGCGCCCAACACTGCCTCCCGAATGTGCTCCATCGTCACCTGCGCAACCCGCTTGCCCTCGCCCTCGCGGAAGATGGGCACGATCAGCTCGACCTGCACGTCGCTCAGCCCGGCGTCCAACGCCATGCCCATCAAGCGTGGACCGATC
>CADCVE010000106.1 GCA_902806065.1 uncultured Rubrobacteraceae bacterium | reverse complement strand
CTACCCGCAGGACCACACCCTGATAATCTGTTTGAGCTTCGCACCACCTCTGAGTGAAGACACTCTTCAAGACGCGCTCCTCCGGGTAGGCGGGGACGTTCAGCTCCTGCACGGCGAGGTCCCCGATCCTAGTAGTTTGCCAGTCCGAGCCGTCCCACTCCATCACATGCCCCTGCTTGGTGGCCCCGGAGTAGAGGCTGGAGGAGAGGTAGGAATCCCACAGCCCGAAGAAGCTGAACAGTGGCATGAGGGCGAACAGGACCAGCACCGCCGCCCGCAGGGCGAAGCCGGTCGAGAAGTAGTTCCGGCCAGGAACCAGAATATTCCAAGGGGAAGGCTCGTCCGGTGCTCTCCAGAACAGTACGAAGACGAAGGCGACCATCACGAAGTTCCAGGGCCAGACCACTGAGTTGTGGTCGTTCCCCCACGGCCCTACGCAGAACATGATGAACGTGTGCATGAGGATGGCACCGGCTACCCCAAGCTTTCGGAAACGGCGCGTGAGCAACCCGACGCCTATCGCCGCCTCGACAAAGGGCACGGTGTAGGCTCCCGACAACAACGCGGAGCCCGCCCAATCGGGCAGCCGCTCGGTTAAGGGTCCGACGAGCCACGGGTAGGTGAGTTCGAAGAAACCTGCGTTGGCCTTCTGCAGCCCGCTCCAGAAGTAGGTTGCGACGATGATTAAGCGGCAGGCGTTGAGCGCGTCCGGGGTATCGACGCGGCCCCACGCGTACAAACACAAGGCCAGGAGCATGAAGGAATACTGGTAGAGCCACGGCTGAAGCCTTGAGACGTCCCCCAGGACGAGGAACATCGCCACGACCAGAAATACGGCCGCGAGCCAACCCAAGGCCCGGCCCCGCACTATTCCCACGCTGGCGGCGAGCGCCACGAACAGGCCGAACAGCGCGTAGTCCGCTGGATACGGTAGGGACGGGACCAAGTCCCAGACGGGCGTTAGCGGGTACGTCCGCGTGGAGGACACCCAGAGGTTCGGGGAGAGGAGCAATCCCGCGACCAGGCCAGCCGCGAGCGCGAACCGCAGCCAGGCGAGGCGTCTACCTGCGGCCCGCTTCGCCCTATCCGTGGCGCGTGTACAGGCTTCCTCGCGAGTATTGGCCTCCCGAGGTGCTGTTGTGCCCTTGCTTGGTTCCGTATCGCCTCCCCGCCGCCGTTGCTCAAGCCCGCCTTATTCTAGCCACAACTCTAGCTCCGCAGCAGCCTTCTACTTTTAACCAGTGACCACGAGCGGACAGACCTGAGGCTCGCGAAGCCGCCGTCCGCCGGAGCCCCCGGATACACCTCGCCGGTCTCGTGCTGGGGGTCCTGTATGTAGCCGCCGGTCTCCTGCTCTCGCTGGTGGGGGCCTTCGGTTAGCAAGGGGAGGGCCGGAGTCACCCTAGGACCCCGGCCCACAATTGGGCGTCGCCCGTTGCTATCGAGCGAGCTTGCGTATCAAGAGCCCGCCGCCGATCAGCAGGATACCCGCGCCGAGCATCCAGAGAGCTACGCCACCGCCCGTGCTGGGAAGTAGGCCCCTTACCCCGCTGGTCACACCGCTTAGGGACCCGCTGCCCTTGGCATCATTGCCGGAATCGCTACTGCCAGAGCCACCACTACCGCCAGAGATGTCACCGCCGGAGCCGCCACTGCCAGAACTGCCACTGTCGGAGCCGTCACTACCAGAGCTGCCACTACTGCCGGAACTGCCGCTGTCAGCGCCGTCACTGCCGGAACCGGTGCTATCGCCGCTGTCGTCGGTGTCACCACTGTTGCCAGGCTCGGGGGTTGTGGTGCCATCGCCGTTCTCCTTGAAGTTGGCCCTAGCCTTGAACGTCTCGTCGTCGGCCGGAACGGTGCCGAAGTCCTTTATTACCCGGGTTGGGTTGCACGGACCCGCACCGCCGTCGGCCTGCACTATCTGGACCGGCAGAGAGACCGGATCGGAGTCCGGCGGTACCGGCCCCGGCGCGAACCTGGGGACGTCCAAGCTGCCGCTGAAGACGCCATCGCCGTCCGGGTCGGTGAGCTCCGCGGAGATGCACCCCTCGGCGGGCACAGCCCCGAAGAACCTCGCGCTCGCGGGCGGCTCGCCCTTTACGGTCAGTTGGAAATCGAACGTGGCGGTCCTGTCCTGCGACGGGGTGCCGGGCGTGGTGGGTTCTTCTCCATCCTCGTCGAAGGAGACGCTGGCTTCGAAGGTCTCGTCCCCGCCGATTCCCATCACGCCGAAGTCCCGGATCACCTCGATATTCCCGCCGTTCTCCTGCACTATCTGGACCGGCAGCGACACCACCGGTCCCGTGCCCGGGTTGGCCAGGGTGGTGCTACCGGTGTAGATACCGTCGCCATCGGAGTCCGTGAGTAGCACAGGCCCCAACCTATTGCCCTCGGCGTCGAAGAACTGTCCGCCTCCCTCGCCCGGGGCGCCGAAGAATTGCGTGCCCTCGGGGGGCTCGCCCTCGACGGTCAGCTCGAACGAGAGCGTGGCCGCTTCGCCCGGCGACGGACCGGGAGACGGACCGTCCGCCGGTTCCACCCGCGTGACGTCTATGGAGGGCAGGTTGCCGTTCCCCTCGAAGCTGGGATTGCCCGAGCTGGCCTGGCCGGGGGTCATCGTGCCGTAGACGGTCACTTCCTGACCGACGTAGGCGTCGAGGTCCACGACCCCACTCTTGAGGGCGTACACGGTGGAAGATGCCCCGTCGGTGATCGAGTGGGTGCCGTTGGCTCCCACGTCCGCCGGGAGGCCGTCCAAAAGTATCCCCGTTGCCGAGATCTGCCCCTGCGCGATCGCCGGGATCGTCACCGCGAGCATCGCCACCAGTACTGCCATCAGAACCAACAGCCTCTTCGCCAGCCTCGTAAAAGCCGCCACCGCGATCCGCTTCATCTCTTGCCTCCTTCTTTTCCTCGCCCGGCCAATCCGGGACCGTATAGTGAAATCTTGTGGGACGTAGATTACAGACCGATTACAGTTCGGCAACTTCTCCGCCATTGCCCCTGTCTTTCATCCTTTCGGGCAGGCGTGCCCTCCGAAAGGATGACGTAGTAACGTCGTAAGCGTTGCCTTCGTCGCCCCGGGCAAGAGGTGCGACCGAGACTCCCGTAGAACCTAGCTGGAGCCTTAGTTTCGCAGCAGCCTTCTTCCCCGAACTGAAGGCCACAACCGGGCGAGTCTGAGGCCCGCGAAGCCGCCGACCGAGAGGAAGGCCACCCCGCCGAGGTGGAGTACGCTCCTGGGCCTGTACTCAATGACCGGGACTTCCTATGCTTATTACGCAGCATCGGCGGCGGAGGTATTGAACCGAGGCAGATAAGTGGATCGGGTGGTAGAAGGTTGAACGGCAGAGGTAGGTACTGTACCTGCGCCTCATCCGAGTGAAGCAAAGGGATTATCGGCGAGCCTCTACGTTCGCATTGAGGAGTGAGATCATAAGGAGCCGAGGCTCCCACAGCCCTACAGGCCCAGCGTATGCACCAAAGATCCGGGCGCCAGGTAATGGAGTGGCTCCCGGGGGCGTAAAAAGCGTAATAAGTCCCGGTTCGCTATTTGGCTAAGGTGTGGCCGTGCACGATGGAGAAGAGCGATGAACAGCGATAGGGATCCCGAACGTCGGGTCTACCCCTACAACAACTCCCCCTGCCCCCGCTCCTCGGCCCTCAACTCGTTGTACTTGTGGCACTTGGCCTTCAGGCCCCCGAGACGTATACCCTCCCCGGCGTTGCGAGGGCCAACGTTTTCCAGAAGGCCAACGACGCTGGTGTAGTAAAGGGTGTTGGTTTCTACGCTTATTACGCTTTTTGCGCAGCATCAGCGTTAGGTCTATCGGATCTAGGCTGGAGGCTAAATTGAGTGGCACCTACGAGGGTTAAGGCATTCTCCCTCCCCCCAGTCCTTCCAGCGGGCCTCTACCTCTCCGGTTGGGGTGAACATCTAAGTATCAAGCTTCCCACAGCTCTGTTATAGCTCTGCGAACCCCGCCGTGGGTACCGGCGATTTTGGGGCCGGGTAACACAGTGGCTCACAGGATGCGCAAAAAGCGTAATAAGCGTAAGAACCTCGACTCAAGGTCCTCTTACAAGAGGCACGGGGGATCTTAAGAAGGTGTCTCAAAGTTGCCTCAGACCTCAAGAATTATCCTCCTCTGGATCATGTTCGAACCCCGGGTCCTGCCTCGGCAGCCGGGGTGCGAGGCATCCAAGGCCGAAGAAGGGTGATACCGATAAGAGGTTCAGACAGCTGACGCCTTTATGGAACACCTCACGCTGCTCGTAGACCCCCCGTCTCGCTCGCCTTCAAGGAGCAGCCATTCCGCCGGGCATTGCCCTGCCACCTACTCTTCGGACCCTTGAAACGACAGGTGGAGCGGGACGGTGAGTACTACGAGGGCCCGAACCCCCAGGAGATCTCCGGGGCGGAGAAGGAGACCACCAACCAGAGGATGGAGCTGCGGGCGGGTTCGGCGTAAATCTCAAGCGCCCCGGAGGCCTCCTAGCTACGTCCTATGGAGGGTCAGATCTACAACCGGCCATAACGAAGATTCCAAAACTTATCGGGATACTTTTTCTCAAGGTGGCGAGGTGCATTCCCTCAAACCGGGACTTCATCCCGTAGATGAGATAAGACCTCATCCTCTCAAGGCCGTGTCCTCGGCCTCCCGGAAGTACATCCCCTGTGGCGCTCCTCCTCTTCACGCTCCTCTAGCAAACGTGCGTACAAGCTCATCCCGACTCCTGCCTTTGGATTTCTGCACTTCTATATTTACTGCTCTTTCGGGTCCCTGACCCACACCTCAGTGAAGAACACGTTCAGGTAGATTTGTTTGTGGAGTTCTGACGAGAAGGGGACGATAATGGCAGCAAGTGACTGCTGCTCCTACGATCGCCGTAGTAAGGAGTAGTCCGAAACACCCGTACCCGCCCCGAGAAGAAAGGCCAACGAGAATGCCCTCTAAGGCCCTCGAGCAACCGCCCCTCCCCCGGCACCATCTGAACTCTCCGAGGGGATCAGGAGCCATCCTCAGGGCTCTCACAAGAAGATACTCACTATCCTCACTGTATCCAGTAAGTCCGTTTCTGTAGTAGCCCCTGGTGGTCTCCATCTCATACTTCATGGGGTCTCGGACTGCGTTCTCTACCTCTTCTTCCCGCTGGGTCTCGTCCTCCCAGAGGTCCCGGAAGATCTGTTCCTCTTCGGGGTCGTCCTCGCCGATCCTCTCCAAGTGTCCCTCTACGACCCCTTCAATATACTTCGGGTTCAGTGCCAGACCCAGGTAGAAGACCTTTCCATATAGCCTACCCCCGCCGTGCCCTCCAACATTATCTCCCCTATCTCACAGGAGTGCGGCCACTGGTACACGTCTACAAAATGATGCCACTGTCGCCACTGATGCCATTGAGTAAACAGGGTCTGGCAACAGTGGCATTAGTGGCATCATCCTCCCGGCCTTCTACGCACCCCCATCGGCAAAACCAGACCTTGAGCCAACTGAACAAACCAATGGTTGTGCTACCCCCACAACCTATGAAGAAATGCCGATGCCTTGCTCTTGATACTTTCATTCTTATGCTATAATATAGATATAATATTGATCTCAGCACGAGAACACCCTACTCTTCGTGGAATGGAGGTGGATGCACGAAAGTTGAAGCGCCTGAGGGAGGACAATGTCCTCTCCCAAAGGGAGTTGGCCCGTATGGCTGGGTTAACCCAGATGACGGTCTGGAGACTAGAGAACGGCTTCGAGCATGCCCACCCGCAAACCATCCGCAAGATCGCAGGGGTTCTAGGGGTGGAGCCCAGGGAGCTTTTGAAACAGGAGGTTTGAGAGGTGGCGAAGAACGGCAACGGCGAAGGCTCGATCTATGAGCATAAGCGCAACGGAAAGAAGGTCGGCTACCGAGGATCTTACACAATACATACAGCCGAAGGTCCCAAACGCCGCTACGTCACTGGGAAGACCCGAAGTGAGGTGCGGCAGAAGCTCACCAAGGCTATGGCAGACCGGGACGGTGGCCTCTTCTTCGACGCCGGAAGCCTAACGGTTGGGGAGTACGTAACGCAGTGGCTTCAAGGCTCCGCAAAGGGCACGGTGAGAGTAAGCACCTTCGAGCGGTACGAGCAGATAAACAGGCTGCACATCGTTCCGGCTTTAGGACGGATGAAACTGAAGAGCCTTACCCCGTCGCACGTGCGGAACCTGTACCGGGACCGTCTCGACTCCGGACTCGCGCCAGCAACCATCCACAAGCTGCACACGTTTCTACACAAAGCCTTCGCGCAGGCGGTCGCCGACGGCCTGATACCTCGCAACGTTACGGACTCGCTAAAACTCCCGCGCATAGACCGCGAAGAGATCGACCCGCTCACTGCCGAAGAGGCCAACCGACTCATCGAGGCCGCCGAAGAAGCCAGAGACCGTCTATCGGCCCTCTATTTGCTCGCCATACACACGGGATTGCGGCAGGGCGAGCTACTGGCCCTCAGATGGGAGGACCTGGACCTCGAAACGGGCACACTCAGGGTTCGGCGCACCCTCACCCGGACAAAGGGTACCTACTCTACTGGTGAGCCAAAGACGAAGAAGAGCCGTCGCACTGTGCGCCTCACGACGGGTGCTGTAGTGGCCCTCAGAGGACACCTGGAGCGCCAGTTGGAGGAGATAGATCGCCTCGGATCCCTCTACAGGAACGGGGGTCTCGTCTTCGCCAACGAGACCGGCGGTATTATCAACCCCTCCAACCTGCGCAACCGCTCGTTCGCTAAGCTCTTACGGCATGCTGGCCTGCCTCCCGGCACCCGATTTCACGACCTACGCCACACATGCGCCACGCTCCTGCTATCGCGCAACGTCAACCCCAAGATCGTCTCCGAGATGCTCGGGCACGCCACGATAGCCATAACACTCGACACCTACTCCCATGTGCTCCCCGACATGCAGGAGAAGGCCGCTAAAGCCCTCGAAGAAGCCCTATCGTAACCGCGCGTTGCTGCACCGTTGATGCACAAAGCCCCTAGTGTTTGCATCGAGGGGCTTTAATTTTGTTATGATTTGCAGGCACTTTAGGAGTGGAGCCGAGGGGGATCGAACCCCTGACCTCCGCCGTGCAAGGGCGGCGCTCTCCCAGCTGAGCTACGGCCCCGGGAATAAGGCTGAGTGTAAGCCCCACGCTACCATCCTTCAACATGCCTGAAGTACAAACATGGGAGTAGAGAGATGTCGTTTGGAGATGCTCTCTGAAGACTTGAAGATGCGACAGCGTTTTACATACCTGTAACAGGACGTTTTGAGGCCAGTGCTACACTACCATCAAGGTCCTTCAGGGAGGCCGTTGCGGGCGTATTTTGTGGTGTTGGATAGTTTTTGAGGGTTTTGTTTGAGAGGTGGGGTGCCGATGGCGGGTAAACCGGTGGTGTTCGCGGTTGACGACGACCGGGAGGTTCTGCGGGCGGTCGAGCGTGACCTGCGGCGCAAGTACGGTCGGGGCCGTGGTGGGGATGGTTATCGTATTCTTAGCGCGGATTCGGCGGATTCGGCGATGGATACTCTGGGGAAGTTGACTTTGCGCGGGGATACGGTGGCGCTGTTTTTAGTGGATCAGCGGATGCCGCGTAAGACGGGTGTGGAGTTTTTGGAGGAGGCGAAGGGGTTCTTCCCGGATGCCAAGAAGGTCCTGCTCACGGCGTATGCCGATACGGACGCGGCGATCAAGGCGATAAACGAGATCGGGCTGGATTACTACCTCCAGAAGCCCTGGGACCCGCCCGAGGAGAACCTCTATCCGGTGCTCGACGACCTCCTCGGAGACTGGCGCTCCTCCTACCGTCCACCCTTTGAAGGCATCCGGGTCGTCGGCAACCGCTGGTCTCCCAAGTCCCACGCGGTCAAGGACTTCCTCGCCCGCAACCGCGTGCCCTACCAGTGGCAAGACATCGAGTCCTCCGAGGATGCCCGCCAACTCGTGGAGCAGGCGGACCACGGTGAGCCGAGCCTGCCGCTCGTCGTCTTCGAGGACGGGAGCTATCTGGAGGCGCCGGAGAACGTCGAGGTCGCCGAGAAGGTCGGCTTGCAGACGCGGGCCGAGCGACCTTTCTATGACCTGGTCATCGTCGGTGGCGGCCCCTCCGGGCTGGCCGCCGCCGTCTACGGCGCTTCGGAGGGCTTGAGAACAGTCCTTATAGAGAGAGAGGCGCCGGGCGGGCAGGCTGGGACGAGCAGCCGCATCGAGAATTATCTTGGCTTCCCGGCGGGGCTCAGCGGGGCGGACCTTTCGCAGCGGGCGGTTACGCAGGCGAGGAGGTTCGAGGTCGAGATCCTCACCCCGCAGGAGGTCGCGGAGATCAGGGTCGAAGACCCGTACCGTGTAGTGCGGCTTGCGGACGGCACGGAGATAAGCTGCCACGCCCTCCTCATCACGACCGGCGTCTCCTACCGCAAGCTGGACATGCCGGGCGTGGAGAAGCTGAGCGGCCGCGGCATCTACTACGGAGCCGCGATGACCGAGGCACTCTCATGTAAAGACGAGGACGTGTATATAGTAGGCGGGGCCAACTCCGCCGGACAGGCCGCGATGTACTTCTCCCGCCACGCCCGCAAGGTAGTCATCCTGTGCCGCTCGGAAGACCTGCGCAAGGGCATGTCCGAGTACCTCGTCAAGCAGATAGAGGACACCCCGAACATCGAGGTCCGCATCAAATCGGGCGTCTCCGAGGCGTTCGGGGAGGACCACCTGGAGAAGCTCACGGTAAGAAACTCCGCGACGGGCGAAGAGGAGACCGTCCCGGCCCACTCGTTGTTCATCTTCATCGGGGCGTCGCCGAAGACGGACTGGCTGGAAGGGGTCGTCGAGCGAGACGAGCGAGGCTTTATCCTCTCCGGTCAAGACCTCGTAAAAAACGGCAAGTGGCCGAAGAACTGGACGGAGAACAGGGACCCTTTCCTTTTAGAGACGAGCGTACCGGGGATCTTTGTTGCCGGTGATGTGCGGCACGGTTCCGTGAAGCGGGTGGCCTCGGGGGTTGGTGAAGGTTCGATCTCGGTGCAGTTCATCCACCAGTACCTGGCAAAGGTGTAGCGATGCAAAGCATTATCACGAGCGACGCCCTACGACGGGTGTCGCTCTTCTCGGGGCTCTCCTGGGAGCAACTCACCTGGATCTCCGGCAAAGGCACGGAGGTTTACCTGCGGCCGGGACAGAAAATCGCCTCACAGGGAGATCCTCCCGACGGCTTCTACGTCATCCTCGAAGGCCAATCGGAGTGGACGCGCAAGGTAGGCGGGCAGGAGGTCCACGCGGTGACGCTTGGCGCGGGTGAGGTCTTCGCCGAACTCATCCTCCTACTCGACGCGCCGTATCCAACCACCGGCTACGCCCTGAGTGAGCTTCACCTCTTCAAGCTGGAGCCGGACGCTTTCCGGGAGATGCTCGCTATCTGCCCCGAGGTCCTGCGCAGCGTCCTCGCCATCGCTATCGAGCGTTCCCAAATCCACGAATCCGTCTCCCAGCAGCAAGCGCGGCTGATCTCCCTGGGCAACATGGCCGCCGGTCTCGCCCACGAACTGAACAACCCCGCCGCAGCAGTCCGCAGAAGCGCGTCAGACGCCCGCGAAACCTTCTCCACCCTCTCCTCCCACGCCTTCGACCTAGCCTGCCAACTGAACCCGGAACAAAGAGCCTACGTCTCCAACCTACCCCGAGATATTGCAAGGTCGGCGAGAGAGTCCCCCGAACTCGACACCCTGCAACGCAGCGACCGGGAGGATGAAGTGGCGGACTGGCTCGACGAACGCGGCATCGAAAATGCCTGGGAGTTGGCTCCGCCCCTCGTGGGAGCGGGGCTGAATGAGAGGTGGCTGAAAGAACTGGAAGATCGGGTTTCCGCCGAAGCTCTCGGCAGCGTGCTCTCCTGGCTCGCGACGGATCTAACGGGGGACGGGCTACTGAAGGAGATTGAAGAAGGCTCCGAGCGCATCTCCGAGTTGGTCGAGGCGGTGAAAGAGTACACCTACATGGATCACGCCCCCTCCCGCGAAGAGGTGGACGTGCGCGAGGGCATCGAGAACACCCTCAAGATGCTCGGCCACAAGCTGAGGAAAGAGAACGTCACCGTGACACGCGAGTACGGCCCGAACCTGCCGCGTATCGCCGCCTACGGGAGCGAGTTGAATCAAATCTGGACCAACCTCATAGACAATGCCATAGACGCGGCCGGCGACGGTAGCATCCGGATACGCACCGCTACCTGCGCGGACGGGCGGGTGCTAATAGAGATCTCCGATGACGGCCCGGGTATCCCGGAGGAGATACAGGACCGCGTCTTCGAGCCGTTCTTCACGACGAAGGAGGTTGGTGCCGGGATCGGGCTGGGTCTGGACATCGCTCGTCGGGCGGTGGAGAGGCATGGCGGGGAGATACGGGCGGTCTCGGAGCCCGGCGAGACCCGCATGGAGGTACGGTTACCCTTGGGTCTACCCGTGAAGGAGACGGCATGAAGATGTTCGAAGAGCTACGCGAGGTCCCGCTCTTCGAGGGGCTGACCGATGACAAGCTGCTATGGGTCGCGGAGCAGGGTTCGGAGAAGTTCGTGCGGGCGGGCGAGGTAAACGGCCGGGAGGGGGAGCCGGTCGAGCACCTGTACGTGATCCTCGAAGGCGAGCTCAGGATCACCAAAAAGGCCGACGGCAGCGAGGTGGTAATAAACGTCTACGGCAAGGGCATGTTCTTCGCCGAAGTCCCGCTACTCTCCGGCACGCCCTTCCTCGCGACGGGCCGGGCGCTTACGGACTGCCGGTTCTTCCTGCTCCCCGACGCGGTATTCAGGCGCATGCTCACCATCTATCCGGCCTTCAGCAGCAAGATCCTGGAGACCATGGCCCAGCGCGTCCAGATCCTCCAATCCATCGCCAGCCAACGCGAGAAGCAAAACTCCCTCAGCACCCTCGCCGCCGGCCTCGCCCACGAGCTAAACAACCCCGCCGCCGCCAGCCGCCGCGCCGTCGGCGACCTGCGCGAAAATATCGAAACGACAAAGAGGCTAGCACTAGAGCTAGGCCGGGCACTACAATCTGCTCATCTCGAAATCCTCGCCACGCTTGAAGAAGAAGCATTAGCACGCGCCGCCACACCCCCCGCCCTCGACACGCTGCAGCGCGGCGACCTGGAGGACGAGATCACTGCCTGGCTCGACGAACGCGGCCTGGAGAACGGCTTCGACCTCTCCCCCGCTTTCGTCGGAGCGGGTCTGGCTACCGGATGGCTCATGCAGGTAGAAGCCGCCACGCCGGAGGAGGCTCTGGAGAGCGTACTGGAGTACCTCGGGGCGACGGTTGTAACAGCGGGGCTTCTGAAGGAGGCCGAGGCCGGGGTGGGGCGTATTTCGGCGCTGGTCGAGGCGGCCAAGTCGTACTCGAACATGGATCACGCGCCACTCGTGGAGGTGGACGTAAACGAGGGTATCGAACAGACTCTCGCCGTCCTCGGCTACAAGATCGGCCCGAGCGTGGAGATCGAGCGCGAGTACGACCCGAACCTACCACGCATAACCGCCTACAGGGGCGAGCTAAACCAGGTCTGGACAAACCTCATAGACAACGCCATAGACGCCGTCGAGGATGGATCCGGGCAGGGCCACATCCGGTTGCGAACTACATGCGAGGGCGACGGGGTGCTGGTGGAGGTCTCCGACGATGGCCCCGGTGTCCCCGAGGAGCTTCAGGCGCGGGTCTTCGAGCCTTTCTACACCACGAAGGGGGTTGGGGCGGGAACGGGGCTCGGGCTGGACATAAGTTACCGTATAGTCGTCGGGCAGCACGGCGGAGACATCCGGGTCGTCTCGGAACCGGATGATACGCGCTTCCAGGTACGACTCCCGCTCGCGCCGGGCGCGGGGACCGAGAAGGAGACTACTCACAGAGCTACCCGAGAGACGCGGGAGGTATCCCGATGATGCACGAGCCGGGCGATACGGCGGTCTTTCCGAAGTTTACGGACGAGCAACTGGAGTGGCTCCGGCCTTACGGGAAGGAGAGACGCATCGAGGAGGGCGAGTACCTGTTTACCGAGAAGGAGTCCGTTGACAGCTTCTACGTGGTGTTGGAGGGTAAGGTCCGGATCTCCCTCAAGGGCGAGGGCGAGACGATCGCGGTCCATCCACCCGGCGAGTTCACCGGTGGGCTTGCGATCCTGACGGGCAAGAGCTCGCGCCACCGGGCGCAAGCTGCGGCCCCGAGCCGCATTCTGGAGATACCGTCGGCATCCTTCCAGAAGCTGTCGAGCGAGAGACCGCAGGTCGGCGACGTCTTCCTCTCCACCCTCGCCCGGCGCATGCGCGAGTCTCAGGCCTGGCTGCGCCAGCAGGAGAAGATGGCTTCTTTGGGCAAGCTCTCCGCCGGCCTCGCCCACGAGTTGAACAACCCGGCCGCCGCCGCGCGTCGCGCCGCCGACGCCCTGCAAGAAGAGACCCTGAAGACCCAGAGAATGGCCCTCACCCACGACGCACGCTTCACCCCCGCCCAGAAGGAGAACCTCGCCGCTCTCGGGCGGGAGGTGGCGGAGGGCTCCGGCGGCCCCGTCTACCTGGACACGCTCGAACGGAGCGACAGGGAGGACGAGCTCGCGGACTGGCTGGAAGACCACGGCCTGGAGGATGGTTGGAAGCTGGCTCCAACGCTCGTCTCCGCGAATCTGGACGCCGAACGGCTGGATGAGTTAGCCGCGGGGCCGGATAGTCTGTATGGTGAGGGGCTCGTCGGGGCTCTGGAGTGGCTCGGGGCGACGCTGAACCTCGCGGCGCTCGTGGATGAAGTCGGGCAGAGCACGGGGCGCATCTCGGAGTTGGTGCGGGCGATGAAGGAGTATTCGCACATGGACAAGACGTCCATGAGTGAGGTAGACGTGCGCGAGGGGCTGGAGAGTACGCTCACCATCCTCGCTCACAAGCTCAGGAATGGGATCGAGGTCGAGCGGGAGTATGCGGAGGGGTTGCCGCGTCTGTGCGCGCACGGCGGGGAGTTGAACCAGGTGTGGACGAATATCGTGGATAACGCCGTGGATGCGATGGACGGGCACGGTAAGCTAAAGGTAAAGACCTCCGGCGACGGGGAGTACGTACTCGTGGAGATCGCCGACGATGGGCCGGGCATCTCGCGCGAATTCAAGAACCGCGTCTTCGAGCCATTCTTTACCACCAAGGGCGTCGGCGAGGGAACGGGGCTCGGACTTGACATCGTACGGCGAATAGTCGCGGGGCACGGCGGTGAGATCCGGGTAGACTCACAGCCCGGAGAGACGAGCTTCAAGGTGCGGCTACCCGTGGGCGGACCACCAGGAGCACCGGGAGTCGAAGCGAACGGCGAAACCGACAAAGTTGGAGGCTGATATTGGATCTCAGAAACGACCTGTTCAAGGAGATCTGCACCGAGCGGCGTGGGATCGACACGAAAATCCTGAAGCAGGCGGTGACGCTGGCGGTGGAGATAGCGCGGGAGGGTCGCGAAGGGCGTAAGATCGGTACGCTCTTCGTCGTCGGGGATTCGGAGGCGGTGCTAAAGACCTCGCGCCCTCTCATCCTCGACCCCCTGCAAGGCCACCCCGACGAGTCCAAGCACATCGCCGACCCGAACGTCCGCGAGACTCTGAAAGAGCTGGCCCAACTCGACGGGGCATTCGTAGTCTCGAACGCAGGCGTGGTGCTCTCCGCGGCCCGCTACATAGACACCGTCTCCGACAACCTCAACGTGCCCCTGGGCCTCGGGAGCCGTCACATGGCCGGGGCCTCCGTATCACACCGGACCAACGCCGTAGCGGTAGTCGTCTCAGAGAGCTCCATGGTGCGCATCTTCGACGACGGGGATCTCGTCTCAGAGATAACGCCGGAGCTGTGGATGCTCGGCCGGTATAGCTCGTATCTCGAAGGTCTCCCCTCGGTAACCCGCCGCGGCGACGATGAAGTGACCGTTGTGAGCCGCACCGAATGAGCGAGCCGCGAGAGGTCCTGGATTTCTGGTTCGGGCGTGAGGGTGAGGAGGGCTACGGGGAGTACCGTCAGGCCTGGTTCACAAAGGACGCGGAGTTCGACCGCGAGATCCGGGACCGCTTCGAAAACGTCCACGAGGAGGCCGCCGCGGGGAGGCTGGAGAGCTGGAAGGACGAAGCGCAAAGCTGCCTGGCCCTCATTATCACGCTGGATCAGTTCCCCCGCAATATGTTCCGCGGAGATCCGAAGACGCACGCCACGGACGCGGATGCGCTCGCGGCGGCCCGACACGCCGTGGAGCACGCTTACGACCGGGAGCTACCGTCCTTTCAGCGCCTGTTCTTGTATATGCCCTTCATGCACAGCGAGGACCTGGAAGACCAGCGGTTCTCGGTGGAGTTATTCCGGGGGCTCTCCGCGGAGACCGGGTCGGAGGACCTGCTCGGTTATGCGATGCGGCACATGGTGATAGTCGAGCGCTTCGGGCGATTTCCGCACCGCAACCAGATCCTGGGTCGGGAGACTACTCTCGAGGAGGCGGAGTTCCTGAAGGGACCGGACTCGTCTTTCTAGAGCGGGCGTTACTAGTAGGATTTCAGAGGCACTCGTGGGAGAGGAGACGGTAGGTGGCAACCCTCGGCAAGCCTCCGTGTGACGATGGCGTCATCCAGTCCGGTAAGCTCGGAGCTCCTTGCGCGCCAGCGTCGGGACCCTGGATCCTGGCCGGCGCCATCATCGGTTCCGGCATGGCGTTTATCGACAGCACGGTGACCAACGTCGCCCTCCCCGCCATACAGCAGGAGTTGGGCGCCACCGCCATAGACGCGCAGTGGATCGTCGAATCCTACGCGCTGTTGCTGGCCGCCCTGATCCTGGTCGGCGGTTCTCTAGGCGACCACTACGGGCGCAAGCGCATCTACACTCTGGGAGTAGCGCTCTTCGCCCTCGCCAGCATAGGATGCGGTATCGCTATGAGCCCGGGCCAACTCATCGCCGCGCGGGCCGTACAGGGCATCGGCGGGGCACTCCTGGTGCCGGGTTCCCTGTCGATCATCAGCGCCTCTTTCGAGGGCGAACAACGCGGCAAGGCTATAGGCACCTGGTCGGGGTTCTCCGGGATCACGGCAGCTCTAGGCCCCATCCTCGGCGGCTACTTGGTCGAGAACGTCTCGTGGAGAGCGGCGTTCCTCATAAACGTGCCGCTGGCGGCCGTGGTGCTCTACATAGTGTTTCGCCACGTCCCCGAGAGCCGCGACCCGGACGCGAGGAGGCTGGACTTCCCGGGGGCATTGCTGGCTACCCTGGGCCTCGGAGGTGTCGTCTATGGTTTGATCGAGTCCTCCAATCGGGGCTTTGGTGATCCACTGGTCCTGGGCACCCTCGTGGTCGGCTTTCTGGCGCTCGCGGCGTTCGTCTTCGTCGAGCGGCGCAGCCACGAGCCTATGATGCCGTTGAGCCTGTTCAAGTCCCGTAACTTCAGCGGGGCGAACCTGCTTACGCTGCTGCTGTACGCCGGGCTAGGTGGGTCGTTGTACTTCTTTCCGTTCCTCTTGATCCAGGTGCATGGTTACTCGGCGACGGCGGCGGGGGCCGCGTTCCTGCCGTTCATAGTCATCACGTTCTTGATGTCGCGCTGGGCCGGAGGACTCGTGACCCGCTACGGAGCAAAACTGCCGCTGATAATAGGTCCTTCCATCGCCGCCGTAGGCTTCATCCTCTTCGCCCTACCGGGGACGGAAGGTTCTTACTGGACGACGTTCTTTCCGGCGGTCGCCGTCCAGGGCTTCGGGATGAGCCTGGTGATAGCACCCCTCACGACGACCGCTCTGAACGCTGTCGAGGGCCGGCACTCGGGGCTGGCCTCGGGTGTAAACAATGCGGTGTCGCGCACGGCGGGTCTGCTCTCTATAGCGGTACTCGGGATCTTTGTCTTCGTGGCCTTTAGCGCCGCTCTGGATAGCAGGACCGAGGGTCTTGGACTTAGCCTCGAGCAGCAGGCGGCTCTGGATTCCGAGAAGGTGGACCTTGGCGGGGCCGAGGTCCCGGAGGGAGTGGACGGCGAAACGGCCGCTGCTATCGAGCAGGCGGTAGCCGAATCGTTCCTGAGCGCGTTCCGGCTGGCGATGTACATAGCGGCGGGGCTCGCGGTTGCCAGCGCCGTGGCGGCGGCGATCCTTATCGAGGGCAAGGGACAAACGGCGAGGCCGGAGGTGGCGGCGGAGCCCGGCCCGGAGCCCGGAGAGGCCCGTGGCGCTTCGGCTCCCGCATAAGCTTCCACGTAGAGAGAAGGACATCGAAACAGTTACTAATTGCACGCGACGGATTCAGTCCAACAGCGTCCAGGTTGAAGCTCGGGAGAGAGCCCACTCTTGAGGAGACAGTGAGTGACAAACGCCGGTAGTCAACCCGACAACCAGAGTATAGTTCCTCGTTCGCCGATCTCGGGGACTGGGTTCTGGCCGCCGCCGTCATCGGCTCCGGCATGGTCTTTATCACCAGTACCATGATCAACTTGTTGCTGCCGGCTTTGCAACAGAGTTCGATGCCACCGCCATGGACACCCATTGGGTCGTGGAATCCTTGTCTTCGCGGCTTTCACGAGCGGGCTGGACAGCCGCGCGCCGGAACCGGGCCTCACGCCCGAACAGCAGGCATGACTGAAGGCCGAGAAGATAGATTTGGGCGGGGTGGAAGTACACGCGGGAGTAAGCAGCGAGACGGCCGCGGCGGTAAAGCGGGCCGTGGAAGAGGCGTTCGTGGAAGCTTTCGGGCTAGCGATGTACGTAGCCGCGGGACTGGCGGGCATGAGCGCGGTGGCGGCAGGCCTGGTCGGGGGCAAGGCACAGGCCGGGAGACCGGAGGCATCCGGTAGTAAGCCCGGCGAAGCTCGGAGCACCTCGTCTTCCGTGTAAAGAGGATAAAGGAGATCGAAGTGGCGACTAACTGCACGCACCTGGACCGGATCAAAGACGTACGGCCGAGCGCGAACTGCTGCGAGGAGTGCCTGCAGATGGGCGACACCTGGATGCATCTGCGGGAATATCTCTCCTGCGATCACGTCGGTTGCTGTGATTCGAGCCCCAACCGCCACGCGATGAAAGCTGGCCGGAGGGACCTCTTCACCGCGGAACGCGAAGCGGTGATATCCCTGCGCGACGCCGGAGAGATCAACGCCGAGGTAATGCGCCGCGTCGAACGCGATATAGACCTCGAAGAGCTAAGATTCAGTGGTTGACCCAACGTACGCGAGAAACTCTGAGGAGAGAGCTAACATGCCGATGATAACCGTACTGGTCAACCTCAAGGAAAGCGTGAGCCCGGAGGAATATGAACGCTGGGTCGTGGAGTCCTACGCCCCGGCGGTGCGGCGTCTTCCCTCCGTCGCGGACTGGCAAAACCATAGCGTAAGTGGCCTGCTCGGGTCGGACGCCGCTCCACCCTACCGATACGTCGTGACCGTCGAGATAGCTGATTTAGAGCAACTCGGGCGGGACATGGCGGGCGAGGAGAGTCAGAGTCTCTCGTCCGAGCTACACGGGTTCGCGGAGGTTACGCAGCTCATGTCCGAGCGGTTCGTGTAGGAGAGTTTCGTGGTTTGCTCGGTTAGGGATGAGGTGTAGAGGGTGCCGGGGATCGAGGTAGTACTTGCGCTGCTCCTCGCCGTTGCGATGTTAGCGACGCTTGCTTCGAGGGTTGGGGTCCCGTATCCGATCCTGCTCGTTCTGGGCGGGTTGGTTTTGGGCTTCGTACCGGGGCTCCCGCGGGTGGAGTTGGACCCGGATCTCGTTTTCTTGATCTTCCTGCCGCCGCTGCTCTACGTGTCGGCGCTCTTCACCTCCTGGCGTGACTTCCGGGCGAACTTGCGGCCTATCTCGCTGCTCGCCGTGGGGCTCGTGATCTTTACGACCTGCATCGTCGCCGTGGTCGCGCACGCCGCGATAGAAGATTTGACCTGGGCGGCGGCCTTTACTCTGGGCGCCATCGTCTCCCCCACCGACGCCATCGCCGCCACGGCCATAGCCCAGCGCCTCGGCGTTCCCCGCCGTGTAGTCACGGTCCTCGAAGGCGAGAGCCTCGTCAACGACGCCACTGGCATCGTCGCCTACCGCATCGCCGCGGCAGCCGTCACGGCGGGCACGTTCTCGATCTGGCAGGCTGGTTTGAGCTTCATCGCGGGCAGCATCGGCGGGATCGTGATCGGGCTGGCAGCCGGGTGGGCCGTCATCCGGTTACGCCGGAGCCTCTCCCCGGACCCGTCCGTTCAGAACACTATCTCCCTGCTCACGCCTTTCCTCGCCTACCTGCCAGCGGAGGAGCTACCGACCTACGTGTGGGAAGAGCTTGCCCTGCCCGGGGAGCTCCACTTCTCGGGCGTGCTCGCGGTGGTCGTAGCCGGACTCTATCTGGGACGGCGTGGCGCGAGCATCATCCCGTCCAGTACGCGCCTGCAAGGGTATGCGGTGTGGGAGTTAATCTCGTTCTTGTTGAACGGCGCGGTCTTTATCCTCATCGGGCTGCAACTGCGCAATATAGTAGACGGTCTCTCAGAGTACTCTATGATCGAGCTCTCCCTGTACGCTGGCCTTATAAGCCTGACCGTAGTCATCGTGCGCATCCTGTGGGTCTTCCCGGCCACCTACCTCCCCCGCGTCCTCAGCCGCTGCATCCGCGAATACGACCCGCCCCCCCCCTGGCAGACCATCTCCATCATATCCTGGACCGGGATGCGCGGCGTCATCTCCCTCGCCGCGGCCCTCGCCCTTCCGCTCACCACTGATACGGGCGCGCCGTTCCCGGGACGCGATCTCATCCTCTTCCTGACCTTCTGCGTGATCCTGGTGACGCTCGTGGTGCAGGGTCTCAGCCTGCCGGCCCTGATCCGGGCTCTAGGCGTCGAGGACGATCACGTAGGGGAGAAGGAGGAGACGAAGGGGAGGATCGAGATCGCCCAGGCCGCGCTGGAGCGTCTGGAGGAGCTGGCGGAGGAGGAGTGGGTGCGTGAGGACACCGCCGAGCGCGTGCGCGGCATGTACAACTACCGCCGCCGACGCTTCGCCGCCCGCTTCGACGGCGACGAGGACGGACTCGAAGACCGCTCCACCGCTTACCAACGCCTGCAAATAGAGTTGCTCCAGGCGCAACGCGAAACCCTCATCCGCCTGCGCGACGAAGGCAGGATCGGGGACGAAGTCATGCACCGCATCGAACGCGACCTCGACCTCGAAGAATCAAGGTTAGAATGGTGAATTGCTAATGGTGACGGCAAAGATACTTCACAATTCACCATTCCAAATCCACAATTGGAGCGAAGCGACAAAGGAGCGCAGCGACCATGCCTGAGCTAGAGGTAATCCTCGTGTTACTCGCGGCGGTGGCTGCGCTTGCGACGCTGGCGCGTAGGATCGGGGTGCCCTACCCTATCCTGCTCGTCCTCGGCGGCCTGGTCCTGGCTTTCATCCCCGGATTGCCCCGCGTCGAGCTGGAGCCGGACATAGTCTTCGTGCTCTTCCTGCCGCCGCTCTTGTTCTCTTCGGCATACTTCACCTCCTGGCGCGACTTCCGCGCGAACATCAGGGCGATAGGACTGCTCGCCATCGGCCTCGTGCTGTTGACGGTGGTCGCGGTGGCGGCGGTGGCGCACTGGGTCGTTGGCCTGTCCTGGCCGGCAGCGTTCGTGCTCGGGGCGATCGTCTCCCCCACCGACGCGATCGCGGCCACCTCCATCGCCCAGCGCCTCGGGGTGCCGCGCCGGATCGTGACGATCCTCGAAGGGGAGAGCCTGCTCAACGACGCGACGGGCATCGTCGCTTACCGGATAGCCTCTGGGGTGGCCGCCGGGACGCTCGCCTTCTCGCTCTCGGGGGCCGCCTTGCAGTTCGTGGTGGTTGCGGTCGGCGGCATCGCGGTCGGGCTGGCGGCGGGCTGGCTAATGGTGCGGGTGTTCGAGTTCCTGGACGACACGCCGGTCGAGATAGTTGCCTCCCTGCTGACGCCTTTCGCGGCGTACCTCGCGGCAGAGGAGGGTCCGCACCTACTCTGGCACGAATTGCTCGGGTTCCCCGGCGAGCCCTTTTTCTCGGGGGTGCTCGCGGTGGTGGCAGGCGGTCTCTACGTCGGACGCAAGGCCCCCGCGCTCATGTCGTCGGGCTCGCGCCTGGAGGGCGCCGCAGTGTGGAATGTCGTCGTCTTCTTGCTGAACGGGCTGGCGTTCGGCCTGATCGGCCTACAACTCCCCTACGTTGTCGAGGGCCTTGGGGAGTACTCCTACGCCGAACTCTTCCTCTACGCGGTGGCGGTGAGCCTCGCCGTGATCCTGATACGCATCGTGTGGGTTTTCCCGGCAACCTACTTGCCGCGCCTAGCGTCGCGCTCCCTGAGAGAGCGCGACCCCACGCCGCCGTGGCGCAACGTCATGGTCGTCTCGTGGGCAGGGATGCGCGGCGTGATCTCGCTAGCCGCCGCCCTCGCCCTCCCTTTGTCCGTTCCTGGCCGCGACCTCATCCTCTTCCTGACGTTCTGCGTGATACTGGCGACGCTCGTCCTGCAGGGTCTCTCCCTGCCCGCCCTTATACGACTCCTCAAGATAGAAGACGACGGAAGCACCGAAAGGGAAGAGACGAAGGGCAGGATCCACGTAGCAGCGGCCGCGCTAGACCGCATAGACGCGCTCGCCGAGGAGGAGTGGGTGCGCGAGGACACCGCCGAGCGCGTGCGCGGGATGTACAACTACCGCCGCAGCCGCTTCGTCGCCCGCTTCGACGGCGACGACGGCGACGGCCTCGAAGAACGCTCCAACGCCTACCAACGCCTCACACACGAGCTATTGCGGGCGCAGCGCCAGGAGCTACTACGCATGCGCAACGACGGCGAGATCGGGGACGAAGCCATGCACCGCATCGAACGCGACCTCGACCTCGAAGAATCACGGCTAGAGCTACGAAAGCTTGACCATGATAACTAGAAAGGAACCACATGCGCGCCGTACTCGTTGATAGAGGAGCCCCGGCAAACCTCTCCCTCGGAGAGATGCGGGAGACAACGCCGGCTCCCTCGGAGGCGCTGGTGCGGGTCGCGGCGATCTCTTTGAACCGCGGCGAGGTGCGCCGCGCCCAGGAGGCCGAACCCGGCTTCAACCCGGGCTGGGACCTCGCGGGCACCGTCGAACGTCCCGCCGCCGACGGTACCGGTCCGCAAACCGGCGCCCGAGTAGTCGGCTTTCTCCCCTCGGGGGCCTGGGCCGAGCTGGCAGCCGTGCCCATAAACGCTCTGGCGGAGCTGCCGGAGCGCGTGTCCTTTGAGCAGGCGGCGACGCTGCCGGTAGCGGGCCTGACCGCCCTGTACACCCTGGAGAAGGGCGGCGGCATGCTCGGACGCAGCGTGCTAATAACCGGGGCCTCCGGAGGAGCGGGGCACTTCGCTGTACAACTCGCGCGGCTCTCCGGCGCCCGCGTCGTGGCCCTCGTACGGCGCGAGGAGCACAAGGAGTTGGTCCGTGAGGCCGGGGCACACCAGGTCGTCGTCGGTGAGAGCGCCGAGGGCGCCGGGCGCTTCGGCTCGTATCATCTCATACTCGAATCGGTCGGTGGCAGGGTGCTCGGTGACGCGATGAGCATGCTCGCTCCGGGCGGTATCTGCGTTACGTTCGGCTCGTCCGGGGAGCCGGAGACTAGCTTCGACGCGCGGAGTTTCTACCTGGCGGGTGGGGTGAAGCTCTACGGCTTTATCGTGTTCCACGAGGTCCTCGCGCATCCGGCCTCTGACGGGCTGGCGCGTCTCTCGCGTCTGGTCGATGAGGGGCGCCTCGTGCCGCACGTAAGCGTCGAGGCTCCTTGGGAAGAGGTCGGTGAGGTAGCCCAAAAGCTCCTCGACCGCGGCTATACTGGCAAGGCTGTTTTGAGCGTCGGAGGTTAGTGGAGCAGCGGAGTAAACCCGACTCGTCTCCCTCGACCGTCTCGTTTTACGCGAGGGCGATGCCAATGGTAATCTACGCTCACAGATCTACGGAGGAGAGATTTCCAAGCGATGAGTAAATCGAAGATAGCCGCGCTCCTGCTCGCGATGCTGGTCCTTGTTCCGGGTTTGAGTGCCTGTGGGTTCACCACCCAGGGAACCCAGGAACAGAACCGGCCTGCCGAGGTTCAGAACTCCGAAGAAGAAGACAAAGAGGAAGAGAACAAAAACGTCGCCAAAGAGATAGAGAAGACCGCCAAAGAAGAGGCTGGCGAGAAGACCGAGGAGAAGAAAAAGGGCGCATAGCGGAGACGCCGGACGGCGGCGATGCGTAGTAGGGTGCTGAAGGGTAGAACGTAGATCGCCTGAGATCTACGTTCTACGAGCGGTACGCCTCTAGAAAGGCATCAGGCAGGCGTCCCTTATGTAGCTGCTCAGCCGGCGCTCTTGCGGATGATCTCCTGGGCCTCTTCGATGCCGCACCAGCCTTTGACCTCCGCGTCCTCATCGCCCTCCAACCGCTTGAAAGCTGTGAAGAACTGCTCGATCTCGCGCAGGTTTTGGTCGGGCATATCATCGAGGCTCCGTATATCGTCGAAGCGGGGGTCGTCGTTGGGAACGGCAAAGATATTGTACTCCTGCTCCCCGTCTTCGATCATCTCCAGCGCGCCGATGACGCGGGCCTTCACCACACAGCCGGGGAACACAGGGTCATGTGCAGCCACCATAATATCCAGCGGCTCGCCGTCGGCGCTCTCGGTGGAAGGTATAAAGCCGTAGTCAGCCGGGAAGCGGACATTCCCCGGGAGGACCCTGTCACGCACGATCACGCCTAGCTCCGGCTCGTACTCGAACTTGTTACGACTGCCCACCGGCACCTCGACTACGACGTTCACCAGTTCCGGCGCGTCCTCGCCAATGGGCAGGGCTTCGAGGTCTACGTTTATCTCGTTCATCTGCGGACCCTCCTTAGGGTACTACCAGGGATTACCCCGGCCCGGCCTCCGCCGGTATAGGACAACTTGCACGCTCGCTAAACTACCCCGGGCCACCGCGCGAGAAACGCGGGAGATTTCAGCCTCGTAACATATATTTAACATTGCAAGTATTGCCAGTCATAAACATCTCCGATACAGTTGCGTGCTAGGAATTCATACAAGCAGAGATTAATTTTTCAGGAAGGAAGGCTTCTACATTTATGTCAGCAGAAGGGGTCAAGGCAGGTAAGAAGGATACCGTTGGCAAGAAGAGGTCTTCAAGTTCGGGTGGGGCTTTGATGATGCTCCTGTTCTCCGCCACGATCTTTGTTAGCGCCGCCCTCTTGTTCATGGTCGAGACGATGTTCGCCAAGTTCGTCTTGCCCTCTTTCGGCGGCACGCCCGCGGTATGGACCGGATCCATGATGTTCTTCCAGGCGGCGCTCCTCACCGGTTACCTCTACGTGCATCTTACGAGCACCTGGTTAGGGTCCAGGCGCCAGGCGGTACTGCACCTCGTCGTCGTCCTGTTACCGATCCTGTTCTTGCCGCTGGCCGTGCCAGGCGAAGAGTGGGCCCCCGGGACGCAGGAAAACCCGATTTTCCTGCTCCTGGGTCTGCTGCTAGTCTCGGTGGGGCTCCCATTCTTCGCGCTCTCGACGACGAACCCGCTGGTCCAGAGGTGGGTGGCGGACACGGATCATCCATCCGCCAAGGACCCCTATTTTCTGTACCGGGCGAGCAACCTGGGCAGCATCATCGGGCTCTTGGGCTACCCGTTGTTTGTGGAGCGGGTATTGACGCTCCAGAACCAGGGGCTGATATGGTCAGCGAGCTATGGGCTGCTCGTACTGCTGGTCATCGCATCGGCGGTGATGCTGTGGCGTTCCAATCCGGCGCCCGCTAGCGGCTCCGCCGCGCAGGAGGAAGAGGAGATGGAGCCGCTAGCGGGAGACCCATTGAGCGGCGGCGGTTCCCCGCAGAACGCCGAACCTTCACTCTCCCCGGGTCTCACTGAGAACGTCACGATCTGGCGGCGGCTGCGTTGGATAGGACTCACGTTCGTTCCCTCAAGTCTCATGCTCGGGGTAACGGCCTTCGCGACGACCGACATAACGCCGGTACCGCTGCTGTGGGTAATACCGCTCTCACTGTACCTGTTCTCTTTCGTGATCGTCTCCTCGCCGGGCCAGAGAGTGCCCGACGTAATCCACAAGATCATGGTGCTGGCGCTGCCAGTGATGATGGCGCTGCTGGTAATAGATACGCTCGCTGGCCTGGGCATCCCCTACTGGGCGCGGTTAACGGTACACATCGTGGGCTTCTTCGTGGTGGCGATGGTGCTGCACGGTGAGGTGTTTAGAGACCGCCCCCCGGCGCGGTACCTCACGGAGTTCTACCTGTGGATCGCCGTTGGAGGCGTCCTGGGCGGCGTGTTCAACGCCCTGATAGCACCGGTCGCGTTCGACACAGTGATCGAGTACCCGCTGGCCATAGTGCTCGCTTGTATGTTCCTGCCCGGGCTGGTCATCGCACACCTACTCGGCCCCAGAAGAAGCGCTGGTGAGCAGCGTCCCGAAGGAAGCCCTGAAGGAGAGCAAGGCTCCGAGCCTGCCTCCGAGCGCAGCAGTGGCGCGGACCGGTTCTCCAGCCCGAAACTGGCCCTGGACCTGGCGCTACCAGTGGCGCTGGGGCTGGCGTTGGTAGGCATTGGTTGGCTTATCGACAACGGGTACTTCGACTCCTTCAACGAGACATTCAACTTGGACAGGGCCAGCGTTTGGTATATATGTATCGGCCTGGGCGCCGGTCTGGCGTGCCTGTGGTTCGCGTATGTCTCCAGCCGGCCCTTGCGCTTCGGGCTCGGCATTGCGGCGGTCATAGTTGCCGTTACCTACGCGAACGGCGAGACGCAACTCTATGAAGACCGGAGCTTCTACGGGCTCTACCAGGTCACGAGTCAGCCGGCGACGGATGGCTCCGGCGGCGAGTACCGCGCGCTTGTGGTCGGCAGCACGAACCACGGAGCGCAGGTCGTGGGACCCCAGCCTCCCACGCCTATCGCTTACCACGACCCGACGGGACCGTTCGGGCAGCTCTTCGACCTCTTGCCTGCCGAGGCCACGGACGAGGCGCCGATCTCCGTGCTCGGCCTGGGCGCGGGCGTGATGTCATGCTACGCCGAGCCCGGCCAGCAGTGGGACTACTACGAGATCGACCCGGCCGTCGAGTCCATGGCCCGCAATCCTGACCTCTTTACCTACCTTCGAGACTGCGCGGGCGAGTACGACGTGATCCTCGGCGACGCCCGGCTTCGTCTGGCCGAAGCCGACAGTGGGAAGTACGGCATGATCATCGGCGAGGCCTTCTCCTCGGACGCCATACCCATCCACATGCTCACGCGTGAGGCCACCGACATGTACATGGACAAGCTCAACGAGAACGGCGTCCTGGTCCACCATATCTCCAACAGGCACCTGGAGCTAGAGCCCGTGGTCGGCGACCTGGCGCGCGACCGCGGACTCGTCTGCTACGCGCAATACGACACGGCGCCCGAAAATATCCCATACAAGCTCGCGAGCCACTTCACCGTTCTGGCTCGCGAAGACGCCGACCTCGGTAGCGTGCCAACCGACCCACGCTGGGCGCCCTGCGCGACCAACCCCGAAACGGACAGGGTCTGGACCGACGACTACTCCAACCTGCTCAGCACCGTACAGTTCAACTGAGCCTAAAGAGCTAAAAGAATACAAGGGCCGGGGCTAAAAACCTCGGCCCTTCTGCTACCCGGCCCTTCTGCTACACCGGTCCCGGCTAGAGCCCCTAACCCGATACGACACCCCCTCGGGGAGGCAACCCTCCTCTGGACCTGCTCACCGAGCACACCTGGCTGCCCCACTGCGGACGCCTGATTTTTCCGAGTCTTTTAGCTTCTACTTCCAGACGCCTATCTAACGAGCACCTGCTCGTCCCCGGAGTTTCTCCTTCACCCCGCCCCTACGTGGTCAGACCCTAGAAGGCAGAATCACCTCCTCGCCAAACCAGAGAACCGTCTCGGCACCCACCCTAAGATCACCACTTCTTTGCACTGTCGTCTTTCAGTTAGTAATGAGAGCCGGTAGCATTTAGCTACATCTAGTGTTCAAGTAGAGTTTACGTTTAGTTAACCCAAGTCTTTATCCCTCTCTCTATACTCTGCCCGGTCTCAGCCTCGAATCACAGGCTGATAGTAGAAGGGCAAGAAGAGAAAGAAAAAATAGAGGAGGAAGTTCTTGAGTATTCCGGAAAACCCAATCCAAGGTAGGCCGGGTCCGATAAGCCGTCGGGCCTTCTTGGGCCTGGGAGGAGCGACCGCGGCGGCGCTAATGCTTAGCGGATCGCCTATTGCCGCTCTTGGAGCACGCGTGGCGAAGGGCCAGACTCCCTCCGCGGCGGCGGGCTATGGCCCACTGGTACCCAAGGGCGACCTCATGCTGCCGGCGGCGTTCAACGTCCAGCGCATCGACATGCAGGGCCTACCCCAGCGCGACGGACGGCCCACCCCGGGCATCTTCGACGCGATGGGCGCCTTCCCGGACACCGGGGGCAACACGAACGGCGAAGGCAAGCGCACCGTGCTCATCCGCAACCACGAGAACCGCGAGCGCCCGGGCGAGATCAAGGTCGTCACCGGCCCCGCGTTCGAGTACGACGAGTCGACCTTCGGCGGCTGCACCAAGCTCGTCGTCGACCGGGAGCCAGCGGGTACCGATCCGGAGACCGGCCAGCAGCTCTTCGAGTACACGGTCTCCGACAAGTTCAACATCCTCGGCGGCACCTCGACCAACTGCGCTGGCGGTGAGGCGCCGTTCAAGAAGTGGATAACCTGCGAGGAGGTCGTCAAGGGCCCGACCGGGACCACTGAGGCCGGCACGTTCGCACCCCTCAAGCATGGCTACAACTTCGAGGTCGACGCCATGTCGGACGGCCCGGTCGTGGCCGTGCCGATCCTCGCCGCTGGGCGCTTCGTCCACGAAGCGACGACGTTCCGCGCTGGTATCCTCTACCAGACCGAGGATCGCAGAATCCAGCTGGACCCCGTCCTGGGCGAGATCGGCGCGTGCCTGTACCGCTACATCCCGGACCAGCGCGTTGGGCAGTCGGACAACCTTGCGGAGACCACCGGCCCGCTCGAGGCCCTGGCCATCAAGGGTTCACCGCACATGAACATGGACGCAGTCGTCACGCCCGGCGCTAGCTTCCCGGTCGAGTGGGTTCCGGTGCCCGAGGCCGACCACGAGGACGACACCGACAACCGCCGCGACCGGGCCCCCGGGTTCACCCCAACGCGGATCCAGGCGCAGGACAACGGCGCCGCGTACTTCGACCGGCAGGAGGGT
This sequence comes from uncultured Rubrobacteraceae bacterium, assembly GCA_902806065.1. Taxonomy (GTDB): domain Bacteria; phylum Actinomycetota; class Rubrobacteria; order Rubrobacterales; family Rubrobacteraceae; genus Rubrobacter_F. The sequence goes on along the minus strand of CADCVE010000106.1, from coordinate 32,947 downwards.
ATCTGGGCCTCCTCGCAGGGCGCGGGCTTCAAGATCTACTTCGACTGCACCGAGGGCGGGCCGCAGAACCTCGGTCAGGTGTGGGAGTACGATCCGGGTCGCGAGGTGCTCACGCTGATCTACGTCTCGACGGACCGCAACACGCTCGAGAACCCTGACAACATCACGATCGTTCCGCAGACGCAAGACATCTTCCTGTGCGAGGACTCGCCGGGTGAGCAGTTCATCCGCGGGGTCACCCAGGACGGCGAGATCTACAACTTCGCCCAGACCGCCGACAACGACACAGAGTTCTGCGGAGCCTGCTTCAGCCCCGACGGCCAGACGCTGTTCGTCAATCAGCAGGGGTCACGCGGCAACCTCCCGGGCGGAGTCCCGGGGGCCCAGGCAGTCACCTACGCGATCTACGGCCCGTTCGAGAAGCGCGAGGGTGCGAACAACAAGAACTTCGGCAACGGCCCGGCGAGCGGCGCCTAGAAGCTCCCCGAGCCTGTCAGGAGGAGGGCCCGTTCCTGCGGGCCCTCTTTTCACGTCCATACTTACGTTCATACTAGGAGGACCTCATGTACCTTGCATTGATCCCAGGGCTCCCCACAATAGGGCCGACGGAGTTGATCATCCTGCTCACCATCATCCTTTTGGTCTTCGGGGCAAAGCGCATCCCCGAACTCGCCAGGGGACTCGGGAGCGGCGTCCGGGAGTTCAAGAAGGGCACCTCGGGCGAAGCCGAAGAGTTGCCCCAAAACAAGGCGGTCGAGAATGAGACAGTGCGCGCGGAGAAAGATGATACCCGCGTCTAGCAAACCGAGCACAAGCACTGAGAGATAAGGACCAGCAGCCTACGACGTATGCCGCTACGCAACTCTCCAAGGGGTGCGAACGTTTCTGTTCGCACCCCTTTTTCGACCTCTGGGAAGCGGGTGAGGAAGCGGTACGCCGACGTGGCCCGTTCGGTACGGGGAGCGTTTCAGGTGCAAACCAGGAGGGCGCGGTTCGGGATCTCGACTTTGCCAGTGGCGGCGCGTCTTCTTGCTGTGGCCCTCGTCCTCATCTTGTTGCGGATTCGGTGTTGGACTGGACACTGCAGGGGGCAGGAAGTAGATGACCGGTGGCAGTTACTCGGAGGCCGAAAAGGGTAATTTTCCCCGGCTTGCCGCGGACGCTTCACTCGGGTGCGGAAGTTTGGTGGCACTCGCGATCCTCTCGTCCGGCGAGGTCGTGCTGGACCTCGGAAGCGGTGGCGAGATAGACGTGCTGCTCTCAGCTCGGCGGGTGGCTCCGGATGGGAAGGCCTACGGGCTGGACATGACCGACGAGATGCTGGAGATGGCCGTGAGAACCGGCACGAGGCTGGCGTGGAGAACGCCGAGTTTCTCAAGGGGGAGATCGAGGCCGTACCGCTCCCCCAAGACCACGTGGCCGTCGTAATAAACAACTGCGTCATCAACCTCTCCTCAGAGAAGGAGAAACCGTCTGACGAGGCGAGGGATAGGGTCGAGAAGTGGTCCGACTGCATCTGCGGGGCTTTAGAGAAGGCCGAGTACGAGGCGCTTCTGAAAGCCGCGGGCTTCGAGGAAGTATCCGTGGAGGCTACCCACTCCTATCAGCCCGAGCAGGGGGCCGGGTCTTTGAGCCCCGAGAGCGTGGAGGCACTACGGGAAGTCTCTGTTGCTAGCGCGTTCGTCAGGGGTCGCAAGCCGGCCGAACGAGGCTACAATTAGGGGCATGGTGCGACGTGTTGAGCTGGAGTTACTAGAAAGGAATATCGTCGGTAACAATGTCTCGCATGCGCCTGAGCCAACTTTCGACTCGGACGGGTCCGTCGAGGAAGAGCGGTTCGCCCGTCCCACCGACCTCGGCCGGGCCGTATTGGATCCCATACGGGTGCGGATGCTCGGACTCATGGCTACCGCCGCCACCGAAGGCCGGGGATGCTGCGGCCTGCCGGACCTCGGGGTCCCCGCGAGCGTCGAGAACACCGGAGACCCCGGTATCTGCGTTTGCGCGTTTGAGGGAATATTCAGCATGGGCCAGTCGAAGGTCTCGTACCACGTTCGCAAACTCAAGGACGCAGATTTGGTGCGAGAGGAGCGGCGTGGGAAGCGGAACTCCTACTCCCTCGACAAAGAAGCCAATCTAAAGCTGCTCCACGAAACCGGCGAACACCTCGGAGCCTGCTCCTCGGCTGGACGATCGCAAGAATCGGACAATGACGACTAAAGTACACACCCTTAAAGAGGACAGCAGTCCGGCTCAGATCGTTGTAGGCAACGCGAATGGAAGCTGCCGTCCTGCCGGAGAGATAGCGGTGGGAGCGGCGCTTGAGGGCTCGGGGAGAGATCAGGAGAGGCTCGCCAGGTTCTGTAAGGCGCTCGGACACCCGGTTAGGGTGCGGATTGTAAAACTGTTGCTCTCGGTGGACACCTGCGTCTGCGGTGACATCGTGGAGAGGCTGCCACTCGCCCAGTCGACGGTCAGCCAACACCTGAAGGTCCTGAAAGAGGCCGGCCTGATCGAGGGCACAATAGACGGCCCACGCACATGCTATTGCCTCGACCGCGAGGCCCTCGCCGAGTTCAAAAGACTCTCGGACGCCCACTTATAGTAAATAGCAAATTTTTGCGGTTCTTATCGTATATCGTCGATTACGCAACAGTCGCGTTGCTGCAAAGCAGTAACTGACCTCTCCCTGGAGGACTCATGTCCGAACTTATTGCGCTTTCCCCCGAATTTGTGGACCCGCCTACGTTAGAGAAGCTGTCGATCGAGCGAGCCTCGACGCATCCGCCGCGCGTACTCCTACTTTACGGCTCGCTCCGTGACCGATCCTACAGTAGGCTGCTGGTGGAAGAGGCCGAACAGCTGCTCCGCCGCTTCGGGGCCGAAACCCGGATTTACGATCCGCGCGGCCTGCCCCAGCCGGACGACGCCAGCCCCGACCACCCCAAGGTAGCCGAACTGCGCGAGGCGTCGATCTGGTCGGAAGGGCATGTCTGGTGCAGCCCCGAGCGACATGGGACCATCACGGGGATCTTTAAATCGCAGATCGACTGGCTTCCGCTGGAGAGCGGTGGAGTGCGGCCAACCCAAGGGCGGACGCTCGCGGTCATGCAGGTCAACGCTGGGTCGCAATCGTTCAACGCCGTGAACGCGCTACGGATTTTGGGTCGCTGGATGCGAATGATCACCGTCCCGAACCAGTCGTCGGTAGCGAAGGCTTACGACGAGTTCGACGAGGCCGGGCGAATGAAGCCTTCCGCCTATTACGACCGGCTGGTGGACGTGATGGAAGAGCTCGTCAAATTCACGCTGCTGACGCGAGACCGGGCCGACTACCTCGTCGATCGGTACAGCGAGCGTAAGTCCGAGGGGCGGTCGCCACACGGTCAGGCGTACATCGCCGCGGCTCAACAACAGCAGGTCAGTTCATGATCTGCTCGCCCCTGGAAGAGCGCAAGCAAACACCTGGCTCTTACCCTGGCGGCGGAGGCACCGGTTGACGAAGCAGGTCTGCTCGCATTTTCAAAGGGTTAGCTTCGGGGCTATAGACAGGGCCGTGGACGGAGCCGTGGGACATTGAGCGAGAACGGTGACGCGAGGACGCAGGTCTTGGATGTAGCGGTGGTGGGCGGCGGGCAGGCCGGGCTCGCCGTCGGATATTATCTGAGGCGTGCCGGGCTCTCATTCGCGATCTTCGACGCGGGGGTAGGTCCGGGAGGAGCGTGGCGGCACGGGTGGGACTCCCTACGCGCCTTCTCGCCGGCCCTCTACAGTTCGCTTCCGGGCTGGATCATGCCGGGCGGCGCCGACAGGTATCCATCGCGCGACAACACCGTCGAGTACCTGGCGCGCTATGAGGAGCGCTACGGACTACCCGTCTACCGGCCCGTCCAAGTCAAGGAGATCCACCGGGAGTTCGGTGAGGGCAAGCATCTTACCCTGAAGATGAGAATGGCCAGGGTACGGGCGCGGGCCGTAGTCAGTGCCACCGGCACCTGGAGCAAGCCTCACCTCCCCGAGTACTCGGGACGGGGCAACTTCCGCGGCGAGCAACTCCACTCCGCCCACTACCGCTCGCCGGAGCGCTTCGCCGGCAAAAAGGTCCTGGTCGTGGGCGGCGGGAACTCCGGCGCCCAGATCCTCGCGGAGGTCTCGAAGGTCGCCGACGCAGCGTGGGTGACGCTCGACGAGCCCAAGTTCCTGCCCGAAGACGTGGACGGCCGCATCCTCTTCGAGCGCGCCAGCGCCCGTTACTTCGCCGCACGGCAGAAGGGCTCGGACGGGCCATCGAACGAGGGGCCCGCTCTCTCCCTGGGCAACATCGTGATGCTGCCGCCGGTCAGAGAGGCCCGCGAACGCGGCGCCTTGACGAGCGTGCGGCCCTTCGAGCGGTTCACCGAACGGGGCGTCGTGTGGTCCGACGGGACCGAGGAGCCCACAGACGCCGTGATCTGGTGTACCGGCTTCGGCCCCGCCTTGGATCACCTGAAGCCTCTGGGTATCGTAGGCCCAGACGGCCGGGCTCAGACGACCGGCGCCGCGGGCACGCGCTCCAGGGAGGAGCCCCGGCTGTGGCTGTTGGGCTACGGCGACTGGACCGGCTACGCCTCGGCTACTCTGATCGGGGTAGGTAGGACAGCCCGGGCCACCGCCAAAGAGATACACGAGTACCTCCAAAGCAATTCCGCAACGAAGAAGATTTAACCGCCTTGCAACAAAACGACTTGCAACGGCGCGTATACTGCGGACCACAAATCGTCAAACTACGATTAAGGAGGCCTCTGTGAAGTATGCCCTGATCTCCGACGTTCACTCCAACCTGCCCGCGCTGGAGGCAGTGCTAGCGGATATAGACGACAGACGCGAACGCGACGACGTTGGCGCGGTCTACCACCTTGGGGACCTCGTCGGCTACGCCCCCTGGCCCGACGAGGTGGTGTCCCTGATCCGGGAGCGGGGCATCCGGGGAATCGCCGGCAACTATGACTCGACCGTCGCCAACGACTACAAGCACTGCGGCTGCTGGGCCGACAGCGCGCACGCCGAGGAGCTCTCCCATATAAGCTACGGATGGACCCGCGAGCACATAGCACCCCAGACCAAGAGGGCGCTGTGGGAGCTGCCCTTCCGCATGGACCTGCGCCCCCGGGGCAGCCACACCTCGCGGCCTCAGATAACGCTCGTCCACGGCGCGCCCACCCTCAACACCCTCTACTGGACCGAAGACAGATCCGATTCCTTCTGCGAGAAGATGGCGAAGACCGCTGGCTTAAAGGATGGCGACCTGATCGCCTTCGGCCACACCCACAAGCCCTGGACTCGGGAGGTCGCGGGTGTGCGCTTCGTCAACACAGGATCGGTCGGCAAGCCAAAGGACGGTGACTGGCGGGCCAGTTACGTACTCGTCGAAGCTGGCGAGAAGATCGGGCAGGTGGAGTTCGTACGCGTCGAGTACGACCTGGAGAAGGCGATGGACGGCATCCGGCGCAGCGAGTTGCCAGACGAGTTCGCCGATCAGCTCCGCGCCGGCGGAGCCCCGAAGCCAGTGAAGGTACTGTGATTCACGGGGCGTGGGATAGAAAGCGAGACGGGAAGGCCCGCGCAGTGTTCGTCTGCACGCACAACTCCGCGAGGAGCCAGATGGCCGAAGGGTTGCTCCGGCATCTCGCTAGCGACCGCTTCGAGGCCATGAGTGCCGGGACAGAGCCCACCGACGAGGTGCATCCTTGCGCGGTAGAGGCGATGAGAGAGGTCGGTATAGACATCTACGATCAGTACCCCAAGGCCCTCTCGACCTACATGGGCAAGGAGTACTTCAGCTACCTCGTGATCGTGTGTGCCCGGGCCGAGGAGCGGTGCCCCAAGACTTTCCCGGGCGTGGGTACGACCTTCTCGTGGATCTTCGAGGACCCCCGCCGCGACGAGGATATCCCCTACGACTCCACGTTGGAGAGGTTCCGGGTGGTGCGTGACCAGATAGAGCTGAGGATCAGGGGTTGGCTGGAGCAACCCGAGGAGGAGCTCAAGAGGCATCGCGAAGAGCGCGAGTGCGAGCGCCGGGAGCGTCTCGAAGAGGCCATCGCCCGCGAAGCGGAACGCGAGGCTGCGCCCGTCGGGGAACGCGAAGCGGGGCGCGACCCCTTCCGCCGCGCCTGAAAGCCTTCGCGGACCTGGTGGGTATCCGAGGTTTGCAGATAGCCGAGGACCTCTTGCAAAGTCTCGCCAGCTACCGCTTCTAGAGCGTTTTTCACAAGGACTGTAAAGGAAGACGGTAGATAAGCCCACTATATCTTGCTTGTTAGCCCCGTCCGGGGTACGAGCTTTATACTCCGTGCCTTCTACAGCCGGCCAGGAGTATCGCCGTCGGCAACGAGATAAAAGGGCCAGCCTCCTCTCGGAGACCGGCCCGTTCAACGACTACGATAGGGGTACTCTAGAAGTTAGTTCCACTGGAAGGTGCTGAGCAGGTTCGAGTAGTCGTCGGTCCAGACTGCGGAGCCTGGTTCCTGGCCGCAGGGCCGCCACCGCTCATCGCCAGCCATGCTACCGAGGTTCCCCTCCTCGCGGGTCATTACTACCCAGTGGGAGACGAATTTGCCCGGTATGCCTTCGTTCTCCTGATCGTACTGGGCCCGGCAGGTGAGTCCGGCGTCTTGAGCGACGTTACCGAGTACGGGTTCAAGTTCCAGGTGCCTGTTGGAGATGTGCATAGCCAGGACCCCGTTGTCCTGCAGCTTATCGAAGTACATATCTATGGCCTCGCGGGTCATCAGGTGAACGGGTATAGCGTCGGAGCTGAAGGCGTCCGCCGCGATCACCCCGTAGCTCCCATCCGGGGCTTCGGCCATGGAGAGGCGAGCGTCGCCGATGACCACCTCGTTCTCGCCCGGACAGTCGCGCAGGTAAGTAAACAAGTTCTCGTTACGGGCGACGCGTTCGATCAGGGGGTCTATCTCGTAGAAGGTCATTTGCTGACCGGGGTTGTTGTAGCAGGACATGGTGCCGGTACCCAGCCCGATCACGGCCGGCTTCGAGGTCACGTCCTCGGGCAAGGCATCGAAGACCTGTCCTATCGGTCCTGTGCTGTGATAGTAAGTGGTCGGTACGGGAGTCTCGGTCCCGAAGATCTGGGCGCCGTGGTTGGTGCTGCCGAAGACGAGAGTGTGGAGATCCTGATCGCCCGTGACCCTGTACACCCCGAAGAAACTGCGGTCCTCGAAGAGCGTCGCCTCCTCGGCCTCCGCGAAGCTAACGGCCAGCACGATCGCCGCGATGCACAGCCCGAAGCGGATAGGACGGCTGGCCGAGTAAGCGAACCACAGGCTCACCCCGATACCCAGACCGATAGCCGTTGACCAGATGACGCTTCTATCCAGGACAGCCGAACCCACCAAAGAGTTGAATGCCCCGTTCAAGGAATCGAAGGTCCCCTGATCCACGGCCCAGCCGACCGCCAAGAGCGCCACACCAACAACCACGGGCAGAGCCACGTCCAGTGCGAGACCCAGCCAGCGCGGGGACGACCGGTGCGCGCCACTTCCGCTACCGTTGCGGCTCACCTCATTTTCCTCGCCCCCGGCGGACCTTTCGGAACCCTGCCCTTCCTCGCTACCGCGGGCAGCGTCCCGCTCCGCGCGGGTGCCCCCGAGCAGACGCGAGAGCACGAGCCCCGGCACGAACATGCATGCGAGCACTATCGCAAGCTGGTACTCGATCACCGTGTCGAACGCGACCGGTGCGATGACGGCGTTGAATACACCGCCCAGGACGCCTCCAACGGCTATCCACAGGTAGAACTCCGTGAGGTACCGCGCCGGCGGACGGTCCCGCGCCACCTCGCCGTGCAGCACCATCGTCACCACGAAGAAGCCCAGAAGATGCAGCAATATGAATAAGTAGAATGGGTCGCGCATATCCATGAGAATAGTTATCACCAGCACCGCCATCATTAGCGGCAGCGCCCCGACCATTATCTTGTGGATCAGGTCGGGTATTCTCTGGCTCGGCGAGAAGACGATCACGAACGAGAACAGGTACAGAGAGAGCGGGGCCACCCACAGCAGCGGAATCGGCGTAATATCTGTCGTTATAAAGGCCGTAACACCGAGCATCATGCTCGAAGGGACGAACGTAAGCCCGATCCACCGCAGTCGCCGCCAGATCGTAACGTCCCCTGTGAGCCCGGGGGTGGCGAGCGAAGGCTCGGCGGTCTGAGAAGAGCCACCCCCGCTTATGGGGTCTCCGGCCAGCGGTTCCGCCTCCTCTTCCCGCGTCTCTGGAGTGGCGGGAGTAGAACGCCAAAGCATCACCGCCGAGGCGAAGACCAGGACTATCAGCAGCCCGTAACTCAACGACCATATCAGGCCCTGGTTCTGGAGCGTCAGCCCACGCTCTACCACCAGCGGGTAGCCTAGCAACCCTATTACGCTGCCAAGGTTACTCGCCCGGTAAAGGAAGTAGGGGTCTTTGGCGGCGGGATGATCGGTGTCGGCGAGCCATCTCTGGACCAGGGGGTTGGTTGTCGAGATCGCGAAGAACGGGAGCCCCACCGTAACTAGGAGCAGCCCCAGAAGCAAGAAGATCGGGGTTCCCTCCGCAGAAGGCGCCCACTCACCACCAGGCCTGGCTAAAGGCAGGACCAGCAGCGGCAACAGCACGACAACGAGATGTAGAACGGCCTGCCGGCGGGCACCGAGCCAGGTAGTCGTAAGGTGTACGTAAAGGTAGCCGACAAGCAGCGCCGCCTGGAAGAACATCATGGAGCCAGTCCACACCGCGGGCGTGCTCCCGAACAGCGGCAGGATGAACTTGGCGAACATCGGCTCGACCAGGAACAAGAGTGCAGCGCTTACGAATATCGTCACCGAGAAAAGGATCATCAAAGGGATCCCGCCCGAACCAGAAGACCCCTTGCGGGCGGTGCCTTTCTTGTCTAACTTGACCCCTTCTGCTGACATAAATTTAGACGCCTTCCACTCCGGTTACACCAATAACACGCAACTCTATCTAACAACCCCATGACTGACAACTCCCGCAAAGCGATTTAAAGTAGATTTCACTTACAGCGCCTCGAAAGGTCCACCGCAGCCACGAGATACGTGACCGGGGTACAATAATCGTTCAATATCATCGACCGAGAGGTGGAACTATGGCTCTCTACGAGTACAAGTGCTCCGATTGCGAGGAGCAGTTCGAGTTGATGCGTTCGATGAGTGCGGCTGACGAAGCTGCGGAGTGTCCGGATTGCGGTGGGTTCGAGTCGCGGCGTTTGATCTCTAACTTCACCTCGATCACCCCGGGTGCCTCCGCCCTCTCTACCAACCCCGTGATGAACGCTCGCATGGCTGGCGGCGGCGGTGGCGGTGGCTGCTGCGGTGGAGGCTGTTGCGGCTAGAGACGACGACGACTTCAACGGCGAAGCCGGCGGAAATAAACCTGGAGACGTCCCGGACCTCGTCCTCAAAGGCATCGAGGAGTTCAACAAGGGCGAGTTCTACGAGTGCCACGAGTACCTCGAAGAGGCCTGGATGCAAGAGTCCCGCAACGTCCGTTTTCTGTACCAGGGTATCCTGCAGGTCGGCGTCGGCTTCTACCATCAGCAAAACGGCAACTGGCGCGGCGCCACCAGCCTGATCCGCAACGGAACAACCCGCCTCAAAGAGTTCGAACCCGTAACCCTCGGTATAGACGTATCCAGGCTCGTCCGGGAGAGCGAACAGTGCCTCGAAGAGCTAGAGGAGATAGGACGCGACCGTATACAAGAGTTCGACAGGTCAAAGGTCCCCAAAGTGGAGTGGGCGTAAGGGAATCTTAGCCGTCAACGGCTTTGCATCAAAGTTACAAACGGCTATAAATAAGAGGTAGTCTACTCACAGCCAAACTGCTACCTCTAGTGTTCAAATCTGGCTTTTGATGCAAAGCCACGTAAGCCGTTAAACGATCTCTAAGTCGGACAATGTGAGAGGGTGAACTCCTGAAGAGTCCACCCTACTAGTTTTCCTATCCAACACTAGCCGTCGTTACGGAGAATTTTCCAGCCCCCGTGTTCGTGCCAAGCTCAGTACTACCACTTGCAGACCTCTTACCAGTCAGACCAATCATGGCTCCGAAGTGTTTGGGCACTGATCAGCTCGAAGCTACTAGTCTGTATCTCTGCTGCTATAACTGCCAGTAGCACGCACAACGGGCCAAGATAGTGGAGTTCACTCACTAATACATAGGGTATCCCCATTCCCAAACATCGTACATTCTGTACCATCCATCCTCACTTGTATAGCAATACTGGAACCACCAAAAGTACCACCATCCGCTCGCCCAGTCCGGGTACCACTCCTGCAGCCACCCCGGCGCACAAAGAGGTACTTCCTGCTCTGGTCCGTCCTCGACAAGAGGCTCATCCGCAGTGTCCTCAAAAGGAGGCTCGCTCTCGAAGAAAGGCGGCTCTTCATCGAAAGGAGGCCCTTCCTCGAAGAAAGGAGGCTCGTCCTCGAAAGGAGGTTCCTCCTCAAAGGAAGGAGGCTCTTCCTCAATAAAAGGTGGCTTGCCGGTGGATGGATCTTCCTCAGCGACACCCGATACAACGTTCATGAACACCATCGTGGCCACAAGCGTGACCCCCGTAAAAAGTAAGAATATGCGCTTCAATGCGCTCCCTCCCTCCGCCCCCGTTTATTGGGGCTAGCACATTAACCAAGCGAATGACAGAAGGGGCAAGGCTGTATGGCCCTGCCCCTTCTTCCTTTATGCTATTCGCCGCTACTACCGAACGCTCCTGCGGACCAAGAGGCCGCCAGCAACTAGCAGAGCACCAGCGCCAAGCAATAACAACGACACGCCGCCGCTCGCTGGCAACTGCGCCTTGGGCGCGGGAGCAGGCGTGGGAGCCGGCGCAGGCCCCGGAGCGGGTGCGGGCGCCGGAGCGGGTGCGGACGCCGGAACGACCTTCGGAGCCGGGGCAGGCGGGGGTGGCGGAGGCTCACAGTCAGTCTTGGCAACCACACCGCCAGCCTTGGACTCTATAATCCCATCCGGGCAGTCAACCTTCGCCTCAGCGCCACCGGCCTTGGCGTAAGGAACATCGCCTGTGGAATCGGCGACCACCGCGGGCGCTTCCTCCTGGGCAAGCGCCGGAGCAGCGGCCACCACGACTACTGCGAGCATCGCCGCCAACATCATCAACTTCCTCAACCTCTACCCCCTTGTCAAGAAGTGGTCTTTATTCGAGGCGGACCCCTACGAAGAGGGGCCCGTCTACTAACAACGCTAAACCACGATCCGGTCGTTAGCCGGCCGACGCGGCCTGGTTGACCTGCTGGTCGCACGTCACCGGAGAGTCGCCACTTATCGTAAGATCGGACCCAACATCGTCTTGCTCGAACTGCTCTATATCAGAGTCGAACTGGCTGAAGCTAGTCGAACTCTGCAGGTTGCCGGTGTTGGCAGTACCGTTGAACCCGAAACACTGGTTGGAGTTGTCTCCCGATCCGGTGGCCTCGAAAGACTGATTGATCTCCCCGCTGTCGGCTTCTTGCTCTGAGCCTTGGCCTAGAACGTCTTGTAGGTTACCGGTGTTGGCCGTACTGGCTAAGGCCGGTATGGCTAGCGCCAACACCATCGCCGCCATTGCCGCCAAGAGCAGCAACCGCTTTAGCACGATGCTGTTCAATGCTCCCCCCTTTCATAGGAGTAGGGTCCAAAGAAGACCCTACTCCTAGCGATTAATGCGTGGCTGCTATCTCGTCCTTAGCCGGCAGATGCAGCCTGGTTGACCTGCTGGTCGCACGTCACCGTCGAGGTACCGCCCACGTTGAGCGCGTTGCTGAGGTCCTCTTGCTCGAAGTCCTCGGTGTCCGAAGCGTACTGGATGGAGCCGCTCTGGTTCTGCAGGTTACCAGTGTTCACATTGCCGTTGACGTTCACGCACGAGCTACCGTTGTCGCCGCCACCGGAGATCTCGAACGTCTGGTTCACGTCGCCGCTCTCGGTCTCCTGATCGAAGCCCTGCTCGACTTGCGCTATGGCCGGAATAGCCGCAACCACCAGCATCGCCAAGAGCGCCGCCAGCAACATCATCTTCCTCATTCTGTTCCCCCTCCGCATAATTCTCTACTTGTACTCGTGCTGCCCCTGGATCAAGGCCCTTGACCGTAGAACTAGCCAGATACCGGTTGGATAGGTACCCTAGACCAACGTTCCGTATAGAAGCACCTTCAGATAGAGTAGAGCAATCCCCTGACCCGGCTGGTAATCTCCCCCCTTCTAAAGAGCCCGGCCCGACTTCTGTTTCTCCTGCTCTACCTACTAGTCTCTTCTCTATCCGTCCAAAAACATCACATATATTCAACTTTATACGTTTTCCAAGCTCAAGGGAACTACGTAGAATCGTAGCCCGCGTCCAGACACAGATGCTCGGAGCCTTCTTCTTCTTCTTCTTCGGAGGTTGGGCGAGCCACCACGATCCCATCGAGGGTGGCCGCCAAGAGCTTCGCGTCGTTGCGGTTGGCCCCATCGACCACGACCGCCAATGGGATGCCCGTCCCGTCGGTGAGCATGCTGCGCTTTACCCCTTTCTTGGCCCGATCAGTGGGGTTGGGACCGGTCGCGCCGCGTCCTAAAGGGGCCTTCGTCATCACCCCATCCACCGATTGCCACTCCCACTCGATACCCTCCATCTCCTCGTACTCCACGAGACCCGCCCGCCAGAGTTCCTCGAAGAACCCCTCCCGTTCCCACTCCTGAAAGCGCGCATGTACCGTCGAGCTCGCCCCAAGCTCTCGGGGTAGGGCGTTCCACTGAATGCCGGTACGCAAAACGTAGACCATCGCCTCGAACGCCTGGCGGTTGGGCATGCGGGGTCTGCCGCCCCTCTCGTGCGAAGGCGCCTCTGGCACCAACGGTTCGACATTCTCCCAAAACTCGTCGGACACCATCCAGGGTTTAGTTCTGGACATCTCTTTTCATGCCTCCCGAAGATCTCCGTCAACCACGAGCATCTATTGTATGATAGTTTCTGGATAAGGTCTAAGAAACCCCGTACCGGATTTGTAGTGTTCCTGGCGAGCAACCTCTCAGACATTCCCCTCGCTAGCTCGACTTCGGCTCGTAGTTCTATCCAGCACAACGAATCCCATTGCGCTTGAATGCGTCTCTATCTGGATTCGCTTCTTCGCCTGATTCCGAGCCGTCTCGTTATCGACGGGAGAAATCATGCTCTACGGAGCGATGAGCCAGGCTTGCTGCGCAGGTGACGCATGCAACGTGAGGGAGCTAGCCCGAGTGGGTGCCCCGACCTGCGGATCGCAAAATCCTCTCAGAGAAGAACCGTATTGCTGCACAAGAGTCCGGAGCATGCCCGGACCCTTTTCTCCTCTCTTTTATTTTCTCTGCAAACCGAGTGTTATTGATAGTGGGCCTGCCTGGACTCGAACCAGGGACCTCTTCCTTATCAGAGAAGCGCTCTAACCACCTGAGCTACAGGCCCTTAGGATAAGCCGCCGCGCGGAGCGTAGCTTATCGCCGCGATATTGTACAACAAGGAGGGTCGCCTGGCGCGGGGTGTCGCCAGGGGCGTTGTCCGGAAGGGTCGCCTGGAGATTGAAGGGGCGGGGGTCGCAAAGTAGAATCGGGGTAGTGTATAAGATTCCAATACTCGCCACGAAACAGTTGTTATTCCGTAGCGTGAGAGGAGCGAAATAGCCAGTGAGCGCCAACGGCTTCACCCGGATGTCCGTCTACGGGATCAACCTGGACCTCTTCAGCTCCAGTCCTATAGTTATTCTGAAGGTCGAGGACGAGAACCGTTATCTGCCGATCTGGATCGGCCAACCTGAAGCTCGTTCTATCTTGATGAAGCTACAGAACCAGGAGTTTAGCCGGCCCCTTACCCACGACCTCGCCGCCAACATTATGACCGAGATGGGCGGCTCCCTGGAACGCATTACCGTAACCGAGCTGCGCGACTCGACCTTCTTCGCGACCCTGCACGTGGAGATAGAAGGCCGCACCGTGGAGGTAGACTCCCGGCCCTCGGACGCCATCGCCATCGCCGTACGCACCGGCGCTACCATCTTCGCCTCCGACACGGTGATAGAAGAGGCTGGCGTCGTCTTCGAAGAGGCAGAGGCGATGGAGGATGCCCCCGAAGAAGAGGTCGTGGATAAGTTCAAGGACTGGATGAACCGGGTCTCCCCGGACGACTTCAAGTAGCAATGCCTCGAACGGGGGGCGATAAAAAGCTCCCCCTAGAGTCTGGCAGCCGGTCAATCTTTCGAGCGGCCTCCCAGGCCCAGGATACCCTTGTCCCGCTCCTCCTCGGCCTTCTTGGCTCGTGCGGCGGCCCGGCTCACCGCGATGGTGGCGAAGACTACGATGAGGGTAATAACGGCTGCGTAGATAAACTGGCCGATCAGAGCACCTCCCGCCTCACCAAAGAGCTGGGTGAACAGGTTCTGGATAGCCGTGTTCCACGCCAGGGCCGCCACGAGCCCGAGGGCCGTCGTTATCAGCTGGGAAAACTTGTCTAGTATCTCGCCGGTCAACGTCTTCTCCTGATCTCTCCGCCGTATCGTCTTCCTTCTAGTTGCCCGGCTTCTTACCCCAGCTCATCGGCTCTCGTAACATCCGGTTCACCGTACGAGACCCCTTCACATCCTATCCCTCTAATGTCCTCAAAGACGCGCTACCCTCTCCAGAAGCCCCGCCTCCTCCCACGCCCAGGGCTCCTCCTCGGAGCCTGGACCAAAGGTTGGCGCGCTCGCACGCATCGCACCGGTACCTGCCGCCACGAAGTCCCGCGTTGACAGGATGCCACCTCCCTCTATCGCCGCCAGGTTGTGACGGTGAAGGAGAAGATCGTCCCGTTGCGCGATTCCTCCAAGCCGCCACGCTGCATGGAGTTGCACGCCACCCTCCTCGATGAACACCCGGCGCAGTTCGTTCAGGAGTAGCGCGGCCCGGGCATCAGCGTAATTGGCGATCGCCCGAACGGCGGCAAGGAGGTCCGAGGCCTCTTCGGTCTCCAGAGGGGCGGCCGGCAGATCGGCGGTTGCGCCGAAGTCTCGGCTCCAGACCTGCTTGAGGATTCGCTCCCGGTGAGCGATCAGGGCGAGTCTTCCGAGGTCTTCGGAGACGGTCTCCGTGTGGAGTATGAGTGCGCCGGCACTCAGCGCCAGGGCCTCCGCCTGATCCGAATCCAGGACCTCCGCGACTGTGTAGACCTCTATCCACTGGCGGCGCCCTAAGTCTTGCGCTCCGGCGGAGAGGGCACGCCGGGGGAGGGCGTCGGACTCGCCGGTGGCAGAGCCGGAGGCGGAGCCAGGGGCCCCAAACAAGGCGAGGTCTTCCTCGGGGATCAAACCCTCCTCTGCCGCCCACACCACCCCATTCTCCACGGCCCGCCGCACCTCGGCCTCCCCAAACCGCGGCGGCGAAATCTCCGAGAGGTTGCGCAATACAAGGTCCCCCACCTCACCGGGCGACAAGCCGAACTCCTCAACGGACGCATTGGCGACGAGCAGCAAGCCCCGCGCGGGTGTGGAGAACAGGTCTGGGGCGGCGTGCGTCTCCGAAGCCGCGACCCAACCCACCTTGGAACCCGAGGCAGCGGCATGCACGGGGCTCACTACACCGGGCAGACTGGCGGCCGGCATGAGTTTTTCAAAGCCTCGTTCAGCGGAAGCCGCTTCGGGGGCATAGAGCACGACCTCGGCGCCTTCGCCCTCGCCGCGCCACTCGAAATCCGCCGCGTGCTCTACCATTCCCGGAACCGGTTTGAGATATTGCAAGACACCGTGGGGTGGACCACGACGGTACGCTCGGACACTAAATTCTCACACCGGCAGTTAGCCACCCGCGTCACCGGCCACAAGCCAGGCATCTCGCTGAAAGCTGATAGCTCTCTACTCCAAAACGACGAGGGGGTCGCCGGAACGCACCGTCTTACCGGCCTCGACCAGCACCTCCGAGATCACGCCGTCCCTCCTGGCCCGGACCTCGCTCTCCATCTTCATCGCCTCCAGGAGGCATACGGGATCGTCCACCGCGACCACCTGCCCCTCCTCGACGAACACCTTCAGGATCGTACCCTGCATCGGCGCAACCACCGTACCCTCGGTGAGTTGAGCCATTCCACCGCCTCGCTCCCGACTCCGCCTCGCGGGAGGAGCCTTCATGCCCCCGGTGCCACCCCCCGTCCCGGCCTCGTCCCCATACACCTTCACCCGAAAGAGCTTGCCGTTGACCTCGACCTCGACCTCCCGAGCCTCCTTCTCCAGCTTCGCGCCAGCGCCGTGCGCGCCTGGCTGGCCTTTGATCTTCAGCCCCGCGAGCCGCTCGGCTATGAACCCGGTCGTGTAGCTTCCTTTTACAAAGACCTCGTCCTCCAGAATAGCCTCGAAGAACGGCAGGGTCGTGGCTATACCCTCGATCCTGAACTCCGCAAGCGCGCGCCGCAGCCGTCTGAGGGCATCCTCCCGGTTCGCTCCCCGCACGATGAGCTTCGCGAAGAGTGGATCGTAATATTCCGGGACCACGCCCGGTTCGCGGAGCGCCGAATCTACCCTGACGCCTGGCCCGCCCGGCTCCTCGTAGAGGGTAACGTTGCCGGGGCTCGGTATAAAGTCGTTCGTCGCGTCCTCGGCGTTTACGCGCACCTCGATCGCATGTCCCCGCCAACCAACGTCCTCTTGGGAGAACGCCAACTCCTCCCCGGCGGCGATACGGATACCGGTCTGCACAATGTCTACCCCTGTAACCTCCTCGGTCACTGGATGCTCGACCTGCACCCGCGTGTTCATCTCCAGAAAATAGAATCCATCATCCTGCACCAGAAACTCGACCGTGCCCACGTTGTCGTAGCCAACGGCCTCCGCCGCCTCGACCGCCGCCCCGCCCATCTCCTCACGCATCGCGGGGTCTATCGCCGGGCTCGGACACTCCTCCAGCAGCTTCTGATGCCTGCGCTGAATAGAACAGTCCCGCTCCCCCAAGTGCACCGCGTTCCCATGCTTGTCGCGTACCACCTGTATCTCCACGTGCCGCGGCCCTGGCAAATACTTCTCCAGATACACCGACCCATCCCCGAAATACGCCTCCCCCTCGCGTCTCGCCCGCTCGAAGGCCGCCTCCGCCCCCGCCTCATCGTAGGCGACCGCGAAGCCCTTGCCGCCGCCCCCGGACGACGCCTTCACCGCCACCGGGTAGTCGTGCTCCTCCGCGAACTCATAGACGGCGCCCGCGGACTCGACGGCATCTTCGGTGCCCGGTGTCATGGGGACACCTGCCTTCGCCATGATACGCCGGCTCTCGACCTTGCTCCCCATCGCCTCCATTGCCGCCGGTCGAGGCCCGATCCACACCAGTCCGGCCTCCTCTACCGCTCGCGCAAAAGGCGCGCTCTCCGCCAGAAAGCCGTACCCCGGATGGACCGCCTCCGCCCCCGAACGCTCCGCCACCTCGATCAGCTTCTCGACGTCAAGGTAGCTCTCTGTCGCCATCGCAGGTCCCACATGATACGCCTCATCAGCAAGACGCGCGTGCAGCGATTTCCGATCCGCATCCGAGTACACCGCCACACTCGTTACTTCCAACTCCCGCAAAGCGCGGATTATACGCACGGCTATCTCACCGCGGTTCGCAATCAAGACTTTCTCGAACACCTAGACCATGCCTTCCCAACTAGAGTAAGTCCACAAAGCGCCGTCTAGCTTCATCTCCCGCGGCGGCGCGTGTCCAAGCAACCCGGCGAGCCTCCATCGGCTTCGGCGCAGATTGGCCTCCACCTCCGGATCTTCATAGACCTCCCTCGTGACGACGAGCGCCGCCATGATCGCCGCGACCTCTTCGGGGCTTGGCTCGGGGTTTATCCTCAAAGAGGGATATTTCCGTGCTTGCGCGGCGGGCGCTCGGGGCGCTTGGTGCGGATCATGGAGAGGGCCTTTATGAGGTACGGTCGCGTCTCGCGCGGGTCTATTACATCGTCTATGTAACCCATCTCGGCGGCGACCATCGGGTTGTTGAACCGCTCCTCGTAACCGGAGATCAACTCCTCGCGCTTCTCGTCCGGGTCCTCGGCCTCGGCGATCTGACGGCGGAAGATGATATTCACAGCGGCCCTCGCGCCCATCACCGCGATCTCCCCCGTCGGCCACGACACGTTCACGTCCGCCCCAATGTGCTTGGAGCACATGACGTCGTAGGCTCCGCCGTAGGCTTTCCTGGTGATAACCGTCATCTTCGGCACCGTCGCCTCGGAGAAAGCGTAGAGCAACTTCGCCCCGTGACGGATGATGCCGCCGAACTCCTGGTCCGTCCCGGGCATGAACCCCGGCACGTCCACGAAGGTTACCAGCGGGATGTTGAATGCGTCGCAAAAACGCACGAACCGCGCGCCCTTCACGCTCGCGTCTATATCCAGCGTCCCCGCCAACACCGCTGGCTGGTTCCCGACGACACCGACCGCATGCCCGTCGAGCCTCGCGAAGCCTACGACGAGGTTCTGCGCCCACCCCTCCTGCACCTCGAAGAACTCCCCATCGTCCATCACACCCTCGATAGCCTCCCGCATATCATAGGGCCGCTGGGCGGAGTCGGGGATCAGTGCGGCTAGCGCCTCGTCCATCCGCTCCGGATCATCGGAGGGCCTGTAGTACGGGGCACTCTCCAGGTTGTTTTCGGGTAGGAAGGTGAGCAGGTAGCGGACGTCTTCGAGGCAGGTCTCCTCATCCGGGGAGGAGAAGTGGGCGACACCACTCTTCGTGTTGTGGGTGCCCGCGCCGCCCAGCTCTTCTTGCGTCACCTCCTCGCCCGTGACGCTCTTTATGACGTCCGGGCCGGTGATGAACATGTGGCTCGTCTCCTCGACCATGAAGATAAAGTCCGTGATCGCCGGTGAGTAGACGGCTCCTCCCGCGCAGGGACCCATGACTACGCTGACCTGGGGCACGACCCCGGAGGCCAACACGTTCCTGTGAAAGATATCCGCGTAGCCGGCGAGAGAGACGACGCCCTCCTGGATACGCGCCCCGCCGGAGTCGTTGATCCCGACGACAGGACAACCCGTGTTGATCGCAAGGTCCATGACCTTGCAGATCTTCTGCGCGTACACCTCACCCAGAGAACCACCGAAAACGGTGAAGTCCTGCGAAAAGACGCAGACCTTCCTCCCAGCGACCTCGCCGTAGCCGGTTATCACCCCATCGCCAAGCGGCCTGTTCTCTTCCAAACCGAAGTTGTACGAGCGGTGGACCCGGTAGCGGTCCAGTTCGACGAAGGTGCCGGGGTCGAGGAGCAATTCTATGCGCTCGCGTGCCGTGAGCTTGCCGCGTTCGCGCTGCCGGGTGACGGCCTGCTCCGGCGCCGGGTGTGCCGCCGCCTCGCGGAGGCGTTCGAGACCCTCGATCTTCCCGGCGGTAGTGTTCTCTCCTAATCTCTCACCCTGCATAAAAGGCATTCTACACGCGCGGATGGCGATTCGCCCACAGTGTTACGTTCGATAGTAAAATTACAAAGCGGCTCCCGTCCCCGGGAATGGGAAGGAGGAAGAGATGCATATCTTCGAGAAGCTGGCGGAGTATCGCTATGAGCAGGTCGTGTTCTGCCACGATCAGGCCACAGGTCTCCGAGCCATAATCGCTATCCACGACACTACGCTGGGACCCGCCCTCGGCGGCTGCCGGATGTGGCCCTACAATACCGAGGACGAGGCCGTGACCGATGCCCTGCGCCTCGCCCGCGGGATGACCTACAAGGCCGCCGCGAGCGGCCTCAACCTCGGCGGCGGTAAATCCGTCGTCATCGGCGACCCGCGCAAGCACAAATCCGAAGCCCTCTTCCGCTCCCTGGGCCGCTACATCGAGACTCTAGGTGGTCGTTACATCGTGGCCGAGGACGTCGGCATCTCGACCGGGGACATACACCACATCCAGGTCGAAACCTCTTACGTCGTCGGCGCGGATGTATCGTACGGCGGTTCGGGCGACCCTTCCCCCTTTACTGCTCTGGGCGTTCTTCAGGGGATGCGGGCCTGCGTGGAGGAGGTCTACGACACGACCTCTCTCGAAGGTAGTGCCGTCGCGGTACAGGGTCTCGGGCACGTGGGCTACCATCTTTGCCGCCTGCTCCATGAAGAGGGAGCACGCCTGATAGTTACAGACCTCCAAGCCTCCGCCGTACGGCGCGCAGCTCGCGAGTTCGGCGCCAAGGCTGTGGAGCCGGACGAGATCCTCTCAATACCCTGTGACGTACTCGCCCCGTGTGCCCTGGGCGCCGTGGTAAACGACGAAACCTTGCCTAACTTCCGCTGCCGGATAGTCGCCGGGAGCGCCAACAACGTGCTCGACGAGAGTCGGCACGGTGAAGCTCTGGCAGAGCGCGGCATCCTCTACGCTCCGGACTACGTCATAAACGCCGGTGGCCTCATAAACGTTGCCGACGAGCTGGAGGGCTACAACGAGCGGCGAGCCACCAAGCGGGTGATGCGCATCGCCGACTCCGTTCGCAGTATCATCGCCATCTCCAAGCGTGATGGCGTCCCGACCAACGTAGCCGCCGACACCCTGGCCCTCGAACGCATCGCCGCGATAAGCTCCATGGAGCGTCTCCACACCGGCCACCCCTACGGTCAGCTACAACGCCGCAGAGAGACGATCTAGGCGTGGCGATCAGGCCCCGCTAAACCAGTCCGCAGCCGACCAGAGAAGGAGAACCACATGGCAATACTCAGCGAAAAAACCTGGAAGCGTCACTCGAACCCCCTCAGCGTGTGGAGCCGCATCCTCAGCTACCCTCTCGTTTACCTTCCGTTCTGGTACCGCAGTTGGAAGCAGGGCGCCGCCGTCGCCGCGTGGTTCGCCGTCAACCCCGTGCTCTTCCCCGAACCCGAGAGTGACGAGTCGTGGGCGACACGCGGCGTGCTCGGGGAGGAGCTGTGGACGGCCGAGCGACCACGAGACCTATCTACGGCGCTAACCGGGGCATCGGCTGCCTTCTTCGCGAGTGGGCTCTGGTCGGCCTACAAGCGGCGGTTCTGGCCGACGATGTTCTTCGGGGGCACGGCTTTTCTGCTGAAGCTGTGGTACATCGACCGGATGACGTTCTATTACGAGCAGCACCGCGAAGAAGCGCGCGACAAACGAGCGAATAGCCGATCACAGCGTCAATAAGAACCCAACCGCTGCAACGCTTGCTCAGGCGAGTGCTACTGGAGAAACGCGGCCGAGATCTACCCTACCATCTGCAACGAATGGTACGCCCTCAGCCAGCAGCTGATGCCTCTGCTGGTCTTGTCCGTCAGGCAACTCTGCCAATTCACCATTGCTCTTGATTACACGGTTCGTCAGTTGCAGGTAGCCGTTATTCCTAGCTCCAGCCAGTAATGAGCGAACCGGTTGATTGTAGTTGGGTACACCATATCCCCAAAGGGATACCTGAGCGTACGTCGTTACGCTGCCAGCAGGAACAAGACGCTCCAGCACCTCTACAAGTTGCTTCCAGTTCATTGTCTACTCCCCTAATCTATACCGCTCTCCGGCCCGTAGCTCTCCAGCCGCCCCTTGACCGCGTTCAAGAACCGGAGCGCCACCCCGCCGTCCAAAATCCGGTGGTCGAAGGAGACCTCCAGGTTCATCATGCTCCGGATCGCGATGGCGTCATCCACGACGATCGGGCGTCTCAAGATGGCCTCGGCCGAGAGTATGGCCGCTTGCGGATGGTTGATGATCGGGACCGAGACCACGGAGCCCAGAGCGCCAGGATTGTTGACGGTGAAGGTGCCCCCGGTAAGGTCGTCAGGTATGAGTTGCCTGCTCCTCGCCCGCCGGACAAGGTCATTTATCTTTCGGGCGAGGCCCAGAGTATTTAGGTTATCGGCGCCGGAGATGACCGGCACGATCAGAGCGTCCTCCAGATCCACCGCGACCCCAACGTTTGTCTCCTTGCGCAGTACGATGCGGTCCCCGTCCCACACGGAGTTGAGGACCGGATGCTCTTTCAGCCCCTCGACCACCGCCTTTACGATGAACGGCAGGTAAGTGAGCTTCACGCCCTCACGCTCGGCGAACTCCTCCTTGACCCTCTCGCGCAGCGCGACGAGCCCGGTCACGTCTACCTCTACCATGCTCCAAGCGTGCGGAGCCTCGCGCATGCTCCTGGACATACGCTCCGCTGTTGCCCGGCGGATGCTCGTAGCCTCCACCACCCGGTCACCCTCATAAACCTCTACCCGCTCCGGCTCAAGCTTCAGCCGTGCAGGCTCGGGCACCGCTTCAGGCGCCTCTGGCGGCGCGAAGGCTTCTCTCTCCTCCCGGAGACCAGGCGTTTCGTACACCTCCTCGCGTCCTTCTATGTATACTTCGATATCCTTTTTCGTAACTCGGCCGCCGGTGCCGGTACCGGGGATCTCCGCAATATCCACGCCATGCTTGCCCGCGAGCCGGCGGACCACCGGTGAAGAGCGCGTCAATCTCAGAGTCTCCACACTCTCGACATGCCCCGGTTCATTGCCATTATCGCGTGCCCCGCTACGCGTCCCGTCGACCATGTGCCGCCTCTCGCTATTCTCGGCGGACGGCCGGGCCTCCGTTTCCACGGCCGATAACTCCTCGGTTGGGGCGCCAGCGGATATGTCTTCTCTAGTTAGGGCTTCTCTGGAGGAGTCTGCGTTCTTATCTCCCCCGACCGCTACCAGCGCGATCTCGGTCCCCACGTCCACGGTGGCGCCCTCGGAGATGAGGAGCTTCTCGACCTTGCCGGCGAACGGCGAGGGCAGCTCGGAGCTGACCTTGTCCGTGTCGATCTCACACAGCGGCTCGTCCTTTTCGACCTCTTCCCCCTCGGCCTTGAGCCAGCGCGCCAGCGTCCCCTCAGTCACGCTCTCCCCAAGCTGAGGCATCTTTATCGGCGTCGCCAAGGTATACCTCCTCCCGGTTCTACTCCTAGTATCGGGCGAGCTCTAGCATCGCCGCCTCTATCTTCTCGGCCGAGGGCACGAAGAAGTCCAGCATCGGCTTCGCGAACGCCGCCGCCGGCACGTCCGGCGCCCCGAGCCGCATCACCGGCCCGTCCAGCCATTCAAAGGCCTCACGTGCGACGATGGCCGCTATCTCCCCCGAAAAGGAGCCGGTGAGGTTCGCCTCAGAGATAACCAGTAACTTCCCGGTCTTCTTGACGGAGTCGAGGATCGTCTCCTTATCCAACGGATACAGCGTCCTGGGCTCCACGACCTCGACCTCGATGTCGTACTCGTTAGAGATCTTTCGGGCGACTTCTAATGCCGTGTGGAGCATCAGCCCGTAGGAGACGACAGTCAGGTCCGTTCCCCCCCGGTGAACCCTGGCCTTACCCAGCGGCACGGAGTAATCCTCTTCCGGGACGTCTTCTTTTATCAGGCGGTAGGTCCTTTTGTGCTCCAGAAAGAGGACGGGGTTCGGATCTCGTATAGCACTCTTGATCATGCCCTTCGCATCCGCCGGAAAGGTCGGCGCGACTACCTTGAGGCCGGGGGTGTTGCAGAACCACGCCTCGACGCTCTGGGAGTGGTACAGGGCGCCACCGGGTACCGCACCGTAGGGCACCCGGATCGTCATCGGACAACTCCAAGCGCCGTTGGAGCGGTAATGGAAGCGAGCGGCCTCGTTAACGATTTGGTCGAAGGCCGGCGGGATAAAGTCGGCGAACTGTATCTCCGCCACGGGACGCATCCCGTTTACCGAGAGCCCAATAGCGGCCCCGGCGATGAGGCTCTCCGCCAGCGGCGTATCCATCACCCGGAACGGCCCGAACTCGTCCATGAGCCCCTGCGTGACCCGAAAGACCCCGCCGGCCCGCCCCACGTCCTCCCCGAGCACCATCACGGTCTCGTCAGAACGCATCTCCTCGGCCAACCCCTCACCTATAGCCTGTAACAAGTTCTTCGTCGTCATGAGTATCCCTAACCCTCCGCGTAGACGCGTTCCACAGCTTCCTCGGGGTCAGCGTAGGGAGCCTGCTCCGCGTACTCGGACGCCTCATCTACCTCGTCCTTGATGCTGGCCGCTATCTCCTCCTTGCTCTCGTCATCCAGCAGCCCAGCTTCCTCCAGGTATTTCTCAAAGCGGATGATGGGGTCCTTCTGGCGCCAGCCTTCGATCTCCTCTCGCTCGCGGTAGCGTCTGTCATCGTCATCCGAGGAATGCGCGGTCATACGATAAGTCCTCGCCTCTATGAGCGTTGGTCCCTCGCCTCTACGTGCCCGCTCGAACGCGTCTCTCGCCGCCTCGTAAACGGCGAGCACATCGTTGCCGTCCACCTCGACGCCGGGGAACCCGTATCCTTCGGCCCGTTTGTATATGGACCCGGCGACCTGCATCTTCTCCGGAACGGAGATAGCGTAGGCGTTGTTCTCGATGAGGAACACGACGGGCAGGTCGTGGATGCCGGCGAAGTTCATGGCCTCGTGACAGTCGCCGCCACTGGTAGAGGCCTCGCCGCCGCACGCCAGGACCACCCCATCCTCGCCACGCATCTTGAACGCGAGTGCGGAGCCGGTTGCCTGCGGGTACTGCACGCCCACGGGGGCGGAGGCGGTGACGATGTTCAACTCGCGGCTGCTGTAGTGGCCCGGCATCTGACGGCCAGCGCTGTTCGGGTCTTCTTTCTTGCCCAGGAGGCTGAGGAACTGGCCGCGGGCGGTCTGACCGAGGAGCAAGGTTATACCGGAGTCCCGGTAGTACGGGTAGACGTAGTCGTGGCCGGGGCGGAGGTTGTAGGCCGTACCCACCTGCGCGGCCTCCTGACCCTGGCAGGAAATCACGAAAGCCGCCTTGCCCTGGCGGTTGAGGATCCAGGACCGCTCGTCCACCTTCCTCGCCAGAAGCATACAACGGTACATCCTCAGCAGGTCATCGCTCTCCAGGCCCACAGAACCGTGCCCGGTCCGGGCACCCTTGAGATCCATGCGGCTCCTCCTTCCCCAACGAAGAGTTAGCAACACTTCTTGCATCTCTAGTATAACCCGCCGGGTTTCTCCAGGCTTCTATCAAAAACTCAACTCGTGTTCGACGCTCACGTCTCACGATTACCGTCGCAATATAAGTACTATGTAGCATAGAGGTGAGGTCTCTTCTCCCTCGATACCGTAAGAGAGAGGCGAACGGGCGAAAGTTAGAGCGGAGGGAGGCCCGAGACCGGCTTATGTCGTAATAGCTTTTGCCGCTGCACTCGTGCCGGACGCTACGACTGCCCAGATGATCTTTGCGGATAACCAGACCACCAACGGCTGTTAAAACGACAAAACGGGGAAGCTCGAAGTCCTCGACAGCCCGAGTCAATGCAAAAAGAACAAGCAGACCCCGATCTTCTGCAACAAGACGGTTCTCCCCGGCCACAGGGAGAGCCGGGAACTCAAGGAGCCCAGACACCGCAAGGCCGTAGGGGCCAGGGCTTTACGTTCGCCTTCGCCAGGGTTACCGACGCTGAACCTACCTCCGATACGACCTCATACAAGGATCTCGGCGGGCCAGGCGTAACGGTCGATGTCCTCGCCTCGGGCTTCATCGAGGCCGGCGCCTCGGCCTTCACGACGGTTGGCGCGGGCGGCGTCGTAAGCTAGAAGCGCGCACGAAGGGCCGGCGACGTAACGTCGCCGGCCCGGATCGCAAAAGGTCGTAGCTGACCGCCGCGTTCGCGCGGCTACTAAACCTCTTTGTACAGCGTCTCAGCAGCAGAGATAGGGTCTAGTTCCCGCTTGCGGACCTTCTCCATAAGCTCAGCGTCTTCTCTGGAGAGCCGTTCTTGGATCTCCTTCTCCATCTTGTTCGTCGTCCAGGAGAGTATGAACTCCTTTATAGAGGCTAGGTGGCGCTCCTTCATCCGCCCGCTCTCCTGAAGGAACTCCCGGTGCTCGGCGATCTTCTGTTTCAGTTCCTCGACACCCTCGCCGTTGTCCCCGCGAGTCATGACAATGGGAGGCATCGGGGCATCCGGGTCTAGCTCGTGCCCGATCTCCAGAATAGAACGCACCTCGGATGCTGTTCCCTTGGCTTGCGGATGATCCGCCTTATTGATGCAGATGATATCCGCGATCTCCATGACCCCGGCCTTCAAAGCCTGTACTGAGTCTCCCGCCCCCGGCTGCAGACACAGCACTACCGTATCCGCCGCCGACGCGACCTCCACCTCACCCTGTCCAACCCCGACGGTCTCATAAAGTACTACATCCATCCCATACGCCTGCATCGCGAGCCCCGCGAGCTGCGAGGCACCCGCCAACCCTCCAAGGTGCCCCCGGCTCCCCATCGAGCGAATAAAGACGTCCTTATCGAGGAAGTGGTCCGCTAGCCGGATGCGATCCCCGAGGATAGCGCCCTTAGTAAACGGGCTGGAAGGGTCCACGGAGACTATCCCAACCTTCTTGTCCTCTCCGCGATACAGCTTGATCAGCATCGCGATAATGCTACTCTTGCCGACGCCGGGGGGACCAGTGAAGCCAACGGTAACGCCCTCTCCCGTGTGCGAGTAAATCTGCGAGATAATATCCGGAACCTCGGCGCCCTCACCCTCGATCCTGGAGATAACCCGCGCCAGAGCGCGCTTGTTCCCGGAGAGCAGCCGTTCTACCAGTTCGTTATCGCTCAACTGCTCCTCTCTCCCTGCACCTTCGCTGTTCTTCAACGTTCAGTCTCAGATACCTGTCGTTGCCCTCTCGATCCAAGAGCGTCCGGGCGGCGTCGGCGAGGCAAGTGTAGCGGAGAAACGGCTTGACCGACAGAGAAGGGGAGGCCCGCCAGAACGAGCCTCCCCAAGCTTTTCTCCAGTAATCCGCCGGGGTTTCTACCCCTCCAGCAACAGGGACTCCGGGTCCTCGATGAGCTCCTTTACGCGCACGAGGAACTGCACGGCGTCGGCACCGTCCACGATGCGGTGATCGTAGGAGAGGGCCAGGTACATCATCGGGCGTATTTCGATCTGTCCGTTTACGGCTACGGGACGTTCCTGAGTCTTGTGCATCCCCAAGATACCTACCTGAGGCGTGTTGAGTATAGGCGTCGAGTTGAGCGAGCCGAAGATACCGCCGTTGGTTATGGTGAACGTGCCACCCTGCAGGTCTTCGAGGCCGAGCTTGCCGTCGCGAGCCTTCCCGCCAAGCTCCGCTATGGTGCGCTCGATGTCGGCGAAGCTCTTCCTGTCCGCATCGCGCACGACTGGGACTACTAGTCCCTCCTCGGTGTTCACCGCGACGCCTATATCATAGTAGTGCTTGTAGATAAGCTCGTTCTCCTGAAGCTCAGCGTTGATCTTCGGGAACGCCTTCAATGCCCCGATGGACGCCTTGGTGAAGAAGGACATAAAGCCGAGCTTGGTATCATGCCGCTCCTGGAAAGCCTCCTTGCGGCGCTTTCTGAGTTCCAGTATGGCGCTCATATCCACCTCGTTGAAGGTGGTGAGCATGGCCGCCGTCTGCTGCGCCTCGACGAGCCGCGCCGCTATAGTCTTCCTGCGGCGCGAGAGCCGGACGCGCTCCTCCAGGTCACCCCTGCCATTCTGAGCCGCCGGGGCAGACTCCTGGGAGGGTGCCTCCTCCTTCTGACCGTCACGCTCGGGGGCCTCCTCCTGAGCAGAACCACCGCGGCTCTGCTCCCGGATCAAGCGCTCCACGTCGTCCTTCGTCACGCGCCCACCCGCACCCGAACCGGATACCTCGGCAAGGTTTACATCGTACTCCCCGGCAAGCCTGCGCACCGACGGCGAAGCCCGTACGCCACTGTCCTCCCGGTGTCCGTTAGTCTCCTCGCCTCCAGCCTCGGCCGCCGGCTGCTGCTCCTCCTCCTGAGATTCCTCCTCTTGAGGCTTCTCCTCCTGGCCCTCCTCCTGTTCGGCTTCGTCTTCCTCGGTCTCCTGTGAGCCACCGCCGTCGGCGCTATCGGCGGAGCCTTCGCCTATAGTGCCGATCACCTCGCCCACGCCAACGTCTTCGCCCTCGCCCTTGGCGATACTTTCGAGGACGCCGTCCTGCTCGGCCTCGACTTCGAAGTTGATCTTGTCCGTCTCCAACTCGACGAGCGGCTCACCAGCCTCCACGGCCTCACCCTCGCTCTTGAGCCACTTACCAACCGTCGCTTCGGTAACCGACTCACCAAGCTCCGGGACGTGTATCTCGACCGCCACGCTCTACCTCTTCCTCTCGCTGTTTCTCGGGTGTCTCAATCGGTCTTGCTGGGGGCCTTCTCCTGGGTCTCCTCGGGTGCGAACTCCTTCTCTATGTCCTCGTCGGCACTCTTGAAAGCCTCCCGCACTATCCGCGCGTGCTCCCGCTTATGGAATCCCGCCGAACCCTGCGCCGTGCTCGGACGGGCCGGCTTGCCAATGTACCGGATGGGCAGCTCGCCGTCCACAATCTCTCTCAGAATTGGCTCCACGAACGTCCACGCCCCCATGTTCTTCGGCTCCTCCTGAACCCACACGATCTCTTGCAAATTCGGGTAGCCCTCGATAATCCCCTTTACATCTTGCTCCGGGAAAGGGTACAGAAGCTCTACGCGCGCCACGGCTGTGACCTCATCCTCCTTGCGCGCCTCGCTCTGAACAAGCTCCGTATAGAACTTGCCAGAGCACAGCATCAGCCGCTCTATGGAGTCCGCCCGCTCTTCGGAACTCATCTCCTCGTCGTCCAGCACGGGCTGAAACTTGCCGCCGGTAAGCTCCTCTAGATTTGAGGCCGCCAATGGATGCCTGAGAAGGCTCTTCGGGGTCATGATTATCAGCGGGCGCTGCTCGTCCCTGAGCACGGCCTGGGCGCGCAACAGGTGGAAGTACTGGGCCGCCGTGGTGCAGTTGGCAATCCGAATGTTCTCGTGCGCCGCAAGCTGCAGGTACCGCTCCAGCCGGGCACTGGAGTGCTCCGGCCCCTGGCCCTCGTAGCCGTGCGGCAGCAGGAACACGAGCCCCGATGTTTGCCCCCACTTGGCCTGCCCGGAGACGATGAACTGGTCGATCATCGTCTGCCCAACATTGGAGAAGTCCCCGTACTGGGCCTCCCACAGCACGAGCGCCTCCTGCGCGTTCATCGTGTAGCCGTACTCGAAGCCCATCACAGCGACCTCCGAGAGCGGGCTGTTGTGGACGTCGAAGGAGGCTTTAGCCTGCGGGATGTTCTGTAGCGGCACGTAAGCGTCGCCAGTCTCGATGTCGTGCAGGACCGCGTGGCGCTGCGAGAAGGTACCCCGCTCGGTGTCCTGGCCTGTGAGACGGATCGGGACGCCGTCTTCGAGCAGGCTGGCGAAGGCGAGCGCCTCCGCGTGTGCCCAGTCTACTCCGCCGCTGTCACCGTTTAGCTCGCCCCGGTTTCTATGCAGGAGCCGCTCCAGCTTGTCGTTGGAGTGGAAGCCCTCGGGGCGCTCCAGCAGGGCCTGGTTCAGCTCTACGAGCCTCTCCTCGGATACGGCCGTCTCCGGGACCTCGACCAGCGGTGTGTGCGGCTCGTCGGTGGCGAGGTCATCCTCGTCCATCTCCTCGGGGTTCTTGCGAACCTCGTCCATCCTCTCCCAGATCTGCTCGACTAGCTCATCAGCCTCGCCCTCGGCAATGATGCCCCGCTCCTCCAGCTCCCGCGCGTAGATCTCACGCACCGTGGGGTGATCTTTGATGATCTCGTACATCTTCGGTTGGGTGTAGGCTGGCTCGTCGCCCTCGTTGTGGCCGAACCTGCGGTAGCCGATGAGGTCTATCATGAAGTCCTTGCGGAACTCCTCGCGGTAGGCGAACGCAAACCTTGCCGCCGCCAGGCAAGCCTCCGGATCGTCGGCGTTGACATGTAGGACCGGGATCTCGTACCCCTTCGCGAGGTCGCTGGCGTAAAGAGTGGAGCGCGCGTCGTCCTGCTCGGTGGTGAACCCGAGCTGGTTATTGGTGATGATGTGTATGGTGCCGCCGGTCTTGTAGCCGGGCAGCTTGTACAGGTTCAGCGTCTCGGCCACCACGCCCTCTCCCGGGAACGCCGCGTCCCCGTGGATGAGGACCGGTAGCGAGGCGTCCTCGTCTTGCTTCGGCGGCCCGGCCTCGTCGCGCGTCTCCTGGGCGGCCCGGGCCATGCCTTCGACCACCGGATCCACGACCTCCAGGTGGCTCGGATTGGGCGCCAGGTTGACGAGGACATGCTGATCCTCCTCGCCACTTTCGAGATGGTAACCGCGGATGCCGAGGTGGTACTTCACGTCGCCTACCCAGGCATCGCCCGGAAGGCCGGCGGCCGACGGCTTCTCACCGCTATCCGGCTGCTGGAACTCCCCAAAGATCTTCGAGTACGGCTTGTTCAGGACGTGAGCAAGCACGTTGAGCCGCCCCCGATGAGCCATGCCCAGGACCACCTCGGGCGTACCCTCCTCGGCCGCGGAGCGGACCAATAGGTTTAGCATTGGCACGACCATGTCCGTGCCCTCTACGGAGAAGCGCTTCTGACCGAGGAACGTCCTGTGCAAGTACCTCTCGAACGTGTCCACTCGCGTCAGACTCTTCAGGAGTCGCTTTGCCTCGTCGTCGTCCCCGATCTGGTTGAAGCGCTCCGACTCGACCGCATCCCTGAGCCAGAACCGCTCTGTCGAGTTGTGGATGTGGCCGAAGTCGTAACCGGTAGTGTTGCAGTAGATGCGCGCGAGTTCGTCTATAGCCTCGCGCGCCGTATTCGTGCGCTCCGCGATCGGCCCCGTCCCTGGAGCGTTGATCAAAACCGCCGGCAGGGCTTCGAGGTCCTCGTCAGTGAGGTCGTGAAAACCGGGCTCGAGCGTCGGGTCACCCGGAGGCTCGCTCCCCAGTGGGTCCAACCGGGCCACCCGGTGTCCGAAGTCCCGGATTGAACGTACGTACTTGGTCGCCCCGACGATCTTCTCTACGTCTGCCTCGGCAGTCACCCCCGCAGCCTGGCCGTTGGTCCCCGGTTGCGGCGGGCTCCAGGTCTCGAAGAAGCTTCGCATGCTCTCGTCTACGGAGTCGGGGTCTTCTCTGTATCTCTCGTATAGCTCCAGTACATAGCCGAGGTTCGGACCGTAGAACTGGCTCTCAGTAATATTCTCCAAAAGTTATCGCACCCCCAGGATAATGGTTCGCCGCGCGGATGATCCCGCGCCTAGCGAAGTCGCGCTTCGTGATTGCAAAACCCCCGTTGCGAGCCCCGCGTTTCGCGCTTGCGTTTCGCGCGGGCAACACCAGATTGGACCCTCTGCGTGGCGACGGTCGTGTCCGTAGTTTTTCGCAAAGCGGTAAAGCATATTTCTATCCAAAATAATAACGCATCTCCACGCTACCGGTCTTACCCAAATCCTCGCTTAAAGATGCTTTCTCGGCGGGCATCTTCTAACTCTCCGACAGCCCGATTAGGGCAACGCGCAGGTCCTCGGCCATGCCACTGTGCCCGAACTTCTCCGCCTGTTCGACACCCTTCTCGTACGCGGCCCGCGCCTCATCGTCCCGCCCAATTGCATGCAGCGCCTCGCCGAGCCTGAGATACGCGTTCCCTTCGTCCTCGTGGGTCGAGACGTACCGTTGCAGAGCCACCGCCTCGTCCTCCTGACGCCCGGCCTTGTTGTACTCGTTCGCTAGAGCCAGTAGCCCCGTCGGGTTGTCCGGGTTGTCCGCCAGCATCCGCTCGAAATACTCTATCCTGTCCTCCACCAGAGCCTCCTACTCGCCGACCATCTCTCCAGGAACAGTATAGTGGCGCATAGCGCCGGATGAAGTCCGGCGCATCCTTGTCCGGCGCGCGGTAGAGAAAGCGTTGTTCGATAGTGGATCGGGTTGTATTCTGTGTCGCGTTCCGCAACAGTAACCTACACGGAAGAGCGAGGGACAAAAAGCAGCATGGCGCTCACGGTTCTCCTGGGAATTTCGATCGTTTCCGTATCCGTGCTTCTCGCAGTCGCGGGGTTGGTAATAGTACAGCGTCTGATGCCATTGGAGGTGCGCGAGGCACACACCGCCGCCATCGGCATAATCTACGCGGCGCTTTACGTTATGTTCGGGATGATGGTCGGTTTTTCGGCCTACCTCGTGCTAGGCAAGTATATTTCCTCCCAGAGCGTTGTAGAGAGCGAAGCCGGCAGCGTGGAAGAACTTTACTGGCTCAGCGAGAACCTCCCCGAACCGGAGCAGACCCAAATACAAGACCTCGCCATCTCTTATGCCCGAGTGACGATGGACGAGGAATGGCCCATGATGGAGCGAGGCCAGACGAGTCCTCGCGCGGCGGCGCTCGCCGACGAGCTTCGGAGAAGCGTTCAGAGCTTCGAGCCTGATACCAGCGCAGAGCAAGCACTTTATGCTCAAGGGCTAGATCGCATCCACGACCTCGACAAAGACCGGGAGGTGCGTATCCTTCACGTCCGCGAAGGGATACCCCCTATCTTGTGGCTCGTTCTGATAGGTCTGGGGACAAACACGATTGTTTTTACTTACTTCGTCGGAATGAAGAGTTACCGGCTACAC
This sequence comes from uncultured Rubrobacteraceae bacterium, assembly GCA_902806065.1. Classification (GTDB taxonomy): domain Bacteria; phylum Actinomycetota; class Rubrobacteria; order Rubrobacterales; family Rubrobacteraceae; genus Rubrobacter_F. The sequence continues at coordinate 502 of CADCVE010000106.1, read as the reverse complement.
ATTCTGGCGGTAGCGGCACTGGCGGGCGCCGTCGCTCTCATCCTGTTTACGATCGGCGTCCTGGACCACCCATTCGGCCCCGGCTGGCGGGTGGACCCAGACGCCTTCGAACTGGTACTGAACACAATCGAAGGAAACAATTAACGACAGATTTGATAGTCCGCCAGGATTATCCGGGGGCTTCTGCGGCCACGCTGGTTTGCGCCGCCACCGGAGCCAGGAGCGCCGATGTACTCTCATCGGCGGCTTTTCTCTATCCTCTGAGCTATATTCTCTGAGCTAGTATAAAGGTACCGTAAAGATCCATGCGGGACGATAAAGGAGATCAGGGAGAAGCATTTGAAGCGTTTCGATACCAGGGCGGTCCACGCCGGCGAGCAACGCTGGGGTAACTGTGAAGAGCAACCGGGCAGGGGCTTCTGCCCGATCTCGACCCCCATCCACCTCTCCACGACCTTTGCGCACGAGAATGTCGAACAGACGGATCGGGTCCTGGGCGGCG
>CADCVE010000105.1 GCA_902806065.1 uncultured Rubrobacteraceae bacterium | reverse complement strand
GCACGAAGGAGACGCTCGTGGCGGCGATCGGGCTTGCACTCGACGCGATCACACCGGAGGACGCCAGGGGATGGTTTGTCCACTGCGGCTACACGGCCGCTCAGTCATTGTGAGAAACGCTGTAGGTGCTCGACGAAGAAGCTGATGGATGTTTTAAGAACGATTGTCTTAAATTATGTTTATGTGAGAAGATTCTAAGAGACTAAGAGTTCGTGAGAGCCAGCGAGAGCGTCCTATTCGGAGGAGAACGTGTTTTTCAGGATCACGCAGCTAGCGAGCGTTCTAAGCGTTTCGCTAATAGTCCTTCTCTTAGCTGGCATTGCCAGTGCCAAAAGCAACTACGAACCGGGGACACAAGCCAATAATCGCCCGGACTCTGGGTCCCGGGCACAGGGAGAACAGCCAGGTCCGGAAGCAGCAGGGGTGGGGAAGATCTCCGAGCTAGGTTCGCAACTACGGGAGACGCAAACGCAAATGAATACAGCGGATTCGCGTACCAAAGAGCTCGAGCGTCAGACGAGTAAGCTCAACACGGATCTAGAAGCCCAGCGGGGGGCGGCGTCTGACTCGCAGGCCCGCTTCGAGGATAGGGTCAGATCCGCCTACAAGGGGCAAGATCTCGCCGGTATCTCTTTAGTATTGGACAGTATGCTCAGTGGCGATAGCGTGCGCGTCCATACTGTGCTCGACGGCATCACGGCGCGGATGGTGATCAATAGCCGGGGAAGAATGCAATTCAACCAGGACTCCAAGCGGGCGTTGCGAGAGACCTTGCGCCAGCTAAACCAGAAAAAGGCTGAGTACGAGAGAGTGCGAGAGGAACAGCGGGTGCGGGCCGAGAAGCTGCGGCAGCGCAAGGCGGAGTCGCAGGTCTCAGTAAGTGGACCGGGCACGAAGAAGGATCAGATGGAGGAGCGTATAGCCCAGTTGGAAGTCGCGGACGAGGCTGGAGAGATCACGAGGCCGCCAGCGACAACGTCATACGGCGGGCCAGAGATTCAGGAACAGCAGTTCCTGATCGCAAGCGAGGACATCGTAGCGCGCAGTGTAGAGCCGATCCCGTACGAGAGGTACGTCCAGATCTATAAGACCGCCGCCAAGCGATATGGCTTCGAAGAGGATTGGCATGTGCTCGCCGCCGTAGGCAAGATAGAGTCGGATCACGGCCAGAACCTGGGACCCTCAAGTGCCGGGGCAATGGGACCCATGCAATTCCTGCCCTCGACCTGGACGGAGTACGGAGCTGATGGGAACGGGGACGGCGAAGCGAACATCATGGACCCGGAAGACGCGATTCCCGCTGCGGCCTCTTACCTTCAAGCTGGAGGCGCTCCGGAGGATTGGTGCGCTGCCCTCTACACCTACAACCACGCCGGATGGTACGTCCGCGAAGTTCTGGGGGTCGCGGAGACCTATAGGCAGCAGACCGGGGACGACGAGATAGAGCCCTACGTCTAGAGATTCTATGCTCCTACATCGCCCCAGTTCTCAAAAGGGCTCAGAGCCCAAGTAGGATATGAGAAACAAGACATTACTTGTGCAACATGTAAAGGCACGTCTTCTATAGCTTCCCTACTATGGTGCTTGAAGCGTCAGTGGTTGAAGGGACAACATTGTTGGCATATTGTGCAGGCTTGCACGAGATTTGAGTCTTGGATATGTTGCTCGTGCGTTGCGTCGCGGCGGGATAGGACGGAGGCTCTGATGGTGGAGGAGAAAAGGGGGGCCAAAAGGAAGGTTCCACGATGACCGTGCTCGCGGCTTCCTCTCTCACGGATTGCCTTTGGGGGGTAGGTTAGCGAAACATAATCAGGGTGTGGACGTAACTACGATCTTCACGGATGAGAGGCAGATGAACATTACCCTGAAGGAGGGCTGTTGACGACGTCTGATGTCTTTGTGCGGACCAGGGGCCTTCGGGGATCTAACCAGCGCGGATGCGCGGGTAGTATTGGCCGAGAAAGTAGTACCTATCGCTAAGAACGCTGAACAAGTGCTTACAACACCGACGCCTACTACGCTGGTGATTTGCCCAGAATGTCTGCAACAAAGTGTCAGGAGACGGGACCATCCGGGACCCCAGATTTACCGGAGCCCCGCCCTCCGTGCTAAAAAGACATCAAGAGATCGAACATTCAGAGGTGAATGAGTGGAGACTTCACGCGCGGATATGTTCCGTAAGTTACTCGAAAGAGATCCGGAGAACCCAATGGTCCTCTACTCTTTGGGCAACGAACTGTTCAAAGAAGAGAAGTATCCAGAGGCGAGGGAGCATCTATACAGAGCCGTGCGGAACAAGCCGGACTACTCCGTGGCGTACCGCATGCTCGGCCGGACGTTATATGAGTTGAGGGAGGACGCTGAGGCCCGGCGGGTGTTTACAGAGGGGCGCGAGGTGGCCGAGAGGAACGGGGACCTGCAGACGGTAAAGGAGATAGATGTCTTCGCGCGCAGGTTGGAGAAGCGCGAGAGAGGGGAGGCCAGTACGTAGGTGTTGGGGCCAACGGTAGGTATTTTCGTGGATTACGAGAGCGTGTTGGCGCGTGAGGTAGCGCGGAGAATCTGGTCCGGACTCTCCGCGGCGGCGCTTGGCTCGGGGTACGTCAAGACCACGGCTTTGTGGGAGAGCCTGCGGTCACCGAGGAGCCCGGAGATGCGCGAGGGACCGCGGGTTCACGTGTTCGCGGTAGGCCAGGATCGTCCGGAGGCCGTGGATGCCATACATCCTGTAGGAGATCCGCGAGCTCCCCACCTCTATGGACTGGTAGTAGCGGTCCCTGATCGGCCGAGCCCGCTGGCTGGATCGTTGTTGTATCAGGGTGTCAGGCGGCTTACGGAGGGCGGGGTCAGGGTGGGTGCCGTAGAGCCCGCCCTCTTGCACGCTCTCCCGAAGGAATGCGATTCCTATGCCGGGAGGTTGCTAGAACGCCTCACGCTCCTCCTGGAGAGGTAAAAGACAGGTTCTTAGGAGAAGTTTCTCCGTTCGCCGTCAGCTTGTATATGGACTCTTTGCGAGATGTCCTCGCCGTCGAGAAAGGCTTGCAGATCGTCGCGGGATAAGAGGCAGTGGTTGATCGCTTCCATATGAACGGCGATGATCGTCGTCTCGGAAGCGTGGTAGCAGACCTGGGCAACGTCTGTATCGGACATCGTGATCGGGTCTCCTGTAACGAACTGGGCAGCGCCCGCGTTGACCACGGTGACTTGCGGCTGGTATTTAGTAAGGGCGTCCTCGACCTCGGGGCACCAGATGGTGTCGCCAGCGATGTACAGGATTGGCTCGTCCGGTGTGTGGAGTACGAATCCGGAGACGGGTGCCATCGCCGCCCCGATCTCACCGGTCCCATGCCGGCCGCCAGTGCGGCGGAACTCGATACCCTCCCACGTTAGGTTCTCCATGATGGGACGAACATCCGGGAAGCCGGAAGAGCGGAGGTATTCTTCGTCCTCCGGCTGGCAGAGGATGGGCAGGTCTTGGGGCAGTCTTTCAGTTGCGGCGTCGTCGAAGTGGTCGGGGTGCGTGGGTTACGAGGACCGCGTCAATGAGGCCGAGGTCGAGGTCGGGGAGCGGAACCATGGGGTTGCGGTGGTCGTTGGGAGTGTCCGGGAACGGGGGCATTACTTCCGGCGGGCTCAACATCGGGTCGACTAGAAGGTTCTTCTCACCCAACCGCACGACGAGAGTTGCGTGCCGTACCAGACGAATCTCCATATAGCGATCCTCTCATTCTCTGTTTGCGTGGCTGTTGGTAATATGCCTGGCTGTGCGAAGCGAAGCAACGGGCGTATGGGGCTGCAGTGGCTGGTAGTCTGGCGGCTGCCTTTCTAGTCACCGGCGTCTTCGCCGCTCTCGCTTATGCTTTTGGGATGGTCAGCAGGGGTGGGGCCGTCGGAGGGTTCGCGGTAGGCACTGTGATCTACGCTTGTCTCGGCCCGCAGGGGTTCGCGGTCCTGGCGCTGTTCGTCGTCGGCGGCTCCGCCCTTACCCGACTCGGATACCGGAGCAAAGAGCGGCGCGGCATCGCACAAGCCCGTCGTGGCCGCCGCGGCGCCAGGAATGCCCTCGCCAACTGCGGCGTCGCTCTCCTATGCGCTCTTCTCGCCGCGCTTACCGGCTCCGAAACGTTCGCCGTTGCCTTCGTCGCCTCCCTGGGTGCGGCCTTTGCGGATACGGCGGAGTCGGAGGTGGGATCGCTTGCACGACGAACCCCACGGCTCATTACTACCTTCCGCAAGGTCCCGCCGGGTACGGACGGTGCGATATCCTTGCCGGGGACGCTCGCCGGTCTCGTTGCCGCCAGTCTCACTGCCTCTTTTGGGTTGATAGTAGGACTGGTGGGGGGACTGGAGACCGCGCTACTGGTGGCGGGCGCGGCTTTCCTGGGCACCGTGGCGGACAGCCTGGCCGGGGCGCTTACGCCGCGTCTCGGCAACGAGCTTACCAACGTCCTGTGTACGCTCGTCGCTGCTGCTCTGGTCTCGATTCTCGCGTGACCGGTGGCACGCTGTAAGTCGCGCTCTGCTCCGCGCTTTCGTGGACGGATACCTCTGAGGAGTGGGACCTCTCAGGCAGGGGGAGGTTCGTCTGATACGAGACCGTGGCGCTCTACGAGCAGGGGTACGGAACTCATATCCATTTCGAGTCCGTATTTCTCCATAACAGCGCCGATCGCCTGTTCGTCTGGAGGGCCTTGTTGGGTAGGGGGGAGAAGGGTTGAGATCTCCGCGAAATACCGCTCGAATCCTGCGGGGGAGATAATCTCAAGCGCCCGCGCCAGCACATCGCCGGCGTTCCAGAAGGCGTGCGGCACGTGGCGGGGCTTGAAAACCAGGTCTCCGGGCCGCGCGACGCGGACCTCGTCCCCGACTTGTACGCCAACCTCGCCCTCTAGCACGTAGGTATACTCGTCCTCGTGCCGGTGGGTATGCATCGGTGCCGCGAGGACGCGCGGCTCCATCGGATGCTCGACGAGCGCAAAGGTCTCCCCGGTCTGCTTCCCGTTGATCATAAATCGCACGCCTAGCCCACCGAGCCAAACCGTCTGGCCCTCATCCGGAGACAGCACGATGCGCGCGCGTGGGTTTCCCACTCCAACCACGACCGACCTCCCCTCGCAACTTCCCAACACCAGCGTTCGGTTAACGGTAGCAGCACCATACACGGTTAGTTGCTAAACCGTCAAACATCTCCAAGTACGAGTGTAGAGGAGGGCATTTGTGTGCGGGTCTACGTGCGTCTCCTGCCGGTCGGGGCCTAACATACTGATATGAAGACTGTTTTTGGATCATGCTCTAGAATTAACCCGAGCGTGTATTAGAAGGAGACGGAGTGAGTGAGACAGTAGCAAAGAGCGGATACGACCCGAGCTATATAGAGCGCCGCTGGCAGGAGCGGTGGATGGAAACGGGTCTCTACAAGACCGACGAGGATCCCGATAAGCCCAAGCACTACGCGCTCACGATGCTACCTTACCCGAGTGGCGATCTGCACGTCGGGCACTGGTATGCGATGACCCCGTCGGATACCAGGGCGCGGTTTATGAGGATGAACGGGCACCGGGTATTTTTTCCGATAGGCTTCGATGCCTTCGGGCTTCCAGCGGAGAATGCGGCGATAAAACGCGGTATCCACCCGTACAAGTGGACGATGTCCAACATAGAGAACATGCGTGGGGAACTCCGGCAGATGGGAGCGATGTTCGATTTCGATGCAGAGATCGTCACCTGTTTGCCAGAGTACTATCGCTGGAATCAGTGGTTCTTCTTGAAGTTTCTAGAGAAGGGTCTCGCGTACAGGAAAGAGGCGCCGGTGGACTGGTGTCCCAAGGACAACACGACGCTGGCGCGGGAGCAGGTTATAGGTCCTGACCGGCGCTGTGAGCGGTGTGGGACGCCAGTTGTCAAGAAGAACCTGGCGCAGTGGCTGTTCAAGATCACGGACTATGCCGACGAGCTTCTGGATTTCTCGAAGATAGACTGGCCGGAGAGAGTCGAGACAGCGCAGACTAACTGGATCGGCCGCTCCACAGGCGCCGAGATAGCCTTCGAGGTTCCCGGCTACGGTCCTATCGAAGTGTTTACCACCAGGCCGGATACGTTGTTTGGGGCGACGTTCTTCGTGGTGGCGCCCGAGCACCCGGCAGTAGAGAAGATCTCGACGCCCGAGCAGGCTGGGGAGGTGCGCGCCTACGTCGAGAAGGCGAGCCGTATGTCCGAGATCGACCGGACGGATGTGACGCGGGTGAAGACCGGCGTCTTTACAGGAGCATTCGCGACCAACCCGACAAACGGGGAAGAGATACCGATCTACGCCGCCGACTATGTCCTTCTCGGCTACGGTACCGGGGCCATAATGGCCGTCCCCGCCCATGACGAGCGCGACTTCGAGTTCGCAAAGAAGTATGGTATCCCGATCCGTACCGTCATCGCCCCGCCGGAGTGGAATGGCGAGCAGTTGACCGAGGCTTACGCCGGCGAAGGCCGGATGGTCAACTCCGGCGCGTTCGACGGGACGCCGAACGTGGAGGGTAAAAAGGCGGTAACGGACTGGTTAGGGGAGCGAGGCCAGGGTCGGCCGGCGGTGACGTACCGGTTGAGGGATTGGTTGATCTCACGCCAGCGTTACTGGGGCACCCCGATACCGATTATCTACTGCCCCGATCACGGACCCGTCCCGGTCCCCGAGGAGGACCTGCCGGTCCTTTTGCCCGAGGACGCGGAGTTCACCCCAACCGGTGAGTCGCCGCTGAAGCTGCACGAGGGCTTCCGCAACACCACGTGTCCCGTCTGCGGGGGGCCGGCCGAGCGGGAGACGGATACGATGGATACGTTCATGGACTCGTCGTGGTACCAGTACCGCTACCTCTCGCCACATTACGATGAGGGGCCGTTCGACCCGGCGGAGGGTGAGTCGTGGCTCCCGGTGGATCAATATACTGGTGGGATCGAGCACGCGACGATGCACTTGCTCTACACGCGCTTCTTCACCAAGGTGATGAGGGATCTGGGCCTCGTAGACTTCGACGAGCCGATGACGCGGCTGTTCAACCAGGGCATCATCCTCGGCGAGGATGCGGAGAAGATGAGCAAGAGCCGCGGCAACGTGGTGAACCCCCGGGATTTCGTAAACCGCTACGGCTCGGACGCGCTGCGCTGCTTCCTGATGTTCATTGGTCCCTGGAACCAGGGCGGGCCGTGGGACGGGCGCGGCATCGAAGGCATCGCGCGCTTTTTGAGGCGGGCGTACTCGCTCGCGGCCAGCAGCGAATCCTCAGGGACAGCGGACCCTAAGGAGATGGATCGCCGCACAGCCAGGATGGTCAAGAAGGTCACCGAGGACCTCGAAGCGTTCCGGTTCAACACGGCGCTCGCGGCCTTGATGGAGCACACGAACTACCTGCTGGCGGTCAGGGACAGGGTGGGGGAGGCGGAGTGGGAAGATACGCTTCGTACCTTTATCCTCGCCCTCGCGCCATTCGCGCCGTATCACGCGGAGGAGATGTGGGCACTCATGGGGCAGCCGTATTCGGTACATGAGCAGGGCTGGCCCGGGTGGGATGAGAGCTTGATCGCGGAGGAGGAGATCACGCTGATCGTCCAGGTCAACGGTAAGCTGCGTGACCGCATCGAAGCACCAGCGGACGTCTCGGAGGAGATCGCCAGGGATCTCGCGCTCGCCAGCGCCAAGGTCCGGCCGCACGTCGAGGGGCGCGAAATCCGCAAGGCGATCTACGTGCCCGGGCGGCTGGTTAACTTCGTCGTCAGCTAGTCAGTTATACGAGAAGCTGGGAGCTAGTTGGCTGACCGCTAATACTCAGGCGTTGCGTGCCTGGCGGTATTCCTCTACTACTTCGGACAGTTCTTCGCGGTTGCGCAGGCCACAGAGGGTAGGAAAGGGCATCGTGCCGATCATGAGTATGCCGAGGCCGAGGATTACGGGTAGGGCGACGAACGGGTGCACTCCAATGGCGGCTAGTAGGGCGATTAGTACACCGGCCCCCGGTATGGGGCAGCCGACGAAGTAGAGGGGGTTCTTGCAGGTCGAGAACCGGGCGAGGCGCCAAGCCCCGCACAGGAAGAAGACGAGGCAGGCGATCACGCCGATGACCGGCAGTTCGTAGAGCGAGCTCATGTACAAAGCGAGCGCGGGAGCGGCGCCAAAGGAGACGACGTCGGCCAGGGAGTCGAGGTTCGTCCCGAATGCTTCGTTGCCGTTGTTGGCGCGACGGGCCGCCGCTCCGTCCAGTACGTCGAGGATGGCGGCCGCCAGGATCAGGCCGGCCGCCAGGTAGTATTCCCCGCGGAAGATCGAAAGTACGGCGAAGAAGCCCGCTGCCAGGCTGCCGCTGGTCAAGGCGTTGGCTAACGTTACGTATTCTTTCATCAGGTACTGTCTCCCTTACTTGCGATAACGGGCCAGGGGCGTCATGCCTGCCCGTACCCTGTCTCCGGGACTCACCAGCGGATCGGCGCTACCCGCCGGGAGCAGCACGTCCGTGCGAGAGCCGAAGTGTATGAGCCCAATCCTCTGTCCCGGGCTGACCGCCTCTCCTGTCTCGACCCAGCGTGAGATCCTTCTGGCGACCATGCCGGCTATCTGCACCACGACCGCTCGCCCTTTGGGACCGTCTATGGCGATCCTGTTCTGGTAGTTCTCTTCCTTGGAGCCGCCCAGGAATGCAGGGACGAACTTGCCCGGAACCTCTTCCATCTTCGTGATGCTTCCCCGTACGGGACTGCGGTTGACGTGAACGTTGTGTATGGAGAGGAACGTGCTGATCCTCAGAGCCTCTCCATCCGGGATCCAGGCCTCCCTTGCCTCCTCGACATCTGTTATAAACCCGTCGGCCGCCGCGTACACGACGTCCGGATCCGGGTCCAGAGGCCGCTCTGGGTCCCTGAAAAAGAGCAGCGCCGCCCCCGCTGCCCCAAGCCCGACGAGGCCGCTACGCCGGCGGCCGGCTAGCAGCAGCGCGACGCCTACCGCGAGCGGTGCTACCACGTACCCCCGGGCTGTCTGCCAACTTCGTCGAGATATCATCTCCCCTGAACCTCCCCCTGGCTCTCTCCCTGGGGTAAGGCGGCGCTGCACCGGAAGAGGAACGCCGGAGGGACGTTTACTGGCGAGACGCGCCGCCTTACCGAAGCGAAATGGCGCTCGAAATCCCTCTGCGCCATCGTCGAGTACTGGATCGCCACCATCACTCCATCTGGCCCCAGCACCCGCCCCATCTCCCCGAAGATATTCCACTTTACGGGCTGCGGTAGAGAAGTGAAAGGCAGACCTGAGACGATGATGTCTACCTTGTCGCCGTTCAGGTAACTCTCTACATTCTCCGCCGAGTCGTTGATTACCTGGAGCCGCGGATCCCGTACCCTCTCGTTAAGAGTGGCTACCAGGTCCGCGTCTACCTCGAACGCCAGGAAACGAGCGTCCGGATGCAGCCGCGAGATCACTTCCTCCGTGTATACGCCCGTGCCGGCGCCGAGCTCCACGACGGTACGAGCCCGCGCGAAGTCCGCCATATCCAGCATATCCCGGACGGCCCGCCTGCTAGTGGGTAGGATCGCCCCTACCTGACGTGGATTCGCCAAGAACGAACGGAAGAAGCGAACCTTCTCTTGAATGTCTACCTTCATACTAGTCATCTCTATGCAAAACCTTCCGTATTTGGCGCGGCAAAACCGTTTCGTAATGCAGTTTGCCCCTGCGTAAACCGTTCAGCTCAACCCACCACCTTACACCTTGTGAACAAGACACCACTATGTTGCCCTCCGTAAGGGTCCCTCTATACCGAACTATGCACTTGGAGACAAGTTCTACCTATAGTTGACGTTCAATTAGCATACTGAATGCCTGTCTGCTTAAAATACTATTTATGCACACTTATTCGCATGCGGTTTTTACGTGGGCGGTGATCCGTTATCTCAAGCGGGAAGAATCCAATGCCGCCTTGTGGGGTGCTGTCGGATCGACGGTCCCGGACGTGCCGACTCTTGTAAAGGCGGCTCGTTTGTTGTGGTATCGGCGGGGTGAGATCTCCAAGGAGGAGTTCAAGGAGGAGTGGTTAGATGCTCTGGAGTACTACAAGGAGCCTTCGGGGAAGGTAGATCTCGCGCTCCACTCCCTAGTGCCGGTGGGGACCCTGATCGCGCTGTACAAAGTGCTCGGGTTGGAGGACAAAGACCCGCACGGCGCCCTGCTCTCTTTTCTCCAGGGATGGGCCGGTCATAACTTCCTGGACCTACCAACACACGCGGACGACGCGCGACCGCCGCTCTGGCCTATCGTCAGGTGGCGGTTCAAGAGCCCAGTCTCTTACTGGGACCGCAAGTTCTACGCGCTACCGATCCTCTTCGTCGAGCACGGAGCAATCTTGGTGCTGTTCCTGGCTTTTCTATACGAGACCTATCAGGACACTACTACACAGAGTTAAAGCGCGAAGAACAACGAACTGCCAGCTACCCGTTACCGATGCTAGTCACTGAACAGGGAGCCAACACCGCCGCCACTCTGGCCGCCGTGGGTGTGTTCGGGGACGGTCGGGCCTTCCGAGGGTTGTATGAGGACCCAACCGGGGCCTTCGAAGGCGACCTGGAAAGTTTCCCCGCTGCCGCGGCCGAGAAAAGTCTTGAACGAGACGTCAGAGCGGACGCTGGTGCGGACGCCGCCGCTCTACGCTATGGCGGAGTCCGGGTCGGCAAAGGTTGGTGTGCTCGTGTCCAGGAGGACGGGCTCTCCGTGCGAGGTGACGGCTACTTTGCCGGTCCCTTCGAGGACGACGTTGAAGAGGCCGCTAGCCATGCGTCCCGCGCCCTCGACACGCCGGATGTCCCAGTCCACGTTCCCCTCGAAGGCGAGAATAGAGTCGCCGTTCACGGTCATGCGCTCGTTATCGAGGTCTATAACCATAATCTTACGGGAGTCCTGTGCCAGAAAGAGGTCGCCGACGCCGGTAGCGGCCATTAGCTTTACGCCCTCGCCAGTGAGGGCCTTCTTGAAGAAGCGTCCGAGTCCTCCGCCCTGGTGCTCGAAGCGGACGTCGCCCTGGTAGGCGACCATCGAGCCGAGCTTCGCCTGGATAGAGTCGTTGTCCAGCCTCACTTTCAGAAGCGAAGAGTTCTGCAGCGTGAACCTTCCCGCCGGTGTTACCTGCCGGAATTGCTCGAGGTTCGTCTCACTCACTGTTCTACCTCCCTATCGAAGCCGTGTCCCTGCCGCTATTGTTACGCGTGAGTGGGGTCCGGGTTGCAGGCGAGAGTATCGGAGTAGTTGGGGAGAGGTGGCGGGAAGGCGGGTCTGGCGAAGAAGAAGCCCTGCACGAAGTCCGCACCGTTGTCGAGGAGCCAGCGCCACTGCTCCTCGGTCTCGACGCCTTCGGCTATGATGGTTACGCCGAGTTCTTTAGCGAGTTCGAGGAGCTTCGAGGCGATCGCGGCGCGGTAAGGGTCTTGATCCACGTCCCGGATCAAACCTGCGTCCAGCTTGACGAAGTCCGGGCGCAGGGCGGCGAGCAGGTTGAGAGAGCCGTAGCCCGCGCCGAGGTCGTCGAGGGCGATCCTGAAGCCGCTCTTGCGGTAGAAGTCCAGAATGCTGCGCAGGTGCCTGTCGTTCTTGACGTGCTCGCTCTCCGTCACCTCGAAGACTATGCGGCTGTGGGAGATGCCGGATTCCTCTATCGCGGTCATCGTGCTCCTGAGGCAGGAAGCGGGTTCGTAGATGGAGGTGGGGTTGAAGTTGACGAAGATGTTGGATTCCAGCCCGAGCCCGGAGGCCTCCCCGATAGCTTTCATCCGCGCGACGCGGTCGAGGTTGAAGAGCAGCCCTGCGTCCCGAGCTGTCTCGAACATGGGACCGGGGCTTACGAGAGCGCCCTCCCCATCGAGCCCACGCAGGAGGCACTCGTAGGCGAAGACCGCGTCCGGGTCCGCGGCCGGGACGATGGGCTAGAAGTGGACGGTGAGCCGGTCCTCGCGCATCATGTCCAAGAGCCAACCTCCACTGACCGTAGCCGTAAGAGTGGCGAGATCCTGCATTCGCGAAAGCATTCCGAGGCCGAACGTCGCGTTCTTTTCGATCAGGACTGCCTTGCAGCCTCTAAGCTCCATCTCGCTCAGGCCGTCCGACAGAAGACTGCTCAGACCCCGCAAGCCCTCTGAAACGACCTCTACCGCCAGGACGTCGCCTGCCGGGTCCCCAAACGGGAGCCCCGACTCCCAGAAAAGGCGCCGGAGCCTGCCACGAGTGTAAGCCGTGGGGGGAGCTACATACAGTAACCCGGCTTCCGGCAAGTCCGGTGGCAAATTTTCGCATCGGTTGCATCCGTTCATCAAACCCTCTCCGCTCTCGCGCGGTCCGTCCACAATCATTATCGGCAAGAGCCTACGATTCCTTTAATCGGAGCGCGAGTGCGTATCTTAGTATACCCTGCCACCCGCGGGCGCCTCACTCTCCGGTACAAGCAGGACCACAGAACCCTCCTCGTCCGGCACTCCAAGGACGAGCACCTCACTCTCGAAGCCGGCGATCCGCTTCGGCGGAAAGTTCACTACCGCCACGACCTGCCGGCCAACGAGCGTCTCAGGCTCATAGCGCTCCGTAAGCTGCGCGCTGGTCCGCTTCTCACCGACCTCCGGCCCAAAGTCCAGGAGGAGCTTTATAGCGGGTTTGCGAGCCTCCGGGAACGGCTCGGCCTCCAGCACCCGCCCAACCCTTACGTCCACCTTCTCGAAGTCTTCCCAGCTTATCTCCGGCATGTTGCCTCCAGGTACACGAGCCGCTACACATCAAACGCCGAAGACAGTGTACAGTTTGGCCGAAGAGCACTATTGTCATATGGAGTATCATGAGGGCTCGCAGTTGGATGAACGCGGAGACGCGGGAGTTGTACGTTGATACTTTGGTCCGCTTAACTTTTCGGGAGGTGCTGAAAGCTGTCTGGTACTGTCGAGGAGATCTACGTCACTACGAAGGGCAGCACGCCGATGGAGCGCGTCGAGGAGATAAGCACCGTGGTCGGCGGCGGTATCGAAGGGGACCGCTACAAGGAGGGAACCGGCTACTGGACCCGCTTCGGTGACGTCTGCGAGGTGACGCTTATAGAGGGTGAGGACCTCGACGAGATAGAGCGAGAGGCTGGTCTTCGCGTCAAGAACGGTGAGCACCGGCGCAACATCATTACGCGTGGCGTAAGGTTGGAGGAATTGCGGGGCACGAGGTTCCGGGTCGGGGAGGCGGTCTTGGAATATGACCGGCCCCGTCCGCCGTGCAAGCACATCCAGGACCTCACCGAGCCCGGCATGACGCGGGCTCTCAGAAGGAGACGCGGTGGAATCTGTGCGAGGGTAGTAGAGGGAGGCCGCATCAGAATGCAAGACGAGATCGTCGTGCTGTAAATGCTCATAGCTTCTATGCGCTGGTCTCTACGTCCGCCGCAACGAAAAACCGCGTAATTCAAACCGGAGCAATTCTGTATTGGAGGACCGACTCCGACACGAATCTGCTATAGTCTGCGCTTGCCCGGAGAAGGCTACGGGAGAGAGTCGCGGGGGTATAAGGAACAACCCTCGACGGCCGCCGAAGGTGAAAGGCTCACGGTAGCAACCGTTGCAGTGGACCGAATCTCTCAGGCAAAAGGACCGTAGGCCGGAGGGCGTCCTGGAGAGTTCGGCCTGCTAACGTGTTAGCGACTGCGGGTTCGGCGCCGACGGGGTAACACTCTCAGGTTTGGGACAGGGCGGAAACCGTATAGGACGCTCACCCAACATAGGGGGTATAACCGCGTGGCGCGATTTACACCGCACACCGAAGAAGATATCCGCGAGATGCTAGAGGCTATCGGGGTCGAATCTCTAGACGATCTCTTCACCGACGTCTCACCGAAGTTCGAGGGGGAATTGGACCTCCCTCCCGTGCTCTCCGAATACGAGGCGCTCTCGGACGTTAATAACCTGGCGGCGAAGAATGTAGCGGGGTTGCCGATCTTCCTGGGAGCCGGGACTTACGACAGGATTACACCTTCGTCTATCGGGCCTATTATTTCACGTGGGGAGTTCCTTACCTCGTACACCCCGTACCAGCCGGAGATCAGCCAGGGTACCCTCCAGGCGATCTTCGAGTTTCAATCGGTGATCTCCGAACTCACCGGCCTCGAGATATCCAACGCCTCCGTCTACGACGGCGCCTCCGCGGTCGCCGAAGCCGCTCTCATGACCGCCCGCCAGACCAAACGCGAGCCGAAGGTAGCCGTCTCCGCCGGCCTCAACCCCCGCTACCGTGAAGTGATCGAAACTTACAGGGTCGAAATCGTAGAGTTGTCGCAGAACAATGGCACAACCGACTTCTCTGAGGTGCCGGAAGACGTCAGTGGCGTTTTCGTTCAGAGCCCGAACTACTTTGGGATAGTAGAGGATGTCGAGGCGGCGTCCGAGGCGGCTCACGCGGTTGGCGCTCTGGCGGTGGCGGTCTGCGATCCTATCTCTCTGGCCGTGCTCGAGGCGCCGGGTAACCTGGGGGCGGATGTGGCCGTGGGGGAGGCCCAGCCGCTAGGGATGCCGATGCTCTTCGGCGGACCGTACGCCGGGTACATGGCGACGCGCCTCGAGTTCATCCGCCAGCTCCCGGGACGCATCTGCGGGGAGACCGTGGACGAGGACGGAAAGCTAGCGTATGTGCTTACGCTCCGGGCGCGGGAGCAGGACATTCGGCGCGCCAGGGCCAACTCCAACATCTGCACCAACCAGGCGCTCACCGCTCTCTCCGCTACCGTGTACTCGGCGCTAATGGGACCGGAGGGCCTGCGCGAGGTCGCCGAACTCTCCATCTCCAAGGCTCACTACCTCGCTGAGAGGTTGCAAGAGGCGGGCTTCCGGCTGCGTTACCCGGAGGCACCGTTCTTGTGGGAGTTTGCGGTAGAGGTGCCGGATGTCGTGCGGGCCAACGAGGCGCTCCTGGAGAATGGGATAGTTGGTGGTCTGGACCTCGGGGACGGGGCGATGCTCGTTGCCGTTACGGAAAAGAGAACAAAGAGAGAGCTTGATGCTTTCGTGGAGGTGGTTGCGAATGCTTAACAACTTGATCCGGGACAGAGGCCGCGAGGGCCGCAGAGGCTACACCCTTCCCCGATTCGACGTGGAGAGGGTGAGTCTGGAGAAGGTCCTACCGAAGCAGTCCTTGCGCAAGGAGAAGCCGAGGCTGGCGGAGGTCGACGAGCCGGCCGTGATCCGCCACTACACCAACCTCTCACGCGAGAACTGGGGCATAGACACGAACTTCTACCCTCTGGGCTCGTGCACGATGAAGCACAACCCCCGCGCCAACGAGGCCGCCGCGGCCGTACCGGGCTTCGCCGGCCTCCATCCGCTGCAGCCCGAGGCCCAGACGCAGGGTGCGTTACAGGTGATGTATGAGGCTCAGGGCTTCCTGTCGGAGGTCTCCGGCTTCCCGGCCGTCTCGCTACAGCCGATGGCCGGGGCGCAGGGGGAGCTTACGAGCATCCTGATGATCAAGAAGTACTTCGAGGATGCGGGGGATGAGAAGCGCACCACTGTTCTCGTGCCCTCGACCGCTCACGGTACCAACCCGGCGACGGCTACGATGGCGGGGTTCGGATCCAAAGAGATCGGGCTGGACGAGCATGGCTGCGTGGATGTCGAGGAGTTGCGGGCGATGGTGGACGAGACCACGGCTGCCCTCATGATCACCAACCCGAACACCTGCGGTGTATACGAGCACAACATCCCGGAGATCGCCAACATCCTGCACGAGGCCGGCGCGTTCCTATATATGGACGGTGCGAACATGAACGCTATCCTGGGCCGTATGCGCCCGGCCGAAGCGGGCGTGGACGTGATGCACTTCAACCTGCACAAGACTTTCTCCACCCCTCACGGCGGCGGTGGACCGGGCTGCGGCGCAATCGCCTGCTCCGAAGCCCTTGCCGCGTTCCGCCCCGACCCGGTAGTTGGGAAGAGTGAAGAGAGTTACCATCTCGCCCGCCCGGAGAAGAGTATCGGCCGCGTCGCCGGGTTCCACGGTAACTTCGGGGTCGTGTTGAAGGCGTGGAACTACATAAAGATGCACGGGCCGGAGCTTCGAGACGTGACGGACATGGCCGTACTAAACGCGAACTATATACGGGCGAGGCTGCGGGGCACTTACCGCATCCCCTACGATGAGCTGTGCAAGCACGAGGTCGTCGTACAGCCGCCCAAGGGCAAGAAGGCGCTGGACGTGGCGAAGGGGCTTATAGATCATGGGTTCCATCCGCCGACGATCTACTTCCCGCTCGTGGTGAAGGAGGCTATGCTTATCGAGCCGACCGAGACGGAGTCCAAGGAGACCCTCGACGACTTCATCGGGGCGATGCTGGAGCTGGCCGAGAGTTCGCCCGAGGAGTTGCAGGAGGCCCCTATCAACGCTCCAACAAGGCGCCTCGACGAGGCCCGCGCCGCCCGCCAACTCAAGGCCCGGTGGTAATCGCATGGCAACAGAAGCACTCCGGCGTACGCCTCTGTACGAGGAGCACAAGGTCCTGGGCGCCAGGATCGTGGACTTCGCCGGCTGGGAGATGCCGGTGCAATACGAAGGCATAAAGGCCGAGCACGAGACAGTACGCAACCGCGCCGGTCTCTTCGACGTCTCGCACATGGGTGAGGTCGTCTTCAAGGGCCGACAGGCCGAGGAGGCGGTGCAGAGGCTCGTCACCCGCGACGTCTCGCGTCTAGCGGTCGGGCAGGCCGGGTACGCAGCGGTCTGCTACGAGAACGGCGGCACGGTGGATGACGTGCTGGTGTACAGGACGCCGGACGACTTTCTCATCGTCGTCAACGCCTCCAACCGCGAGAAGGACTTCGCGCACTTCCAGGAGAACGTGAAGGACCTCGACGTGGAGGTCGTGGACGAATCGGATGACTGGGCGTTGCTGGCGCTGCAGGGGCCGCGAGCCGTCGAACTGTTGCAACCGTTCACGCAGACGGACCTCTCATCCATCAAGTACTACCGGTACGAGGTGGGAGAGGTGGACGGAGCCTATGCCGTGATCTCACGAACCGGCTATACCGGTGAGGATGGCTTCGAGCTCTTCGTGCGTCCCGATGACGCTCCGCGTATCTGGCGCAAGCTCATAGAGGCTGGGGCCGGGCCGGTGGGGCTTGGGGCGCGGGATACCCTGCGGCTGGAGGCGGGGATGTGTCTGTACGGGAACGAGTTGGATGCCGAAACGACGCCGCTAGAGGCCGGCATTGGGTTCGCGGTACATCTGGATAAGGAGCAGGAGTTCGTTGGACAGCAGGCCCTGCGGAGCGAGCAGGAGGAGGGGCTCAGGAAGAAGCTCGTCGGTTTCAAGGTGGAGGGGCGAGGCATCGCTCGTCATGACTATCCGATCGCGGTGGGTGGGGAGACTGTTGGGAGCGTAACCAGTGGAACGTTATCGCCGACGTTGGGAGAGGCGATAGGGCTTGCGCTCGTTGCCCCGGGAGTAGAAGATGAGTTCGAGGTGGTGATCCGGAACAGGACCGTCGCGGCCCGAACCGTGCCGCTGCCGTTCTACAAGCGTGAGAAGAAGTAGGAGAGGAGACGCGTTGAGCATACCCGAGGAGCTCCAGTACACCAAGACCCACGAGTGGGTGCGGCACGAGGACGACGTGGTAACCATCGGCATCACCGAACACGCTCAGGACGAGCTAGGCGACGTTGTGTTTATCGAACTACCCGAGATAGGCACTTCGTTCGCATCGGGCGACTCCTTCGGCACCGTGGAGTCGGTAAAGGCGGTCTCTGACCTGTACACCCCGGTGGACGGGGAGGTCGTCGAGGTCAACGAGGCGTTGAACGACGCCCCGGAGAAGATAAACGAGGACTCGTACGGGGAGGGTTGGATCGTCAGGCTCCGAGTCTCCGGCGAGGGCGATCTCCTCTCCGCCGAGGAGTACGAGAAGCTCCTCGAAGAGTCCGAGTAGGCCGCAGTGGCGGGCCACAAGGCCGGCGTTTCAAATAGTATCCTCGACGCCATCGGGAACACGCCGATGGTCGAGATCGAGGGTGTCTACTGCAAGTGCGAGTTCCTCAACCCTTCGGGCTCCATCAAGGCGAGGATCGCGAAGTACATGATCGCGAAGGCCGAAGAGGAGGGCCTGCTCGCCCGAGGCGACACCATCGTCGAGGCGACGAGCGGCAACACCGGCAACGCCCTCAGCATGGTCGCCGCCGTAAAGGGCTACCGCATGCTCGTGGTAATGCCCGAGGGAATGAGCAACGAGCGGCTCGCCATAAGCCGCGCCTACGGCGCCGAAGTCCTGCAGATCGGCCACTTCCACGTCGACGCCGCCCTCGAAAAGGCTCGCGAGCTCGGCCGCGAACCTGGCTACTTCTGCCCGTCGCAGTTCGAGTCGGAGTGGAACGTGGAGGAGAACCGCGAGATCCTAGGACCGGAGATACTCTCGCAGCTCCCCGCCGGTGCCGTACCCGAGGCGCTTATCATGGGTGTCGGTACGGGCGGGACGCTCGTTGGCGTTGGGCAGGCCTTCCGCGAGGTCAACCCGCGCGTCAAGCTGTTTGCCATGGAGCCCTCGGAGTCCTCGACGATACTGTGCGGCGAGATCGGGGAGCACCTGATCGAAGGCATCGCCGACGGCTTCGTCCCCGGTATCTTCGAGCGCCACCGCCAACTCGTGGACACCACCCTGACGGTCGACTCCGAAGAGGCCGTCGAGAGCATGCGCCGTCTGGCCAGACAATACGGGCTCTTCGTCGGACCAAGCAGCGGCGCTAACCTGCTTGCCGCCAAAAAAGTCAAAGCCGCCTACCCGGAACTGGAGACGGTCATCACCATGCTCTGTGACGAAGGTGAAAAATACATCCAGGAGCACTTCGCCGAGACCGACGAAGTACGGGTAAACGCCGAGAAGTTCGCCTGAGCAGGGAAGCGGTCCAGTTCTTCAGGGCTTCAACAACACACTAGAACTCTAATACAGCGCCTTCTCCCCTGCTCCGGTGTGACCTCTCCGAAGAGCACCACAACCTTGAGGTATTGGCACGGTTTCTTCTCGTCAATAGAAGGAGGGGAGGCGAGTTTGGGGCCGGGGAATCAAGCGGCCCGTTCAGCCCCAATTTGCTGAAAGACTGGCGGTGGGTGCTGAAGTTAAGCTCGAAAAGAGTGAGAGTTGGCCTGGACGCTCTACAAGCACGGCTGAGGGAATTCACCTAGGGGAGCGGTCTACACATGCACCAAACAGAAGGCGCGAGTCTACGGGTGGGGGTAGGAGCTAAGCGTGGTCGAAGAAGTGCGAAAGTGTTGAAAAAACCTCGGCCTCGACGTGATGAAGGATGTTCGTGAGTACGTTGGAACGGGGCGGGCGCTGGTCTGCAAACCCTTGCTTTGTTCCCGGCAGCGAGGCGTTATTCGAGCGTAAGGGCCGTGTTAGGGGAACTGAAAAGGGGTACCTCCGACGCTAGAGGCACGGACCGGGGATGGTACTGGAACAGTTGCGAGACAGCCTACAAGATGATCGGGGAGGAGAATAGCTTTGAGCAGAGTAAAGCATCTGAGGTTGTTGATAGGGGCGGTTCTTCTGGCCATGACGCTGGCCCTGAGTGGCTGCGGTGGCGACCCGCAGGAAGAGCAGCAGGACGTACAGGAAGCACAGCAGCAGGTACAGGAAGAGCAGCAGGACGTAGACGAAGAGCAGAAGGACGTGGAGGAAGAGAAGCAGCAGGTACAAGAAGAGCAGAAGGATGTAGAGGAAGCTCGGGACGAGCAGCAAGAAGACCAACCGCAGGACCCTCAGCGAGACAAAGAGAAGAACGAAGAGCAGTAGAAAAAGGTGATGGAAGCTTAGGCTAGACGAACTGGAAGTCACTCTATGGGGAGGGCTTAAATCCCCATAGAGAGGAGGCAATGCGGGCCTTCACCTACGGACAGGGGTAGGGGCTTGAGGCGCTCTCGGTAGATCAGGCGGCGGCAAAAGCGCGCCGTGAGGTCGGTAGTAACACCAGTACAATGATCAGGACCGAGATCAGTACCGACACCGTGGCAACGATTTGCAGAGCAGCGTTTGGTGCCACGAATACTCCCGGCGCCGCAGACAGCGCATTGAGTACATTAAGGGCAGCGGTGAGCCACAAGCCCCACTTTCTGAGTATCCACAATCCGACTGACAGCGGTATTCACAAAGATCGATCCTGTAGCTCGTATCCAGAGTGAGCGAACCAGCCGTGAGCGTCCTCGGGCGTGACGGCCGCAAGTGCTTCGGCCATCGCCTCTACGAGCGCTTCCTTCGTACG
>CADCVE010000104.1 GCA_902806065.1 uncultured Rubrobacteraceae bacterium | reverse complement strand
GAGATCCTTCGAGTAACCGTTCATGGATACAGGATCTCAAGGGACCATTCAATCTGCAACACGCTCTAGACGAGATCCTAGACGGAGCAGACGAGCAGATGTAGGGACATCACCGGCTGGTCACCGCGCTCTTCGAACCTCTGTCCGAGAGGCGCGAGGCCGCTGAAATACGGTCGGAGGCCATGAGCGCCACTCGTCAGGCAGCCTTAGCAATGGCCTCTGGTTACCCTCCATACTCAGCCAGACAGAGAGTCAGTAAATATTTCTTGACACATGAGTATGGTCGTTATTCGCAACAGCCCCCGATACCGTTATCCCGGTCCCTGAGACGGCAAAGCTCGTCCTCCGGCAGGCCCCAGATCCCACGCCGCGCCTCCCGGGCTTCTTCTTGCGCGTCCTCGAAGCGTTCCAGGTAGCGCGTGTTCGGCGGAAAGGTGGCGACCTGGGCGTAACCCTCTCGAAGGAGCGTCTCATTGAACATCGAGCCATCAGAGAGGTATGCGTAGGCAAGCAGCCTTCCGTAGTCATCTACTCTCTCGGCGTCGAACTGCAGGCTCACGTCACGGCCTTCGAGCCTCTCCCGCGTGAAACGGGCGGCCTCTTCGCCGTAGGGGTCCGGCCTCCGCCCGGGGGTCGTCTCCGGAGTATCTACCCCGATAAGCCGCACCCTGTCCTCGCCACCGATCTCCGGGGAGACCCTCACGGTATCCCCGTCCGTTACCCGGGTCACGGTAACTTCGACCTCCGCCGACGCCGACGCCTCCTCCTCTTGGCCCTTGACTAAGGAATCACTGGAGATGAGCCGCGAAGAACAACCAGGTACAGCACAGAGTACAGCAAGAACACAGAGAACAACGAGGAGCCAGCTATCGGTAAGGCCAATCTTTTTCATGCTCCCGGCGCCGCCCGCCGCCAGAGACCCTGACGAACATCCATAAACAAAACGATCACGACATGCGGCAGTGTAAGCACCGAGATGAGGACGAGATACACAGCGAGGAGCGAGTCCGGCGACAGCCCCTGACTACCAGTTCCCGGCACTACGAAGTAGAGTCCGAGGAGAAAAACCAGCGCCGCGATGGTGAGCGGAGCCGCGTCCCGCGCGAACCGGGCGAGAGCAGACGATATTCGTCCAGCCTCCAGAGCACCGGCGCTCTTCTCGTCGAGCAGGACCAGACGGGCGACATGCCGGGGGGCGTGCCACAGGCAGAAGTACAGGCCCACGGCGAGTACAGGCGGCACGAGCGCGAAGTACACAGCCAGGAGTGCCGTCTCCGCGACGTCTATCCACCACACCCCGCGCGCACCGCTCTTCTTCGCGCTCCCGTACCCGGAGGCGAGCGCCGCAACGGCTAGAAGGGCGAAGGCCGTCCCGGCGATGAGGCGGAAGGAGGGCTCGAAGACCCAGGAGAGGACACCGCTACTCGCTGGAGCGAAGAGGTTGACAGCGCTTTCGGCAACGGCGCGATAGGTCTCCGGAAAGGCGAGGAGCGGTATGAGCATCGGCAGCCCGCCCCGCAGGATCAGGGCCAGAACTCGACGCGCGCGTCCAACGGGATACGCGCCCCAATTGGAGACGAACGCCGTAAGTGCGTGCAGGTCTCCCCCGCCCCAATGCAGCCACGTCAGGGCTATGAAACTTACAAAAGCCGCGACCGGGGCGACGAACCAGAGGTAGAGATAAGCGCCACCTAGAAAGAGATACAGGAGGCCCACCGCGAGCGCGGGCCACGGCCAGGGCCTGCGCCCCAAGAGGCGCGGCGCCGCGAGATGATCCACGGCCCCATGCGGCAGGCCGAAGAGGACGAGGCTCAGCGCGAACGGCAAGTACTCGGCCCACGACGGCACCGTAAGTCCAGTAGCAAAGAGCAGCGTGAGGGCGGCGGTGAGGAGCCAGGAGGGCCACAATACCCGGCAGCGGATGGCGCGGTGTGCGCCAGGAGAAATCCCGGCGCCGGGTATTCGTGAGACGGACCCCGACCCCATGTTTATGGAGCCGGGATGGGGAGCTTTTCGAGGAGCGTACGGCCGGTAAGCTTCAAGAAGGGCGTCTTGGGGAGCGCGGCGATGAGGCGCGCCTCGTCCAGCGGGGTGCTTCTCTCGGTCAGGAAACGTACCAGAGAGTCCGGCGCAACCCCGGCGAACATTCGGCGGTAGATTTCTGGACATTCTTTGGGTCGCTCGCGCACGAAGCGTAGAAAGAGCGCGTCGAGCAGGTCGAGGCGCCAGGGATGGACGTTGTCGGGAGGCTCTCCGCCCGAAGCGATAGCCGCGGCCAGTTCGCGACAGTAGCGTTGGATGCGCAGGAAAGTGTAGCCCGTAGAGGGGCGGGTCTCACCGCCGAGCGTGCCGATGTTGTAGACGCGCTCTCCGAGCCTCCGGGGAAAGGTGTAGTCCGTCATCGGGATGTAACCCCTCTCCTCCCCGAGTATCTCGTAGTTCCCGGACTCCAGCTCATATGCATGTTCCAGGTACGCTTCGATCTCCGCCCGGTGCTCCCCCATCGTGACCTCAGCCTCCGAGAGGTAGACGTTCTCGACTAGCGCCTCCCTCTCCCCCACCGGCAATACATACGTAAAGCGCAACCCCCGTGACTGGTCTACGGAGAAGTCCATTAACGTGCAGCGTTCCGGGTTGAAGACGGGCCTCTCCGTTTGAAGGCGGAGCCCGAGGAACTTCTGCGGCACCCAGACGCTCCGCCGCCGCGCCTCCTCGAATTCAAGGGAACCTGGTATCAGGCCGCGTCCGTCGAAGACGTGGCGGGCGCGGATGATTCCATCCGAGGTCTCGACGAGCGCCTCCCCGTTCTCTTCAGCGTAACCTCCCACTTTCGCGCCGAGCCGGAGCGTCACGTTGGGGCTCTCGGCGAGGCGAGCCAGGGCGTGCTCGTAGAAGTCCCGGCCCGCGAGGAACTTGTACGGGTAGCGGCTCGTGGTCTGCGTTACGCTTCCTCCGGCCGCGACGAAGACCCAGGAGCGCCACTCCTTGAGGGCGAGGTGGGTAAACGGAGTAGACTCCACGTCCCAGAAACACCACGTACGATCGTCCTCGAACGTTTGTCTGCGGTCGAGGATCAGGATAGGAGCGTCTATCCCTTTCTCTAACAGGTAGTAGCAGAGGCTAAGCCCCGAGCAACCCGCGCCCAGGATCACAAACTCGTAGCGGTCGCACGCGGGCCGGTGCAGAACCTCGGGGACGGTTAGCGGACCAGCGGGCGGCCGTATCGCGGTATCTCGCTGGCTCTCCGCCACGTTCGCTTGCAGTTGATCTTTGGCGCGCAAACTCACCCCGGTCTCGTTCTCGGCTGCCACAGGCCGGATTTCGGTCGATCATAGCTGATCCCGGAGCGACAGGTTGTTTGCCGAAATACAGCCGGAGACCTACGAGGATCTGCCAGAAGCGTAGCAGCGGCAGCACCTCAGAGCCGTAGAAGTCGATGACCCTTTTCTGGTCCTGCTAGCCAGAGTAGACGAAAATGCGCGTGTCGCCTGGTCGAGGAAGTCTTGCATCCTCTGAACGTGTTCTTCGGGGCCCTAGACCATGGCCAGTTCTGGTAGATCTCTTTTGGGTAGCATACTCTCCAACTTGCACGGTATCTCCCTGAGGGCCGGCTCGTACCTGTAGTCTTACTTGCTGAGTTGATGTTGTAATGTTGATGCATTGCGCCCACGTCGGGACTTGTCAATCGATGGTGTATGTAGCTTCCATGAGAGCGCCCGTCCCGGAGGCGGTCCAGAGCGGGCGCATCTTCCAGGCTTCGCTTTGGGGAGGTGCTCCCGTTGGGTTAGCCTGCCATCGTGGGTAGTAGCTCCACCTTGATCCAGCCAGGCTGCCGCTGGTCGAAGATTTTGTAGGCTTCGATGGCGTCCGTCACGGGCTCTCTGTTGGTGAGGATGCTGGTTGGGTCCAACGCACCCGTCGCCACGAGCCCGACGAGCCCGGGGATATACTTGCGGTGGTTGCAGTTACCACCCTTGAGGGTCAGGTTGCGCTGCTGCAGAGCCCCCACGGGGAACGTCATCGCCTGCGGCGGGAAGACACCGATAACCCCGATGGTCCCACCCTTGGCGACACACTGCGTGGACCAGATAAGGGATTGAGAAGGCGCGTCGCCGGGGTGCCAGTTGTCACCCTGTGGATTCGTCTCGGGGGCGACCTCGCTCAGGTCCTGCTCGAACTGCCCCGCCAACTGCTCGCCCTGCTCGGCGGCGGGACCGGAATGCGCGTGCTCGGCGTCCACCCCGACGGCCTCTATAACGCGGTCCACCCCAATGCCGCCGGTAAGGTTGAAGATGACCTCGACCGGATCCTCCTCGTTGAAGTTGATGACCTCCGCACCCTGCGCGCGGGCCATCTCCAGGCGCGACTCTTCCTTGTCCACCGCGAAGACGCGTCCGGCGCCTAGAATCTTCGCGCTAGCAATGGCGAACTGTCCTACGGGTCCGCAGCCGAAGACCGCGACCGAGTCGCCATCGGAGACCTCGGCTATCTCCGCTCCAAAGTAAGCGGTCGGGAAGATGTCGGAGATCATAATCGCCTGCTCGTCGGTGACCTGCTCGGGCAGCTTTACGAGGTTGATAGCGGCATATGGGACTCGCGCGAACTCGGCCTGCAGCCCGTCGAACGGTCCCGTGGGCTCCGGCCCACCGAAGAACGCGGTCCCGGCCTGTGGTCCGTTGGGGTTGGCGTTGTCACACTGCGCGTAGTACCCGGCCCGGCAGTACGAGCAGTACCCACAACCGATGGTCGAGGGGATAACTACTCTGTCTCCTACCCGCAGGTTCCGGACCTCGGGGCCGATCTCCTCGACGACACCGACGCCCTCGTGGCCGAGGATCGTACCCGGCTTCATCCCCGCCAACGTGCCGCGGATCATGTGTAGATCCGTCCCGCAGATCGCGCTGGACGTGAGCCGCACAATGGCATCAGAAGGGTCCTGTATCTTCGGCTCCTCGACGTCGTCGAGCCTTATATCTCCTACACCGTGGAAAACGACCGCTTTCACTACACAATCTCCTATCTCTGGTCCCTCTTCAGGCAAAGGTAAAGCCCCGCCAAAGCGAGGCTCTATCCTGAATTGTCTTATGTACGATCAGCTAAACGCTGCTGGCCTGCTCGGCGTGCTTGCCCTCGGAGATCTCCTCGACTAGCTTGGAGCAGAACGCCGGCAGATCGTCGGGGTTCCGGCTCGTGACGAGCCCCGCGTCGGTAACGACCTCTTGATCCACCCAGTTGCCACCCGCGTTGCGGATGTCGGTCTGGAGCGTCGGATAGGAGGTAAGCGTCCGGCCCTTCACCACGTCCGCCTCCACCAGAGTCCACGGACCGTGACAAATTACACCGACCGGCTTCTCCTGCTCGAAGAAAGCACGCACGAAGCTTACCGCCTCATCGCTGCCGCGCAGATTATCCGACCCTACGGTGCCGCCCGGTATAATCAGAGCGTCGTAATCCCCCGCGGAGACATCGGAGAAAGCCTTCTCCACCTTGAAGGTATCACCCGGGTTGACGTCACCGTTCATAGTCTGCGCGTCGCCGGTCTGGATGCCAACGACCTCGACCTCGGCTCCGGCGTCCTCGACGGCCTTCTTGGGCTCTGTGAACTCGACCTGCTCGGTGCCCACGGGAGCTAGTAGTATGGCTACCTTGCGTCCCTGCAACTCGTTTGCCATGATCGAACCTCCATCTATAGTGGTGCCTTACACTGTGTATGTCACCGAAACCAGGCGTCTCTAAACACGGTTCCGTGAGATCTCGCGGTCGTTCTTTCGCCTGCAAATAGCCGTTTTGTTGCAACCCGTCTCGGCTCACGACCTCTACACCAGCAGAGGCGTCAAACATACAGAATGCAGGCTTATAGTCACCGTTCGCCTCGAAGTTGCAAAGAGTGGAGTCTGCATGGGTATCAGCTTCGTTCACGCAAACAAGGACGATGGCGACGCGGCGTTCGATAGAGTACGTCAAGACGAAGCCACCGTGATGCAAAGTCCGTGCATTCGGTAGTGGTCTTCCTCACCCCGCGTCCTTTTTGTTTTGAACACGCCTTCACCGAAGGCTACCTTGGCATATCCCCGCCCCGCCTCTACGGCCTATAATGGATTCGGTAGCTCTTTAGGAGGCTGGGTTGGTGAGCAACTGGGTGATGTCGTTCGTCGGGGACCACGCTCGGGACAACTTCGAGTCAGTACGTCGCGGGTGCACGTTCCATGTCTCGTCGAACCGGACCCCGGCGCGAAAGGCGCTCCCCGGCGACCAGGCGCTCTTTTACATGGCTGGGGAGGGTTTCGTGGGCGCGGCAGAGGTATCCGAAGCGGCCGCTGCCCCCGGCGAAGCAACGGACTGGTCATCGAAGAACCCGCCATTGTGGGCCATACCGGTTACCCGCATGCGGGCGTTCCCCGAAAGCATTCCGTACACGTTTCCAAAAGATGGTCCCCATCCCGTCTTGGGGTTCCATCGCTACGCTCTGACTGGTGGGTTCCTGGCGATCCCCGACAGCGGATTCGAGGACGTGCTCAAGAGAGTCGCCGCGACCACGCCCGCCACTGAAATCGCGGAAGATCTAACCCCAGAACCTCCGGTCTCCGAACCTCCGGTCTCCGAACCTCCGGTCTCCGAACTTCCGGTCTCCGAACTTCCGGTCTCCGAACCTCCGGTTCTGGATCTCGCCCGCTTTTCAGGGGAGCGTGAGAGGAAGTATGAGAAGCGGGATGCGGGGCAGCACGCCCTGGCCGAGGGACGCAAGCGGACGGCGTTATGGACGGTGGCCGAGATGGGTGCGTCGTTATTCGGGCTCAAGAGAGTCGAGCGCCATGCCCAAGAGAAGGTCCGGGCGGCGGAGAGGACCTGGATCTCGGGCGGCAGGGCTGAAGAGGCTGTTGGGGCCGAGTTGGGGAAGCTGCGGGCGCACGGCTACTACGTCTTCCATGACCTCCCGCTGCCGGGGCTTGGCAACGTGGATCACGTCGTGCTCGGCGAGACGGGATTCTTCTGCATCGAGACGAAGAGCCACAAGGGGCGGGTGACGTCCGCGAAGGGCGAGCTCTCTATCAACGGGCGTTCGACCGGCAAAGACTTCATCAAGCAAACCTGGCGAGGAACTTACCGGCTGCGGGAGATCCTGGCAGCCGAAGTCGCGCCTATCTTGCTGTTCTCCAACGCCTTCGTAGAGGGCCGCATCTCCTGCCGTGGCGTCCGCGTCCTCCCGCTGACCTGGCTGGTCCATGAAATCCTAAGCTCGAATAATCGACACGACCTCCCCACCGTCAAGACCGCCGTCAACGACCTGACCAACGCCACTGGCTGCTACCCATCCGCCACGCCCCACGCTTGAAGTAAGAAATGTAGACTCGCCTCGATCAATTGCAGAGCAACGACACTGCCAATGTAACCCGCGCCGCCTGTAACCAGGAGCTTCACGGGACGGTGATCACTTCCGGCCCATCCCCGGTGAGGATAAAGGTCTCCTCTGCCTTCGCGCCGGTTATGGAAGGGTTCCAGGCGAATGCTTGCCCGACCTGTATCTCTTGACGAGTCTCAGGAGTTGCTATGATCTCGCGGGCGGCGTAACCGGCCATCCCACCCTGGTGGTGCAGCCGCCATTCATCGGGGAAGCCGGCCTCGGCGTAGAAGCTCTTGCAGTCCTTGAAGGCGTCGGCGAGGGTGCGGCCGGGACGGGTGGCCTCCTCCCGAAAGCGACGCAGGACCTCCTCGCTCGCCTCCTGCCGACGTGCGAGTTCCGGTTCCGGTTCCTCGAAGTCCACGATCCGTGTCAGGCTGACGTAGAGCCCACCACGCTCGGCGCAGACCACGAGCATTACCCGGCGTTGTATGGTGTCTCCTTGAGGGATCGGGTGCCGGTAACGGGCAATGCGGTCGTCCGCTGCCACCAGTGTCACAGAGGTAGTGAGCCCCCGCTCCCGGCAAGCGGCTACAAGGTCCGCGCCGGCCTCGTACTCGGTCATGCCAACCGAGACGGACGCGGCCGCCTCCCCTATCGCCGCCGCGGTCTCGGCGCCAGCTCTCCGGTAGAGTTCGATAGCCTCCGCGTCCAGCACGTAGCGTAGCGGGGCGACCTCCTCCGAAACGTCCCGGGCGCCCTCCAGGGGAAAGTCAGTCCCCAACGTAGCGCCACCGGCCAGTTCCCGGTAGAGTGACGACGCTTTTTCGTACCAGGGGTGCTCTACTACCTCAAAGCCAGTGGTCTGCTCTTCGCGCATCCGCCCGGCCTCGATATTGTCCGTTACGACGTATTCGGCGTCGGGGGTAACGAGGACGGCGGCGACCCCGAGAGGTACGGAGGGGTCCACCCGGTTATCCGCGCCACCAGTGTACCAGGCGAAGTTCGCCGGAAGACCCAGCAGAACCGCCCCTAGGCCGAGACGATCCATGGTTCCCAACAGGTTCTGGCGACGGTCTCCCTGACTCATCTTTGGGCCTCCTCGGTAGTCTCGCGCAGCGTGGCGGAGCTCGTCCCCGGCACAGCGTCTACTATAAACGCCCCCGCTCCCACTTCGCTCCCGGTGAGGTATTCGAGCTTCTCGGCGGTACGCTCCGGCGGGTAGAACTCGGTGTGGAAGTGCGTCATACCCTTGTAGCCAGGCGCACACTAACAACACGCAAAACCCCGGTCAACTTCGCTCGGAGCCCTCCACAACGTTTCGGTCGGTTTCCTATGTGCGGCCTGCTGCCTCCTCAAGCGCATGGAGGGCCGAGGCCTGGTCCATGCCGGTACTCCTAAGGAGGTCTACGGCGGCCGAGCGGATCTGCCCGACGAGGACGCTGATTGCCAGATCGTGTCTCTCTTCGAGTATTTCGGTGGCGCGACGGGCGGCTTCGAGGGCGCACCGGCGAGCTTCGTCGGGCGGGCCGGGGTGTTCGAGGAACGTCGCGAGCGCGCTCACCGACCGCGAGAGGTCGAGCACGGCCTCCGGCAGGACCGGCGGGATAGCGTCCTCGCGTCTGATAGCGTTGACGGCGCCCCGGGCCAGGACTCGCGTGTTGATAACGGTCAGTTCTATCCTGATGCTGGCGCCCGAGTAGAACTCCAGGTGCCGGAGGGATCTGCGGCGCGTCGGGGAGAGCCGGGCGGTCTCGTAGCCGGCCTCCAGCGCCTCCCGGAGATTGGCCACGCTCCTGTCTATCTCCCGGGCCTTTCCGAGGGCACTCTCGGCCAGGGTCAGGTCGTTCGCGCTTAATGCGGCGGCTATCTCTTCGAGCACGGCCGCCAGTTGCTCGAAGATCG
Source organism: uncultured Rubrobacteraceae bacterium (assembly GCA_902806065.1). Taxonomy (GTDB): domain Bacteria; phylum Actinomycetota; class Rubrobacteria; order Rubrobacterales; family Rubrobacteraceae; genus Rubrobacter_F. The sequence goes on along the minus strand of CADCVE010000104.1, from coordinate 51,204 downwards.
GACGGGCCGCCCTCTCGACCACGCGCTCGGGGTTCACGGGGAGCAGGTAGTGGACCACCAGAGCTACCCCTCCCCCTACGAGCGCGTTGAGGACGCGGTCGGGCGAGAAGCCGGAGTCCGGGGGTTGCAGGACGATGACCAGAATCGCCGAGATCGCCGCCTGGTTCACGAACAGAGACCTCTCCGCGAAGAGCACGGCCGCCGCCATCGCAATCGCGACCACGATGCCGATCTGCAAGGTACCGATGCCGATAGCCAGCACGATCAGGTCAGCAACCAACAGTCCTACCGTGACCCCGATAATCACCTCGACCGCCCGCCTCCCACGCTGCCCGAGCGTCAGGCCAAGAGAGATCACCGCCGCTATCGGGGCGAAGAAGGGTTGCTGTTGCCCGAGCACGACGGTCGCAAAGAAGTAAGCGACGCTGGCGGCGACCGCGGTCTGGAGTATCGGCCAACCGTTGGCCCGCACACGCCCGGCTCCCGCCGCCAGACGCCCCCCACGTAACGCGCTCCAACCTCTTGCGGTGTTCACGCCTCTCCGATAATGCTTTGCCTCTGCCCGGTCTCTTCTACTTCCTTGAAATCACTATACACCGCGTGCAGCGTGCAGTTCTTCGTGAGGCGCGGATACCAGTTCCCGCCGTACCTAGTGGTCAATCCCGTACCGAAGAGCGAGAATCGACAGCACATCTTCCGCTCCTCGTTCCTTACGCAATCTCTTCCGCGTGGTCTGCTCGGGCAATCTGCGTTATCCCGCTACACGGGCCACTTCTCTAGATCGCGCCAAACGCAGTACCTCGACCGCCAATTTTAAAGATGGTATGAGATGACCGGTCCATGCTGAGGAGGGCGTAGAACTCCTCTTGCGCGAGCCTCAGCAACTCGCCGTTCTACGCTCTAGCAGCCTCCGCCGCTATGGATGCATATCGGGATGATAGTCTTCCCAGTCAGTTTGGCACACAGCCGCTCAGTTGTAGTGCTTGAACTGCGGCCAGGCTTCTTCGAACGGTATCCTGGGGTCCCGGGCTACGTAGACTGGAAGGTCGTTCTCCACGGGCATGCAATACTCGCAGGTAACGGTATCCGCGTGCTCGATTTCCTCGAAGACCGCTTCGAGCCGTTCGAGAGGGACTCCAACGGAGATTACCACCTCGCCCGAGCACCCCCCCGGTCCCCAGAGGTAGTAGTTGTTGTGCCCGCTGATAGCCTGTGGGAGACCGTACGCTGGCCCGAAGAAGTCCACGGCCCCGGCCTCACCGAAGTCTCCGGCGAGGACGCAGCTTACCGTCCGCTCTCTATCGGAGAGGCTGTCGTGGACCCCGGCGATAGTCTCCACCATGTCCTCCCAGCCATGCCTGAAAGCGAAGGTCTGTGGAAGTTCTGCCGTTTTGCGGGCCTCTGACTCTATACCGGCGTTCCCTCCCACGAGGCCCGTGGTCTTTGCGACCGCCTCCACGGGCAGCACCGGCAACACCGATAGGACGGCGACGAACACGCCAGCGACCATCAGGAGTGATACGTATGCGGGCTTCAGCCAGTTCCATTCGTGCAGCCGGATAAAGCGTTCGATAGTCAGGCCTCCCGCGGCAAAGAGCATGGGATAGGCCGGGGCGAGGAAGTAGAACTTCGCGTTCTGGAAGGCGAATATAGCGAAGAGGATCACGAACACGAACCCGAACACCCGGTACGGCCGTCCTTCTCTGGAGAACAGATAATAGTACAGCCCCGCTGCCCACACCGGCAGAGTCACCGGGTTCATGGTCAGCACCTGTTCGAGGAGGAACTCCCACGGAGAGTTCGGGTCCAGCTTCCCCCCATAGTTCCCCCAGAACTCCAGCGTCGGCCAGCCATGCGTGACCTGCCAGTACAGGTACGGTAACAGGAAAACAAACGCCACAGCCCCACCGAGCCAGGGCCAAGGGGTCAGCAAATGCCTGCGGGCGGGCGTAAGCAACAGTGCCGCAAAGACCGCGAACCCGAAGTACAGGATGGTCACCTTGGTCAGAAGCCCGACGCCCGCCGCCAGCCCGAAGAAGAGCCACAGCCTCGGACGGCCGCGTTTGAAGACCAGGATCAGAGCGTACGAGGCCAAAGCCCAGTTGAACTGGTCGAACGCGTCCATCGAGAGCCAGGTGCCGAAGACGAGGATGTTCGGCGCGACGAGCGTCGCGAGAGCCGCGATCCCCTGCGCAAACCGTCCTCCGCCTAGCTCTCGCGCCATCAATCCAGCAAGCACCACGACTCCCGCACTCGCCAGAGCAGGGAAGAACTGCAACGCGGCCGCCGAGTCTCCGAACACCACACGCGCCAGCGCCGTAACAACGGCGACGAGAGGAGGAAAATCCACGTAACCAAAGTCCAGGTGCTTGCTGGCGGCGACGAAGTACAGTTCGTCTCGATAGAACCCGTAGTTCCCGGCTGTAAGTACGTGCGTGATCAGCTTCGCGCAGGCCAGATACACGACTATGGCCACGCCGCCGAGAAGCGGCCGGTGCACGAGAGGTTTGGCGCCCCAATCCATATCAGGAGCCCCCCGGCGAGGCTGGCCGGTGTTGCAAGATTTGGTTATCGCAAGCCCCTTCGGCCAACAAACCCTCCACGCGCTTCTCGAACCTGCCCTTACCTGTTCGGCCTCGACCACTGCGTAGCATATAAAAGACGCCTTTCGCGGTCTCGCCGCTGCTGCCTACCACCCTTATGGGAGCTGACATGAGACCCAACCGCTCTTTGGAGTGGTTACCATCCGGCATACCACGCTTCAGCACAAAAATTCCTTCCGGCGATCGTTTCAGCATCTTACGCCCTATTCTGGAGCCCGAATACAGCAACAGAACGTCGACGATGGTCCCATGCGCTAGCGGACGCAAAGGGACGGGGATTATACTACCGGCAGTCCGGGGAAGACTGAGAGAGAATCAAGAGAGGAAAGGGATGTCTGTATGAACGAGAAGGTCTACCGCACGGAGCTCACGCCGTTGAGCTTCCTGAAGCGCAGCGCGTATATGTTCCCCGACAAGGAGGCCGTCATTTACGGCGACCGCCGCTACACCTACTCGGAGTTCGAGGAGAGGGTGCATCGGCTCGCCTCGCGCCTCAAGGACGCGGGCTTTCAGAAGGGTGATAGGATCGCCTTTCTCTGCCCGAACACGCCACCGATGCTCGAAGGCAGCTTCGCCATACCGGCAGCGGGCCTGGTCATGGTCACCATCAACACCCGTTTGAGCGCCGGTGAGGTCGAATACATCGTCGAGCACTCGAAGTCCAAGATGGTCTTCGTGGACCACGAGCTAGAGGACCTTTTGGAGGGCGTAGACGAGAGCGTCGAGATCATCCGCATAGACGACACCGGCGAGAAAGGCGACCCTTACGAAGATTACCTGGCCGAGGGCTCGCCGGAACCGGTGGAGAGTATCCTGGAGGATGAAGAGGAGACCATCTCCGTAAACTACACCTCCGGGACGACGGGGCGCCCCAAGGGCGTGCTGTATACCTACCGCGGAGCGTACCTCAGCGCCCTGGGTAACGTTATCGAGTCACAGATGAACTACGAGTCCAGGTACCTGTGGACGCTTCCGATGTTCCACTGCAACGGCTGGACCTACCCCTGGGCGGTAACCGCCGTCGCCGGGACGCACGTGTGTTTGAGGAAAGTCGATCCGGAGAGGATCTGGGAGCTCTTCGAGTCCGAGAGGATAACGCACTACTGCGCGGCGCCGACGGTGCAGATACCGCTCGCCAACCACGAAAGTAAGCGCGAGCTCGACCAGCAGGTCACCGCCGTCATCGCCGGCTACGTGCCGACGCCTACCCTTCTCAACCAGCTCCTCGATCTGAACGTAAGGCCGGTACACACCTACGGTTTGACCGAGACGTATGGTCCCATGACCACGAGCGCTCCGCGCAAGGAGTGGGAAGACAAGGACCCCGAGGAGCACGCGCGGTTGCTCTCGCGCCAGGGCCAGGGCTACGTCACCGCGGACCTCGTGAGGGTTGTGGACGAGGATATGAACGACGTGCCGCTCGACGGGGAGACGATGGGCGAGATCGTCATGCGCGGCAATATGGTCATGAAGGGCTACCTCGACAACGAAGAAGAGACGAACGAGTCGTTCAAGGGCGGCTGGTACCACTCCGGCGATTTGGCGGTGTGGCACCCGGATGGGTACGTCGAGATCAAGGATCGCGACAAGGACGTGATCATCTCCGGCGGCGAGAACATCTCGGGGGTCGAGATCGAACAGGTCCTCGCAGAGCACCCGTCCATACTGGAGGCTGCCGTCACCGCAATGCCGGACGAGCACTATGGCGAGCGTCCCAAGGCCTTCGTCACCCTCAAGCAAGGTGAGGAGACCACCGAAGAAGAGGTCATAGACTTCGTCAAGGAGCGCATCGCCCGCTTCAAAGCCCCCGCCGCCGTCGAGTTTATAGACGAGCTACCCAAGACCTCCACCGGCAAGGTCCAGAAATACGTACTCCGTGAGAAGGAAGAAGAGAACGAGGACGGCCAATCCGACGGAAGCTAGAACTATACTGAAAGGCTAAACCTGCAAACACTTCCTGGACGAGGGCGACTGTATCGTCGCCCTCGTCGTCGTGAAGCACAAAAGCACACGGCCTCGGTATTTCGAGGTCCCCGGGCTATCGACAAGCACCCGGCTGTCCTAGGTACGCCGTGATCGCCCTTCCCGCAGAGAAGGAGTTTATAGAACTATGCGAGTAACGCATCGTCCACTTCGAGACGAACTCCACCGCTTACGCCCAGGAGTTCGTCTTGCAAGGAAGGAAGTGGAAGCACTACGGGAAGAAGGTGAACTGACGAACCGGAAGGTCCCTGATGCCTAAACTGCACGTCCTGAAGGTATTTGTGGGTGAAGATGGGACGGGCGGCAACCCTCTAGGAATCTTCCTTGACGGCCCCGCGGTACGGGAGTCCGCCCGCCAGGAGGTCGCCGCGCGCCTCGGCTTCTCGGAGACCGTCTTTGTGGATGACGGGGAGCGAGGCGAGGTCCGCATCTTCACTCCGGCCGCCGAGCTCCCGTTCGCCGGTCACCCGCTCGTCGGTACCGCCTGGCTGCTCCTACAAGAGGGCTTCGATGTCCCGGCGCTCAGGCCGCCGGCTGGAGAGGTACCGGTGAGAACGGAGGGCGAGGCCGTCTTTGTAACAGGGCGGCCAGAGTGGGCACCCGCGTTCGATATCGTCGAGTTAGCCTCCCCCGAGGAGGTCAACTCGCTCCCGGGGCCACCCGGCGGCAGAGACCTCGTCGGTGTCTGGGCCTGGGAGGATAAGGAAGCAGGGCTCGTGCGGGTCCGGGTGTTCGTCCCGCGTCTCGGTGTAGACGAAGACGAGGCGACAGGGGCGTACGCGGCGCGGTTGTGTGCCTTGCTCGGACAGGAGATTATCATCCGGCAGGGAGAAGGCTCCCGCATCCTCGCCCGCCCGAGTCCTGGCGGCGCGGTCGAATTCGGGGGGCGCGTAGTGTTCGTCGAAGCGCGTGAAGAACGTATAGACTAGAGACAACAAAGGAGAAACCGATGATCGAAGCCCAAGACCGCGCCTACGAACACATCCGCTACGAGGGTGACGAGACCGTAGCCCTCGTCACCATGAACCGCCCCAAAAAGCGCAACGCCCTCTCGCTGGAGCACATGCAAGAGCTTATAAGCTGCCTCAAAGCAATAGGCGAGACTGGCGAGACGTCGGTCGTCGTGTTGCACGGCGCCGGCCCCACGTTCTGTGCCGGACACGACCTCTCCGAGATGGTCGGCCGCGACCCCAACTTCTACCGCCACCTCTTCGATGTCTGCTGCGAGTTGATGCAGACTATTCAGACCATCCCGCAGCCTGTCATAGCCCAGGTCCACGGCGTCGCAACCGCTGCCGGATGCCAGCTCGCCGCCACCTGCGACCTCGTCGTCGCCTCCGAAGACGCCCGTTTCGCCTGCCCCGGTGTCAAGATAGGTCTGTTCTGCTCCACCCCGATGGTCGCCCTCACCCGCGCCATCGGCCGGAAGAAGGCGATGGAGATGCTCCTCACCGGTGAGTTCATCTCCGCCGAAGAGGCTCGCGCTGAAGGGCTCGTGAACAAGGTAGTCCCGGCCGGAGAGCTGGAGGCGGAGACCCGCGCTCTCGCGGAGAAGATAGCGGAGGCCAGCCCGCTCGTCGTTGGGGTTGGTAAGCAGGCCTTCTACCGCCAACTGGAGATGCCCACGGACCAGGCCTACGCCTATACCAAAGAGGTCATGTCCTTCAACGCCACCTTTGCCGACGCCCAGGAGGGTATCTGCGCCTTTCTGGAGAAGCGCAATCCGGAGTGGAAGGGACGCTGAACTGCGGGAATGCGATGACGGATACCATCACACAACCCCGGGAAAAGAAAGAGCAAAAAACGGAGGGGATGCCCCCGTACAACGTAGTTCTGCTCGACGACGACGATCACAGCTTCGAGTACGTGATCTACATGCTGAAGACGATCTTCGGGCATCCACCGGAGAAGGGCTACCGGATGGCTATAGAGGTAGATACGAGCGGCCGGGTCGTCGTTGCCACCACCAATCTGGAGCAGGCCGAACTCAAACGCGACCAGATCCACGCTTTCGGTTCCGACCCACTGATCCCGCACTGCAAAGGCTCGATGTCGGCGACTATAGAGCCAGCGTCTCACTGACTCCGCTTCACCGAGCGGTCCCGGGATTCTCGTCACGAACGGCGTTGTCCTTTGTAAGATGTACGATAGTCATGCTTGGTCCCAGTAGGTGACGGCACCGTCTTTGTACTTGACGAACCGGACGTTGCTGTCCTGAGAGACGACTACAGTGATGACGTCGCGAAGATCGTTGCAGAGGCGATAAGCGGAGCGGTGGCGAGTACCAAAGTCTTCGGTCGGCTCTTCTACGGTTTTGTTTCCTTCGACGTCGAGGGCCTTGGACACTGTCTTTACCCCGGGGAGTTCACCCGAGATCTCACCACCAAATCCAAGAACCTCGAAGCGTTGGGTCATGACGACCGCGCCGTCGACCGCGGCGAGGCCAGCAATAAGATGCGCAACCTCGAAGATGGCCTCATCGAGGTCCGAAAGCTTCTCTTCGTTGCTCGCCTCATACGCTCTCCAGCCTACCTCTTTACCGCTTGGGGCGCCGTCGCGCCCGTGGGATTCCGCTAGAGCGTTCATAACTTTGACTATCAGGGTGCGGAACCGGCGCCGGGGCTCTCCCTCGGCAAGCTTGTACTTCAGGGTTACAAAACGGTCTTCGAGAATATCGTCCGCCAGGTCCGGGGGGATGATGATCAGGGTCCCACCGTGGTGAGAGTTCCTGATGGCGGAGACGATCCGCTTCACAGTATGCTGGCCTATGATGCGCGTGATGTCATTGTCCATTGGCGCCCAGGTCTCGCCGGATTTCTCCTGCGCTAACTTACGGGCCTCCAAGTGGATCTCCGCGAGCTCGGCCCGAACGGGAGCGAAAGTATCCGGCAGCCAGCGTGAGGCGTAAACGTCCAACTTGGAGTCAGAGAGCTCGCCCCCGTCGAGCTTAGCGACGACGGCGGAGCCGCAGTCCATGCTGATACGTCCCGGACCGGACACGCGTACGATCAGCACCGGCGGCAGCGGAGGAGGAGTATCCCTTCCTCCCTGGTCCGCCCTCAACCAACGGGGACCGGAGTGAACCAGCCCCCAGATCCGGAGCCCCCGCTCCCCGTCCGGCTCGATCCCGATGAGCGAACGATAGTAGTTGGCGGCCGGAGAGATCCGCCGAAGCTCGTGGACGTTGAACGGCCGGGACTCGGGGAAATCGAGCCGGTGCAGACCGCTAGGCGGTCCCTCCCTGAGAGGAAGCCGATCGGGATCGCAAAGGATAACCCGGAACCTGACGGGCCGCTCCTCTTCACACAACAGGCTTGCCTGGTAACACGATGAGACGAGGTCCTCTAGCACGGCCGGGGCCGGCAGGGGAGCAGCTACCTTATCGTCCCACCGTTCTCGCAGGAAGGGGACTAAATCTTGAGGGTAAGCGTGTTCCATTATCTCCAGAGAAGGTTGCGGCCACGATCATCTTTATCTCTAGCAAGGATACAGCTTCACGTGGGGTTCTGTTTCAAGGACCAGAGCACGCGCCTTGCGGCCTCGCCCTGAACAGACCCCTCCAGCCCCCTATCTAGCTGTCTGCGGGGGCGAGGCGGAGGATACGGTCATCGTCGGCAACCGGGTTACCGCGGCCGTCACGGTTACTGGTGAGGACCCATAGGGAGCCGTCGGGGGCCTGAGTAACGTGGCGCAGGCGACCGGCCTCGCCTTGCAGGAGCGGTTCTTGTTCGATGACGTCGCCGTTCTCGTCGAGGTCCAGTCGCCAGAGGCGTTGGCCACGCAAGCCGGCCATAAAGAAGTCGCCCTCCCACTGGGGGATCACACCGTTCTTGAGGATCTCCGCGCCGCTCGGGGAGGCCTCGGCCGTGGGCCAGAACGAGATCGGGTCTATGTAGTTGGGGTCTCCGGCTATGCCCTCAACGTTGGGCCAGCCGTAGTTGCCCCCCGACTCTATGCGGTTGACCTCGTCTACACTGCTCGGGCCGAACTCGCTAGCGTAGAGCCCACCGCTCGCGTCCCAGGCCAGGCCCTGCACGTTGCGGTGGCCGTAGGAGTAGAGTGGGTTGCCCTGGAATGGGTTGTCCGGGGGCGCCTCTCCCTCAGGGGTGATACGTAAGATCTTGCCAGCCAGAGAGTTGATGTCCTGAGAACTCTGCGTGTCGCCCGCGTCGCCGGTACCGATGTACAAGAGCCCGTCGGGACCGAAGGCTATGCGGCCACCGTTGTGAAAGGTGTTTACCGGGATGCCGGTCAGGATCGGCTCCAGGTCCTCGCCCTGGCGGAAGCGAACCACACGGTTATCCGATCCCGTCGAGTAGTAAGCGTAGATCAGACCGTCATTCGCGTAGTCGGGTGAGAGCGCGAGGCCGAGCAAGCCCCCCTCCCCACTGCCCCCCTCCGGCAGTTGCTGAACCTCCTCGGTATTACCCGAGGCATCTAGCGAGAGAAGCCGGCCGGAATCGCGCTCGGTTACCAACGCCTCGCCTCCAGGGGTAAACACAAGCCCCCAGGGAGCTTCGAGGCCGGTAGCCACTACGCTAGTCTCTACCTGCACGGGCCCGGCATTCGCCGTAGTACTCTCCGGCTCCGGCGTTCCCGTGTCTTCGGCGGGGGGTGTACCGCTCTGGGTTAGCTCGGTCTGGGTTGGCTCGGTCTGCGAGCCACTACCACCCGGGTCCCCCGGCTCGTCCGATGACCCTTGTTCCGTACCTCCGCATCCAGCGAAGACCATGGCGGCGAGGAGGATAGCGATGGAGGTCAGAAGACGTCCGGTTGCGTCTTTCGCGTAAGTCTTCTCTCGGAGCGGGTCGGTTGAGTCCAAAAGCGGCACCATACCTCCAAAGCAGATCAGATGATTGAGTTGCTCCGATTATAGTCCGGCGTCCAGCCTGGCCTGTAACTACCGCCACGGTCGGGTGAGATGTCTATATATGATCTAGAATCGCTTGTCTTTGGCATTTGTATTTAATGATCGGAGAGGTTGGTGGCGAAGGAGGTAAAGGAACGACTCGACGGTCTGCGCCCGCTGCTCGGCGCCATATTTCTCGTAGGCTACGCGGCGGCGTCCTTCGTACCCGGCACTCTTTGGGCCACGGCCGTTTACCTTGGGGCGGGCACGATTCTGTATGCGATCTCGGTGCCCTATGCGAGCGCCTTCCACAAGGCACTCGCGCTCGTGGCGTTCCTCACGCTCGCAGCCGCGGTGCTACTAGGGCGATTCGACGCGTCGGCGTTCTTGGATGGACTCCCCGCCTACTTCGATATCATCGCGATCCTGGTGGTCCTGAGCATCGCCGGGTATCCGATCCGGGCCCAGCGTTACACGGTCCAGATCCGGGCACTCCTAGCGGCGATGACGCGGAGGGGAGTGGGCGTCAGGACGACGTCCGGGGCTCTAGGGCACGTGCTCGGAGCGGTCCTCGACGTGGGTTCGTTCGTACTGATAGACGTGATCCTGCGCCGCGCCGCCCCTAAAGAGCGTGTCGACGCTTTGATATGGGCGGGCCGGGCCTTCTCGTTCGCCCCCCTCTGGACCAACCTGAACGTGCTTACCGTGACCACGATCATGCTGACCGGCGTCTCCTACGGGGGGCTGCTCGCAGCCTCGCTCCCGTTCGTGTTTGTAGGAATGGCCGTCCTGCTCCTCCTGGCCCAGAGAAAGAAGGGCGAGGTCGAAGAAGCCCCCGACACACCGCTGGACCGCGGGTCAGCAGCGGTTCTCCTCTACCCCGTGCTGCTGGTCGCGGCGGTCGCGCTCGTGAACGTGCTCGTACCCGCTCTCTCGCTGACGGCAACCATCGCGCTGACGGTCGCCGCGGTGGTCTTCCTGATAGCGGTTCTGGCGGCGGTCCTGCTGCGCCAGTCCTCACCCCTGCGCAGGCTCGGCAACGAGACCCGCACTGCGCTTACCGAGTCGCACGCGGAGTTCGCCCTCTTCGGGTCAGCGGGCGTCCTCGTGCTCTCGCTCGAAGCCGTAGGGGCGCTCGCGCCGGTCGGCGACGTCTTCGCCTCCCTGCCCCCGGTACTCGTCGCGCCAGCGCTCGCGCTCGTCACGGGGCTGGGATTTATAGCCGGGATACACGTCGTGCCGCTGGTGCTCCTGATAAACACCGCGTTCCCCCTGGATAGTGGCCCGGCCCCAGTCCTGTGGGCGATGGCGATACTGCTCGGCGCCCAGGCCGCCTTACTTTTGACCCCGTTCTCCAACAACCTGACTATGCTCGCCCGCCTCACGGGGCTGCACCCGCTAGAGATCGGGCTAAAAAGAAATTGGAAGTTCGGCCTGGTCATGGCGCTGGCCGCGGCAGCGTATCTGGCACTGCTGACGTTGCTGTTCTTCTGAGCAGGCTTATCCAGGTACTGTCCTAAGAGAACGGCGCGAGCACGTACAGGGCGATGGCCAGGTAGTGACAGACGCTCCCGGCCACGACGAAGAGATGCCAGACGGCGTGGGAGTATGGGACACGTTTGGAGTGATAGAAGATGGTCCCGGCAGTGTAAAACACACCACCCGCGGCGAACAAAGCGAGCGCGCCCGGCGAGAGCAGTATGAACATGGGCTTCAGGGCGACGATGCACAGCCAGCCCATGAGCACGTAGGCAACAGTAGAGAGGGCGGCGAAGCGTCCGGTGGCGAAGACCTTGAAGATAATGCCGGCCACCGCGAGGAACCATACGGCGCCGAAGAGCGACCAGCCCCAGGCTCCGCGCAGGCTAACGAGCGTGACCGGTGTGTAAGTACCGGCGATGAGCAGGTAGATCGCGCAGTGGTCCAACACCCTCAGCACGTCCCTCGCCCCAGTGCCCTTGAACGCGTGGTAGAAAGTCGAGGCCGAATACAGCGCTACCAGAGCAATACCGTAGATGGCGGCGCTAACGACGTGCCACGCCTCCCCCTGCTGGGCGGCCAGAGACACGAGCACGACGGCCCCGATCAGGCTAGCCAAAAGGCCGATGCCATGAGTTACGCTATTGGCGATCTCCTCCCGTATGACCACCGGAGGCGACGGTATCTTGCCCCCCGCCACGCTATGCCGCCCGGAAGGAGAAGATTCCGTTCTCCATACGTTCCGCTCGGCCCTCGTGGACCAGATGCTCAAGATGGGCGAGCGTCTCGCTAAGAGCGAAGCACTGCTCGTAGAGCGAGAGGCCGTAGCGAAAGACCTTGCGGGAGACCTCGAACGGCGTCCTCGGCGCACCGTCGATCTCCCGCAGCATCAGATCCAGCCGTTCCTCGTGGTGACGTGATAGCTCATCTATCCGGCCCTTCAAGTCGTGAAAGAGCGGACCGTGCCCCGGGAGTACCAGATCAACCGGGAGGTCGCGCATGCTCCGCAGACTCCTCAGGTAGCGGGCGAGCGGGTTCGGCCCCGACTCCGGCCAGCGGCCGATGTTCGGTGTAATCCTGAGCAGGACGTGGTCCGCGGCGAAGAGTATCTTCCGCTCCTCATCGTGCAGCACGACCTGATGCTCGGCATGTCCAGGCGCGTGTACCACCCGGACCATTCCGGCGCCCAAAGGCATCTCCTCCCCCGCTCGCAAGGGGAGCATCTTCTCGGGCAAGGTCAGGCCCGCTCGCATCTTCGACGCACCCCTCTCGGCCAGGCTCCGGTTCATCCCATTACTCACCAGATGCTCGATAAACGGCGCGGGGTCCGGATCACCCCAGACATTGCGGGAGTTCCGGATCTCACCCTCCAGCATGTACACCGGCGCCCCCGACCGCTCCTGCAACCAGTGCGCCGCCCCGAGGTGGTCCGGATGAAAATGCGTAACAACGATACGAGACATATCCCGGCGAAGGTCGAGCCCAACAGCCTTCGCCCCGGCCTCCCACGCTGCCCGTCCCTCCGGGTAGTCGAAGCCGGTATCTACAACCGTCCACCCATCCCTACCCTCGATCAGATAAGCGGAGACGAACACGAGGGGAATCGGCACCGGCACCTTGAGCTGGTAGACCCCTTCCGCGACCTCCGCGATCTCCCCCACCGGCTGCGCACCCAACCACGAAGGCTTCACTCCATCCGTCACCGCAAGGACCATTCGCAAAGTTTAGGACTCACGTTACGCGGTTAGCCCGGAGAAGAAGTCGGAGATCTCCCGGTTGGCGAGGTCCGGCCGCTCGTAGTGGACGAAGTGCCCGGCCTCCGGCGCGGGGTCAAAGCTGTAATCGGCGAAGTAGTCCCCGAGACGGTCGGCCCACTCGACCTTGAGAACGCTGTCGCTCTCCCCCCACAGGACGCGCGTGGGCGTCTCTATCTTCGGTAGCGAGGGCGCGCCGTCCCGGATCTGCTTTATCCGGCCCTCGTTCGTCGCGATGTACCAGTTGAACCCTCCCTGAAGGTTTCCCGCCTTCATGAAGTTATCTACCCACGCCTCCGAATCTTCGTCGAAGAGGCCGGGCTCATGGGGCCAGTGGTCGAGGAAGTGGCGGATGTAGATCTCGCAGGTCTCGCGGTTGTCGCCGACGAGGGGTGCAGCCCAGGGCTGCTGGTTGAAGGTCTGGTACCAGATCTCGTTTATGTGCTCGGCTTCCGCCCAGCGCTCCCCGATGCCAGGGTAAGGGCAGTTGAAGAAGAACAGCCCCGAGAGGCGCTCCGGGTACGTCCGCGCGAAGCCCTGCGCTACGTAAGCGCCCACATCATGACTCACGATCCCGAACCTCTCGAAACCCAGGGCGTCCGCGAGCCCGCGCAGGTCCTCCACGTACTCTTTGAGGAGATCGCTCGGGGGATCAGGCAAAGGGGTCTTCTCGGTATCTCCGAACCCTCGCAGGTCCGGCGCGACAACATCGAAGCTCTCGGCGAGCGGCAAGATGTTCTTGCGCCACGTTAGCCAGAACTCCGGCCAGCCGTGCAGAAGCACAAGTGGTGTGCCCTCTCCGTGGCGCACATAGTGGATCTCAATGTCGTTGACATCGAGGTACTGGTGGTTCCAGCCTGGCTCGTTCACGGTGTCCCCTCCTTCGTCACACGGGATTGTTACTTCCAGAGAATATCCCAAGCCTGGCTCCGATGGGCTCTCCCCTAAGCCACCACTACAGCAATCGCAGGCCCGCACCCAGAGCAGCGGCGGCCGTGCAGGCAAACGCGTAGACCGTCAGCATCATTACCAAGAGGAGCGCCAGACCGAAGATCTGTCCATCTCCTATACCTGAAGGGCCAAAAGCTCCCCCTTCATTCGCCCGATGTGTCTGCCACACCTCTACCAACGGATGCAGAAAGACCACTCCAACGCCCCACAAAAAGAAGCCCTTTGGCAAGACGTAACCGGCTACCGCAGCCACGATCGCCGGTAGGAGAAGCCTTGAACCAAGGAACTTGAGACCAAAAGCGTTCGTGCCAAACAGTTCACCAACGACCACCGGAGTGTATATCCTGACGGCCAGTCCCAATATTGCCACTACCAGAAAGGCGACAATATACTTCTTCCGTTGCACGAGGATTAACCCCCTTGCCGGAAGCTTTCTCCCGGTTAATTCTGCAGGTTCTCGAAGATGCCCGCAGCGCCCATGCCACCACCGATGCACATAGTCACCATGCCGTACTTCGAGTCGCGGCGCTTCATCTCGCTCAGGAGATGTACGGTGAGCTTGGTGCCGGTCGCGCCCATCGGGTGACCCAGAGCTATCGCTCCACCGTTTACGTTGGTCTTCTCGAGGTCCATGCCTAGCTCCCGGATCACGGCCAACGCCTGCGCCGCGAACGCCTCGTTGAACTCGATCAAGTCTATATCCTCTAACGAGAGACCGGTGAGCCTCAAAACCTTCGGGATGGCAACCATCGGTCCAATACCCATGACCTCTGGACGCACCCCGCCAGTAGCAAACCCGACGAACCGGGCGAGCGGCGTGAGCCCAAGCTCCTCGGCCCTCTCGCGCTCCATGACCACGACCGCCGCCGCGCCGTCCGAGCGTTGAGAGGAGTTCCCCGCGGTTACGGTGCCGTCCTGCCGGAAGACGGTCGGGAGCTTGGCGAGCTTCTCTTTGGAGGTGTCTCGCGGCCCCTCGTCGCGCTCGAAGGTCGTCTGCATGTGCTGGGGCTCACCGTTATCGTCCACCCAGTCGAGCTTCACATCCATCGGTACGATCTCTTCGTCAAAGAGCCCGGACTCGACGGCCTTGCTCGCGAGGTTGTGACTCCTCAAGGCGAATTCATCCTGGTCTTCGCGTGATACGTCGAACTCCTGCGCGACCTGCTCCGCCGTGAGGCCCATGCCCATGTACACGGCCGGGTTGGTCTCCACGAGCGTCGGGTTTGGCGAGAAGTTCGGCATCTCCAGAGTAGTAGACATATGCTCGACACCCCCGGAGACTATCGCGGTCGCGTGACCGACCATAATCCTCTCGGCCGCCGCCGCGATAGTCTGCAGCCCCGAAGAGCAGAACCGGTTGACCGTCTGTCCGGCGACAGTCTCCGGCAGCCCGGCCCGTAGAAGAGACAGGCGAGCGACGTTGTAGCCTTGCGTACCCTCCGGCATCGCGCACCCCAGGATGACGTCCTCGATCTCCGAATGGTCCAGACCCTCGGCCCTGTTGAGAGCTTCCGTTATACAAGCGGCGGCCATATCCGCCGGGTGCGAACCCCGCAACGTACCCTTGGGAGCACGCCCAACAGCGGTCCTTGCACCCGAGACTATTACGGCTTCTTTCATCGTTCCTCCTTTATCGGAAGCATTCAGTTAATTCCTGAGCGGCTTCCCGGTCTCCAGCATGGCGCTAATACGCTCGTGGGTCTTCTCGTTCTTTAGAAGTTCCAGAAAGGCCTCTTTTTCGAGCTTCAGTATATGCTCTTCGGGGACCCACTGGGCCATGGAGAGGTCGCCGCCGGTGAGGACGCGGGCGAGGTGGCTGGAGATGACGCCATCGTACTCGCTCGCGTAGCCGCCCCACACCATTGGCTTGATCGCCCCGACCTCCAGAGCACCGCGCGTTACCGTCCCGGCGGCATAGATAGAGTCGTCACGGGTGGGTGGGGTATAGCCGTCGGCGAGTTCGAGCGCCTCGCGCTTTGCGGTGTTGATGAGATGATCCGCGTTCATCACCACCCGGTCCTCTTCTTTGAGGAAGCCCATCTCACGCGCCTCAAGAGCACTCCCCGAGACTTTGGCCATCGCTATCCTCTCGAAGACTTCCTGCACGTAGGGCAGAGACGGGGCACGGGTATGCATAGCTGGAGAGACGAGACGGCGGAGCAACTCCTTCACCCCGCCGCCCGCCGGAATGAGCCCCACGCCGGTCTCTACGAGCCCCATATAGGTCTCCCCCGCCGCGCAGATGCGGTCGGCGTGCAGGCATATCTCCGCCCCACCCCCCAGAGTCTGCCCGTGTGGCGCCGCAACGACCGGTTTGGAGGCGAACCTGAAGCCCATGAGGAGGCCCTGCAAAGCGTCTACGGCCTCGCCGATGCTATCCAGATCTCCGTTTTGAGCCTCTTCGGCCATCTCGCCAATGTTGGCGCCGACGCAGAAGTTCCTGCCCTCGTTGCCGATCACGAGCCCCAGCCACTCGTCCTCTTCTTCGAGCCGCCGCAGTGCCTCGTTACCCATCTCTACGACGGACGCGTCTATGGAGTTGCCCCTGGAGTGGATCTCGAAGCACAGCACGCCGTCGTCGAGATCGAGTATGCTCGCCGAGTCGTTGCGCGAGATCTCCTTGCCCTCCTCGCGCAGCGTATCGAGCGAGAGCTGCATCGGGTCCTCGCGCACCGGCTCATACTCGCCCTTTACAGGGCTGAACTGTAGCTCGCTGGTCCCGTCCTTCTTATAAAAGCTCTCGTTGCCACCTTCGAGCATCTCCCTGACCCAGGGCGCGACTTCGATGCCCAACGAGTCCATCTGATCGACGGTCTCTTTGACGCCGAGGAGGTCCCAAATCCTGAACGGTCCGGCCTCATGGCCGTAGCCCCACTCCATCGCGTGGTCGGCGTTCTCCAGGGTGTCGGAGATCTCCGGTATCCGGCGAGAGGCGTAGGCGAGGTCGGGCAGGATGGTATCCCGCAGAAAGCGGGCGTGCCGGTCCTTCTCCGCCTGCTGCATGATAAAGCGCAGCCGCGCCCCGAGATCGCCCTGTTTTTGCGCCTCGGCGACGAGCGGTACCTCCGGGTTCTCGGCAGGCTCATGCTCGAAGGTTTCGAGGTTCAGGATGTCGAAGACGGTCTCGCCGTTGCGCTTGTCTCGCTTGTAGAAGCCGGCTCCGCTCTTAGCTCCGAGAAGTTCCTTCTCCTTCATCTCGTGCAGCTTCTCGGGGGGGCGGAGTTGCTCGCGGGACTCGTCTTCGGGGACGAGGTCGTAGAGGTTCTCGGCGACGCCGATGGCGATGTCCAGCCCGACCTGGTCCTGAAGGCGGAAGAGCGCGGTCTTGGGGTGCCCGATCAGTGGCCCCGATATAGCGTCTACCTCCTCGATACCGTATCCGTTCTCGAAGGCGTAGCTTATGGCGTTTATCATGGAGAAGCTACCGAGACGGTTGCCGATAAAGTTCGGGGTGTCCTTGGCGATCACACCACCCTTGCCCAAGACCCGCTCCCCCAAAGCCCGCACCTCCTCCACGATATGAGGATCGGTGTCTTCCGTCGGGATGATCTCCAGCAGCTTCAGATAGCGCGGCGGGTTGAAGAAGTGCGTCCCCAGGAAACGCTTTTTGAACGACTCCGAACGTCCCTCGGCGATGCTGTGCAGCGGGATACCAGAGGTGTTGGACGAGATGATCGCGTCGTCTTTGGCAAGCTCCTCGACCCGCGTCATCAACTCCTGCTTTGGTTCTAGCTTCTCGATGACTACTTCTATGATCCAATCAGCGTCTCTTACCCGCTCCAGGTCGTCCTCGAAGTTCCCTATACGCATGCGTTCCGCGACGCGTTTGCTCATTAGCGCCGGGGGCCTTGCCTTTATCATCCGCTCGTAGCCCGCGGCCACGACGGCGTTGTTGTTATCGTCGTCGTCCGGGGCGATGTCCAGCAGGTCTACTTCGAGACCTGCGTTAGCGCAGTGTCCCGCGATAGCGGCGCCCATCGTCCCCGCACCGAGGACGGCGACCCGATTGATGCGATGCGTCATTGTTACCTCCGTGGTCTTTCCCTCACCCGTTCCGCAAACGCTCTCAATGTACCCCAAAACACCGCCTCGCGCTCCTACAGGCGGCTGATGTATGCGCGTGCTAGAGTTACTTTCGTGGCGCCCGGGACGCCAATCAAGGGTGAGAGAAGGAGGAGCCATTGAAGCCATTACTGGCTGACGTATCTCAATCGCTAGGGACTGATTATTACCTCATCGAAGAGTTGTTGACGGATGAGGAGCGCGAGATCCGGGACAAGGTCCGGGCGTTCGCCGACCGGGAGGTCATCCCCATAATCAACGACTACTGGGACAAGGCTCAGTTCCCGTTCGAGCTGGTGCCGAAGGTCGCGGAGCTGAACATCGCGGGCACGGCTATACAAGGCTACGGCTGTCCGGGGATGAGCCAGGTCGCGGCGGGACTCGTGGCGATAGAGATGGCGCGGGGCGATGGTAGCTTCAATACGTTCTTCGGGGTGCATTCGGGGCTGGTAATGAGCACTCTCGCGATCTGCGGCAGCGAGGAACAGAAGGAGAGGTGGCTCCCCCAGATGGCGCGGATGGAGAAGATCGGAGCGTGGGGCCTCACCGAGGCCAAGCACGGCTCCGACTCCGTGAGGCTGGAGACCAGCGCACGCCGCGAGGGTGACCAATATGTGTTGAACGGGGAGAAGCGTTGGATCGGCAACGCCACCTTCGCCGACGTGATCGTTATATGGGCCCGCGACGAAGATGACGGCGAAGTAAAGGGCTTCCTGGTCGAAAAGGGCACGGAAGGCTACTCCACAGAACTTATAACCGGCAAGATGGGCAAGCGCGCCGTGTGGCAGCCGGATATAAAGCTAGAAGAAGTCCGCATCCCGGTGGAGAACAAGCTGGAGCACGCCAACTCCTTCAAGGACACCAACAAGGTCCTCACGGCCACGCGCGGGGGAGTCGCATGGGAGGCCATCGGTCATGCGATAGCAGCCTACGAAGCGGCGCTTACATACTCCAGGCAGCGCGAGCAGTTCGGCAGGCCGATAGCGGGCTTCCAGCTCATTCAGAACAAGCTGGCGAACATGCTCGCGGAGATCACCTTAATGCAGCTCATGTGCTACCGGCTCGGCCAACTCCAGGAGCAGGGCAAGATGACCGGCCCGCAAGCCTCGCTCGCCAAGATGAACAACGCCAAAAAGGCAAAGCAAGTCTGCTCCGACGCCCGGGACATTATGGGCGGCAACGGCGTCCTTCTGGAGTACCACGTCGCAAGACACCTCTCAGACATGGAGATCGTGTACACCTACGAAGGCACCGATACCATCCAGTCCCTTATAGTAGGCCGCGACGTCACCGGCGTCGGAGCGTTCGTATAAAAGAAGCTACCAGCGTTCAGCTTGTCGGCACGGCAATCAGTCAAGAAGTGGTCTTCGACGTTGGTAGAGAAAACCGGGCGTTTTGGGTAAAAACCCACAAAAGGCCAGAGCGCAACCATACGGTAGCCAGCCATCGGCTAAAAAGCCGTGACCGAAGGGAGCAACAATGAAAGCAATAAGACTAAACGAGCTGGAAGGCCCCGAGGCTCTGAGCTACGAGGACGTCCCCGACCCGGAGCCGGGCTCTGGCGAGGTCGTCGTCCGCCTGCATAACGCGGCCCTCAACCGCCGCGACGTGTTCGTCACGCAGGGCATGTATCCGGGCGCCAAACCCGATGCGCTGCCCATAACCCTTGGCTCCGACGGCTCCGGTGAGATCTACGCGAAAGGCGACGGCGCCGACGGCCCCGAAGAGGGCGCAGAGGTCGTTATCAACCCGGCGCTGTACTGGGGGGACAACCCCAAGATACCGGGTAAGGAGTACCGTATCCTCGGGCTACCGGACGACGGCACCTACGCCCAGTTCGTGAAGGTTCCCGGGGATCACGTCTTCCCCAAGCCCTCACACCTCTCGCACGAGGAAGCGGCGGCTCTCCCGCTCGCGGCGCTTACCGCGTACCGGGCGCTCTTTACCCGCGGACAGCTACAGGAAGGCGAGACGGTCCTCATACCCGGCATCGGGGGCGGCGTGGCAACGTTCCTGGTGCAGATGGCTAATGCGGCCGGCGCTACGGTCTTCGTCACCTCCGGGAGCGACGAGAAGATCGAACGCGCCAAGGAACTTGGGGCCGAGGGCGGCGTCAACTACAACTCCGAGGACTGGTCCAAAGAGCTAAAGAAAATGACCGGGGGTGTGGACCTCTCGGTCGATTCCATCGGTGGCGAGGTCTTCAACGCCCTGGTCCAGCTCGCCAAGCCCGGCAGCCGCATAGTCATTTTCG
Organism: uncultured Rubrobacteraceae bacterium; assembly: GCA_902806065.1. Classification (GTDB taxonomy): domain Bacteria; phylum Actinomycetota; class Rubrobacteria; order Rubrobacterales; family Rubrobacteraceae; genus Rubrobacter_F. The sequence continues at coordinate 31,269 of CADCVE010000104.1, read as the reverse complement.
GGTCCACGCAGGGACCAGTGCCGAAGATGATGACCATCGCCATGGCCCTCAAGAACCTCGACGTCTTCGGAACCGCGATGGGCAACGCCCAGGAGTTTGGTGACATGCTCGAGTTCTACGAGAAGCATGACCTGCATCCGGTCATCAACGAGACCTTCACCCTGGAAGAGGCCACGGCAGCGCAGAAGCACATGGAGGAGGGCAAAGGGATCGGGAAGATAATTCTCGACATCCCCTCCTAATCCTAACCTCGTACCAGCGGTTTTGCAAAAACCAAATAACAGCCCCGCTCGCGCGTACAACTAACCAATCGCTCTTACGCGACACCGTAGACACGCGAGCGAGGCGTGCCCGTGTGCGAGAGACAGGGTGGTCTAACGGCCTGCGTTCTGTAAGAGAAGACCCGCACACTTCAGACGGTAAGAGACGACAATAGCGAGCAACCGGGTAAACCCGGAGCCCGCGGGATCAAAACCGGACACAGCACGAGATGGCCGGGAGAGGAGACGATCGTAAGTATTTCTGATACTAGACCTGCCGACAGTGGGCGGCCGGTTGACCAGCCGGAGCAACTCGCGCGCCGCATCACCGCGCCGCTTTTGTTTTTCTTTGTCGTGGGTGACATTCTGGGGTCGGGGATCTATGCGCTGGTTGGCGTTATCGCGGGCGAAGTAGGCGGCGCTATCTGGGCCTCGTTCCTGATCGCTATCGCTTTCGCCTTCCTTATCGGCTTCTCTTATGCGGAGTTGGTGACGAAGTACCCGAAGGCAGCCGGCGCGTCGCTGTACGTCAATAAGGCGTTCGATAACCGTCTGCTGACCTTCCTGGTGGCGTTCTCCCTGGTCGCTGCCGGCGTCTCCGCCGCCGGCGCACTGGCCCGGGTATTCGGCGGTCCGTACTTCCAGGCATTCCTGAACGGGCCAACCCTTCTCGTGGCTGGCCTCTTTATCGCGGCGCTGGGTTTCATCAACTTCCGCGGTATCTCCGAGTCGGTGCGGGCCAATACGGTCATGAGCCTCATCGAGTTGAGTGGCCTCGCGATAATCTTGGTGATCGGGGCGGTGGTGCTGTTCTCGGGCGACGCCGACCTCACCCGGCCCTTCGAGTTTCGGGAGGGCGTGAATCCGGCGATCGCGACTCTGGGCGGCGCGACGCTCGCGTTCTTCGCCCTGATCGGCTTCGAGAATGCGGTGAACGTGGCAGAGGAGACCCACAACCCGAGCAGGACGTACCCGCGCGCCCTATTCGGCGGCCTTCTCCTGGCGAGCTTGCTGTACCTGGCGGTCAGCTTTACCGCCTCGATGGTGGTGCCTACAGAGCAGCTCGCCAACTCCGAAGGCGCCCTCTTGGAGGTGGTCCGGGCAGGACCCATTCCCATCCCGGAGCGATTGTTCTCCCTCATCGCGCTCGTCGCCGTCTCCAACACGGCGCTGGTCGCCCTGATCATGGCGTCCCGCGTCCTCTACGGTATGGCCCGCGAAGGCGTCTTGCCCCGCATTCTAGCCAGGACCCACCGCTCCCGCCGCACACCGTGGGTTGCGATAATTTTCACCACGCTCGTCACCCTAGTCCTGCTCACCACTGCCGACGTGGGCCGCCTCGCTGATACCACGGTCGTGTTCATACTCATAGTCTTCGTGCTCGTCAACGCCTCGGTGCTAGTCCTACGCAGGGACCGCGTAGACCACGATCACTTCACGGCCCCTACCTTGTTTCCTATACTTGGGATAGTGGCGTGCCTCGTACTACTGGTGCAGATAGGCATAAACGATATCGGTGTATACGCATACGCCGGCATCCTGCTCATCATCGGATTTGCACTGTACACTATAAACAACCTGTTGCGGCGCAGACTAGACTCGGCAGAAACCCCAGGACGCCGTCATTAGCAAACGACTCTAAAGAAACAAACGCGTTTACACCATCAGGTAGCAACCAGGTTCTATTCACGACCGTAGCAGCCCGAAACGAGAGAGCGGCTGGATCACGGACAATCTTTACTGAAGGCGTTCAAGGTAAAGCGCGGCGCCGCCAGTTCCAGCATCCACCTTCTTAATTTCGCCGACCACGGAGCGGTTTAGCGTCGAAGCATCCGGCCAGTTGACCTCGACCATGTTGCCGGCCGGATCACGCAGGTAGAGTTGAACGGCTCCATCCGGCAACTCGTAGATGTTGGAGAAGTAGCCCTCTTTCTCCTGAGCACCCATCTCTCGGGCCTTCTCGTACGTCGCCTCGAAGTCGTCCACGTCCAGGCCGAAGTGGTGGCCCGAGGGGGCGGTCTCGTCGCTCTGAAAGAGGTGTAGCTGCAGGTCGCCGACGCGCAGCCAGCGCACCGGGAAGGGGAAGCCCGGGGCGGGGAGTTCCTCCATCCCGAAGAGATCCTTGTAGAAGCGTACCGACTCGTCGAGGTCGTACGCGTGGACGCTTACGTGAGTAAAGCCGTTGGCTCTCATTACCTATCTCCTCCCCATACCGGGTTTCGCCCCATACTGCCAGAGATGGTGGTCGGAAGCTGTAGTTGAGGCTCTCAGAACGCACCCCTACAGGTCCCACAACCTCCGGTAGTGCTCCAGGATCAGACCCCGACATACCTCCGGGAAGTCATCGAATGAGATCTCGCGCCCCAACCGCTTATAAGGAGGGCGCCCCCGGTGCAGCGTGCTGCTACCACCGGGACCTTCCGGATCCTCGCTCATAGTCAGGTAGAGGTATTCGCCGGATTTCTTTCCGGTGAGGGCGCCAGTGAGAATTGCGGTGTAGCGTTCGGCGGTCACGCCGCCGTTATCGTAACTTCAGACGTATCGGGGCAGGCCGTTCGGCAGCAACCGCTCTTCCCTGTTCTTCAGGCTCATGCTCGTATTGTACGTCCCGTGAAGGGTACTTAGTTCGTTCTTGGGAGCGGCGTTAGTCCCGGCGCCTTGCCAGCGCCCATCCTCCAGGCAGAGCCAGCGCCGCGACAACTATCTTGATCAGGTCACCGATGATGAAGATCAACATCCCCTGAACCAACGCGGTTCGCAAATCGCCCAATATAACGGTCAGCCAGGCCACACCCAAAGCGTAGATCGCCAGGTTACCTACCACCATCGCCAGCGCCGCCCACACGAGCCGCCGGTCCCAACCGCGCTCCGCGAGCAACCCCACGATACCAGCCGCGACTATAAACCCAACCAGATAACCGCCGGTCGGCCCTACAAGCACCCCAATTCCGGAGAGGCCACCCGCGAAGACGGGCAGCCCGATCGCGCCCTCCGCCACGTACAGGAGCAATGCCAGGGTGCCGCGTTTGCTACCGAGCACCGCGCCTGTAAAGAGCACCCCGAGCGTCTGCAACGTCAGCGGCACGGGCAACAACGGTAACGAGACCTGAGCCGTCAGAGCCACGAACGCACTGAAGGCGACAATTAGCGCGGCATCAAGCACCAGCGAGCGCTGTCGCGGCAACAGTACGTCCACCAGCGTGCGTGGCGGGGCGGCAATCGAAGACATACATCCTCCTTCATCGTAGTCTGACGCCGCACCCCCAGACGCGGCGGTTCTAAACAAGCCAATCTTACAAGAAGAAGGGCCGGAGATTTTCCGGCCCTTCTCGCTAGTTACCGACAGCTGACCGCTATCAACGGCTACTTGAGAAGCTGGCCCTTCTCGTCGGCTATCTCGGTGCGCGGATCGTCGTCCGAGTCGTTGTTGAACCGCGGGTCGTCCGCGTTGAACTGGGCCTCCTCGGTCGAGCCGGTGAGAGCAGTGGTGGAGGCCATACCACCCGCGACGACCTGGGCGACATCGTCGAAGTAGCCTGCGCCGACTTCACGCTGGTGCTTGGTGGCCGTGTAGCCCTGCTCCTCGGCGTCGAACTCGGCCTGCTGCAGCTCGGTGTAGGCGGCCATGCCGCGGTCCTTGTAGCCGTTGGCGAGCTGGAACATGCTGTAGTTCAGTGCGTGGAAGCCCGCGAGCGTGATGAACTGGAACTTGTAGCCCATGTCCCCGATCTGCTCCTGGAAGGTGGCGATGTCCTCGTCGGAGAGGTTCTTCCTCCAGTTGAACGATGGAGAGCAGTTGTATGCGAGGAGCTTGCCCGGGTACTGGGCGTGGATCGCCTCGGCGAACTTCTTCGCCTGCGCGAGATCCGGCTTGGAAGTCTCACACCACACCACATCCGCGTACGGGGCGTAAGAGAGCCCGCGCGCTATGGCCTGGTCTATTCCGGCCCTGGTACGGTAGAAGCCCTCCATCGTCCGCTCGCCGGTGAGGAACTCACCATCATTCGGGTCCACGTCGCTGGTGATGAGATCCGCGCCGTCGGCGTCGGTCCTGGCGACGATGACCGTCGGCACACCCATGACGTCCGCCGCGAGCCGCGCCGAGATGAGGTTCCTCACAGCCTGTGCCGTCGGCAACAGGACCTTGCCGCCCATGTGGCCGCACTTCTTCTCGCTCGCGAGCTGGTCCTCGAAGTGAACGCCGGCGGCGCCAGCTTCGATCATGGACTTCATGAGCTCGAAGACGTTGAGCGCCCCGCCGAAACCGGCCTCGGCGTCGGCCACGATCGGGGCGAACCAGTGGGTGCCGTTCCTGTTCTCGGAGTGGTCGATCTGGTCGGCGCGCTGCAACGCCTGGTTGATCCTCTTGACCACGTGCGGGACGCTGTTCGCCGGGTACAGGCTCTGGTCAGGGTACATCTGCCCCGCAAGGTTGGCGTCCGCCGCGACCTGCCAGCCGCTGAGGTAGATCGCCTCCAGCCCCGCCTTGACCTGCTGCACGGCCTGGTTGCCCGTCAACGCCCCAAGCGCCCTGACGAACGGCCTCTCGTGCATCAACTCCCACAGCCGCTCCGCGCCCATCCGCGCCAACGTCTGCTCGATCCTGACAGAACCTCTGAGCCGTGCCACGTCCTCCGCAGAATAAGGACGCTCTATACCCTCGAAACGCGGACCCTGCCACTCCTGCTGTATCTCGGCAACCTGATTACCGTTGAGCATATGCTCTCCTTCTCTCTGTCTCTTATGCCTGAACTAAGTATAAAGCAGACATACGTGTAGTTTGCACATAACCATTGTGTATATCTTCTCGGAGCGTGTCAAATAATGTGTGAGCGTGACGCTGGGTGAGTCGCCACAGGGCGTCATGGAACGATAAACCGGCGGTGGGCGGATCGTGCCGCCGGTCTGTGTGTTGAGGAGGGTGGGTATCCTTGTTCCTTTAGTCCAGGTACTCGTAGCCGGGGTAGGTAAGGAACTCGACGAACTCGTCGTCGGTAGAGATGCGGTCGAAGAGTTCGGCGGCCTTGCCGAACTCGTCATTCTTGTAGCGTTCCTCGCCTACGAGTTCTTTGATCTTCTCCAGCTCTTCGCTGAGGACCTGGCGGAACAACTCTTCAGTCACTTCGGTACCGTCGTTAAAGACGCCTTGTTCGTGGTGGATCCACTGCCACACCTGAGCCCGGCTGATCTCCGCCGTCGCCGTATCCTCCATGAGGCCGAAGACCGGAACAGCCCCGCGCCCCGCGAGCCACGCTCCAAGGTACTGCACTCCGACATTCACGTTGCTACGAAACCCGTCCTCGGTTATGTTGCCCTCCGGCTTCTCCAGCAAGTCGGCGGCGGTCGGGTTGACGTCCGGGCGCTTCGTCTCGATCTGGTTCGCCCCCGTCATGACCTTGTCGAAGGCCTCTTTTGCGAGCGGGACCATGCCCGGATGGGCCACCCAGGTGCCGTCGTGGCCGTCGTTGGCCTCGCGCTCCTTGTCCTCCCGGACCTTGTTGTAGGCCGCCTCGTTCTCCTCCGGGTCTTTGGAGGGGATCTGGGCCGCCATCCCGCCAATGGCGTGTGCCCCCCGCTCGTGACAGGTCTTTATCGTCAGAAGGGAGTACGCCCGCATGAACGGTACGGTCATCGTGACCTCGGCACGGTTCGGGAGCAGCAGATCCTTGTTGCGGAACTTCTTGATGTAGGAAAAGATGTAGTCCCAACGGCCGCAGTTCAGACCTGCGGAGTGCTCCCGAAGCTCGTAGAGGATCTCGTGCATCTCGAACGTCGCCAGGATGGTCTCAATGAGAACCGTCGCCTTGATGGTGCCCTGCGGTATCCCAAGCTCATCCTGCGCCATGACGAAGACATCGTTCCACAGCCTCGCCTCCAGATGGCTCTCCATCTTGGGCAGATAGAAGTAAGGGCCGCTCTCCAGAGCCATCAGGGTGCGTACGTTGTGGAAGAAGTACAGGCCAAAGTCGAAGATGCCCGCCGGTACTTGCTTGCCGTCCACGAGCATATGCTTCTCGACGAGATGCCAGCCGCGCGGGCGGGCGAGGATAACCGCCACGTCCTCGTTCAGCTCGTAGCCCTTGCCGGTGTTGGGGTCGTCGTAGGTGATGGTCTGGTTCACCGCATCGCGCAGGTTTAGCTGGCTTTCGAGCATGTTGTACCAGGTTGGGCAGTTCGCATCCTCAAAGTCGGCCATCCAGGTGCTGGCACCGGAGTTCAGGGCGTTTATCGTCATCTTGCGGTCTGGAGGACCGGTTAGCTCGACGCGCCTGTCTTTGAGGTCTTCGGGAATGGGGGCTATCTTCCAGTCGCTCTCCCGGATCTCGCGCGTCTCCTCAAGGAAGTCCGGCATCTCGCCAGCGTCTATGCGCTCCTGGCGCTCGGCCCGCCTACGCAAGAGTTCATCGCGGCGCCCGCTAAACTCCCTGCTGAGCTTTGCCACGAACTCGACCGCCTCGGGCGTCATAATCTCGGCGAACTCGTCCGGGATGGGCGCGGTTATCTCGATTCCCTCCGCGTATTGCCTCGTCTGAGCCATTCTATGGGTTCCTTCCCTCTCGCTCTTACGGCTGTTAGATCTAACTGAAGCTACTTTAACAAGCCGTAAGCTGCAACGCTTGAGGGCTAGGCCGCGACGGTGTCCTTCCTCCGCGCCGGACGCACATACACCACACAAGAGGACGGATGGCACTGCCACCTGTAAAGCACCTCGCACTCCCAGACGCCATCGAGCATCACCCGCTGCCCAATGCCGGGGACCTCCTCCTCGTACTTGCGGTCCAGAACCTCATCCGTCTCCGGGTCCCTGTACTGCACCGGTATCATCAGCCTCTCCTTCCTGCCAGTTAACGACCGTGAAACGAAGAGTACCAACGCCCTTGATATTAGTCCAATTGTTTGCTTGAATTGCTGCAATAGAAATCTCCTATATCGAGAGGCTAGATGCTTTTACGGCAGATGGAGTGTTTTTTGGCGGTGGCGCGGTTAGGGAACGTGAGCCGGGCGGCGGAGGAGATGTATCTGACGCAGCCGACATTGACGGCGAGGATCAAAGCTCTAGAGGACGAGCTTGGGGATTTATTGTTCGTACGCACGAGCCGGGGGATGCGGCTGACGGAGGCGGGCAGGGAGTTCGCGCCGTACGCGGAGCGGTGCGTGGCGGGCATCGAGGAGGGCAAGCAGAGGCTCAGGGAGTTGCGGGGGGCTTCGGGGGGACGTCTGGCATTGGGAGCGTCGCCGGGGGTTAGCACCTACGCGTTACCGGCCATTCTGGAGCGCTTTACATCCGTACACCCGCGGGTTGCGGTCTCGGTGCGCACCGGACATTCGCAGGATATTTTGGAGATGGTGTTGAAGGAGGAGGTACAGCTCGGGCTGGCTCGGGATATGAACCACCCGGAGGTCGAGAGTCTGCCATTGTATGAGGACGAGCTAGTGTTGGTAGTGAGCCCCGAGCACCGGTTCACGGAGAAGGGCTCGGCGGAGATCTCCGAGGTCGGTCGGGAGCAGTTGATCCTCTTCGACCAGTCTTCCAGTTACTATGAGCTGACGCAGTCGCTAATGAGGAGCGCCGGCATCCGCGAGTATAACGCCATAGAGCTAGACAACATCGAGGCAGCCAAGAGGATGGTCGAGCATCGCCTCGGAGTCGCCTTCCTGCCCCGTACAGCAGTAGTGCGTAGCGTAGCGGCCGGACATCTCTCCTTGATAGAGGTCGAGGACAGCCCGGAGATACAGCGTCCCATAGTAGCTCTGCGCCGCCGCGACGTGCCTCTTACCGGCACCGTACAGGCGTTCCTGGAGGTCGCGAGCAGTATGGGTGAGACGCGCAACCGCGCCCAGCTCTCCCCCACCCTGGCCGCCGAGTTCGAGAACTTGCAGCTTATAGATCTCTTTACTTAACGCCGAGTAGCGAACAGAGAGCAAATAGGGAACATATACATTAGAGGGAGTAGTTTGGTTCTCGACCTGCGCTCGAAGATCCCGTTGCTATTACCGTCCACGAGTTTCCAAGAACCTGGCGCAAGCTCTTCCGAAAGTGCAAGAGGATTAGCCTTATGGCAGCATTCTCGCTGTATGCAAGCTCTTTCCACCAGGCGAGGAGAAGAGGAACTTATGGCTAGCGAATAAACGCGCAAACACGCGCCTTCGCGCAAAAGCTGATGAAGGAGGTCTGGGAGCCGTTCGACTCTTCGGCCATGCCGAGCTTTTACCATCGGGACGTTGTCGGATATCTTCGACGCGCCGACGGCTCTACCCAAGAACTTGGTTACGAAGACATCGCCAATCGCCTGGATTGGGACACGCAAACCAGCGCCAATGCTGTCTACGATATTGAGGACATAACCGCCGAAGAGGATAAGTTCGCCATTCGGTTCCGTTACACGGCGGATTTTATTGTCACGAGCGGAAAGGTCGATGTCGAGGTGATGTACTTCTACCATCTGAGAGTTGGCAAGATAGCCAGGTGGTAGTTGCAGTCTAATGCTGATTTCGATTATAGAGCGAGAGGAATAAGAGAGCATGCCATCCAGGTAATACGTTTTCGAGAAAGTAGCCGTTCTGAGTTCGAACGCGGTCGCGATGTCGAAAGAAGAAGCCCCCGGCGTAGGACTGGTCGTGTCAGGATGGTTACGCCCCGTTTCCTCCACAGTAGCCAAACTAGCCACCATAGTCATGGTCGTCCCTGCCGAACACTGTGCCGCCGCGCCTTCCGCAGTTCCTCGATTTCCGAAGCGCAAGAAGATAACGGCTACGACCACGCTGATGAGCAGGAACACTGGGTTCTTCTCACTGACGGATATCTTCACTAAAACCATGAGAGAAACGAGGGCCATTATGGTCCGTATCACGTTGCCCACCCTATCCCATCCATCTTCCTCACCATGCCATCCATACACAGGGAGCTTGTAAGCCTTACTTGAAGGCGGCGGTGCGCTCTCTTCGTCTTGTTCCACCCGGAAACCCGCTATATCGGACCGCGTTTTCAAGGCAAGAAGAGAAGCTATCCGGCTCTCGCCATTACTTCGGATATAATCGGTCGATTGCGCCCTTATGGTTGGCGTAGGCATAGTGGCTCACGAAAGGCAGCGTTGTGGGGGACTTTTTCACCCTGGAAGTGTTGGGCGCGTTCATTGGGGTTCTGCTCATAGACCTCATCCTCTCCGGAGACAACGCCGTTGTGATCGCGTTGGCGGTGCGCCGCCTGGAAGGCAACACGCGCCGGCGAGCCATCCAGCTCGGCGTGGCGGCGGCTATTGGGTTGCGGGTCATCTTCGTCTTCATCGTCGCTTTCCTCGTGACATTGCCGTTACTCCAGCTCATCGGGGGGCTGCTGCTCATCTACATCTCCTGGCAACTCGTCCGGCAAGAGGATGAAGAAGCGAACGTCAAGGCTGGGTCGGGGCTGTGGCAGTCCATCCGGATCATCGCCGTCGCCGACGCGGTCATGTCGCTCGACAACGTTATCGCGCTGGTCGCTATTTCGAGGGACTCGTCAGGTGAACCGCGGGTGTGGCTCGTAGCTTTAGGGATTGCGCTGACGATACCGATCATCGTCTACGGTGCCACCATCCTGAGCAACCTGATGAACCGCTTCCCGATCATCGTATATGCTGGCGCGGCGCTTCTGGTCTACGTAGCCGTCGAGTTGATGTTCGACGACCGGCTGGGGATAGTGCAGACCGTCTCGGAGGCGACGGAGGGGTACCACCGAATCATCGCCCTCGCCGCCGCCGCGATCTTTACGGCGATAGCCCTGTTGGTCGCCCGCAGGGGATCCAAGGCCGCCTAGGGAGTTGCAGCTTTCTATTACGCGGAAGTCTAATAGTCAGTTGGCATCGTCCTGACACTTGTTCGGTTCGTGGGAGGGATATTACGCGGAGGCCACCGGGAGACACCTCCCCGTCTACCTGCCAATCGAAATTCGTGGCTGGGGAGAAATCGAGAGCGTGCGGCGTAGGATAGGTACGCTCTGTATAACAGACGTCGGTCTAGAGGGTAGGAGATGCCTGAGAGTGCCACCTCATCTCGATCTGAGGAGCCGGGGTTAGAGTGACGGACCCGAAGGAACGCTTCTCCGGCAAGGTGAAAAACTACGTGAGGTACCGGCCCGGCTACCCGCGCGCCGTCCTGGTCCTATTGCGGAGCGAGTGCGGGTTGACGAGTGACTCGGTCGTCGCGGACGTGGCCTCGGGGACAGGGCTCCTGTCCGAGCTGTTCCTGGAGAACGGCAACCGCGTCTACGGGGTAGAGCCGAACGCGGAGATGCGCGAGGCCGGCGAACACCGGCTAGAACGTTACGACCGCTTTACGAGCGTCGCGGGGTCAGCAGAAGAGACGATGCTCGAAGCGGAGAGCGTGGACTTCGTAGTGGTTGGACAGGCGTTTCACTGGTTCGACCCGGATGCGGCGAGAGCTGAATTCATACGCGTTTTGCGGTCGGGGGGGTGGGTCGCGCTCCTCTGGAACGAGATGCGTGAAGGCGCGACGCCGTTTATGAAGGCTTATGAGCGATTGATTCGAGAGTACAAGACCGAGGAGTACAAGCCGTTCGACTTGCCAGGAGAGGTTTGCTCGTTCTTCGATCCCGGTGCTTTCGAGGCCGAAAGCTTCGAGCATCAGCAGACCTTTGATCTGGACGGTCTGAAGGGACGGATGTTGTCCTCTTCCTACGTACCGCAGGCGGGGCATCCGGGTTACAACACAATGATGGAGGATCTGGAAGAGATTTTCGGTACCTATCAGGAGGATGGGCGGGTTAGCATCGAGTATGAGACGCTGGCGTATTATGGGCGTCTTCAGCCCTTGTAACGCAAAGTTAACCGGGTAGTCTGGCCGTCTCGGGGGCATGTTGTATACTTGGAAGTTAGTTGGGTGGAAAGATCACAAGGAGGTTAAGAATGCCAGTATCGCTCTCTAAAGGCGGTAACGTCTCGTTGAGCAAGGAAGCCCCGGGGCTGAAAGACATAGTGATCGGGCTGGGGTGGGACACCCGGTCTACAGACGGGTCGGCCTTCGACCTCGACGCTAGCATGTTCATGCTCAAGACGGACGAGAAGGTCCGCACCGACAGCGATTTCATCTTCTACAACAACAAGAAGAGTGGCGACGGCTCGGTGGAGCACCTGGGCGACAATACCACCGGTGAGGGCGAGGGTGACGACGAGCAGATAAAGGTCAACCTCGACGGCGTGCCTCAAGACGTGGCGAAGCTCTCTGTTGGGGTTACGATTCACGACGCCGATACCCGCAACCAGAACTTCGGCATGGTCAGCAACGCGTTTATCCGGGTGGTAAACGGGTCGGACAACAGCGAGATCGCACGCTACGACCTCTCCGAAGACGCCTCCACGGAGACTGCGATGCTCTTCGGCGAGGTCTACCGCAAGGATAACGAGTGGAAGTTCAAGGCTATTGGCCAGGGCTTCACCGGGGGCCTGGGACCAATGGCCCGCAACTACGGCGTTAGCGTCTAGCTTATAGACCAGTAACATGCCCCGTCCGGCGCGCCGCACGATGCGCCGGACGGGGTAAGTTTGTTTGTGGCGACTCGTCCGTAACAAGCATGGGGAGGTAAGAACCGTGGCGATCTCGTTGAGCAAGGGCGGCAACGTCTCCTTATCCAAAGAGGACCCTAACCTCAAGAAGGTGCTCGTGGGTCTGGGCTGGGACGTGCGCGCCACCGACGGCGCAGCCTACGACCTGGACGCCTCGGTCTTTATCGTCAACGAACAGAATAAGGTCCGTAGTGATTCGGACTTTATCTTCTACAACAACCTGCGCTCGTCGGATGGGTCGGTGGAGCACACCGGGGATAATCTGACGGGTGAGGGCGAGGGCGACGACGAGCAGGTAAAGGTGGACCTGGAGAGGGTACCGCCCGACGTCAATAAGCTCGTCTTCAGCGTGACGATCCACGAGGGAGAGACACGCCGCCAGAGCTTCGGACAGGTCTCCGGGGCGTTTATCCGGGTGGTCAATGGGGAGTCGAACAACGAGATCGTGCGCTACGATCTCTCCGAAGACGCCTCCACGGAGACCGCCATGCTCTTTGGCGAGGTCTATCGCAACAAGGGCGAGTGGAAGTTTCGGGCCGTCGGCCAGGGCTTCAACGGCGGGCTCGGCCCGATGGCCCGCCACTTCGGCGTCAGCGTCGGGTAATAAAATGAAAGGGCGGTATTGCCCATGAGAGAGTTCACTCGCGGACAAAAATCAAAGCTCCAGGACCTGACGGCCACGATCGACCTTACGGTTAGCCTCGACGTTCAGGCTCCGGGTTCGCCGGAGTTCGACATAAGCTGTTTCGGTGTGGACGAGCAAGGCAAGCTCTCCGACGACAGGTACTTCGTCTTCTACAACCAGAAGCGGTCGCCGGAGGGAGAGATCGAGGCTCTCGGCCCCCGGAACGGCGATCGGGAAGTCTTTGAGGTGCGCCTCTCGCGAATGCCGCCGAAGATACAGAAGCTCGTATTCACCGTAACGCTGGACGGCGCGGGGACGATGTCGCAAGTCTCGCGGGGGCACTTGCGGCTGCTGAGCGGGGGTTCGGAGGTATTGCGGTTTCCCTTCAGTGGAGGTGACTTCAGCCAGGAGAAGGCGGTCATCGTTGGGGAGATCTACCGCAAGGACGTATGGCGCTTCGCCGCCGTCGGCCAGGGCTTCAACGGTGGCCTGAGTGCGCTCTTGCAGCACTTCGGGGGTCAGGAGATAGAGGACATCGCGCCGGCTCCCCCACCGCCCGCTCCCGCGGCGCCTCCTCCCGCGGCTCCAAAGGTGAACATCAGCAAGATCACGTTGGACAAAAAGGGCGACAAGCAGGTCGTGGACCTGAAGAAAGGCGGAGGGGCGCGCCCGATCCACATCAACCTCAACTGGGACGCTTCGGCGGGAGGCGGAAAGCGCGGTATCTTCGGCCTCGGCGGCGGTGGTGGCGCGCCGGACCTGGACCTCGGGTGCATGTACCGCTTGAAGAACGGGGATGCGAGCGTCATACAGGCTCTAGGTGGGAATTTCGGAGCGAAAGACCGCTCACCGTACATCTTTCTAGATAAGGACGACCGGAGCGGGGCGGCGAGCGATGGAGAGAATCTGTATCTGCATCGCGCGGCGGAGATAGACCTGGTTATGGTCTTCGCGTTTATTTATGGGGGGGCGAGTGATTTTACGAGTGTTGGGGGGCGGCTGACGATCACGGACGGGTCGGGAGATGAAATCTCCATCCGGCTAGATAGTCCGGATCGAAACCTCAACTTCTGCGCGATCTGCACTGTCCGGGCGTCCGGACAGTCGGTGGAGATCACCAAAGAGGAGCAATACTTTCGCGGTCACCGGGAAGCCGACAAACGCTTCGGCTTTGGGTTCCGATGGGGTAAGGGCTCCAAGTAACAACTTAGCTGTGGCCTGGGATCAAGGGAAAGGGACCGAAAATGCCGGTAGATCTGGTGAAGGGACAGAGGATCTCGCTCGAAAAGGAGGCGGGCGGGAGTCTCTCGCGCGTCGTGATGGGTCTCGGGTGGGACGTAGCGCAGCCGAGGGGCCTGCGGAAGATGTTCGGGGGAGGTGGAGGAGAGTCGATCGACCTCGATGCCTCGTGCGTGATGTTCGACGGAGCCGGGCAGCCGGTGGATACGATCTACTATAGCCAACTGCGCAGTAAGGACGGCTCGATAGTTCATACGGGAGACAACCTGACGGGCGAGGGCGAAGGTGACGACGAGCAGATCATCGTCGACCTCACCCGCGTACCGCAGAACGTGGAGGCGCTGATGTTCGTGGTCAACTCCTTTACCGGACAGGACTTCAGCCGCATCGAGAATGCCTTCTGTCGCATAGTAGACGAGGGGACGGGGACTGAGGTCGCCCGCTACGAGCTCTCCGGCGGAGGGAACCACAACGCCCAGGTGATGGCGAAGCTCTACCGGCAAGGGGGCGAGTGGAAGATGCACGCTATCGGCGAGAACACCAGCGGACGCACCTTCCGCGACCTGATGCCCGCGATGACCGCAAACCTATAAGCTCCGCACCCCTCATGGACCTGCTGCAGAAACCAGGTTCCGGTCTACCCGGAGACACGTCTTCGGAACCAAAGTTGCCGGCGACGCGCCTTCTCGCCGTCGAACGTGACGGCAACCCGCTACGTCGCCGCGGCTACGTCTCGCCGTACATCGGCAAGGTCGCCCCGCTCGACGCCGGGGCTCTGGAGGAGATAGCTCGTCTCGCCGCTCCCTCCCTCTCCCCTTGCCCCGGCCCGACGCTCGTGATCGGGATGACCGAGTCGGCCCTCCTGCTCTCCTGGTTTCTCGCCGCCCGGCTCGGGGGCGAGGTGGACCTGCGCTTCACCACCCGAGAACACCGCCAGCCCATACGCCAGGGCGTGCGTAACAACGCCGCGGGCGAGGTCCATACCTTCCTAGAACCTCACTCGCACGGCCCGGTTCACTCCCTCTCCCTGCCCTCCGGCCGCACCTACCCACGGGTCGTGATCGTGGAGGATGAGCTAACGACCGGCGCCACACTCCGGAACCTGCTACTGAGCATTATCAACGTCGCCGACCGCTACCACGTAGTCACTTTGTCCGACCGACGGCCAGTGAGTTTGCGGGAGCGCTTACACGAGGAGATGGACGGATTAGGTATCGAGCTCCGCGTCCTCGACCTGTCGAACGAGGAGTGTCTCCCAGGCCAGGAGACTCCAGATGGTACAACCCCGTCTCCCCGCAACCCCTTCGGGCGGCCGGGTGAGATTTTGAACTCCTCTCTAGACGACCTGAGCCGTCGGTGGCGCTCTTTGCGTCCCGGGGGGCTGTACGCGATCGGGGAGTGCGTGGACGTGGCCCTGGCGGTCTGGGAATCATTTCCGGCGAGCGAGCGTCCTGCCTTTCGCCACGTGACGCGTAGCCCGTGGCTCGTGAACGGCGGTGCGGTCACCAGTCGCCTGGACCTTATCGCCCCTCCCGCCCCGCGCCACTTCCTCTACAACTGGACGACCTCACTCCCATCCCGAGCCTTGCTAGTAGGTGAAGCGTCGACCGCCGCCATTGCCGGGCGGTTACGGGACTTGCTACTCTCCCGGGAAGTCGAGACCGAAACCTTCGAGGTTCCGGGGTCGTGATCGACGCCCCCTGGCCCAGCCTTACCCTCTACGCCGATCCCGCAGGAGAGATAGACCCCTACGACCAGATCAACGCCCCCCTCTTCCGCGGCGAAGAAGCCTTCGCGCCGGAAGTAATGGGCTGGCGGCGCTGGTCCAAACCCTCCCCCGAGCCGCGCCTGGACACTGTCTTCGAGAAGCTACTCCTCGACTCCATCGTCCGTGAGAAGCCCGCCGTAACGGGCATGGTCGAAGCACTCACCGATAAAGTCGCCGCCTCCGTCAGCTCGCCGCCGCTCCTGATTGCCATCCTGCGAGCCGGCGTGCCGGTCGGGGCGCTGCTGGCGCGGTCCCTGCAGCGCCGCTTCGGTGCAAAAGTCCCACTCGCGGCACTCTCCCTCTTCGACGGCCTCGGGTGGGACGTGGCCGCGCTCTCAGCCGCACTCGCGAACCATCCCGGGAGACCGATCGTCTTCGTGGACGGGTGGACGAGCGGTGGCGGCGTCGCCCGGGAACTACGAAGATCATACGAACGCTGGATCTCCGCTGGCTACCCCGACTTCACGAACGAAGAAGGCCCGCACCTCGCCGTCCTCTGCGACCCCCTTGGCGTCGCACATTTCTCCGCCGTACAGGCTGATCGCTTCGTCCCCTCCTCCCTGTTCACCGCCCCTGAAACCCTGGGCTTCTCCCGCGGCTTCGCCGCCGCGAACGGTGGCATGTTCCGCGTCTACCGCTTCCCCAATCACCTCCTTCGCCCCTCCTACATAGAAGCCTGGATGGCCGAGGGAGAAACGGTCGCGAAAACAACGGGCGAGAGTCTCCCGGCTCCGCCTTCCCCCTCTCCCCCTCCCGGTTGGCGCCTGCACGTAAACGAGGTAGTTCGCGCCCTCATCAACCGCTCCCCCCGCGAAGTCCTCCTCCGTGAAAGCGAGGCAGAGGCAACGCATTCCCTCGCACCCGTGCTCCACCTGTGCCGTCTGCGCGGTGTTCCAATCTCCTACGACCGCCAGGAAGTCGCCGCGTGGGGCGCCGTCGCCGCAGCCAGGATGCAGGACTAGCCTTCGTGCGGCCGCAACGCGCCCTCGTCCTCGACCTCGACTACACTCTTCTCCACCTCCAAGCTCTCCCGGACGCCATCGAGGTTCCTGGCCGCACCCGCTCCGCGTACCTCGCCACCGCGACCGCCGAAGCACTCGCCAGCCTGCATGCTAGCTACTACTACGACATTACCCTCGCCACTGCCCGCTCCTGGCATGGGACACAGCCCGTGGTAGATGGCCTCGCGCGGCGTGGTGTCGCCGTCTCCGGCGTCGTGCTGGAGGACGGCGCTCTCCTCGGCCCACCGGGACAACATTACCCTCTGGAACCCGAACGCTCCTGGACGGAGTTGCGGCGGTCGCTCGAAGACGCGATGTCGGGCCAGTCTCCGCTCACCTGGCAGGAGGACTTCGAGGCTTGTCTGGTGGCGCGGGCGGAGACGCCGGTGGAGGCCGAAACCCTGCTCGTTCGTCTCGGCGACCTTGCTCTCAGCCTCGACCCGACGCTGCGTGTTTTTAGGGACGGGCGAAAGGTATATCTGACGGGTAGACGGGCAGACAAGTGGACCGCGCTGGAGGCGCTCCTTGGAGAGCGGGCCGCCGGGGCTGTCGGCATCGGTGATGGCGCGAACGACGTGTGCTGGCTCTCGCGGGTGGCTACGCCCTGTACGCTTGCGAGCGCCGCGCCCGCGGTCGTCTCACTCGTTGGGGAGGCCGGAGGACTCATCTCGGAGACGCCGGGGCACGAGGGGATCGGGGAGCTTCTACGCCGGATCCCTTCTCTGTCTCTTGACTGAGTTCTCAGACGGGCGCTATCTAAACACCGGGGCGGCGAGGGTTCGGTTAGCGGTTCTGCATCAGGCCTTGGAGGTGGGTGGAGAGCTGCTGAAGCTCGTGCTGCTGGAGGCTGGAAGTCTGGGAGACGATAGTTTCGAGGTTGGTACTCCCGACGAGCCCCGTCTCTGAGGATTGGATCAGGATGGTACCCTGGCCGGTGAAGTCGAGCTGCTTCTCCTCGCCGCTGCTCCGGTTGCTCACAAAGGACCTTATCATCCCGGACATGCCGCGCATGTAGCTGTAGTCATAGCGGTACGAAGGCGAGGGCATGTCCGCCCAGCCAAGTAGGGCGTCCTCGTCTACGCGCACGGGTGGTTCCAGGAAGTGGACGGCGCCGTTCGAGGAGGCGAGGAACTTGCCGGTGCCGAGAAGAGTGAGGTACCCGGGGACGGTGGATTCCTGGCAGATCAAGGACGGCTCGAAGCCGAGGACGTTGGTGCTCCTGACGGTCAAATTGCCATCTTCGAGGTCATAGGAGGCTATGTGGTTTCCACGGTCTCCGAGGATGAGCTTGCCCCGGCCCGTTACCACGACGAAGTTCTTCATGTAGAGCGGTGAGTTGAAGGATTCTTTTACCAGCACGTCGTAGGCGCCGGCGCTCAGGGACTCGAATTTGAGGGCGCCGTAGTAGGCGACCATCTTCCCCTTCTGGATAAACATCTCGCCCGTGACGTCCATACAGAAGGAGTAAGAGTTGATGTTACCGTTCACGGGCAGGTTCTGGGCGTTGTAGATCATCGCTGTACTCCACGTTCGCTGGCCTGTATCAACACGGTCCCGTTGCCACTGAAATCCAACTGCTTCTCCTCGCCAGTCCCCCACCCTTTGACCAACGCCCCTACCGTCCTCAAAGCCCCGCGCACATAGTTGTAGTCGTAGCGGTACGACGGGGCAGGCATGTCCGCCCACCCCAGCAAGGCGTCTTCATCCACCTTCACCGGCGGTTCGAGGAAATGCACCGGGCCGTTGGAGGAGGCGACGAAGCTGCCGGTGCCGAGGAGGGTGAGGTAGCCGGGGATGATGGACTCGTGGCACGCGAGCGAGGGCTGGAAGCCAAGCACATTCTCGCTCCGGATGGTGAGGCTGCCGTCTTCGAGGTCGTAGGAGGCGAGGTTGTGGCCGCGGTCGCCGAGAATGAGCTTGCCTCGACCTGTTACCACGACAAAGTTCCGGGCCTGGAGCGGGGAGTTGAGCACCTCGTTGACGAGCACCTCGAAGGGGCCGGCGCCCAGAGCTTCGAAGCGCAGGGAGCCGTAGTAGGCGATCATCTTTCCTTTACGAATCAGCATCTCGCCGGTCACGTCGATGCAGAAGGCGTAAGGGTTGATGTTGCCATTGGCGGGGAGGGTTTGGTGGTTGAGGATCACCGGTTGCCGCCGCGCTCGGCAGCCTGGATGTACACGGTGCCGAGGCCCGTGAACTTTAGCTGGTAGCTCTCGCCGGAGGACTGGCCGACGAAGCTCTTCCACCCGACGTCGGTGACGATGTTGGACTGGAGCTGTCCCCGGTGCCCGATGTACGCCTGCGGGTCGACGAAGATGGGCCGGTCGTGCGTTACGTCCAGGGCAAAGGAGTCCCCGTCGGAGACGATAGCCAACTCCCCGGCCCCTTCGAGGGTCGTGGTAAAGAGGCCGCTGCCCGTGGCGGCGCCCCGTAGCATACCCTGCATCCCCCCGCTGCCCATGAACTGCGTCCCGCTCCGCAGGCGGCCGTCGTAGGCGAGGAGGCTCTCGCTCTCGGCGAAGAACGTCTCCCCGGAGAGCTGTATCAGCGTGACGTGCAACCCGTAGAAGGCATACAGCACCTCGCCGGTCCCACGGGCGCTCATCAGCGACATCTGCTCGCCGGTTACGCTGCGCATTGCCCGGCCACCCAAACCCTCGGAGCCCGAGGAGGACGGGGCGAAATCGACCTGCCCGGTGTACGCGATCATGGACCCTCGTTTGGCGTAGACCTCTTCGCCGTGTAGCTTGATAGAGAGCATCTTGCTGTTTATAAGCGAGTACTGCGGCATACTCCCTCCTTTACCTGCGCTCGCTAGGCTGGATGTATACGAGGCCCTGCCCGGTGAACTTTAGCTGGTAGCTCTCGCCGGAGGACTGGCCGATCATGGTCTTCCAGTTCACGTCGAAGACGAACTCCTGGCGGATGTTGCCCTTGAACCCGATAAACGCATCCGGGTCCACGAAGAGCGGCTCGGAGGGCGTGACCTCCAGCAAGATCGCAGTCCCGTCCGAGATTGCCGCGACGTTACCGGTACCCTCGACCGTGGTGGTAAAGAGTCCCTGACCGGAGGATGCGCCCCGTAGGCCGGCGAAGACCGTGTTACTCCTCATGCCGTCGTCGAAGGCCAGGAGGCTGCTACTTTCGATAAAGATCTTCTCATTCTGGAGGGGTACCAGCAGGATCTCGGCGGCATTCTGGGCTATGTACACTCGTCCGGTGCCGCTCGTGGTCATGAGGTCGAAGCCCTCGCCACCTACCCTGCGTTTCAAGGCGCCGAAGAGGCCCTCACCGCCGAGGATGGACTTTTCGAACTTGATCTGGCCGTCGTAGGCGACCATCGCGCCCGCCCGCGTCATCACCCGCTCGTTCCGGAGCTCTACCTCCAGGAGCCGGCTGCTTTCGAGCCGAAAATGCGTCACTTCACTGCCTCCTACCCTTCAGGATAATTGCCACAGTGACCCGATCTTGCCATCAGCGTATTTTAGATCATACGCCAGGTCTCTCGCCCGGTCGTATACTTGCATCTGGAGACTCTATTGGAGCGTTCAAGAGGAGATAAGTGTGGATCGAAAGACCATCATCGTCATGGAGGGCGACCAGACCGGCCAGGAACTCCTGGAGGAGGCCCTGCGAGTTCTGGACCCTTCGGTGACGGGCCTGGACCTGGAGCTGAAACGGTACGACCTGTCGCTGGAGAACCGCCAGAAGACGAACAACACGGTCGTAGACGAAGCCGCCGCCGCAATGAAGGAGTCCGGCTTCGGCATAAAGGCCGCGACAGTCACGCCGGAGACGGGGTCTTTGGGCTCCCCGAACGCCATCCTACGTAGTGGCATCAACGGTACGGTGATCGTGCGCACGGGACGGCGCATCCCTGGCGTCAACCCGCTGATGGGCTTCCATGCGCCGATCTCCGTGGTGCGGATGGCCGTGGATGACGCCTACGGGGCGAAGGAGTGGCGCGAAGGCGAGGGCCTCGACGAGGTCGCTTACCGAACCGAGCACATCTCTCGCAGAGTCTGTCGTCAGGTCTCGGAGTTCGCATTTGTCCAGGCTCGCAAGATGCGCGCCAAGGTCTTTGGAGGACCCAAATGGACGGTCTCACCCGTCTACGAAGGAATGCTCAAAGAAGAGATGGACCGGGCCGCCGCGAACAACAAAGATATTCGCTACGACCCCCAACTCATAGACGCGACCTATGCTCTGCTGCTCTCGACCTACGGCGAGCCGCTGGTCATCCCGACCCTCAACCGCGACGGCGATTGCATGTCGGATATGGTGTTGCAGATGTTCGGTTCCATAGCGGGCGCGGAGTCACTGCTCATCGCGCTGAATGAGGACGAGAACCCGGAGACCGTAATGTCCGAGGCCCCGCACGGTACCGCGCCGTCTCTGGAGGGCAAGAACGTCGCCAACCCGATGGCCATGATCCTCGCGGGCGCCGCCCTCCTTACCTTCTTCCATGAAGAGGAGGCCGACCGGGCCTCACGCGCGATCTACGAGGCTACCTTCGAGAGCGTGCTGGACGGAATAAGGACCGCGGAGTTAGGCGGCTCCACCGGGACGCGGGAGTTCACCGACGAGGTAATACGTCACGTCAAGACCAAGATCGAAGTCTGGAGCGCGCTTGCCTAGCCTCTTCGGGCGCCGCCGCTCGCGCGTCGAGTTCAAGGTCACACCCGCGACGCTCACGACGCTCGGCCTCGGCGCCATCGCCGGTCTGCGCTCCATGTCCGCCCCCGCCCTGCTTGCCAGGTCCGTCCAGCGCGGCGACCTCCACGCGCCCGACCTCCCCGTTCTAGGCTCGCCGAAGATATCCGGCCTGCTGACCCTACTCGCAGTCGGAGAGATGATCGCCGACAAGACACCCTTCATTCCGGCTCGCACCTCCGCCCCCGCCCTGATCGGACGTCTGCTCTCCGGCGCCCTAGTCGGCGCGACTCTGTTCGCCTCGGAGGGGCGACACGGAAACTCCGGCGCTGTACTTGGGGCGCTCTCGGCGCTCGCCGCCGCATACGCTGGAGAAGGGCTCCGGTTAGCAGGCGCCCGCAAGGGAATCCCCGACCCGGTCCTCGCCACCCTCGAAGACAGACTCGTCCTCACCCTGGGAAGACGTATCCTGTTGAAGAGGAGCTAGAGCCCGGCCGGGATGGCTCGCAGTTGCGGATTCGCAACCGCCCAGAGCAAGGCAAGCCGGGGACGAGTGCAAGTAGAATATTCGTCACCGTGACACTGAACAGGAGTAATTTACGGTTTCCTCTACAGAACGACCATTGCTTTTGCATCAAGTCACGGAGAGCGGGTCCCGTACCTCGAAGCTCGTTATCGAAGCCTCGCACGCTTGTGTGCTCTCAGGTTCGCATGTGCATGCCGGATCTCACAGGCGCACGTCGGGGACCAGGGTCGAGCACTTCGACCGTTGTGTCACCTGGTGTCGTCAAGAGTTCCACGAGAGGCGTGTCCTCGAAAGGATACGCTGGAACATCTCTTTTCCAGCCATAAGAACATGCACGCGGGCACCGCGGCAGGGCGCGTGGGGAGTCCCGGTGTGGATCGCGAAGTTCTACCCGAAACTCAACCGGCTCTTGTTTACCGGTTCGGCGAAGCAGGAAGGGCGCTGACGCGATGCGGGTCGAGCGGTTCTCCAGTATAGAGCGTGTGGAGGTAGCGGCGTGGCGTGCGCTGGAGCCGCCGGATTTCCCATTCTTCGACTTCGAGTTCCTGCGCGCGCTCGAACGCTCGGGTAGCGTCGGCAGAGGGAGCGGGTGGTCGCCGATCTACTTAGTTTGCAGAGACAAAGCAGGAGGCGTCCTCGGCGCGCTTTGCATCTACCTCAAGACGGATAGCTTTGGCGAGTACATCTTCGATTGGGAGTGGGCGCGGGCGTACCACGAGTACGGAGTCCCTTACTACCCCAAGCTCACCGCCGCCGTGCCGTTCACACCCGCGACCGGCCCGAAGCTCCTAATGAGGCCGGACGTTAGTGACCGCCGGGCGGTGACGAGCGCCCTGCTCGACGCGGCCAAGAGGCTCGGCGACGAGCACCGCGTCAGCTCGTCGCACGCGCTCTTCCTACCCGAGCGAGAGCTCGACGATTTTGCAGGGCGCGGGTTCGCGGTGCGTCACTCCGTGCAGTTCCACTGGCGCAACCGCGGCTATGGTGAATTTTCCGACTACCTGGACGCGATGGTGAGCAAACGTCGGCGCCAGATCGCCCGCGAGCGCCGCCAACTCGGGGATGAGGGGCTGGAGATCGAGCACCTTACAGGGGCGGCGCTCTCCCCGGAGCACGCGAGCATCATGTATCGGTTCTATATCAGTACGCTGGATAGAAAATGGGGCAGCCCATACCTCACCGGGGCGTTCTTTACCGAGGTCTTCCGGACGATGGGCGACCGTATCCTGCTCGTCTTCGCGCGTGACGCGCTTACGAAACGACCGGTCGCAGGCGCGCTCAACTTCTTCAAGGGTCAGACGTTGTACGGTCGCTACTGGGGCGCGGCGGGCCGTGGTGGGGTGCGCAACCTGCACTTCGAGCTTTGCTATTACCAGGCGATAGAGTTCGCCATCGAGCGCGGCATCGCGCTCTTCGAAGCAGGTGCACAGGGTGAGCACAAGATCTCACGCGGCTTTCTCCCATCCCTGACGTATAGCGCGCACGAGATCCGCCACCCGCAATTCCGACGCGCCATCGAGCAATTCATCTCGTCGGAGAAGGAAATGATCGCAGAAGAGATGACGTTATACGCCGACCACGACCCATACAAACGCTAAGGTAGGCCAGAACCCGAGTTTCAGTAGCAGCGAACGCCACCACACATTGCTCTCAGCCGTATTCTTGTATCAGTCTGCCACGGCGGGCAGGCGCGCCTCTCCTTCAAGGACGGCCCACCGCTGCCGACCGAAGGCGTCGGCGGCGAGCATGGCGTCCACGACCATCCGCGGGTAGACCTCGAAAGGCTCGTTGTGGATAGTCTCCCTCGACACAGGCGCCCTCGGCGAGGTGGATCAAAAACCCAGTCGGCCGAGCGTGCGCTCCACCGATCCCACGTAGTGCCCGCCGAAGTAGTAAACGTGTATGAGCAAGGGGTAGAGACTATAGAGGTAGCGCCGCTCCTCGAAGAAGCCGGGCCGTATCTCCCGCAACTCCGCGTAGTGCCGGAAGAAATGCTCGCCGAAGGAGTTGAACAGGGAGATGTAGGCCAGTTCTATCTCGCGGTCGGCGTGATAGATGGCCGGGTCGAGGAAGGCGGTTATCTTTTTATCCTGCGCGAGAACGTTCCCGCTCCACACGTCGCCATGTATCAGCGAAGGACGCTCGGGCTCGTTCAAAATCTCGTCGAGGTTTTCGGCGAGCTTGTCGATCCGGGCACGAAGATCCAACGGCAGCCGCCCCGCCTCGCTTCCAACGCGGGCCGAATACAGCAGCCGATGGTCCCGGAAGAACTCGACCCACAAGGCTGTCCACGAGTTCGGCTGCGAGAGGCTACCGATGAGCGTGTCCCGCTCGTGGCCATAGGCGTCGGCTGTTATGCCATGTAACGCCGCCAGAAGCTCGGCGGCGTGCGTCTCGGCCCTGGAGAAGTCGCCACCACCCTCCACGAACTGCATCAGGAGCAGATCCCCGGAGGAATGGTAGACCTCCGGGACGGGCAACTCGCTGTTCTCTCGGAGGTAGCGAAGCATGTACGCCTCGCGTTTTAGGTGCGATTCGCCGGTTCGATCTACCTTGGCGACCACGGGCGAGCCATCCGAGAGCTCCGCCCGATATACCTCCCCGATGCACCCGCCACCCAGAGGACGAGTGTTGAGGAGCCGCTGCCCGAGCGCCGTCTCCACGCCGCCGGCGATGATCTTCTCAGCCACCCAGGCGCTTCTCCCGGATATCTTTCAGGAGCCCTTCGGAGGCGGCCTCGGCGAGGTCCATCGACAACTCGAAGCCATCCAATTCCCCATAGTACGGGTCGGGAACCTCCCGTTCCGGGCGCTCCGGGGCGTAGTCCAGAAAGGGCCGGACCTCCGCGCCGCGCCCATCGTGGTGAGCCTCGCGACAGAGAGCCGCGACCTTCTGGTAGTTCTCCTCGTCCATCGTCAGGATGTAGTCGAACGAGCGGCAGTCCTCGGGTGAGAGCCGCCGCGCCCGCTGGGAAGACAAATCTATACCGCGCCGCGCCGCGCTCCTTTGCGCCCGCGGGTCCGGCGCCTGGCCCTCGTGGTAGAAGCCGTGGGTTCCGGCGGAGTCGGCCTCTATCTCGGCGTCGAGCCCCTCGCGTCGAACGGCCCTCTCGAAGACGCCCTGGGCGAGCGGCGAGCGGCAGATATTCCCCATGCAGACAAACAAGATGCGGATCATGCGTGGGATTCTAGGGCATCGGGCGACGTTTTTTTCGGATCGCGTTAGGAACCGTCCCCGCCAAGACCGGCCTCACGGGCACGGATGGCGGCCTGCGTGCGGTCGGCGACCCGGAGCTTGCGGAGGATGTTCGAGACGTGGTTCTGGACGGTCTTGAGGCTGAGGGAGAGTGTCGCGGAGATATCGGCGTTCCCCTGTCCCCTCGCGATAAGGGCGAGCACCTCGCGCTCCCGGTCGGTAAGCTGCGGGAATGCTTGCGGCGCTTCGGGCTTCTCGGCGGCGAAGAGATGCATGACCCGCCGGGCGACACCGGGGCCGAAGATGGCCTCGCCGTTGGCGACGGCCCGGATGGCCCGCAGGATCTCCTCCTGACCGGCCCCTTTCAGGAGATAACCCTGAGCGCCGGCCCGCATCGCCGCGAAGACCGAATCGTCGTCTTCGAGCATCGTAACGACGAGAATGCCGATGTTCGGCTCCTGGTCCAGGATGCCGCGAGTCGCCGCGATACCGCTCATACCTGGCATGTTTATGTCCATGAGAACCACCTCTGGCAACAGCTCCAGCGCCTGGGACACCGCCTCCTCCCCGGTCGCCGCCTCCCCCACCACCTCGGTCTCCTCCACCGAGTCCAAGAGGCCATGCATCCCATCCCGAAAGAGCGGATGATCGTCGGCGATCAACACCCGTATAGGTCTCACTCGCCCACCTCCAGCACGCCCGGCAGCTCGGCATGCACGCGAGTCCCATCCGCCTGGGATGGCTCAACGGCACAGGTCCCGCCCAACTCCTCCGCCCGCTCTCGCATGGAGGAGAGGCCAACACCGGTCCCGCGGTCGGCGGCGAGCCCTCGGCCGTCGTCTTCGATCTCCAGGCGCAGCGACCCGGCTTCCCGGTCGAGGCCGAAGCGCACGACGCAGGAGCGTGCCTCGGCGTGGCGCACGACGTTGGTCAGAGCCTCCTGGGCTATCCGGTAGGCGGCGACCTCGACGGCGGCGGGTAGCGGCGGCAGGGCCGCTGGCGCCTCGACCGAGACCTTCAGACCGGTCCCTGCGTACTGAGCGGCAGTCTCGCGCAGGGCGGGTACGAGGCCCAGCTCGTCGAGCGCTGGTGGGCGCAGGTCGTGGACCGCCCCGCGCACGTCGGTGATGGCGGCACGGGCGCGTTCGGCGAGGTCGGAGAGCAGGGCGTCGGCGGCCGGGTCTTGGGCGAGCTTGTTGCGGGCGGTCTCGATCTTGAGAGTCAGTGCCGCCAGCCGCGGTCCGACGCCGTCGTGGAGATCCCGACGCAGGCGACGCCGCTCCTCCTCCCGCGCCGTGACGAGCCTCTCGCGCGAGCGTCGCAGGTCGTCGGTAAGCTGGACGGCGTAGAGGGCGACCCCGGCCTGGCGGGCGAGATCCTCTAAAAGCCGGCGATCGGCGGGGGCAAAGGGCTCATCTCCGGCGCGAGGAGAGACCACGAGGCGTCCAACCGTCTCGTTCTGGTAGGCGAGCGGCAACACTAGCGGCTCACCGCCGGAGGGCTTCCCATGTTGGGCGGCGGTCTCGAAGCCGCCGTTCCTGCGGAGCAGGACCTCCACGTGCGGCGCCTTGAGCGCCCCGGCGACGGTCTCGACTATCGCGGGCAGCGCGGCCTCCGGGGCAAGGGTAGCCTCCAGGCGTTGTCCCAGTCGCGAGAGCACCGCGTAAGGCTCGTCGCGCTCGCCGTACATCAGACGGTTCACGGACCTCTGGAGACGGTCACGCAGAGGCGCGAAGAGGACGGCGACGATACCGGTCGCCACGAGCGAGATGGGGAGGTTATCTTCCGTCCGGAACGTCGCCCCCAGGTAGCCTACAACGAGGACGTAGATACTAACGACGCAGGCGGTCAAAGAACCGTAGACCAGCGTCCGGTTCACGACGAAGTCTATCTCGTAGAGGCGGTAGCGGAGGACGGCGACACCGATGGCGAGCGGAATACCCGTGGTGATGCCTGCGATGCCAACGCCGAAAAGGAGCGTGGTCGGGTAGGAGAAGCCGGAGACCACGGCGCTCGCTATCCCGCAGAGCACGGCAGCCCCGACGACGGCCCCCACGAAGGCAAGCCACTTCAACTGCAGCCGCTCGACACCGCCCGACCGCCGCCACCGAAAGAAGATTGAAGCGATAGAGGCGAGGAGCAAGACCGCCAGGGCGGGGAACCACGCGGTCTCCACGAAGCCGACGACGCCTCCTAGACCTTCGATCCCAACGGGATTGGGGAGCTCGGTTCGAAGGCCGGCGCTGACGACGGGACCGACGGCCGCGGAGAGTGCTACGAGGCCGGCCCCCGCCACTACCGCCCACGCCACGGGACGCCAGCGGCGCGAGGGGGGCCGACCGTCGGGGAAAAGGAGCAGTATCAGGACGAACGGAACCAGCATGAGCGGGTTCAGGACATAGGAGAACCAAGCTACGGGCATCCCGGCGGGGAGCGAGCCGGGGACCGCCTCGAACGCGCGGGCGGTGTACTCCCAGCCGGCTTCCTGAACAGCGACCAGCGCCGCCAGGGCCAGGCACAGCCAGCCGATGGCGTTCTCCGGGCGGCGCGAGGCAACTACGGCGCCGATCGTCGCGTAGGCCGGGATGGCGGCCGGGACGAGTACGTCCCACCACAGGATCTCTGCGAGATATTCCGCACCTTCGAGCGCCGCAGTCAACGCGGAGCCGTTCAGGTAGCGCAGGATCAGCGAGGCCACTCCAACGGCCATGATGGTCGCCCACAGCGACCACGCAAGCCTGGCGGCGAGCCCAGCGGAGATCCGAGCCTCCGCCTCTCGTCCTTTCACGGTATCTTTCACTGCAATCCGCATCTTTCGTCTCCCCGCATTCTATCCGCAGGCGAGGAGAGGCGCGGCCCTCGCGCCCCTCCTCGCCCGGCTTACTAGACGGCGGGTTCGGGCGTCGCGCCGACCTGCTCCCGGCTCTCGCGGACGATGTAGCCGAGCAGGGCCCAGGTGACCGCCGACCACGCGAGGCCGATGTAGCCACCCGCGTCGCCAAGGACTGCTCCGCCGCCCAATGCCAGTAAGAGCCAGAGGGGGCAGAGGACCGGGACGAAACGCCGCCAGCCGGTGAGCCGCTTCGCCACGATCACGGTGACGCCGACCACCAGCATCCACAACATGCTCAGTGGCCAGGCGGCGTCCGTAACGTTGAAGATTATGCTGTCCCAACCGAGCAGGCCCGTCGCTTCGAAGAAGCCAAACGAGAACGCCAGCACGAGGCCGACGAGTTGGATGAGCAGCACGGCCCAGCCCCATTTGTCGGTCCCGGCCGCGTGCATGCGGCGCATTCCCATGTTCGCGCAGATCCAACCGAGCATGAAGATCATGCTCGCAATACCGGTGATGACGGCGTTCTCGCGACCTTGCACCAGTATCCCCTCCACCAGCAGCGCCGGGGCGCAGATCATGGCGATGGTCCCTAAAGTTCGGTCGTTCATGACGATTCCTTTCTAGTTGCTGTTTCGGACGGCGTTCGACTGTGATCCGGAGCGGCGCAGACCTCACGCCGCTCCGGTAGTTTCGCGTCTGCTACTAGACGGCGGGCTCGGGCTCCACGGAGGTTTCTTTCCTCTCGGAGTGCAGTGCGTAGCCGAGCCACATCCAACCCAGCGCGGTAACGGCGACGGGCACCAATATAGGCAGCACGGTATCGCCGAGGCCGATCATGAACGACGCGAAGAGCCAGATCGGGCCGACGGCCATGAGCAGCGCACCACCGCGAGGCAATATGCCTGCCCGGAAGGTGGCGATCCCGAAGACCAGCGACCCTATCGCGTACAAGACGTGGGCGAGGGGATGCGTGATCACGTCCAGCACCCCGAGCGTAGCCTCGTCGCTCACCGCAAGCCCGACCACGATGATAGTCAGCCCACCGACCACTGAGAGCCCGAAACCGGCGAGAACCGCGTAGAATCCGGCCTTGCCCACCTTCCCGATCCGGTCCGACTGGCGGAGGTAGACCCCGACGGCCCCAACCAGCAGCAGCGCGAACATCGCCACATCCAGGATATGTATAAAGGCGTGCTCCCCGAAGAACGTCCCCTGCGCCTGCTCGGCGAACAGGCTGTAGATCAGGTAGGCTGCGCCAAAGGCGCAGAAGTAGAGCGCACCGCCCACCATCGCCGCCGGTCCTCCACGACGGACCCAACTCTCTCTAGACATAATCCACTCTCCTTTCTTCTCGCCGCCTGATCTCCAGGCCACCTTTCAACGTTACAAACACTCTACAGCGTGGAACTTTCCCGCCGCATCGGGCGGTTTCCCGACTCTTTCGGGAACTTTCTCCCACGCCGCAGGGAAGCGGCGCGCGAAGCGGCGGGTTTGCTAGACTGACCCCTCTCGCACGCTCAGAGAAGGAGGAGCAGATGGCCGAGGTAAACCGGGTTGGGATTCTGACAGGAGGCGGGGACGCGCCGGGGTTGAACGGCGTGATCCGGGCCGTAACCATGCGCTGCGTCAACGACTATGGTTACGAGGTACTTGGCATCAAACGCGGCTGGCGCGGCCTCCTGCAGAGAGAAGACGACAGCACAAGGCCCCTCACCGTGGACGATGCGCGCTACATCCTCCAGGAGGGAGGGACCATCCTCGGCTCCTCCCGCACCAACCCTTACAAAAACGAGGGCGACGCCGAGAAGGTAGTCGAGAACATGAAGGAATACGGCGTGGACGCCCTCGTCGCCGTCGGCGGCGACGATACTCTAGGCGTAGCAAGGCGTCTCTACGACGACTTCGGCGTGCAGGTCGTCGGTTGCCCCAAGACCATAGACAACGACCTCTCGGCTACCGACACCACCTTCGGATACGATACGGCCGTCTCCATCGCCACCGATGCCATAGACCGGGTAAGGACAACGGCCAAAAGCCACGAGAGGATACTCGTAGTCGAGATCATGGGTCGGAACGCCGGTTGGATCACCTGGGGCGCAGGCGTAGCAGGCGCGGCAAACGTCACCCTCATCCCCGAAGTCGAGCCGGACTTGGACGAGATAGCAAACATCTTCAAAGCCCGCGCCGAGAGAGGCGAGAAGTGGGGCGTCATCGCGGTCAGCGAAGGCGTAGTCTTGGACGAGGACTACATCACCCAGAACGCCGAGAAGGACGAGTTCGGCCACGCCAGGCTTGGCGGCATCGGCGCGACGCTCGCCGGTGAGATAAAGGAACGCACCGGCATAGACACCCGCCACGTCGTCCTCGGCCACCTGCAACGCGGCGGCACCCCGACCGCCTACGATCGCATCCTCTCTACGCGTTACGGTCTGCGGGCGGCGGAAGCCGTCAAGAACGGCGAGTGGGGCCAGATGGTCGCCCTGCGCGGGAGCGAGATCGTCACCGTATCCCTGAACGAAGCGACCGAGGAGACCAAGACCGTCCCCGACGAACTCTACCGCGCCGCCGAGACCTTCTTCGGGTAAGTGTGAACGTGCTGGACGAATAGGTTTGGTGTCAGGGGGTGAAGCTATCCAGCCGCAAATTCGTCCTTTCGACGATCGCGACGTCGAGGCGGTGGTTGGCCTCTCGCTACGGGCGTGGGCCCCGGTCTTCGCGTCTCTTGAGCAGGCGTTGGGTTCCGAGATTTTCCGGCGACAGCATCCAGACTGGCGAGAAGATCAGCGGCGAGCGGTAGAGGACGTCTGCGCTGCGAAAAAGAGGCGAGTGTGGGTCGCTGAGGTAAGTACAAACGTTGTCGTCGGCTTCGTGGCGGTCGAGCTTCATCATCCTGAGAGAAGCATGGGTGAGATCTCCATGCTTGCTGTCGACCCCGACTACCAGGGTGATGGCATCGGGACCGCCCTGACCGAGTTCGCGCTCGACAGGCTCAAAGACGCCGGGATGACGATAGCGATGGTCGAGACGGGAGGAGACCCCGGGCATGCTGCGGCGCGGCGCACGTACGAGAAGGCCGGCTACGTCCACCTGCCAATAGCAAGGTTCTTCAAGAACCTGTAGCGGAATCGAATACCCGGCCCCGCGACGGTCGTCCGGTACGGGGCAGGAGAGGGTGGGTGCTCGACGGGGGAAGGTGGACGATGAAAGCCGGTCTGACGTTCCCTACGCGGGTGTGCCCTCGGCGATGTGAGTCCCGATCCTGCGGTACCGTTCGTAGCGCGCCTTGACGAGGGTGCCGGGGTCTACGTCACGCATCCTGAAGAGCGCCTTCTTGACGGCTTCACCGACGGCGGCGGTCGCGGCCTCGGGTTCGTTATGGGCGCCGCCCAGGGGTTCGGGTAGGATCTCGTCGATGATCCCATGCGCCATGAGGTCTCTGGCGGTGATCTTCATGGCCTCCGCCGCCTCCGCCGCCCGGCTCCCATCCCGGAAGATGATCGAAGCGCACGCCTCGGGCGCTATGACTGAGAGATAAGAGTTCTCCAGCATCGCCACGTGGTCGGCCATGCACATCGCGAGCGCCCCCCCCCACCCCCCCTCCCCCACAA
>CADCVE010000103.1 GCA_902806065.1 uncultured Rubrobacteraceae bacterium | reverse complement strand
GGCTGAGGACTGACAGCTATAAGCGATCGATAGCTTCCTCTATCCGGGTGTCACCCGAGAGTACCTCGAAGGTCTTGCCGAAGGTGTTCTCTCTCTCCAGCGCCGCGACGATGATACGGGCCGTGTCTTCGCGCGGTATCTCACCACGCTTACCGAGTGAAGGGGCGGCCTCCACCATGCCGGTCCCATTCTCGTCCGTGAGGCTCCCCGGGCGGATGATGGTGTAGTCGAGCCCGCTCTCCGCGAGTGTCTGGTCTGCCCGGGCTTTGGCGAGGAGGTAGGGTTGCATCGCCTCGGGACCGGACTCCGGGTCGGCGGCGCCCATCGCGCTTACCATGATGTAGCGCCGCGCGCCGTGTTCCCTGGCTGCTTCGACAAGTTTCTCGGCTCCACCCCGGTCTATGGTCTCCTTTTTCTCCGCGCCGCTTCCGGGGCCGCCGCCAGCGGAGAATATTACGGCGTCACAGCCCTCGGCGGTGTGGGTGACGTCCTTCTCGAGGTCGGCTACTATAGGTTCCGCGCCGAGGTCGCGTAGTGTGGGCGCCTGGTCTTCTGACCGGATCATGGCCCGTACCTCGTGGCCCTCCTCCGCCAAAATTCTGACGATGTGCTTGCCGACCTGGCCGTTCGCACCGGCAACAAGTACCCTCACGGTTTACCGTCCGGCAAGGATTTGTGGTTCATGGCTCTGGCTCCTTCTCACTCGCGGTTGTCGTCGTCTCTGGATGTAGAGTCAGGTCAGTGTAGCGGCTCGACGGGCTTTGTATAACCAGGTGCTTCAGGGTCTTCTAAGGGGGCGCGTGTAGAGTGTCGGGCCGCTAGGGTATAATTCAGGCCGTACGTGAAGAGCGATCTTGATACCAGTCATTTAGCGAGCGTTCGCCGGGACCTCTCCGGGGTGATGTTTTAGCTTTGGAAGAGCCACTTTTTACGTGGATCAACCTCTTCGCCGCGCTCGTCCTGATCGTCTTGAACGGCTTTTTCGTGGCGGCGGAGTTCGCGCTCGTCCGGGTGCGAGAGTCGCGCATCGTGCAACTCGAGCAAGAGGGTAGCGCCCGGGCAAGGGTAGTACACAACGTCCTGCGCGACCTCGATACTTACCTCTCCGTTTGCCAGGTAGGTATTACCATCGCATCGCTTGCTCTGGGCTGGGTTGGGGAGCCGGCGGTGTCGGCCCTTATTGCTCCGGGGCTTGAAGCTCTAGGAATCGGCAATGAGAGGGTTATCGAGGTGATCTCGGTGGTCCTGGGGTTCGCGGTCATAACTTACGCGCACCTGGTCTTCGGGGAGCAGGCACCCAAGTACTTCTCCATCCAGCGCGCCGAGCAGACGGCGATGTGGGTCAGCCGTCCGCTGAGGCTCCTGACGTTGCTCTTCCGGCCGGTAGTATGGTTGGTAAATGCCTCGACGAACTTCGTGCTGCGGCCGTGGGGGGTCCGTCTCGGCGAGGAGATGGAGGCCCACTCCGAGGAGGAGTTGCGGATCATGATCTCCTCTTCTACCTCCTCCGGGGTGCTCGACCCGCACGAGCGCGAGTTCCTGAACAACGTCTTCGACTTTGGTGACACGGTTGCGCGGGAGGTGATGGTGCCGAGACCGGACATAGAGGCCCTGCCGTGTGACGCGCCCCTCGAAGAACTGGTCGAGAGCGCCGCGTTCGGCCGCTACACCCGCTACCCGGTCTACGAGGACGACTTCGACCATGTCCTCGGCGCGGTACACGTCAAGGACCTCTTCCGGGCCGCCAAGGAAGACGGGGAGAGCTTTGATCTCAAGTCCCTCATCCGTGACTGCCTCGTCGTCCCCGAGACCAAGCGGATAGAGGAGATCCTGCGCGAGTTCCAGAAGCGCAAGTTGCAGATGGCCATAGTCATAGACGAGTGGGGCAGCGTCGAGGGCCTGGTCACGATAGAGGACATCCTCGAAGAGATAGTCGGCGAGATCCAGGACGAGTTCGACGAAGATGAGGCCGCCATCGAACCTTTAGGCAACGACACCTACGCTATAGATGGCCGCATCCCCATCACGGAGGTCAACCAGTACTTTCGCCTCGACCTCCCCCACGAGGACTTCGATACCATAGGAGGCTACATCCTCGGTGCTCTCGGTCGCCCGCCCGAGCCCGGTGATGTCGTCGAGGCCGAAGACGTCACCCTGCGCGTAAAGAACGTGGATGGCCCCCGCGTCTCCACGCTCACCCTGGAGCGGGGCGAAGGGCGGGACCGGTAGTACTCGAACGCGGAGGAGTTGCAGTAGACACCGCCGTGAAGTAGGGACACCGGTTGCCGGATGGTTTCTTTCTCTCGCTCCCGTGCCACTGGGCCGGGGGCAACGATCCGGTACTAACCTGGCTCACCGGAGGAGTACTTGGATTTACCAGGGGGGAGCGGATCGGAGGGGTCGCAGGGGAGGTCCGCACCACGAGGGTTCGACCCGTCGGGCCAGCAGGGTCTGTAGCTGCGCTTTTCTATCTCCTCGGGGGTTGGCGCGCCGCTGGGAATGCTCACCTTGACCTGGTTCGCCTCGGCCTCCTCGAACTTCTGCTTGAGCTCTTGGCGCTGCGCCTCGTCTTCGACCTCGACGTTGGCGGCGCCAGGCAACACTATCTGATACCAGCCTTTTTCTTCGACGTACTTGGTGGCGAACAGGTACTCCTGCCCCGGCTCCAGCAACGAGTCTCCCCCGGGGACCTCAGGGAAGTCTGGGTGACCGTCGTCAGCGTACCCGCCCAGCTGGTTGACAGTGAGCACGCCGGAGGCGTCACCCTTTATGACCTCCGACACCTGCACAGCGTACTGCGTCTGGGGCTCCTCGAACCCCGGCTTGGTGGTCGGTGCCCCTTCGGAGCCCGACTGCTCCACCACCCGCCCGAAGAACACGTCGGTGCTCCTGCCCACGATCTGCCTCTCGTCTTTCGAATCGATAGCGAGTTTGCCCTGCGGTGCGTTGCTCACCTGCGAGGGTACGGTGCTCTCCCGGCCCTTCTCAGCTACCTCTTCCGTAGTCCCGGTACCTTCGTCGTCTGTGGCCCCAGCCCCAAAGTCTCCGCCAGTACCGGCGCAGGCTACAATCCCTGAGATAGCGAGAAGACCAACCGCCAGTGCGGCAAAGAGCTTTTTGCTGTTGAAGATCGTCACGATTTACTCTTCCTCTTCGAAAAGCCGTTGGGACCGCACACACTTTCTTACGGCGGCTCTTGTGGCGTATATTACTAAAGGAGGGTTCTTGCCGACAGAAAGGATGAGGGTAGTTTAGACAGGATTGAGGACGAGCTGGTGTTTGGCGGCTAGTTTCGCTGTGTCACGTCCGAAGATCATTGGACGGTAATAGACGTTTTGCCACAGTTTGATCTGGTCGTCGTAGTTCGCGCTCGCCGGATGCCCGGACTGGCCCGGGGAGATCACGCTCCACGCCTGGTCCCAGTCAGCAGTATCCACGATGAACCGGTAGTTCGGCCCGGTGGTGATGGGACCGAAGGAAGGCTGCCCGGACCCTTCGGGTAGGCCGGAGCGGAACGCGCCAAGCCAGATGGTGTTGGAGTCTCCTCCTACAGGGTACGGCCCGCGGTTCAAGAGCCCTCGCAGCGGTCCTACGATTCCCAGTGGATGCTGCAATTTCGCGGTGTGTAGCGCCCCCCAGCTCCATCCTCCCGGATCGGGGCCGAGAGACTCGCACAGGATCTCCACCGCTCCCTCCAGCGCTTCCTGAAAATACTCTTCGGGCAGACCTTCGATCTGCTCCATAAGCACCGGTAAGAGGTTCGCGAAGTAGGAATTGACGCCGGTGGGGAGTGACGAGGCGACGCGGCCTGCATCACCCATGGCCTGCTGTAGGAGCAACTCCAGCGCGACGCGTGCCACCGCGCCGGGACGGCTCTCCGCGAGGAGATGCCCGTCCCACGATGCAAGCTCTCTTAGCAATCGTACGGGGACTTTGGCCGTAGGATCGAGCTTCGCGAGCCGGCCGGCGAGCACGTGGGCCGGGGTGCAGTAGAGGTCGCTCTGCATGGCGCGGAAGCTCTCCAGGGTATGCTTGCCGGTGGACCGGATCAGGGCCTCTATCCTGCTCTTGCGGTAACCGGGAAGGTAGTTGCCGGGGATGGGTACGGGACCGGCTTCGGGGATCTCGTTAGCAGAGGCGACGTAACCTTCAGTTGGATTGAAGCTTCTGGGCAGGTCCTCGAACGACGCGAATCCCACCCATTCGTGCTCTCCATCCCACCCCGGGACCGGGCGGTCCCCCTCGTGGTTCTTCCTCAACGGGACGGGACCGGCGAGCGCCTTGCCCACAACCCCCGCCCGATCAGCGTAGACGAAGTTTTGGTTCGGCACCGTCCAGGTTTCCAGCGCGTCGAGGAACTCTTCACTATCACGCGCCCTGTTGACGGCGAGGCCGGCAGCGACGAGCTTCAGCGGCTCCGGGGCGACGTAGCGGAGTGCCAAATCCCTACTACTGTACTCGATGGCGTCGGTAATTACGGGGCCGTGTAGCGTGGTCCTTACCTTCAGGGTCGCCGGTTCGCGGCGGCCGCGGACCGGGATCTCCTCTTCCCGCAAACCCGCTTCGTACCGCTTGCCCGCGTGCTCGTAGAACCTCGGGTTATCCTTCTCGAAGCGTTCGACGTACAGGTCCTGCACGTCGGTCAGGGCGGCGGTAACGCTCCAGGCTATGTTTTCGTTGTGCCCGATCACCACCCCCGGAGTCCCTGGTAACGAAGCCCCGACCACCCTGTACCGGCCGCAGTAAAGCCCGACCTCATACCACAGACACGGTATGCCCAGTAGGAGATGTGGGTCGCCGGCAAGCATCGCCGAGCCGGAAGCGCTGCGTTCGGACGAGACGGCCCAGGCATTTGAGCCCTTGGCGGGACTAGATCCCGGGTCTATGTGCGCGCGCAGCCCGTCCCCGAAGTGCTCCCCGGCGTCTCCGTTAAGGAGGTCCGACTCCCAGCTCGCCGAGAGGCTCCAGGACAGGACGGCGGACCAGGCGGCGGTATCGGCCGGCGTCCAGGGTTCGGGGTGCGTCAGGAGCAGCCTTAGCTCCGGGGGGAGTGGTTCGGTGGTGAGGAAGGCGTTGATCCCTGCGGAGTAGGCGTCGAGGATGCTTCGCATCTCCGTCGAGGCATCCTTCTCGGCGTTGGCGGCGATCCTACCTAGACCCACAGCCCGTGAGAGGCGGTCGAACTCCAGGGCGCTCTCACCGGTCAACTCCGCGAGGCGGCCGTGCCCGGCGCGACGCCCGAGCTCCATCTGAAAGAAGCGGTCCTGGGCGGTGACGTAGCCCTGTCCGAAGAACAGGTCGCGCTCACACCCGGCGAAGACCTGAGGTACCCCGAAACGGTCCCGTAAGACCTCGACGGGGCCTTCGAGACCCGCGAGCTCAACCGTGCCGTCCAGTGTCGGCAGCGTCGCGCGCAGTAGCCTTCGGAAGAGGGGACGTGCCGCCCGGCCAAAGGCTTCGACGAAGGAGTTACCTGGCGAAAGTGCGGGTCCGCTCATGGTCCGGGAGAGTTTAGCAGCGGCCGGTGCCCCCTGTTAACATTGCACGCGGCCAGCAAGCGGGTTTCTAAACTGGATCGGCGGTTACGTTGGACACAAAGACGCGGGAGCAAGAAATGGGGGCGATAGAGGCGCTTACGTCCGGGACGATGGCCGGACCCTGGGAGTGGGTGAAGAGCAAGATACCGGCTGGTACGCTGGTCTTCGACGCTCACGCTCATATCGGGGTAGACGTGGATGGCCGCGCCATGACCGCCGCCGGGATGAAAGCCCGAATGGACGCCACGAACGTCCACAAAGCCATCGTATTTCCCCTCAACGATCCCAACGCCCGCGACGACTACTCCGGGCCGAACGACGCTATCTGGGCGGCCCACGAGGAGTATGCGGGGTCTTTCGTCCCATTCTTCCGTCTCAACCCACATGAGGACTACGAGATGGAGTTCGGGCGGTGTATCGAGCGTGGTTTCCGCGGTTTGAAGCTCCATCCTGTTTCTCAGCAGTTCGAGCTTGACGATGGGCGATTCGTGCGGCTCTTGGAGATGGCGGCGGAGGCGGGCCTGCCGGTGCTCGTTCACGCGGGGTTCGGGATGCAGAGGATAGTCGAGCCGTTGCTCCCGACCATAGAGCGGCTGCCGCACCTGCGCTTGATCCTGGGCCACTCCGCGATGGTCGAGCTCCTGGCCGCCACCCGCGCCTTCAAAGACCACCCGAACGTCCTCTTCGAGACCTCCGTCGTCAAATCAAAGGACCTCTTCGTGCTCTTCTCCACCCTGGAAGCCTCCCGCATCTGCTACGGCTCGGATATCCCCTACGGCGACCTGCCCTCGACCCTCCACGCTACTCTAAGCGCCGCCGACGCCGCCGGTCTCTCCGAAGAGGAACTCGCCGGCGTCCTCTCGAACAACATCCGGCGGTGGTTCCCGTGAGTAGTGAACCCGTAGAGAAGGATCTCGCAGCCGGCGAACCATCCGCCGCGGAAGCCTCGCTACAGCTCAGGGTCGGGCATCTCTTGCGCATCGAGGGCTATTTGGATTACGCGATACTCTCGATGTGGACCCGGACGCGCGCGGAGGTCGTGATGGGCATGGCCGAGGCGAGCGTGCGGGGTGAGGGTCCCGGTGGTGTAGGCGGCCCTGACGAGAAGCTGCTGGTGGAGTTGCGGGCTCTGATCCGGGAGGCCCGCGAGTACCATGCTTCCGGCGACTTCCCGGCCGCGATGGCCCGAATGCGCGTCGCCGAGGACCTCGCCGCCGTGCACACCATTCGCATCTCTGGGGAGTAAGACTCATGCAACCGGACCCCACGGCAAACGACGGCTCTACGGCGCCTCTCGAAGTACCGTTCGACGCCCCCATCGCTACCGTATGGCGCGGAGACCTTGCGGAGAGCGTCCACCGTGGCCGTCACGCTGTCCGTGACGCCCATGGAGAGACGCTGGATTCTCTAGGGGACCCCTCTGGATACGTACATCTGCGTTCCGTAGCCAAGCCCTTTCAGGGATTACCACTGGTCTTCTCGGGGGCGGCGGAGGCATTCGGGATCAGTGGCGAGGAGCTTGCGGTCGCTTGTGCTTCCCACAGCGCCGAACCCAGACACCTCGCGGCTGTGCGTTCGATCCTGCGCAAAGCCGGTCTCTCCGAGGACGATCTCCAGAGCGGCGCCCACCCGCCGATGCACGCCCCCACGGCCGCCCGGCTCGTCAAGGGTGGCGAGGAGCCGCGCCCCATCCACGGCAACTGCTCCGGCAAGCACGCCGGTATGCTCGCCGTCTGTGCTCACGCCGGCTGGGACCTCGCTGAATACCGCGACCCCGAAGGCCCGCTCCAGAGGCTCGTGCGGCGCACCGTCGCCAAGCTCTGCGGGCTCGAGCCCGGGGATGTGAAGCTCGCCGGGGATGGCTGCGGCGTCCCAGTCTTCGCCCTGCCGCTGGAGAATCTTGCCCTGGGCTTTGCTCGTTTCGGGGCTGGAGGGGCCGAAGAGTTCCCCGAGGACCTGCTGGAGGCCGTCCGCAAGGTCCGGGAGGCTATGCGCGCGCACCCCTACATGGTCGCGGGAACGGGCCGCTTCGACACCAGGCTCATAAAGGCCACGGACCTTATCGCCAAGAGCGGGGCCGAGGGCGTCTTCGCCGCCGCGAGCCTGGGAAGCTCGGACACGGAGCCCGCTTGGGGCTTTGCCATCAAGGTCTCCGATGGCGCGGGGAGGGCTATAGCACCGGCGGCCCTTGCAGTCCTCGCCGCGAGAGGCGTGCAAGTCCCGGCGGAGATGAGGGTAGGGACGCTTACGGACCTGCATGGCAAGGCGGTAGGTAGGATCGTCCCGGCCGTGCGCTAACTGGGAGGTAGGCCGCGCGTCTTATTTGGGCTGGGGTACGCTGGGCTCTCCGGCCTTCTTCTGCTTCTGCTTCTCGGGCACGGTTTCGGCCGGCTGCGGTGCTACGGGTTCGATAGGGTCGTTGGAGTTCCATCTGGCGCCCGTGGCCCCGTAGTCCTTGGTGGTAGCCGCGTCTCTGACTACTGTACCGTCGATCACCAGTTGCACCCTTATCTCGCTGCTGTCGCCGGTTGTCTTCCACGCCGTGGCAGAGACGTAGTCGCCGGGGGAGGAGCTTACCCGGGCCTCGTACTCGGCGGGCGTGGTTCCTTCGACCGAGCGGCTGGAGCTCAGGTTGCCGTAGTTAGCGCCGAACGACTGACCGGCCGAGCCTGTGACGCGCACGGTTACCGCTCTCGTGTTCTCGTCCGGGGTTTCTGAGGTGGTACTCTGCTGTTCGGTCGCCTCGCTGGTCTGCTCCGAGGCCATCTCGCGATTCTGGGGGGCATTAGTCAGAGCGTAGTCCAGAATAACGTAGCAGAGCCCCAGCCCGATCAAAAGTCCCAAAACCTCACGCCAGCCTATGCCCAACTCTCACCACCCTTCTCGCTCTCGCACGAACGTTCGTTCAATAATATCGCCGCCCTACGTCTCGCACCGCTACTTGCACGGAGAGGATATACGGAGAACAGACCTCTCCAATTCTAACCCACCGCCAACGCCTCTCAGCGAACCCAGCGCCGGGACCTTCAAAAAAGGACCTTCACCGTCTCCGGCACCAAGACAGTTGCCCTGATACCGCCATCAGGATATCGAGGGATACAATCGTGTTTTGTAGATGGAGGTCACAAATCATATCGAACTTCGTTGCGAGTGCTGGTGAACGGCGCTGGGAGAGGTCGCTGGGTCCGTCCGTTCTTAACCGTGCTGCTGCTCGGCGCTCTGGGGACGGCGTACCTGATATCGGAGGCTTTTCGGGACGAGGTGAACCGGGCCGCCGGGGTGCTTGCAAGCGGGGACGCTTCGGCTCTCAGGGACTACATCCTCTCCTACGGCGCGTGGGCGCCGGTCGCCTCCGCGGCCCTGATGGTGTTGCAGGCGTTGGCCGCGTTCGTGCCGTCCTTTCTCCTGGGGTTCGCCAACGGGCTCGCATTCGGGCCGGTCTGGGGTGGGCTGCTGAGTACCGTGAGCGGCGCACTCGCCGCGGCCGTTTCTTTCGGTATTGCCCGCGCCGTGGGCCGGGTGCCGGTAGAGGCTCTGGTGGGCAGGCGGAGCCTCGGCGCCGCTGATCGGTGGTTCGCACGGTACGGAGCGTATGCGGTACTGGCCGCCCGGCTCATACCCGTGGTCTCTTTCGATGCGATCTCCTACGCCGCCGGGCTTACGAGGATGAAGTTCTGGAGCTTCCTCCTCGCTACCACTGCGGGCATGGCGCCGGCCTGCTTCGTCTACGCCTACCTCGGTGACCGTATGCCGCAGAACGTCAACCTGTTCCTCGCAGCCTTCGGCATCTTCGTAGTGGGAGTGGTCATAGCCGCCGTCATCCAGCGCCGCCGTCGAAGGAAGGCTATTTAATTGTTAGCTATCAGCTCACGGTCGATAGCGAGCAAAAGCTCATCGAGGTTTCGCCGGTTCTGGCCGAGGTCCCAGACGCCCATGCGGGAGGCACTGACGAACCTGGCCCGGGTGTTGATATTGGCGCCGGTTCGGCCCTGCATGAGGTGCACCATTATGTCATCGGTAAAGCCCAGAAAGCGCGTTCTACGAACCACCTGGATCTCTTCTTCGCCGGCTCGTACGAGCGTCCATCGGGGTAGGCGTTGAATGGCGCTCTCAGTGGCTCGTGCGAGGTCACTCGCCGTTACGGTATAAGTACGGGCGGTGTGCGCGGCGGAGAGGCTCTTGGGGTCGGGTAGCTGCATAGCGCTCTATTGTAGACGGGACTGCGTGGAAGCGTCCCGTTAGCTAAGCTGCTGACTGGCCTGCGAGCTGACTTGCTGGTAGTTTTAGCGTGTGAATTTGCGTCCGCAGATACTGGAGTCCTGCTATCGTGCAGGCGCCTTCCCGATGGCTGACAGGTACGGCAGGGTCGAGTTCTATCGCTCCGATCCTCGCTCGGTGCTGGAGTTGGATTCGCTGCGCGTCACGAAGTCGCTGGGGCGGGTTATTCGCAAGGGCACGTACGATGTGTGGATAAATCGGGATTTC
The DNA here is from genome assembly GCA_902806065.1 of uncultured Rubrobacteraceae bacterium. GTDB lineage: Bacteria > Actinomycetota > Rubrobacteria > Rubrobacterales > Rubrobacteraceae > Rubrobacter_F. Next base: position 10,481 of record CADCVE010000103.1, on the reverse strand, counting down.
GAGGGTGTCATCCGGGCCTGCTCCCGGCGTCCGGAGACCTGGATCAGCGAGGAAATAATCAGGGGCTTCATGGCCCTGCACGAGACCGGCAAGGCGCATAGCGTCGAGGCATACCACGGCGATGAGCTTGCTGGCGGCCTCTATGGCGTTGCCCTGGGCGGGGCGTTCATGGGCGAGTCAATGTTCACTCACATGCGCGACGCCTCGAAGGTTTGCTTCGTCTACCTCGTCGAACGCCTCAGAGAGCGAGGATACGTACTGCTGGATTGCCAGATCCAGAACGATCACCTCGCTTCTTTGGGCGCCGTCGAGATACCCGAACGTGAATACCTGGCGCGCCTCGAAGAGGCACTGAAGCTCGACCGGAGCTTCGTCTAACTACTAGTGCTACTTCGGTGCATCAACGAGATGAGCTGTTGGTTTCCGAGCGGTAAGATCGGTCTTGACGGCGTAAACCGCCGCCTGCGTTCGATTCTAGAAACCAAGCTTGTCAACGATACGCACTATGGTGTTCTTCACCGTCCTATGCTTGCGTTCAAGCTCTCGGCGATTGTCTTATGATAAGTCATTCGGCAGTTGCGGAGGGCTCTAGCAACAGTGTAGAGTATTTCTTAGTTGGTCCGATCTCCGGGCTCCGCTTTAGGTTCGTTTGTGCGGCGCCTTGGAGGGTGGCGGTGGCGACATGCGAAGCCAGGCCGACACCGGCTCGGTCGGGTGGTCCCGAGCGGCCGACTAACGTCTTCCGCTCGACCGCGCCCGGCCGAACCACCGCCTTGAGCCTCGCGGCGAAGGGCCGCGACCGGCAGGCAGAGCGTAGGTGTCATTGTGGCGGCCAGCGACTTCGCCGGGCCTGGTTGGATCGATCGTTGACGCGAGGGAGTACTGATCGGTGCCCCCTTTGTCGTCGTCTGCCGGAACTCTGTTCTGCGCCTTTCACCGACCGGACCACGCGCCGAGCAGGCCCACCGACCAAAGAAAGTGCCAGGACTCCACTAGATCCGAGGCTTGATACCACCACAACAACCAGCAGGAGGTTTTGATGATGGATACTGCTTTACTCCTCGCTAGGCTATTACTCGCTGGTGTCTTCGCCCTGGCCGGGGTAGCCAGGCTCGCCGATTGGTCCGGCGCCCGGCGAGCCGCTATCGATTTCGGCGTGCCGGCCCGCTTAAAGTCCTGTCGCGTTCGTCCCCATAACCTGCGAGGCGCGCTTGGAACTCCAAGGTGTCTGGTGAGGAGGCCCTGCCTTCGTGGTGCGTCGAGTGGCGCCGTGCACTAAAGTTTTTTGCCGTTCGTGACGATAATTAGTGCAGCGTATGGGAAGCAGTGAAGCGTATACCTTTCGAGCAGGCTACGGTTCTATTTTGAGAGAGGGCGGAAGATGTCTGGATATGTGATGGTGTCCAAGAGCAGGTTGCTCCTGGTGACTCTGGCCCTTTTAGCGGGGCTGGCGTCGCTTATCGCCTTCGGGGGGACCGCGTACGGTGAGGGGGAGTTGCCGGAGGGCTTCGACCAGACGCGCCTGACCGGTGGGCTGCAGAACCCCACGGCGATGGAGTTCGCCCCTGACGGTAGGTTGTTCGTGGCCGAGAAGGCAGGTACGTTGCGCGTGGTGAAGGACGGTCAGCTTCTGGACGAGCCGTTCGCGGACCTCTCCAATAAGACCAATGTCGCCGGCGAGCGCGGTCTGTTGGGCATCGCCTTCGACCCCGAGTTTGCCCAGAACGGATACGTCTACGTCTACCACACGCACAAGGCGGTTGGGCAGGGCCGTCCCTACAACCGCGTCGTCCGCTTCACCGCCGACCCGACCAACGCGGACAAAGCCGTCGCGGGCAGCGAGAAGAAGCTGTTGCGCCTCGAGCCCTTGAAGGCGATGAACCATAACGGCGGGCCATACACTTCGGCAACGACGGCAAGCTCTACGTGGCCGTGGGCGAGAATGCCAGGCCCGAAAGCGCCCAGTCCTTGAACACTACCCTCGGCAAGATGCTCAGGATAAACAAGGATGGCACGATCCCCGCAGACAACCCGTTCTACACGAAGACCACGGGCATAAGAAAGGCTATCTGGGCGCGAGGCTTGAGGAACCCCTTCACCTTCGCCGTCCAGCCTGGCACGGACAAAATCTTCATCAACGACGTCGGGGCGCAGACCTGGGAGGAGATCAACGACGGTAAGGCCGGCGCCAACTACGGATGGCCCCGCTACGAGGGCCCCAACGGCGGATCCGGCTTCGAGCGCCCGGTCTTCGCTTACCGCCACGGCTTCTCCGAGACCACTGGCCAGGCCATAACCGGAGGCGCTTTCTACAATCCCGCTCCTGACGCAACCTCGCCGTTCCCGGCCGAGTACGTCGGCGACTACTTCTTCACCGACATCGCTACCGGCTGGATCCGCCAGCTCGACTCTGCTGCCCTGGAAGACCCAGTGACTTTCAAGTCCGGCTCTAACGAGTCGCCCGTGGACCTCAAGGTCGGCCCCGAAGGCGACCTGTACTTCCTCAGCCGCTCCGCAGGCTCGGTTGAGAATATCAGCTACACCGCAACCTCCCCGTAAAAGGAACTCGGCGGCAAGCGGACCGACGGACACTGTAGAACCCTTCAGTGGACCGCCGGTCCGGCCGGCGGCCGTGGCAGAGTCGCCTTGTCGGTTCTATAAAGGGGTTGTACTGCCGCTCCGGGTCCCTCGGCGTTGTGCCGCTCAAAGCCAAAGAGGAATCACCCCCGCGTTGATCAATAGATTGAAAGACCTATCAAAGCTTGAAGCGAGGGGAGTGCTTTACGAAGGTCGAGTATTTCTGTAGCCTTCTCCTGAAGAGATGGGTGATCCCGTCTGCCGCGTAAGTAGTAAAGCATTACCGGCGGCAACGCCGCTGCTCACGTGAATCGGGGCTTTCGGGTTCCGGTCCTCTCTCCGCCTCCGCCCGTTACGTCCGGCGTGGTAAGCTTGCTCCATGAACGATTACATAAACTTAGAGTGGAGGCCGGAGCTGGAGCGCCCGGTGCTCATTGCCGGGTTCACGGGCTGGAACGATGCGGCGGAGGCGGCGAGTTTGGCGGTAAGTACCATCGGGGAGGTTTCGGAGGCGAAGCGGTTCGGGAGCTTCGATGGCGAGGAGTTCTTCGATTATCAGGCCACGCGGCCGCAGATCAAGCTGGTGGAAGGCGTCACGCGTACGATCGAGTGGCCTGAGAACGAGGTGGCGGCCACGGCCGGTAGTATCGAGGCCCTGGGTGGCCGGGGCGCGGTCTTGCTCTCGGGGCCGGAGCCGAACTTCCGGTGGCGGGGGTTCTCACAGGCGGTAGTCGACCTCGCCCGCGAGCTCGACGTCAGCCTGGTAATTACTATGGGCGCCCTCCTGGCCGATGTACCACACTCCCGCCCCGTCTCGGTCTCCGCGAATGCCCAGGACCCCGCCCTCGTCGAGAACCTGGGTCTCTCGGCCTCCCGCTACGAGGGTCCGACCGGCATCACCGGACTACTGCACCGCTACTGCGCGGAGAAGGGGCTCCCCTCGGTGAGCTTCTGGGCCTCGGTGCCGCACTACCTGCCAAGTGTCCCCTCCGCGCCCGCCGCCGTGGCGCTACTGCAGACTCTATCCAACCTGATCGGTGGCGGTTTCGACACTACCCAGCTCGAGCGCACCTCCGAGGACTACCAGCAGCAGGTATCGGCCGCGGTGGCGCAAGACTCCGACCTCACCTCCTACGTTCGTACCCTCGAAGAGCGCTACGATTCCCAGGCGGAGAGCGGCATAAGGCACCTACCGTCCGGCGATGAACTCGCTAGCGAGCTGGAACGCTTCCTCCGTGAGAAGGGCGACGAAGAGTAAACAGCTTTCAGCCGTGAGCACTTGCGCACTACGGTCTCCTGGTCGAGGGCCTTAAAAGGCTGGGCCCACAGGTGGAAAGTTGCACAATACACGGCGGCTGCGAATGATTGAACGGTCTTTGTGGGGAGCAGAGTGCAATTTTGTTGGGTCGCCATTCTGTAGGGGGCGACACCTCATTATCGGCTTAGAGTCGACCACGGGGGCTGTTCGCACCGCGGAGGGTAATGTGGAGTGGCTAAACCGTTCTAACCGACCCTCTAGTATTAGCGTAAGTTGACGGATCTCAATAAATCAGTGCTATTACGAATACGATCACGCTGAGAAGTCCCAAGATTACCTGGGCTACGGTGCTGAAGAGGTAGCCGACGAGGACACCACCGGCGGCCCGCGAGGTCCTTCGCCAGTCTCCGCGGCTGCTGCCTCTGACGCTCCTCACTCGTGTCTGTTCTCCGGCAGAAGAGGCCCGTCTGCGGCGCCGGAGGTACTCTCCCGCGAAGACGCCGCCGATGGTACCGGCTAGCAGGCCAAACAGGGCTCCGATGCCGAAGAACAGGGCGCCGGCCAGGGTGCCGATGAGACCTCCTATGGCGCCGCCGGTCATGCCCCAGTTGCTCGCCCCGAAACGCCGCGCTCCGTAGGCCGTGCCCACGAAGTCGGCGACGAAGGCGAGAAGGGCGAAGAGGCCGAGGAGAACCAGGATGAGAGCGCCGACGACCTCGAAGCCGGTTATGTAAGCGTATACGAGGGCGGCGGCGAAGATTAGGGGCACGCCCGGCAAGCCGGGGAGGACGCTGCCGAGCAGCCCGAGAAGCATTACTAGAAGCGTGATCCAGAGTATCGGTTCGTTCGCCGCCACGAGCTTACCCGACCACCGGCAGTATCTTCCTGCCCTTTTTGCCGGGTTGCTTGAGCGCGGCGTTCAGTGAGCCAGAGACGTATCCGCTGAGGTCCAGCGTCACATATAGAAAGCCCGCGTCCTTCAGTTCGGAGGAGATCTCCTCTCGCTCGGCGAAGGCTTTCTCCATCTCCTGCGGGCCGACCTCCAAGCGGGCGATCTCACCGTGATGCCTCACCCGCACTTGCGCGTAGCCCCGCGAGCGCAGGAACTCCTCGGCCCGAGCGACCTGAGCGAGCTTCTCCGGTGTGATCTCCTGCCCATAAGGGAATCGGCTCGAAAGACACGCGAGCGCCGGCTTGTCCCAACTCCTCAGACCCAGATACTTTGCCAACTCCCGCACTTCCACCTTGCTTACCCCTGCCACGGAGAGCGGCGAGACCACCCCAAGCTCCTTCGCGGCTCTCCTACCGGGCCGGTAATCTCCCTCATCGTCCTTATTCGCTCCATCCACCACACAGGCGTAGCCCTTCTCCGAGGCGAGCCTGGCGAGGTCCGAGTACAGCGTGCTCTTGCAGAAGTAGCAGCGGTTCGTCGGGTTGCTGGCGTAGTTCGGGTCGTCCAGCTCCCGCGTGTTCACCACGAGGTGCTCGACGCCCAAAGAACGGGCGAGCGTCTCCGCCCCCTCCAACTCGCTGGGCAGGTACGTCTCGTTGTTGGAGGTGACGGCGAGCACACTCTCCCTGGGGAGCGCTCTCGCGGCGACCGCTAGCGCGAGCGACGAATCCACGCCTCCGGAGAACGCCACCAGCGCGCTCCCGTACGGCGCTACGATCCTCTCTAGCTCCCCGAGCCTCTTCTCTGACAGGTTCTCGGAAACGGATTGCATACTACTCGCGTCCTCTCTAGCGGTGCGGATGCCCCGAACCGCTGCTAGCTCATTGGGTCAGGCGGCTTCTTTTTGGAGCCACTTCACGACCTCTTCCGCGTTCTTATTGGGAGGGAAGACCGGGTAGAAGACCTTTTCTATTCGCCCGTCCTGAATCACGAGTGTCAGGCGTTTGATCAGCCGCACCCCGTCAGCCTCAAAGGTCGGTAACCCCAGCGCCTCTACAACAACCAGACCCTCATCGCTCAAAAGCTCGAAGGGAAGATGTAGTCGCTCAGCCGCCTCCCGCTGATACCCGGTATCCTGCACACTCAGGCCATAGACACGAGTGCCCAAAGCCTGTAACTCCACATAATGGTCCCGAAAGGCACACGACTGCGGCGTACATCCCCGCGCGCCGGGTATCTCGTCCCATCCTTGCGGCAAGTCCTCGCCAGGCCTCCCCGTAAGCGGATAGCAGTACAACACCGTCCTCCCCGGTAGGCCCGATAACTCCACAGTCTCCCCGGACGTCGCGGGGAGGGCGATAGGGGGAAGCCGCATCCCCGGCAAGTGGTCGCATGCTCCGTCATCCACTGGCGCCGGTATGCCCTCGGGTAGATCGTGCAAGTCCTTCGCGGACGGCATGCGGCCCTCCCTAGACCTTCTCCAGGACGACGGCCGCGTTGTGCCCGCCGACGCCGAGGTTCGCGCACAGGGCGACTTCCAGGTTTGGGGCACGGCGCGGCTCGCCGGTTACGTAGTCTAGATCCGCGCATTCCTCCGCCAGGGCTTCGAGGTTGCGCATCGGCGGGACCGTCTGATGTTTCAGAGCCAGGGCGCAGATGGCGGTCTCGATGGCCCCGGTAGCCCCGAGAGAGTGTCCCAGAGTGGACTTCGTCGCTGAGACCATCGCGCTGGGGTTGATAGCGTGCAGGGCGTGAGATTCGGGGCCGTCGCCGGCTACAGTGCCGGTACCGTGCGGATTGATGTAGCCCACGCGCTCCGCCTCCACCCCCGCGTCTTCGAGAGCCAGGCGCATGGCGCGCAGGATACCCTGACCCTCCGGGTCTGGATCCGCGACGTTGTAGGCGTCGGTAGTGCGCCCGATGCCGGTCAACCTGGCGTAGGGTTCAGCGCCCCGCCGCTGAACTGATTCCGCGCTTTCGAGGATGACGGCCGCGGCGCCCTCTCCTATAACAAAGCCGGAGCGGTTACGGTCGTAGGGGCGGCAGGCGCCCTGGGGGTCGGCGTTGTCGCGGCTCATCGCACGCATGGCGGCGAAACCGGCGACTATAACCGGGGTAATGCCTGCTTCGGTGGCACCGCAGATCACCACGTCCGCGTCGCCGCGGCGGATGAGGTCATACCCCAACCCCATCGCGTCCGTGCCGCACGCGCAGGCAAGGGCGCCCGTGGAGGAGGGGCCTTGAACACCGAGTTGGATGCCGACGTAGGCGGCGGCGGAGTTCGGCATGATCTTGGTCACCGCAAATGGGTTGACTCGCATCGGTCCCCTGGTGTCTATCGTGTGCTGGGTCTCCTCCATGCTCGCCACCCCGCCGAGGCCGCTCCCGAGTACGAGACCCACCCGTTCAGCGTTGTTCTCCAACTCGCCCGAGGCGCCGGCGTCTTCGAGGGCGAGCCTGGCTGCGGCAAAGCCGAGTTGGGCGAAGCGATCCGTCCTTTGGGCGGCCTTGCGATCCATGAAGTCCCGCGGATCAAAGTCCGTACACTCGGCGGCGATTCTGACCTCGTGCTCGCTCGCGTCGAAGAGCGTTATGGGACCGAACCCGCTCTCGTTGGCGAGCAGCGAGCTCCAGAACGCCTTGCGTCCAACTCCTACGGGGCTGACGACACCCACCCCCGTTATGTAAGCCGTGCGATCTTCGTGGCCGTTACGCAACCTGGTCCTCCGGCCTCTTCTCTAGCCTGTCCGTGACTAGCGTGCATCTTAGCATCCTCACCCTAGACGTGGCGTGCCAAGATTGCTCCAGGCTACAGAACGTAGTTCTTGCCGTCCTCGGCACCTTCGATGTCGAGGTCCTGGATCCGGCTTAGCATCGCGTCGCTCATGTGTGTCAAGACGAGTCTGCGGCACCCTAGCTCCGGCCGGTGTTCCAGTAGGGTCTCGTAGTCGAGGTGGTAACCACCCTCCGGCTCCCAATAGTTGCACTCGCAGATGAAGAGGTCGGCCTGGTTGGCTGCCTGGACCAGAGCTTCGGTCCACATAGTGTCACCGGAGTACGCGAGGACCTTGTCCTCGTAAGAGACTCGCAGCGCATAGGATGGAGCGCCGCTAGGATGCACCACATCGTACGGTGTTACCGTGAGTGACCCGATACCGGCGGCGGTTCCGCCCGCGAGCTCGACGAACTCAAGATCGAACTTTCGCGGTGCTTCGGAGGAGCCAGGGTACAGTACCTCCATCGCCTCGCGGGTCCGGGCCTCCAGCCCCGGCGGCCCGGCTACTACTAAGGGCTTTCTCCGGCTCGAGACGTAATGGGCCTCCATAATGAGGAACGGGAGCCCCCCGAAGTGGTCACCGTGCAGGTGTGAGAGTAGGATGGCGTCGATAGTCGAGGTCTCCATGCCGAACCGCTTCATTGCGATAAGCGAGGAGGCGCCGCAGTCCACGAGCAGGTGCGTCGGGTCCGGTCCGTCAGTCTGTACGTGGATGCAGGTCTGGAAGCGCCCACCGCTGCCGAAGGCGTCGCCGCTACCCAGAAACCGTACGCTTACCTCTCCCATGATGCCTCTCCTCCCAGAAATGCCTACTGTCCCTCCCGCCGCGACCGGCCTCCCGCCCGTTCGCCAGGATAACTTTACTGTACCGCGTTCGATACAATGTAGACATGCGGTACAGCACGGTATTTAGATGGATCGGCGTGCAGCCGCGCGAATTCGTTAGCAACGATAGTCTTCGTCAAATGAGTTGTAAAGGGTGTTCGATCTCTTGATACATGTTGCGACCTCGGTCTTCTTCGCCGCCGCGATCCTTTTTCTCCTGAACTTCATATTGGGCCTGCTCGTCCAGTTTCGTGTCGTGGACACGAAGCCGTTCCGCTGGCTCCATCATGCCCTCTTCTTCGCGGTCTTCGTCTCCTCTGCCGCCGCCGCGCTAGTCGGATTCCTCTCGGAGGCGCCTTATAGTTGGACGCTCCTACCGGTCCTCATCCTCTTCGTTGTTCTGCCCTACATACGAGCCGGCACACCCGGCCACGCAGCCCTTGCCTGCACCGCCCTGGTCTTCTATGTCATAGGTTTCCTCTACGCCCTGTAAATACTCTAACCGTCGCTGCTGGCAGAGCCGGATACCTTTAGCCATAGACGCAAGAGTCGTCAACAATACTCCGTGTCTCCAGAGAGGACTCTCACATTGACGACAAGCACCGCCACCGGGGAACGTTGCGAAAGAACTCCGGTCCTCGAGGAGACGGATTGCTGCGTGGTTGGTGGTGGGCCGGCGGGGGTCATGCTGGCGCTCTTGCTGGCGCGCCGGGGGGTGCGGGTGACGCTCTTGGAGGCCCACAAGGACTTCGACCGCGAGTTTCGGGGCAACACGGTGAACCCCTCGGTCCTGGAGGCGCTGGCGCGTCTCGGACTTGCCGGGAAGCTTCTCGCACTCTCGCACACAAAGGTAACGAGCTTCGTCTTGCAGGCCGGTAGGAGGCGCGAGACGTTCGCCGACTTCTCGCGCATGAATACTCCTTACCCGTACGTCCTGATGCTCCCGCAGGCGCGTTTCCTGGAGTTCGTCGTTGCCGAAGCAGAGCGTTACCCGAACTTTCGTCTCGCAACGGGCGCCCGAGTCAGGGAGCTGGTTTGGAAGGGCGACCGGGTTCTAGGCGTTCGCTACAGGAGCGAGGATGGCACGCATTGTGAGGTGCGGGCGGGGCTCACGGTCGGGACGGATGGGAGATTTTCGCGGCTGCGCAAGCTGGCCGGGCTCGAAGCGGATAAGGTGGGTGGCTCGCCGCCGATGGACGTCTTCTGGTTCAACCTGCCGCGAGAGGAGAGCGACCCCGAGGAGGCGGGCGCGGTTTTCCGGTTTGGACGGGGTAGCTTGCTGGTTCTGATGGACCACTCCGAGTACTGGCAGGCCGGCTATATCATTCCCAAGGGTCACTATGCGCGTCTCAAGGAGGAGGGGCTCCCGGCGCTCAGGCGGTCGGTGGCGGAGATGGCTCCGGAACTGGCGGGTAGGGTCTCGGCACTCCAGGATTGGGGGCAGGGTTCGCTGCTCTCGGTGGAGTCGGATTGTCTGCGGCGATGGTATGTGCCGGGGCTTTTGCTCCTGGGTGATGCGGCGCACGTTATCTCGCCGGTGGGCGGGGTGGGGATCAACCTCGCCATTCAGGACGCGCTGGTGGCGGCGAACGTGCTCGCACGCCCGCTTCTCGAAGGGGAGGTTCGGGTACGTCACTTGAGATCCGTACAGCTCCGCCGGAGGTGGGCGGTGCGTGTAATACAGGCCGCCCAGAACCTCGCCCAGCGCCACGTCGTCGCGGACGCGCTCGACAAGGACGAGCCGTTCGAGTTGTCACGCTTCTTGCGCCTCCTCCTGCGCGTGCCCGTTCTGCGTGACGTGCCCGCCCGTCTTATCGCCTACGGCGTTTGGCCCGCGCGTCCGAAGGACGAGAAGAGAAAGAGTGGTGGGGACGCCGGTGCGGCGCGCGCGGCGCGTTGGAAGCGTTTGGGAAAGGAGCGTGTGCTATAACTCTCGATGGCGGCTCGCTTGTGAAAGACTCCGTTGCGCGGACGCGTTTAGACCCATCGTACGGTACCGGGTCGCCGCCGTATGGTCTCCTTTATACGGACGTGTTGGCGGATGCGATAGGAGAAGGTTTGGAGATCTTCGAAGCTATCCGGCGGCGCCGGACCACGAACGGCCCATTCTTGCCGGACCCCGTGAGCCTCGACCATCAGCACGCGCTCCCAAA
>CADCVE010000102.1 GCA_902806065.1 uncultured Rubrobacteraceae bacterium | reverse complement strand
ACGACTCTTTGGGTGTTGCCGCTGGTCTCCCCCTTGCGCCAGAGCTCCCCGCGAGACCGGGAATAGTAAAAGGCCTCACCTGTCTCGATGCTCTTCTCGACGGCCTCCCGGTTCGCGTAGGCGAGCATCAGGACCTCGCCCGTATCAGCGTCCTGGGCGACCACGGGGACGAGACCGTTGTCATCGAAGTGTATCTTCCCTGTCATCTCCGAAACTTTCATCAGCGAACCGGGACTCCGGCCTCGCCTAACGCCTCTTTGACCTCCGCGATGCTGTACTCTCCGAAGTGGAAGATGCTCGCGGCCAGCACAGCACTCGCTCCGGCCCTGACCGCGGAGACCATGTGACCCGGGTGCCCCGCTCCCCCGGAGGCAATGATCGGCAACCCCGTCTTCGAGGCTACCTCGGAGATCAGGTCGAGGTCGTACCCACTCTCGGTTCCGTCAGAATCCATGCTGTTCAACACGAACTCCCCCGCCCCCCGCCTCTCTCCCTCCACGAGCCACTCCACTGCATCCATCTCCGTGTTCAACCGACCGCCGTTCAGGTAGACCTCCCAGCCCGGCTTGCCATTTGGCTTGCCGCTCGGCTTGCCGCTCTCCGCGCGCTTCACATCTACGCTCAGAACTACGCACTGACTTCCGAAGCGCTCGGCGCCCTCGTTGATAAGGTCCGGTGTGCGGACGGCGGCGCTGTTTATGGATACCTTGTCGGCCCCGGCGCGCAGCATGGCGCGCATGTCCTGCACCGTCCGGACGCCGCCACCAATTGTATAGGGGATAAAGACCTCTTCGGCGGCGCGGCGGGCGAGAGTGGTGGCGGTATCGCGATCCTCATGCGAGGCGGTTATATCGTAGAACACGATCTCATCGGCCCCCTCCCGGTCGTAGAGGGCGGCGAGCTCGACCGGGTCGCCCGCATCCCTCAAGTCCTTGAACCTGGTCCCCTTGACGACCCTGCCCGCGTCCACGTCCAGACAAGGAATAATACGTACCTTCAGCCCCACCTCAAGAGCCTTCCTTTCTAGACGTACGGAACACCGGCGGCGCGACACTCCTCGGCGATGTGCTCGTACAGGTCACCCGCGGCAGGTAGGAGGACGAAGCCCTCGTATCCGGTCCCGACCACGATAGAGCCATCCCGCCCCTTCCAATGTCTGTGAGCGGCGTATGCCGCGAGCGTCCCCTCGACGAGGCTCGCCACCCGATCCAGTTCCGCGTGCGAGAGCGAAGAGTCTATGTCTATCTTCGAGAGGTCCACGTTCTCCTCCGCCGACAGGTCAGCCGAGAGATTCCCCGTCCTCAACCGCAGCCCCGGTGTGTTCCACAGAACGTCCACAGCACTCTTCAAGGCCCCCGCCCGTGCCTCTTTGTTCCCCTTGCGAAGCTTCGGTTCCGGGAGGCCCCGCAACACCCCGGCGAGGTCGTCGTCATCGCCGTCCCGGCCATTACCGTCGGCCTGTCCACCACGCTCAAAGAGGAGCACCTTGAGCGTAGCGACCGAGTCTACCTCGGTAACCGTCCGTTGGCCGCGTACCTTGCGGAAAGGGTAATCCGTGTACTCGACGCCGACCCCTTCGAGGGACGCCAGAAGCTCCTCGGCGAAGGTCTCACCGCCGAACATCTTGCGGCTCGCCGAGTACGCGGGCAGAGAGAGCTTGCTGAGTACGCGCTCTATCCTGCGCGTGCCGCGTTCGTTCGGGACCGAGAGCGGGGCATCCACGCCCATCACCACACCTCGCCGTCCCTCCGCATAACCCTCGACGACGGAGGAGATCTCCCCCGCGCCAGTGGCGAACGAGTTGGCGACAATGCTCCCCCGCTCGTCCATCACCACCAGACAACTCGGCCGCTCGCCCGCCTCACCCGGTCGCCAAGCCAGCGAACACCCTATAAACCTCACGATATCCGCACCCCCGAAACACTTCGCGGCGAGCTTGAAGAGACAACCGCCGCGACCTCCTCGCAGACCTCGCGGCACACCGCCTCATCCTCATGCTCGACCATTACCCTTACCAACGGCTCCGTCCCGCTTGGCCTCAGCAGTATGCGGCCCTCCGAGCCAAGCCGCCTCTCCGCCTGACCGACGCTCTCCTTCACAGTGGCGCTCTCCGCGATGCTCCGGTCTTCGACGCGGACGTTTATGAGGGTCTGCGGATAAACCTCCATCACCCGCGCAAGCTCCGACAGAGGCTTACCACTGCGTACCATGACGTCCAGAAGAGCGAGCGCCGTCACGAGACCATCCCCGGTCGTCGCGTACTCCGAGAAGATCACATGTCCCGACTGCTCACCCCCCAAGGACGCCCCCCGCTTTGTCATTGCCTCCGCGACGTGCCGATCCCCAACCGGAGTTACCTCGTAAGTAACACCCAACCCATCCATCGCCTTGAAGAACCCGAGGTTGCTCATCACCGTAACCACGACTCCGCCTCGTAGAGTACCTCTCTCCAAGAGGTCACGCGCGAGGATGGCGATGATCCTATCCCCGTCCACAACCCGCCCCTTCTCATCTACCGCAAGGACCCGATCCGCATCCCCATCAAAGGCGAAGGCCACGTCGTGTCCCGCAACATCCAGCTTCTCTACATGTGTCGAGCCTACACCCTCGTTGATGTTAGTTCCCGTCGGCGTATCTCCAACTACCGAAAGCTCCACGCCAAGATCCTCAAAGGCCAGCGGCGCGACCTCATAAGCAGCCCCGTTCGCACAGTCCAGGAGCACCTTCGTGCCCTCCGCTTGCGGCCGCAGGCGCGAGAGTACAGTCTCCGCATACAGCCCGGCAGCGTCAGAAACCGACTCCACCACACCGACCCCGCTACCCGTTGGCCTAACAAAACTAGCAGAGCTAGCGGAGCCCTCACCGGCCAGCCTCTCTATATCTCTTTCATGCGCGTCAGGGAGTTTGCGGCCCTCTCCGGAGAGGAACTTGATGCCGTTGTCCGGGTAGGGGTTGTGGGAGGCGCTCACTACGGCCGCCAGCGAGGCCCTGAGTCTTCCGGCCAGCGCCGCCACTCCTGGCGTCGGTAGCACCCCGACGTCCAGGACGCGGGCGCCTCCGCTCGACGCACCGGCTGCGAGGGCTGCGGAGAGCATTCCGCTGGAGAGACGAGTGTCACGCCCAAGCACGAGCGGACCACCAAACAGGCGCGCCGCAGCCAGACCTAAAGAGAGAGCATCCTCCGGTTTCAAGCCTTCGTTGGCGACCCCGCGCACCCCATCGGTGCCGAACTGGATCCTCTGTCCCTCTGCCAAATTACCTCCTGCACACCCGACGAGCCCCCTCCACCGCGCCTGCAAGGCGCTGGCGGTAGAGGGGGCTCGCCTCGAATAGTCGGTGCCGTACCGCGTCTTTAGCGCTTGGAGAACTGCGGGCGCTTGCGGGCCTTCTTCAGGCCGTACTTCTTGCGCTCCACCGCGCGGGCATCCCGCGTAAGGTAACCCGCGACCTTTAATTCACCGCGGGCCTCCTGAGACTCCTCGGCCAGGGCGCGCGCTATGCCGTGCCGGATGGCCTCCGCCTGTCCCGTGGGACCTCCACCCTCGACCCGGGCGACCACGTCATAGCGAGTGTCGACCTCCAGGAGCCTCAAAGGCGCGCTCACGCTTGTCTGGTAGTTCGGGCGGGGGAAATACTCCGCGTAGTCCCGGCCATTCACGGTGATCTTGCCGTCCCCCGGCACTATCCGCACCCGCGCGACCGCCGTCTTGCGCCGGCCCGTTCCTGTGTATAAAGCTTGCGCCATCTCTACCTCATCTCGTAGGGCTGTGGATTCTGGGCTTCATGCGGATGCTCGGGGCCAGCGTATAGCTTCAACTTCGTAAACTGCTTCCGCCCCAGACGGGTCCTCGGCATCATCCCCTTGACCGCCTTACGCAGAACCTCCGTCGGCTTGCGCTCCATCATCACCTCGTAGCTCGTCTCTCTCAAGCCACCCGGATACCCCGTATGCCGGCGGTACACCTTCTGCTCCGCCTTCCTACCCGTGACGACCACCTTCTCGGCGTTCACCACGACCACGAAATCTCCCGTATCGATGTGCGGCGTGTACTGCGGCTTGTTCTTGCCCCGCAGAACGCGTGCGATCTCCGACGCCAGACGCCCGAGAGTCTGCCCCTCGGCGTCAACAATATGCCATTTGCGCTCGACCTGCGCCGGACGCGCCATGTAACTCTTCATTTTCCTCCGCAATTGATATTAAGCTCGATTGCAAACGTGTCAAATAGTAGCATACATCCCCCGATCCAACAGAGTTCACGACCCCACAACCCACGCGATAGCAAGCTCATCCACCCGTCCTCGGATAAGAGGCAAAACTAGCGTAGAGAGCCGAAGATCCATCGCTATCTGCTCGTTAAACTCGTGGATCTCCAGAACGCGCCTCGCACCCGCTATCTCAGCGAGAAGTCACAGCAGCCTTGCCTCGTTCGGAGAGAAGTCTATCTCCGGCAACCCAACCTCGCGTGACCGCCGAAGGGACCTCTCCCGCGCCGGGTCCGGCGGCGCGAAGAGCCCCTCGACCTAAGAATCTACCTGGACGAGCAATTCCCTCAGGTCGTCGCGGTTCATCTCTCTCCTTGAAAGTCGAGGTCTTCGTAGCCAACATTCACCAGCGTGAGGCCCCGGGCTGTAGCCGCAGGGCCAGCCTCGCTTCTTTCGCCACCATCGAGCAAGCGGCCAAAGTCTACGAGTTTGCGCTTTCGCTGTGCCACTTCCAGCATCGTGCCGACTAGGGCGCGCACCATCCCGTACAGGAAGGAGTTCGCGGAGATCCTGTAGACGAGAAGCCCTCCGTACGGCTCCCACGAAGACTCCTGCACGTCCCGAATAAAGCGGACATGACGGCTCTTCGCCGGGGTGAAGGCCCGGAAGTCGTGGACGCCCTTTATAAGATGGGCCGACTCCCGCAGAAGGTCGAAGTCCAATTCGCGGGCGACGTAAGTAGTTTGCCGTCGCTGCAGCGGGGAGCGGATGGACCCGTTGATTATCCGATACTCATAGCTGCGGCTTCTCGCGTCCCTACGCGCGTCGAAGTCCTCCCTAACAGCGAGGCAGCAGCGTAGCGCCAGGTCCTCCGGCAGTACGGCCGTTGCTCTGTACGAGATCGAAGCAGGAGAAAGCCCCGTTTCGGCCCTGAAGGAAACGACCTGTCCGGAGGCGTGCACTCCAGCATCGGTGCGTCCGGCCACGATCAGGTTCACCGGCTGGCGGAGTATAGTACTCAAAGCATCAACCAGGGTCCCTTCAACCGTCCTGAAACCCGGCTGGGAGGCCCAACCCGCGAAGTTTGTACCCTCATACTCCACAAGCCCGGCATACTTCACTACAAGGACCTGGCCGGGGCCTCGCAGCAGCCCCCGGAGCACGTGAAAGGGGACCCGCCACGACGAATCCCCCGCAACGTCATTCTGTTGTGCTGAAAGCTCATGGCTGACAGCTATTCGCTCTAAAAACTACTCCGTGATGGAGTGATTGACCAACTCCAGGTAGACTGCTTCCGCGCCGTCGCCGAGGCGCGGGCCGAGCTTGAGGATACGAGTGTAGCCCGAGTTCCTGTCGTCGAGGCCCGGTGCGACGTCCTCGAAGAGCCTTCTCACGACGGTCTTGTCCTTGAGGAACGCCGCCGCCTGGCGCCTGGCGTGGAGATCGTCTCTCTTGGCGAGGGTAATGAGCTTGTCCACTACACCCCGGATCTCCTTGGCCTTCGGCCCCGTGGTCTTTATGCGTCCGTGCTGGATAACCTGTCCGGCCATTGTGGCGAACATCGACTTGCGATGCGCGGCTTCGCGGTTGAGCTTGCGCCCCCTCTTGGCATGTCTCACAGCCCCTCACTCTCCAATGCATATCCGTACTCGATGAGCTTCGAGCGAATCTCATCCACGCTCTTCATCCCGAGGTTGCGGATGTTCATTAGCTCTTCCTCGGTCATAGTCGCAAGCTGCCCGATAGTATCCACGCCCTCGCGCTTGAGGCAATTGTACGAGCGAACCGTAAGCTCCAGGTCCTCGACCGGCCTCTCATCGTTAATAACGCTGCGTCCAACCCGGCTCCGGACCTCCGTCCGCGGCCCCTCGTAGCCGTTCGTAAACAGCCCGAGGATATCCATAAGCTGCCGCGCGGCCTCTTGCAGAGCCTGTCGAGGGCGGAGCCTCCCATCAGTAAACACCTCGATGGAGAGGGAATCGAGGTTGGTCCTGGCACCCGCGCGCGTCTCCGAAACACTATAGTTCACGCGTTGGACGGGTGAGAACAAAGAGTCTATCGAGATGACCCCTATGGGATCGGCGTCGCTCTTGTTCTGCTCGGCCCGGACGTACCCCTGGCCCTTCTCGATCGTCAGCCGCATCTCCAACGTCCCGCCCTCGGAGACGCTCGCTATATAAGCGCCCTCATCCACGACCTCTACGTCGGCCTTGATCTGAATATCCGCCGTCGTCACCTCACCGGGGCCGGTCTTCGTTATCTCCAGCTCTATCGGCTCGTCGCGCTCCAGCCTGAACTTCAGATCCTTGATATTGAGGATGATGTCCACGACATCCTCTTTTACACCGGGGATCGTCGAGAACTCGTGGCTGACGCCCTCTATCCTGACCTTCGTCGCCGCGGCCCCTTCGAGGCCCGAGAGCATCACCCTGCGCAGAGAGTTGCCCAGAGTATGCCCGAGCCCACGTGGCAAGGGCTCAGCCACGAACCGGCCGCGTCGTTCCTCTTCTTCTTCGACCCTGAAGCGGGGCGGCGCTATGTCTAACATCGTCAAAAAACCACCTACTCTAAATGAGCCTCTCCGCCTGGCTTGAGTGCTAGCGGCTGTAGAACTCGATGATTAACTGCTCCTCTACCGGTGTATCGATCTCGGCTCGCTCAGGCGTGTGCAAGACGCGGCCCGTGAAGTTGTCGTGGTCAGCCTCCAGCCATGGCGGCACCGAAACGACGTTCTCCACCGCGTTCACTATCGGCTCCAACTGCCGGCTCTTCTCCCGCACCATGATCACATCCCCCGGCTTCACTATCGCCGACGGGATATCGTGCTTGCGACCATTGAGGAAGAAGTGTCCATGCACCACGATCTGCCGCGCCTGCGGCCGGCTGGTAGCAAACCCCATCCTGAACACGACGTTGTCCATCCGAAGCTCCATGAGCCGCAGAAGGTTTTCGCCGGTAACACCCTGCATCCGGGTCGCCCTGTTGTAAGCGCGGCTGAACTGCTTCTCGGAGACACCGTAATACCAACGCGCCTTCTGCTTCTCGAGGAGCCGCATACCGTACTCCGTCTGCCGCTGCCTGCCCCTACCATGCTCGCCCGGCGGATAGGGCTTCCTCTCCAGGGGATTCTTCTTCATGTTGGAGAGCATCACCCCAGCTCGCCGATCCCGCCTGCCCTTCGGTCCCGTGTAACGCGCCATACCCGCTACCCCCTACGCCGCTTCGTCGGACGGCATCCATTGTGCGGTTGGCCGGTGACATCCCGTATTCCCAGCACCTCTAGCCCCATGCTCTGGAAGGTTCTCGCAGCCATGTCACGCCCCGAACCGTGGCCCTTGACCTCGATATCCACCCGCTTGACGCCCTGATCCATGGCTTTGTTCGCGCAACTCTCGGCCGTCATCTGAGCCGCATAGGGAGTACTCTTCCGGCTCCCCTTGAAGCCCAAGGCCCCCGCCGACTCCCAGGCTATGACGTTGCCCTCCTGGTCGGTGACGCTGACGATGGTGTTGTTGAACGAACTCTTTATATGCACCACGCCGGTCGTTACGTTCCTACGTACCTTACGGCGCGCCCTACTGGCGCCCCCCCTGCGCTGCTGCTGACGTTGCCTACCCATCTACTTTTTCTTCCTTCCACCTATGGACGGCTTCGGACCCTTACGCTGGCGGGCGTTGGTCTTCGTGCGCTGCCCGCGCACCGGGAGCCCGCGGCGATGCCGGATGCCCCGGTAAGAGCCGATGTCTATCAGCCGCCGAATGTTCTCGTTCGTGTCTCGTCTCAGGTCGCCCTCGACCTCGATGTTCTGGTCCACGTAGGTCCTTATCTGTGCGACCTCGCCTTCGGCCAGGTCACGGACCTTCGTGTTCGGGTCCACACCGGTCTCCGCCAGGATCCTCTTGGACGTCGAGCGCCCTATCCCGAAGACGTAAGTCAGCCCGATCTCGACCCTCTTCTCGCGCGGCAGATCCACGCCCGCTATTCGCGCCATACTCTAGCCCTGCCTCTGCTTGTGCCGGGGGTTCTCACATATGACCCGCAAGACCCCGCGCCTGCGTACTACCTTGCACTTGTCACACAAAGCTTTGACGCTCGCCCTTACCTTCATCTCAATCCTCGCTTCTCTTTACCTGAACCTGTAAGTGATACGTCCCCGGTCGAGGTCATAGGGGCTAAGCTCCACCTTGACCTTGTCTCCCGGCAAAATCCGGATGTAGTTCATCCGCATCCTTCCCGAGATATGGGCCAAAACGTTGTGCCCGTTATCGAGCTCCACCCGAAACTGCGTATTGGGCAACGCCTCAGTGATCGTGCCCTCTACCTCTATGACATCTTCTTTAGCCAAGGACCTCCCCTGCTCTCACAAATTATGATAGTACGACAGTAGTACGAAACGGCCGGAGCCAAACGAATATTCTATCATGCACGCCGCTTAACTCCTACCCCTAAACTCTCCCGCGAACTCTGTCAGCACCCATGGGCCATCTTCCGTGACGGCGATGGTGTGCTCGTAGTGGGCCGCTAGGGAGTCGTCGTCGGTGTAGATAGACCACCCGTCCCGCTCGCTGACATAGATACCGTAGCTTCCCAACGTGATCATGGGCTCTATCGCGAAGGTCATGCCGGGCAAGAGACGCGGCCCACTCCCGGGCCTCCCATAGTTCGGTATCTGGGGATCCTCGTGCATTTTGCGGCCCACGCCATGTGAGACGAGGTCCCGCACGACCCCGTATCCCCGCGCCTCAGCCAGGGACTGTATCGCGTGCCCTACGTCCCCCAGTCTCTTCCCTACCCTCATTTGATCCGTAGCCGCCGCGAGGCACTGCTGCGTAGTATCAAGTAATCCTTTAGTGTCCGGCGGCACTTCCCCCACCGCGACAGTCGTAGCGGAGTCAGTCACGAAACCGTCATAGCGGACGCCTACGTCCAGAGAGATCACGTCGCCTTCTTTCAAGCGGTAGGAGCCCGGTATGCCATGCACGATCATCGAGTTAGGCGACGCGCAGATAGAAGCCGGAAAGGCCGCGAAGCCCGGAGGACCCGGAACGCCCTTGAACTCGGGCTTCCCGCCGTGCTCGTAGATAAACTCCTCGGCCAATCGGTCCAACTCTCCGGTGGTGACACCTGCACGGGCATTCTCCGCGAGCAGATTCAGGCAGGCGGCGGTGATCTTGCCGCCCTCGCGCATCGTTTCCAGCTCGCTCTTGCTCTTACGGATGATCAAGGCTTACTTGTCTTCTCCCACGGCCTTCATCACTTCCTTGGTCACCTCGTCAATACCCTGCGAAGCGTCCACGGTGACCAAAATCCCTTGCTCCTCGTAGTAGTCCTTGAGGGGCTCGGTCTCTTCGTGGTAGGTCTCGAGGCGTTTGCGGATAGCCTCTTCGGTGTCGTCGTCGCGCTGGACAAACGGCCCCGCGTCCTCATCGCTATCCTCCGGCGGCGGGTCATGCTCGATGTGGTAGGTCTTGCCGGTCGCCTCGCTCTGCCTGCGGCCCGAGAGCCGCTTGACCAGGTCCTCGTCCGACGCCTCCAGAGCGATTACCCTGTCGACCTTCTCGTCTATCTCTTCGAGGGCTTCGTCGAGCGCCTTGGCCTGAGCCTGATTGCGCGGGAATCCGTCCAGGATCCAACCATCATGCTTATCGAGGTGAGGCTTGGTCATCTCGATGATGATCTCGTCGGGAACGAGCTCGCCCTTGTCGTTGTACTCCTGTATCTTCTCCCCAAGCTCGGAGCCCTTCTTTATCTCCTCGCGCACTAGATCTCCGGTAGCGATGTGCGCGGCGCCGGTCTCCTCGACCAACTTCCCCGCCTGAGTGCCCTTGCCTGCCCCTTGCGGCCCAAAGATGATAATCCTCACCGCTGCCTCCTCCCTTTCATAAACCCTTCGTAGTTACGCATCATCAGCTGACTCTCCAACTGCCGCACCGTATCCAGCGAGACACCTACTACGATCAACATCGAAGTACCGCCCAGGAAGATCTGAGTTCCCAGGCCAAGAGCGTCGGTGATGAAGTAAGGCAAGACCGCCACCGCCGCCAGGAAGAACGCCCCGAAGAGCGTGATCCTGGTGAGCACCGTGTTCAGGTACACAGCCGTTGGCTGCCCCGGACGTATGCCGGGAATATACCCGCCGCTCTTCTTGAGGTTATCCGCGTGCTCGATCGGGTTGAACTGCACCGCCGTGTAGAAGTACGTGAACATCAGCACCAGCAAGGCGTACAGGACCAGATACGGCGCGGCCCCCGGCGCGAAGAAGTTCGCTACCTGTCCCAGGATAGTGTTTGGGTCGTTCCCGGCAAACTGCGCGAGGATGACCGGGAAGATAAGTAGCGATGAAGCGAAGATAATTGGGATAACCCCGGCCATGTTCACCTTCAGAGGCAGGTAAGTCGTCCCACCCTGGCTCATGCGCCTCCCCACCTGCCTCTTGGCGTAAGTGATCGGGATGCGGCGCTGCCCCTCGTTAACGAAGACGATCGCCGCGATGATCAGAACCGCCAGCACCGCCAGGACCACTATGTTCAGAACGTTCCCGCTCTCCCAAAGTCCCTGTATCGCGCTGGGCGCCGACGCCAGAATAGCTGCCGAAATTATCAGCGAGATACCGTTCCCGAGACCACGCTGGGAGATAAGCTCCCCGAGCCACATAATGAGCATCGTCCCCGCCGTAAGCGTTATGACGATTAAATAACTGTCGATTATCGTCGCCTCGGTCATGACACCCGGGAATACCTGTCCGCTGCGGAAGAACAAGAGCATCGCGAAGGACTGCAATAGCGCCAGACCAAGGGTAAAGAAGCGGGTGTACTGTGTGATCTTCTGCTGCCCCGTCTCGCCTTCTTTGGCAAGCGCCTGCAACTTCGGGACCGCAACCGTCATAAGCTGCATGACGATAGAGGCTGTGATGTACGGCATGATCCCGAGCGCGAACACGCTCAGGTTGTTGAACGCCCCACCGGTAAACACCCCGAAGAGACCAGTGATCGCGTTCCCGCTCGTATCGAGACCCTGACCGAGAGCCTCCCGGTTGACGCCAGGAAGCGGCACGAAGCACCCGAGGCGATACAACATTATGATCACCGCCGTGAACATCAGCTTTTGCCTGAGCTCCGGGACGCGCCACGCATTTCCAAGTGCTTTGAGCATTGGCTACCTCTCCAAGACCTCGACGCTTCCGCCTGCGGCCTCTATCTTCTCCCTCGCCGACTTCGAGAACGCATGCGCCCGCACCGTGACGGCACGACCAATCTCCCCGTCCCCGAGAATCTTGACCAGCTCCTGCTTCTTGCGGACTACACCGACCGCCTTGAGCTCCTCGACCCCGATCTCATCGCCCGAGAACTCCGCGAGCTCCCCGATGTTGACCGGCGCGTATACCTTCGGGTTGGCGACGGTGTGACGTCCGCGAGCCATACCCTTCAGGCGCGGCAGCCGCCGTTGCAGCGGCATCTGGCCGCCCTCGTAGTTCAGGTACACCTGCGAGCCCGAGCGGGCACCGGCGCCCTTGTGGCCGCGCCCGCTGGTCTTGCCTTGCCTAGAGCCTATACCCCGACCGATCCGCTTGCGCGACTTCGTCGAACCGGGGGCCGGAGAGAGTTCGTTCAGCCTCATTTACTCGTCCACCTCCTCGACCTTTACCAGGTGCCTGACCTTCTGGATCATACCGCGCACCTGCGGAGTGTCTCCATGCACCCGAGAATCCCGGATGCGCTTGAGGCCCAGAGCCTTCACCGTCTTCTTGTGCTTCCCTAGGGAGCCGATAACGCTCCTCGTCTGTGTAACCTTTAGCGGACTCATGACGTGATCTTCACTCCCCGCGTCTGCTCGATGGCGGCCTTGGAGCGGAGGTCCTTCAAACCCTGCTCAGTAGCCCGCACCAGGTTTACGGCGTTCGTCGAACCAAGCGCCTTGGTCAGCACGTCTCTTACCCCTGCGAGATCCAGAACCGCGCGCACTGCACCCCCCGCGATAACTCCCGTACCCTCGGAGGCCGGCTTGAGCATCACCAAAGAGCTCTCGTACTTGCCCAGAACCTCATGCGGGATGGTCGTATTGCGCATCGGCACGTCGAACATCTCACGCTTCGCCTTGTCCTGGCCCTTGGATATCGCTACCGGCACCGTATTCGCCTTACCCAAACCAACGCCCACGCGGCCCTTACCGTCGCCGACGACGACCAACGCGCTGAAGTTGAACCTGCGGCCACCCTTGACGACCTTGGAGACGCGCCGGATCTGCACGACCCTGTCCTGGATATCTGAGGCCCCATCACGCCCGCGTCCTCCACGTCCTCCACCCCGGCCATCGCGCCCGCCGGGCCTGCCACCCTGACCACCCTGACCACCAGGTCTGCCACCCTGGCCTCCCTGGCCTCCGGGCCTGCCCGGACCTCCAGGTCCTCTGCCGCCGCCACCCGCACCGCCACTTCTTGGTCGTCCCAACTTAACGTCCTCCTAATCTCAAAGCTTCAGTCCAACGGAGCGTGCACCCTCAGCGAGCGCCGCGACCCGTCCGTGATACTTGTTGCCGCCGCGATCAAAGACCGCAGTCTCTATCCCCGCGCTCGACGCCCTCTCCGCCAGGAGCGACCCGACCTTGCGTGAAGCCTCCACGCGGTTCTCGGCCTCCCCGACCTCGCGGGAGTCCGCCGCCACGAGCGTATGTCCATCCAGGTCGTCTATCAACTGGGCGTAGATGTGTATATTCGACCGGTAGACGGAGAGCCTGGGGCGCTCCGCCGTCCCGTATATCTTGCGCCGGATACGGGACCGGCGCTTGTTCTTGTTGACCCTCTTGGCCTCCGTTACAGCCACTCTTTCCTCCTCTAGATCTGCTAGTTCCGCTGGCTCTGCTAGCGTTGCTAGCCAGCCTTACCGACCTTGCGCCGGATCTGCTCGTCGCTGTAGCGTATGCCCTTGCCCTTGTACGGCTCCGGCGGCCTTACCTTCCGGATCTCCGCCGCCACCTGGCCGACCCGCTGCTTGTCTATACCACGCACCACGATGGTCGTCGCATTGGGCATCTCGAAGTCTATGCCTTCGCGCGGGTTTATCGTAACCGGATGCGAATACCCAACCTGCAGATTGATATCCGCCCCCTGCAAAGCCCCCCTGTACCCGACGCCCTGTATCACGAGCGTCTTCGTGAAGCCATCCGTTACACCGGTAACGGCATTCTGCACAAGGGAGCGGGTCAGCCCGTGCATCGCCCGGTGCTCCGGCGCATCCGAGGCCCGCTCGACGACGATGTTGCCGTCCTCCTGCTTGACCTCGACCCCGCGGCCCACGGGCACCAAAAGCTCGCCCTTTGGTCCCCTGACCCTGATCTCGGGACCCGAGACATCTATCTCTACCGTGTCCGGCACCTCTACAGGCGCCTTACCGATTCTCGACATTCCTCAATTCCTCTCTAGTAGACGAAGCACAGGACTTCGCCGCCGATGCCGGCTCTGCGAGCCTCGTGGTCCGTGAGGATGCCGCGCGAGGTCGAAAGGATCGCCACCCCAAGCCCGTCCAGGACGCGCGGGATGCTTGCCTGCTTGCGATACACGCGCCGGCCAGGCCGGCTCATCCTCCGCAGGCCCGTAATCGCACGCCGACCATCGGGGTCGTATTTAAGCTCGACCACGAGCCTCTTCTCGGCGCCTGCGCCCCTCTCCGAGTAGTCGTTTATGTAGCCCTGCTCCTTGAGGATGCGGGCCACTTCGGCCTTCATCTTCGAGTGCGGCATCGTAACCGTATCGTGCTTTGCCATGTGCGCGTTGCGGATCCTGGTAAGGAAATCCGCTATGGGATCTGTTACCGCCATACGCCTACCAACTCGCTTTCATGACGCCTGGGATCTGCCCCTCATGCGCCAACTCTCTCAAACAGATTCTGCATAGCCCGAACTTCCGGTAGTATCCATGCGCCCGGCCACACCGCTGGCACCGGTTGTACTCCCGAACCTTGAACTTCTGCGGTTTCTGCTGCTTTACCAATAATGCTTTTCTCGTCATAACCTGTGCTCCTTAGCTCGTCCGGAACGGCATACCGAGCAGCCGCAAGAGCTCCCGAGCCTCCTCGTCGGTCTCCGCCGTCGTCACCATCGCCACGTCCATGCCACGTGTCGCGTCTATGGAATCGTAAGAAATCTCCGGGAAGATCACCTGCTCCCTTAAGCCCAACGCATAGTTCCCCCGCCCATCAAAGCTCCTCGGGCTGACCCCCCGAAAGTCCCTGACTCGCGGCAACGCGATGGTAATGAGCCTGTCGAGGAACTCCCACATCCGCTCCCCGCGCAGCGTTACCCTCGCGCCGACCGGCATGCCCTCCCGGATCTTGAATCCGGCGATGCTCTTCGTAGCGCGCCTGAGCTGCGGCTTCTGGCCGGTGATCCTGGCGAGGTCCTCCATCGCGCCGTCCATGGCCCTGTTGTTCGTAACAGCCTCACCGACGCCCATGTTCACCACGATCTTCTCCAGCTTCGGTATCCGCATTGGGTTCTGTATCTCGAACCGCTCCTTCAGGGCCGGTGCGACCTCTTCCCGGTACCTGTCCTTCATCCTAGCCATCTATGTCCCTCCCGGACTTCTTGCTGACCCGGACCTTCTCCCCCGAGTCCGTAAACCGGTACCCTACCCGGGTCGGCTCCCCGGAGCCCGCGTCCACCAGCATCACGTTGGAGATGTGTATCGGGGCCTCGAACGTGAACATCCCCTCCTGGTTCTGCTGGCTCGGCCTCGCGTGCCGCGTCCTCACGTTGACGCCGCCAACGACCACCCGGCTCTTCGCCGGTATGACCCGCTCGACCTCGCCGCGCTTGCCCTTCTCCTTGCCGGAGATCACGACCACCGTGTCCCCGCGTTTTATCTTGAGACCCATCGCTTACAACACCTCCGGAGCGAGTGAGATTATCCTCGTGTAGCCTTTGTCTCTGAGCTCGCGCGCGACCGGACCAAAGATACGAGTCCCGCGCGGAGCACCGTCGGCGTTGATGATCACACCCGCGTTCTCACCGAACCTTATGTACGACCCATCATCCCTACGCGTCTCCTTCTTGGTTCGCACCACGACGGCCTTTACGACCTCGCCCTTGCGAACCGCCCCACCCGGCGTCGCCTCTTTCACGGTCGCGACGATCACGTCGCCAACCCCCGCGTTTCGCCGCCTACTACCGCCAAGCACCCGGATGGTCAAGATGCTCCTTGCCCCCGAGTTGTCGGCAACCCTTAGTCGTGTCTCGTTCTGGATCACTACTCAGCCCTCGATACGATAGTCCCGAGCCGCCAACGCTTGCGCGCCGACAGCGGCCTGGTCTCGATGATCCTGACGGTGTCCCCGACGCGCGCGGAGTCCTGCTCGTCATGCACCATGAACTTCTTGGAGCGTCTAACGCGCTTCTTGTAAATAGGATGCCGCACGAGCGTCTCCACCGAGACCACCACGGTCTTCTGTGGCTTGTCCGAAACGACGATCCCGACCCGCTCCTTGCGGCTGCCTCGATCCGACTCGGGGTCCTGAATGCTCCCCTCGTCCTGGTCGAGCGCCGGACCCTTGGCCGCGCCCGGTTCGAGGCCCGCCTCTACAGGCTCCCCTTCGACCGTCTCGCCCTCGACGAGCCCACCCTCGACGTTCTCCTGGGGAGCCTCCGTCTCCGGGGTCTCCGTCTTGGCGAGACTAGTCTCTGTCTCTTGTCTGTTCTCTCTCTCTTCCGTCACTTTAAGCGTTCTCCCGCTGTTTCTGGTTCAGGACGGTAAGGAGCCGGGCAATGTTCTTCCGGATCTCCTTGAGTTGTCCCGTGTTCTCCAACTGGCCTGTAGCGTGCTGGAAGCGCAGGTTGAAGAGCTCCCGGCGCGCCTGTACGACGCGCTGCTGGAGCTCATCCACGTCCAGCTCGCGCACTTCCGCGACGTTCACGCCTGCGTACCTCCCCGGATCAGGAAGCGGGTCTTGATGGGAAGCTTCTGGGCGGCGAGCGCCATAGCCTCGCGCGCCAGCTCCTCACCCACTCCACTCATCTCAAACATCACGCGACCGGGCTTGACGACGGCGACGTAGCCCTCGGGGCTACCCTTGCCGCTGCCCATGCGCGTCTCGGCCGGCTTCTTGGTCACCGGCTTGTGAGGGAAGATGTTGATCCAGACCTTACCTCCACGCTTGATCTTCCTGGTCATCGCGATACGAGCGGCCTCTATCTGGCGGTTGGTGATCCATGACGCTTCCAGAGCCTGCAGCCCATACTCCCCGAACTGCACCTCCGTGCCGCCCTTTGCCAGACCCCGCATCCTGCCCCGGTGGGGCTTCCTGTACTTTAGTTTCCTCGGTACCAGCATCTCTTACCGTCCCGCCGTAAGCTCGTCGTCGTGTATCCCGTGGTTGATCCAGACCTTCACCCCGATCTGGCCCATCTGGGTCTTGGCCTCTTTGAAGCCATAATCTATGTCCGCGTCCAGCGTATGCAACGGCACCCGCCCCTCGGAGATGGTCTCCTCGCGGCTCATCTCTATACCGCCCAACCGTCCGCCGCACCGGATCCTCGCACCCTCGGCCCCACTGCGCATAGCGCTCTGCAAGGCCCGCTTCATCGTCCGCCGGAACGCTGCCCTACCTTCGAGCTGCTCGGCGATGGACTCCGCCACGAGCGCGGCGTTTAGCTCTGGACGCGAGACCTCGCGTACGTTGACCTGCACCTTCTTCCTAGTGAGGCGCTCCAACTCGCTCCGTAGAGCATCTACCTCACTACCGCCCTTGCCGATTACGATGCCGGGCCTCGCGGTATGGATGTCAACCGCGACTTCGCCCTGCTCGGCGGCTTTGCGAATCGTAATGTTCGCGATGCCGGCGCGTGAGAGCTTCTGCTCGATGTGCTTCCGGATCTTCAAGTCCTCGCCTAATAGCTCGGCGAAGTCCCGATCCGAATACCAACTGCTCTTGAACTCTACCTTCTCGCCTTTGCGCTTTACCCCGAGCCTGAAGCCCTCCGGGTGTACTTTCTGACCCATCTACTCTTCCTCCTCGCCCTCGGGCGTGTCCACTCTTACCGCGGCACCCACGGGGGGCTCGAGCTCGACCGTTATGTGGCTGGTCCGCTTGCGGATCATGGTCGCCCGCCCCATCGCCCGTGGGCGGTATCGCTTTATTGTCGGGCCCTCATCGACCTTGATGGTCTTGAGCCGTAACTCTTCGATATCCGCGTCCATGTTGTGCTCTGCGTTGGCCGCAGCGCTCTTGAGGACATCACCGAGGATCTTGGCGGCCCGCTTGTTCGTGAACTGCAGCAGGGAGACCGCCTCCGGGTAGCTCTTGCCCCGGACCTCGTCGGCAACGAGACGCGCCTTGCGAGGAGCGATGCGCACGAACTTCGCCACCGCCCTCATCTGCGCCTCGCGGTCCTGTCGCTCTTTATGTGTGTCCTGAACGTCCGTGTCGGCGCGAACTCACCGAGCTTATGACCGACCATGCTCTCCGTGCAGTAGACGGGTACGTGCTTGCGCCCGTCGTGAACGGCGATAGTGTGGCCAACAAACTCCGGGTAGATAACGCTCGCCCGGCTCCACGTCTTGAGCATCCGTCGCTCGTTGTTCTCGTTCATCCTCAGGATACGCTCCATAAGGCGCTCCTCGACGAACGGCGCCTTCTTTGACGACCGTGTCACTTAGCGCCTCCTTCCCTTTCTACGACGCCGGACGATCAACGCGTCCGACCTCTTGTGCTTCTTCCTGGTGGGCGAGCCCTGCGTGATCTTGCCCCAAGGCGTGACCGGCGCGCGCCCCGAGGTGCTCTTACCCTCACCACCACCATGCGGATGGTCAACCGGGTTCATCACCGTACCACGCACCGTCGGGCGAATACCTAGATGCCGCTTACGACCCGCCTTGCCCCAACGCACGTTCTGATGCGACTGGTTCCCGACGACCCCGACGGTAGCCCGGCACTCGCTTCGCACCCTACGGCGCTCACCACTGGGCAACCGCAACGTCACCAGCTTGCCTTCACGAGCCACGAGCTGAGCACTCGTCCCGGCGCTGCGGGCCATCTGCGCACCCTTCCCCGGCTCCAGCTCCACGTTGTGGATCACCGTACCAACCGGAATACGGTTCAGAGGCAACGTATTTCCCACGTCCACCTCTGCATCGACACCGCTCATAACGATGGAACCCACCGTCAGGTTGCGCGGTGCGAGTATGTAGCGCTTCTCGCCGTCGTGGTAATGCAGCAGCGCAATGTTCGCCGAACGGTTCGGGTCATACTCGATCGCCGCGACCGTCGCGGGAACGCCGTCCTTGTTGCGCTTGAAATCTATGAGCCGGTAGCGCCGCTTGTGCCCACCGCCGATATGGCGGGTAGTAATGCGACCCTTGTTGTTGCGCCCGCCAGTCTTGTGTAGCTTGCGGACCAGGCTCTTCTCCGGCTTCTCCCTCGTTACCGAGTCACGCGTCAGGACCGAGGAGTTCCTCCGTCCTGCGGTCGTCGGCTTATAACGTCTCGCTGGCACCCTAGACCCCCTCGAACAATTCGATGCGCTCGCCGTCGGCTAGCCTCACGATGGCCTTCTTCCAGGTCGCTGTCCGGCCCCGCAACAGGCCCTGGCGCTTCGGCTTGCTCTTTACGTTTACCGTGTTCACCTTGTAGACCCTCACGTCAAAGGCCTCTTCAATAGCTTGCTTGATCTGGTTCTTATTCGCCCGCTTGTCTACTCGAAACGTGTACTGGTTCTCCGTCTCGATCAGGTTGTAACTCTTCTCGGAGATGACCGGCTTGATGATTACCTGATGCGGATCCACTACCTGTCCTCCCGATTCCCGACGAGCTTCTCGTAAGCCGCCCGCGAAAACACGACCTCCCGCGCCCGCAGCAACTCGTAAACCCCATACTCCCGAGGCCCCACGACCGTTACCTCTGGAAGGTTCCGGAAAGAGAGCGCCGCATTCTCATCACTATCAGTAACAACCACCAGGATAGGACCCTCGATCTCCATCCTACCGATAAGCTCCCTGGCCTGCCTGGTAGAGGGCCTATCGAAACCCAAAGAGTCGAGCACATAGAGCTCGCCATCCCTGGCCTTAGCCGAAAGCGCCCCATGGAAGGCCGCCCGCGCCTCCTTACGGTTTATGCGCTTGTGAGAGCGCGTACCCTTGGGCTTGGGGCCGCCCCAGGTACCTCCGCCGACACGGTTGTGCGGCTTTATATCGCCCGCCCGCGCCCGACCGGTGCCCTTCTGACGGTACAGCTTGCGGCCCGAACCGATAACCTCGCTGCGTCCCTTTGTCGAGGCCGTAAAGCGGCGCCGCGCGTCGAGTTCGGCGACCACGGCCCGGTGTATGACATGCTCCTTCGGCTCGGTCTCGAAGTGCGGGCCTGAGAGGTCCAGGTCCGTCCGCTCCCCGCTCCCGGCATCGAAGAGGTGTGCTTTAGCCACCCTACTCACCCGCCTTCCGGATTTTGACTACCGAACCCCTGCCCCCCGGTACCCCACCGCGTACCCAAAGCTCGTTCTTCTCCGTGTCAACCGTCACGACCCGCAGGTTCTTGACCGTCACGCCCTTGTTCCCCATCTGCCCCGGCATCTTCTGCCCGCGAAAGACCCTCGCCGGGTCTGCCGAAGCTCCAACCGAGCCCGGTGCGCGCACGTTGTGCGAGCCGTGCGAGACCGGTCCCCGATTGAAACCATGACGCTTGATGGTTCCCTGGAAGCCTTTCCCCTTGGAGACCGCGGTAACATGCACCTTATCCCCCTCGGAGAAAACACCCGCCTCAATGGTGCCCCCGACCTCGCCGGAGACATCCCGAAGCTCCTTCAGGTGCCGCCGCGGCGGCGCCTCGTGCTTCTCGAACTGCCCCGCGTGCGGCTTGTTCACGCTGCGCGTTGGGACGACCCCAAAGCCGACCTGCACCGCATCATAGCCGTCCTCTTCCGCCGTTCGCACAGCCGTAACCAGGTTCGGCTCGACCTCGATCACGGTAACGCTCACAAGCGTGCCGTCATCCTGAAAGGCCTGAGTCATATGCTTCTTACGTCCGAATACCGCCGTTGCCATACTACGTAGCCTTTATCTCGATGTTTACGCCAGCCGGGAGGTCGAGGCGCTGCAAGGAATCGACCGTCCGCGGTGTCGGCTGCTGGATGTCAATGAGGCGCTTGTGCGTGTGCAGCTTGAAGTGCTCACGTGAGTCCTTATCCTTGAACGGACCCCGGATCACCGTATACACGCTCCTCTTGGTCGGCAGAGGGACGGGGCCAAACACAAAGGCCCCGGTTCGCTCCGCCGTGTCCACAATGGACTTGGCCGTCTTATCTATGACCTCGTGGTCATAGGCCTTGAGCTTTATTCTGATCTTGGATACGGCCATCCGCCTACTCCACTATCTCTGTAACGACGCCGGCTCCAACTGTCCTGCCTCCCTCGCGTATCGCGAAGTTCAACCCCTCATCCATCGCGATGGGACTGATCAACTCCACGTTCATCACCGTGTTG
>CADCVE010000101.1 GCA_902806065.1 uncultured Rubrobacteraceae bacterium | reverse complement strand
AAAGGGAACTCCTCGGAATCAGGCACGTGCCGCCTGTGTGACCGGTCATACTCGGCCGCCGCCCTGTCGAAGAAAGCCGCATCCGTCATCGCGCGCCTTCTCCCCGAAAGGCCAGCCCGAACGGCCCGCGCTGCTCCTCCGGCAGAGGGAGCGGACGGCTTCGCCACGGTACTCGACTACATGCCTGACCCCACCGCCTGTGCCGATGCGGTTCAAGACGCCGAGCATGAGGTCCTTGGCGGTCACGTCCGGGAGGCAAATCACCCTCCACCGCAAACGCCCTAGTCTTCGGTCTGCTCATCCGCCTGATTCCTTTCCATGACGATTTACTCGTTTGTATCCACCGTACACCGCGAAGCCATGACTCTTATAGAGACAGTCTACCTGCTCGAAGCCCGCCTCCTCCAACCACGCCTTCTGCTCGTCGAGGGTGGACGGCTTGTCCTCCTTCATCCGCCCGAGAGCGGCGACGAGATCGCCTTCGCTCACGCCTCTCGCGCGCACCTGGCGGAGCCACGCTTCACGGTAACGCGCCTCGATCTCCGGCGTGGACCCGAGGACTTGATCCGCGTTGATAAAAACCCCACCGTCGCACAAAACGCTGTAGACCTTCCGAAAGAGGTTCCTCTTCTCGGACGCATCGAGGTGATGGATGGAGAGGGCGGAGACAACAGCTTCGTAACGCCCGGGCAGAGGCCCCCGCGTGCAATCCATGACGCTTAGATCAAAGCGCGAAAGCTCCCCCGTAAAGCGCCGCCGCGCCACCTCGATCATCCCCGGCGAGAGGTCCACCAACGAGATCGAGGCTTGCGGGAAGGCCCGGGCAACCATATCACTCAACAGTCCCGTCCCCGCACCAAGATCCAGAACCCTGATAGCGGCGTCCCGCCCGTAAGGTATTGACTCGACGGCCGTCCCATAGAAATCGTCGAAGCAGGGCACGAGCTGTCGGCGTGCCCGGTCGTAGACGGCGGCCGCACCGTCGAACGAAGCCTTTATGGCCGCGCCAGTCTTCACGACTCCCTCCTCCGGGTAGCCAGGATGTTCAGGCGGACATAATCCATAACGGGTGGGTCCTGCACGGCCGCGACCCTGGTGGCTACCGCGTCCGCGAACGATTGATGGTCCACCTCCGGCAGCCTCTCCAGGTGTCGGCCAAGGACGACTGCTTTCAGGTAACGGGTAAGTTCCTCAGTTGAGCCGAACTCGGTGGGCTCTTCGTGCAGCCAGGTCTCGATCTCTTCAAACCCGGCAGCCTCCAGCCGGGCCTTGGTCGTCGCAGGGTCGGCGTACTCCTTGTTGTCTCGCCAACCCGCGAAGTGTTCTCGGAAGCGCTCCTCGCCCATGACCTCCTCTATCGCCCTCGTGACCTGTGCGATGTTGCCCTGGCCTCCGCACTGGGCGACCAGCCTGCCGCCCGGCTTCAAGGCGCTCGCCAGCACGTTGAAGAGCTTCTCATGGTTCTTTATCCAGTGGAAGGTAGCGGTAGAGAGGATCAGGTCGACCGGCTCCTCGACCTCTAGCTTCAGGAGATCCCACCGCTCCACCCGCACCCGCTCATCCCCCGCAAACCGCCTCCGCGCCGCCTCGACCATCGCCCCCGAAGCGTCCACCGCCAACACCGTCCCCCCCGGTAACCGCTCCAACAGAAGCTCCGTCACCCTCCCCGTCCCACACCCCGCATCCATCGCCGCCTCGTCCCCCACAAGCGGCCGGCGCTCCAGTGCAACCTCTAACAAGCCCGTACCCCAACCAACATGAGGATTAGCCACGACCTCGTACTCGGCGGCGTCCCATTCGAGCGTCATGCACCCTCCTCTTTGTTTTGTATCACATGTTGAGATACACTGTCCGTCATATGAATAGTTTAGAAGATGTCTCGCGAAAAGACAATAGTGTGGTGGTGAGCGGGGTTGGGGTCTTGGACAAGGCGGTTGGGATCCTTGCGTTCCTCTCGGCGAGAGGTCCGTCTACTCTGGCGGGGGTAGTGGAGGGGACGGGGCTGTCAAGGCCGACGGCTTACCGGCTCTTGTCGGCTCTGGAGGCGCATCATCTGGTAGCGCGTGACGGAGGAAGGTACTCGCTGGGGCTGCGGCTCTTGGGATGGGGGAACAGGGCCGCGGGGACGAACTTGGTAGACGTCGCCCGGCCCGTGCTCGCGGCCTTGCGCGACGAGACCGGTGAGAGCGCGCAGCTCTATGTGCGGGAGGGGGAGGACCGGGTGTGCGTGGCGGCGGTCGAGAGGGCGACGGGACTCAAGACCACGGTGGCTGTCGGGGCGGTGTTACCGCTCGGGCGTGGGTCGGCGGGTAAAGTATTACTCGCGTGGTCGGAGGACCGCGACCGGTGGGTAGACGCCGTCGGGAACTCTGTGTTGGAAGAGGTCCGCGGCCAGGGGTGGGCGGAGAGCGTCGCCGAGCGGGAGGAAGGGGTGGCGAGTGTAAGCGCTCCGGTCTTTGGTGAGTCGGGGGGTATGGTGAGTGCGGCGGTTAGCGCAAGTGGTCCGATCGCTCGTCTGGGGCAAAGTCCTGGGGAGCGGCTGGCCGGGATGGTGGTCGCTGCCGCTCGGGAGATAGAGAAGGCGCTCGGGGTACGCCGGGAGCTACGGGAGGAAGGAAGAGAGTATGTCTGATGCACGTTCGCGTCCCGCGGCTGGTCTCGCTGTTGTTACGGGGGCGTCTTCCGGCATTGGGGCGGCCACGGCGCGGGCACTCGCGGGGGCCGGTTTTACCGTGGCTCTCGGCGCCCGGCGCGAGGAGAGGATAGAGAAGCTGGCGGGTGAGATCGGTGGTCACGCGAAGATGCTGGACGTTACGGATCGCGGTTCGGTAGAGGAGTTCGCCTCGTGGGTGGAATCTTTGGGTGGGGCCGCGGTGTTGGTGAACAATGCGGGTGGCGCGAGGGGACTGGAGCAGGTGGCGGAGCTTGACGAGGAGCACTGGCGGTGGATGTTCGAGACAAACGTCCTCGGCGTGGGGCTGGTGACGAAGGCGCTCTTGCCGCAGCTTAGGGCCTCCGGCAGGGGCCACATCGTCGTCATGGGGTCGGCGGCGGGGGTGGAGGCCTATCCTGGCGGGGCGGGTTACAACGCGGCCAAGTTCGGGGCGCATGCAATCACGCACAACCTGCGCCTGGAGTTGCTCGGGGAGGACGTGCGTGTGACGGAGGTACTGCCGGGGGCGGTTCGGACGGAGGAGTTCGGGTTGGTGCGTTTCGAGGGCGACGAGGAGAAAGCCGAGGCGGTGTACAGGGGAATAACGCCGCTCACCGCCGAGGACATCGCCGAGTGCGTCAGGTGGGCCGTCTCCCTACCTCCGCACGTCAACATAGACCGTATAGACGTCAAACCGATTCGGCAGGGCGGCGCCGCCCTGTTCGCGCGTGATGCGTAGTCCCAGCGCCCCGAAGCGCTTAGTGGTCCCGGAGAACGCGTATCTTATCTCTATAGAGCGCCGATAGAGTGGCTGACCCACCTCGGCATTTCAGTCTGCGGTGCGAACAGCCGTGGTCAGGCATCCTCCGGCAATAAGCCATCGTCCTCGATTCGGGGATGGTGCTTGACCAACTTGTACTTTGTTCTAGTCTGATGCAAAAAGACTATCTGTACAAGAAACCGGAAGCTTCAGGTTACCTGTAGCTTATAAGTAACTGCGCCGCAAATCTCTGGAGGATTGCGATAGTAAGCCCAAGGAGGACGATCTACGTTCAGCTACTGAAACCTAGGGATTTACTTCAGAGGCTAATACCTCGTGTTTCACCTGCTTTTAACGCAGAATTGCCTCTCAATTAACCTAAGGCTCTAACCTCTTCCCTAGACTCCTGCTAGTCAGTAGGAAGGTGGCGACCGCTCCGCCTTGTGTTGAGAGGAGAAGAAGCGTGGAGAGTATCTGGAAAGAGAGCCTGGCGCGGTACCGAAGGTCTGCGGTGGTAGCCAAGCTAGTGATCATACTGGTCATATTACTGGTAGCTCTCACCGCTACCCCTGCCGAAGCCGCCCCTGGCCAGAGAGCTTCCACCGACGCGCCGGTGCTCAACATTGGTCACCGGGGAGCCTCGGGGTACGCTCCAGAGCACACGATCCCCTCCTATGACCTGGCGCTAAAGCAGGGGGCTGACTACATCGAGATCGACCTGCAGATGACCGCCGACGGCGTGCTCGTCGCCATGCACGACGACACCCTCAACCGCACCGCCCGGGGACCGGCCGAGAACTGCACTGGCCTCGTTATCGAGAAAACCCTCGAGCAGATAAAGACCTGCGACGTGGGGAGCTGGTTCAACGAGACATACCCGCAGTACGCGAACCCCGACTATGTCGGTTTGCAGATACCTACCCTCGAGGAGATCTTCCAGCGCTACCGTCACAGCGTCAACTACTACATCGAGACGAAGAACCCCGAGGAGGCACCCGGGATAGAGGAAGAGTTGCTGAGGCTAATGGAAGAGTACAACCTGCTCAAGCCTGCCGCCAAGCACTGGCAGGTTTTGATCCAGTCCTTCAGCGCCGAGAGCCTCCAGAAGCTTCACGCGCTCGAGCCCTCGCTGCCGCTGGTCCAGCTCTATTCCGGAAGGGAGACCAGCGAGACGATCCAAGCGAACCTCGCTTCGGCGAGCACGTATGCCGTGGGCATCGGCCCTTCCAAGAGTGATGTGGATGCGGACCTCATTGCCGCAGCGCACGAGCTTTGCCTCGACGTCCACCCGTACACGGTGAACGACGCGCAGGAGATGAAAGCCCTAGAAGCCATCTCATAAATACTCATCCTGCTGGCAACGGCGTGCTCTCAGGAAGCACCGACCTTCCAAAACGGCTGAAAAGCGTCGTTCTTGCGTTGGCCGGAATGTCCTG
>CADCVE010000100.1 GCA_902806065.1 uncultured Rubrobacteraceae bacterium | reverse complement strand
GCCGAAAGCGTCGCTTGAGGCGACGCCGGAGGACGGGGAAGCCAGCCGCGACCGGATGGTCACGTTCCTCGCGGCCGCCCTGCGCGCCCCCGCGACAGTGCCCAAAGGCGCGGAGCCGTCCTCTTGACGAACGGAACCTTCGCGGCCGACGTACTCATGCCGCCCCATCCAACACCAGTTCAGCCGGATCGAAGAAGGCGACCCGATCGGGCTCCGAGTCGATAACCACTCCCACCCGGTCACTGAACACCTGCCACAGCCGGCCATACCCCGAGCGGCTCCACCTTCTCGTCCCTGTGACTGGCTGTCCATCGATAACCACGCTGTAGGCTCGCGGCGTGGGATGCGGCGATGATCTGGACAATGCCCAGCACGACACTCAGCGTCAGCATCCTCATCTCGACGCTCACAAGCGATCCTCTCGTTTGAAGGACCTGAGCAGTTACCTGCCGCATGATGCCACTCAGAGAAGCTAAGCGCGCTGCCGAAGGTGTTTATTCACCGACTTGCCGAGAGAGACTGTCTGGAAACTCCTACGCGCGGACCAATCGCCTCACCATGAGCCGCGTCATCGCCGCATAGACGAACGCCTCCCCGGTCGCGCACAAACGCTCGTAGTCCTTGCTCATACGCCTGTTATGACAGATCCAAGCGAACGTCCGCTCCACGACCCAACGACGCGGCAGCAACTCAAAGCCCCTTCGCGGCATCAGCTCGTCGAGGTCGACGCTTCGACCCTCCTTGTGCCACTCCCTCGCCCAAGCAAACAGCACCTTCTCCGGCGTCGGCTTGGGAGAGCGGTGGACGACCTCGACGCTCAGGCCCAAAGCCCGTTCCGCCCACTCTTTGCCTCTACCCCGGTAGCCGGCGTCCACCCACAGGTGGGAGAGTCGAGGGAGGCGATCCCGCGCATGCTCCAGCAGCAGCAGCCCGATGCCATCTTGGTCGGGGACCTTGGCGCTGTGAACCTTCGCTTTGAGAACCAGCCCCTCCGTGTCCACTAGTAGGTGGCGCTTTCGGCCGCGGACCTTCTTGCCGCCGTCGTAACCCCTTTGCTCCCCGCCTACCCCCGTCGTCTTCGCGGACTGGGAGTCCACGATGCCGGCACTGGGGCTTGGGTCTCTCCCGACCCGCGACCGCAAGCGCTCGCGCAGCCCGGCGTTCAGATACTCCCACGTCCCGTCGATACGCCACTTCCTAAACCAGTCGTAGACGGTCTTCCAAGGCGGGAAGTCTTTGGGCAATAGCCGCCATGGGCAGCCGCTCTTGAGCACGTAGAAGACGGCGTTCAGGATCGCCCGTAAGCCGTGGAGCCTGGGGCGCCCCCGTCCTGCCGGCCCGGGGAGGTGCGGGCTGATGCAACGCCACTCGTCATCGGACAGATCCGTAGGGTATCTTCTGCTCTCCATGGTGCGCAGCGTATGCCACCATCACGCTCGCCGAGCATTTTCCAGACAGTCTCAGAGCTTGTCTTCTCGGAAACTCCGAGGCATAGAGAGGGCCGGAGCGCAACAGTTCCGGCCCTCTTCTTGCTCTGGCCGGCTTCGCTAGGCGGTGATACTGTGCCCCGGCGTGGGGCTACTTCCTTCCGGTTTTGAAGGACCACGTGGTAGTGGCCAGCGGGTTGCCCGCCAGATCCTTGGCGCCTTCGATCTTGGCCGTGTAGGTAGTCCGCCTCGCCAAGCTCGCCGACGGATCCAGTGTGACATTCTTGCCGTCGGAACTCAGCGTCACCGTCGTGGCCAACGGCGTCGTGGCCCCCCCCTTAACCAACGTGACGGTTGAGGTGGTGAGCGTGGCCTTGTCCATCGCCTCCGAGAAGGTGGCCATCACGTTGGTAGTGCGCCTCACTCCCGTCTGTCCGCTGGAGGGTCTCCTGCTGCTCACCGTCGGGGCGGTAGTGTCTTCGACAGTGCCAGCGTAGTCTCCAACGTAGCTCATGTACTTATCCCAGTCCCAGTAGTCGCCCGGATCGGTGTGGTTGTTTATGCCTCCGTACTGACCAGGGTCATACGGGTCAGGAACCTCATGGTGCCCGATGATATGGCTACGGTCTATCGGGATGTTGTACGTCTTCGCCAGGTACGCCGAGAGCTTGGCCGAGGAGACGTACATGGCCTCGGTGAACCACTTCGGGTCGCTGACGTAGCCCTCATGCTCGATCCCTATGCTACTCTGATTGTAGGACCAGTTTCCCGCGTGCCAGGCAATGTCCTTCTCCTGGACAGACTGGCCGATGAAGCCGTCAGAAGAGCGCACCGTGTAGTGGACCGAGACCTGAGCGTTGGGATCCAGAAACCAGTTTATGGCACCCGACCAGGACCCCTGAGTTACGTGGATAATTACCTTGTCGATCGTATTAGAGGAGGGACGATCAGCTTGTGTGTAGTTGGAGGAGGAGGCTCCATACCAGGTGGAATCAAGGTATTCGCCGCTGGCCATCAGAGCACCTCGCCCTGCTCTGTTACCCTAGCGCCCAAGCTCTGAGCCGCCAAAGCGACTTGCTCACCATCGCGGGTCTTCTCTTGGGCACCCTTTTTCAGCGCAGCTAGGACCTGCTCGGCGTAGAGCTTGCCACCCCCGATCCCAGCCACTACCTTATAAGACTTGCCGTTTCCGCCATTCCCTGCCACAGCCCCTAAATAGTCGCCGAGGCGAGGGGGCCTCTGTCCCTGAGACTTTGCCAAAAGTGCTGCTCCGCCCAAGATGTTAGACCTACGGTCAGTCTTGAGTTTCTCTTCGGTAATGCCAGTAAGCTTTGAGGCTTCGCCCAAAGTGTTCGAAGAAGGGTTCTGGACGAGATGCATGATCCCGTAGCTGCCCCAGCCGTGTAGATCCCCAGGTTCGTACCTGTTCACCTCGGGTGGGGGCATCTCCCAGCGGGTGTTAACGTAACCAATCGCCAAGAGCAGCTCCACCGGGACCTGATACTCCTTGGCCGCCCCTTCAAACTCCTCCACAAGAGTGGACCTGGGTTGGGCTAAGGCACTGTCGAGACCTCCAGCCGTGAGCAAGGCTGCGCCAGCAAGACCGGCTCCGCTCAACCTCAAGAAATCTCGGCGATTTATCTCTGTCTCCTCAAAGAGGCTCTAGGCTTTGCGTCCCCGCCTCGCGACGGGTTTGCCTTTTCGTCTGCCAGTATGGTTATCGGCACACAGTGAGGAAAGCTTTATGTTTTTCGGGAGGTCTTCTATCTTTTTTTAGAAATTCTTGGTTACGCCTGGTTATTTGCCTCTATTCACCGAGATGCCGAGAGCAGGTCTTCTCGGAAGCTCATATTCGCGATCCTGAATGAATCGGCCCTCGGGAGGCTACATAAGATCCTCTACGGCCCTCTGGCGTGAACCGCTAACCACAACATGTAGTGGGTCCGAATAAAGATGCAGGAAGTTAGTGTCTACCAGAGTCCGCTTAGATGCGATTCCCGACCACCCGATCAAGCATCTTTTGCCGTTACAAGATAGCGGTATGCGATAGACAACCCGGCGGCTTTGATGTGAGTGCGAGAGCATTGGAGAAGCCGCCGGGCTCAATGCCTCCCTCCTACCCGCTCCCCCGATCGTCGAAGCCGGCGAGCTCGTGGTCGGGGAAGAGGGCCGCCGGCCCGAGAGGGAGACCGAAGACCGACCAGCCGAATACTCGAGTGTCGGAATATCATCGGGCCGAGGCTATCATTGTCCCCGCCCTTTGCCTGCGTCCTCATGGAGCCCGTAGTTTAGTCCTCGTTCAAGGCCTTGCGGAACACGACCAAGTCGTCGCCCGCCGCCCAATAGCCGCGGATGCGCGCCTCCTCGTCGTAGCCGCGCTTGACGTAGAACGCGCGCGTGCGATCGTACTGCGGCAACGCGGAAGTCTCGACCAGCAACAACCACTGGCCGCGTGCTCGCAGATCCTCCTCGACGCGACGGAGCATTGCCGCCCCACGCCCCTGTCCTTGACGAGCGGGCTGCACGGCGATCATCGTGAGATCCCAGACCCGATCGGCGGCAGGCTTGGGCTGGTAGTACGCGACACCGAGCGTGCCGCCCTCGTCGTCGATCACGCAGACGTGGCCGTCGTCCTTGTTGCCGTCGAAGTAGTCCGCCAGCATACCCTCCACGAGCCAAGCGTCGTCTTCGGAGAACATCTCGGCTGCGACGACCAGGTCGATCACCGCTGCCGAATCCTCAGGTGTCGCAGGTCGGATCAAGGGGGCCTCCTCCAGTGGTGTCCGTGCACGAGGTCGACGCGTGTCTTCGCCGCCTAACCTACCAGCTTACCAGCGCCGTCACCGCTGGTCGGCCCATACGTCATAGACTTTACGGCGAGGTTTCCACAGAGCCGTCGGACCGGTTCTATACTCACCCGGACAAGGGGTATCCCACATTATCGTAACGAGGTGCGAACGGATAGGCTCAGAGAACCGGATTTGCCACCGGTCCTCGCATGCGGGATACGGGTGCTTCGCCTATAGTGCTGCCTTGAAGAAAGAGGGCCGGGCGAGATAACGGGTTAGCTCTCAGACCAAAACATGTACCAGATGTGTGGTGACCCGGCCCCTCTATAACCAGTATCCACACTCTCTCAGCCTGCACAACGTCAACCTTGCTTACCCTGGATTCGATTACACTTCCTTCGCATCGATTATCACCCTTAAGTAAAAGTCGATGCTTATTGAGCCCATGAGTCAGCCCCGAAGTGACAACATGGCGCTTGCTACTTTGTCGCAATACCGCTTGCTACGGTGTGTGGGTAGCTATTGAGGAGAGAAAGTTACCACTAGCCTCAAAGCCTTGCAAAGGGGCGGAAACGTACTGCCGCTAACGTTGATTCTCGGAAACCAGGCTTCCGGCAGTGGAGTCTTCCCAGAAACAGCCGCTCAGTTCTGGGG
>CADCVE010000099.1 GCA_902806065.1 uncultured Rubrobacteraceae bacterium | reverse complement strand
AAGCGCTGGTGGAGGCCACCGGACGGTCGCTTAACGCGGTGAGCGAGGAGGACGCACGCGGCTTCTTCGCTCACTGTGGCTATGGGGTGTCCAGGGAGCAACCATTATGAGAATTGCTCTAAGCACCTGAGCCGTGTTTTCTCCTTGTTTCTCGATCCCCTGATGGTGAAGAGGAATGGTGCCACATGACGAAAGCCGGTGCGCCTAAGAACGGCCACAGGTGAGAATTTGAAGGACTTGCGTCCAGTAGGGGTACGGATTGCCTTTATTTACCGAATTGCCTGGACGACATTTTTCGTGAACTCAATGACGTTGGTGCCACTCGAAAAGCAGTTCGTTGGCTAGGGGATTCTCTTTGGACAAGTCTAGGGCCGGGGCGGCGTTTTCTACGATCTGCCTAAAATCCTTATCGACCTCGTCTTGGGCGTTGGCCATCTCGCGCAGCGTACGTTGGGGGTCATCCGTATCCCAGTACACGATGATCGACGCTCCTATGGGCGTCCTCTGAATCCAGACCTTTTCCTCCCTGATTCCCAGCCTCTTCCTGGACTCTTCGTATCCTTCTCGAAGCTCTCCCGAGCCCGAAACCGCCTCGCCCATGCTCCTTACGAGATCCTCTTGGCCTGGCAGGATGGGCAAAGCAAACGCAACCGCTGCCATTCGTGTACCTCCCTTACCCTTACTACTCTCTACAGCTTCTCTGTGCTGCTGTCGACGCCTTCTCGTACTACCTTGGTCGTTAGGTTGCTCCAGGCGAGAGCTCGACCTCCACATGCTTGACGCCTTCCTTTTGGTGCTCTTGCTCGGGAAGATCCAGACGCCTAAGGAGTTCCAGCATGCGCTTGTTCTTGCCCATC
Organism: uncultured Rubrobacteraceae bacterium; assembly: GCA_902806065.1. Lineage (GTDB taxonomy): Bacteria > Actinomycetota > Rubrobacteria > Rubrobacterales > Rubrobacteraceae > Rubrobacter_F. Next base: position 21,068 of record CADCVE010000099.1, on the reverse strand, counting down.
ACCATCGCGTAAAAGTAGCGGACCCCGTTGTCCCAAGCTACATCAATAAGCAGGCGCGTCAGGGCTATCCCTATCCCTTGATCTTGCCAGACATCTTGAACGATCGCCGCGTACTCGGCATGCTCTTCGCCCGATTCGCGATCGTAGCGCACGATCGCGATGATCTCGTCTCGATCGTCGGGATCCAGCGCAACGAAAGCGAAGTGATCTACGCCGTCGGCGTGAGCAAAGTACTCGGCCTTCTCTTCGGGGAACTCGGCCAGTGAGCCGAAGAAGCGTAGGTAGATCGTCCGCTCGCTACAGCGTCCAAGAAAGCGCTGCAGGGCGGAAGCGTCGTTGGGCTGGACGATCCGAAAAGGGACACCGTGTCCGCTAGATAGGTTAAGCGTTCCTTGGCCTTCGGGCTCATCGTTCTGTGTTTGGGGTGCCATGATAGGGAGCGATACCCTCAACCGCTGTAGCTCACACAGGCCTTCTTTATTTACTAGATTGCCGACAAGGTTTGAGCTGTTGAAAAACTCCTTCTTGCCCTTTTCTGTGCCCGTTGTGGGCTCGGAGAGCCTGGTTTTGAGCGGTTGAACTTGGTTCAGGGCCACCGACCGGTTCGGCGGCGGCTTTTTCAACAGGCACTACGGCTTCCTAGACCAGGCGTACTCTTTGCATCGTCCCTCTGTCGCCTCCTTCTCACTCGCTACCCAAAGAGCAGGCTGCCATGTACAGCTTTCTAGCAGCGAACGCTACATCCTTTCTGGTAAAATGAGCTCCTTAAACCTTTAACATTCTCTGTGCGCCCCTATCGGCATGGTCCTTGTTTGTGTACGAAAGGAGTGGCGCGCTCATGGCAGCAGCACTGGTACGAGTAGTGGTGGCCATCGAGCCCCATATGTACCGGGAAGTGCTCGCTTTCCACTTTCGCCAACAGCGTTCCTGATTGGAGATAGCCCTCGCCTCTGCACAAACCCTGCAGCATGAAGCCAGGCGTACGAAACCTCATCTGATCATCGCTACCGAGGTTCCACCCGAGTTCAAGGAGATGGGCGTCTTCTGGGTGGAAGTATGCATGGCCAACGGGCTGGAAGCGACCATCAGCGCCGACGGGTACTCCACCACTATCGAAGACGTCTCCCTGCAGGACCTACTTGCGGCGGTAGATAAGGCAAAGGAGCAACTTGACCATGGAGCATAATCGCGACGGTTCTGTAGAGGATAGTACGGACGGCGGTAGCGGACCACGTCAAGGGCGGGTGAAGGTCCTCCTGGTCGACGATCACACGATGTTCCGCGAGGGTCTTGCGGGGATGCTGGCATCCTCCTACGGGGACGAAGCGGAGGTCGTAGGTAAGACAAAGCTTGGGGAAGAGGCGGTCACCCTGGCTCGGAATAATCAGCCTGACGTGGTGGTTATGCAGGTCGATAGGAGTCTTGAGAAGGCGAAGTATCTCTTAGAGCGAATCCGCAATGCCTTGTTATCTCCGCCCAAGGTGGTGATTCTAACCATGTTTGAAGACCCCAGGACCATACGAGAGATTGTGAAGCTCGGAACAAATGCCTACGTCCACAAGAGCGCCTCGGTCGAGGAGTTGTTCGCCGTCTTACGCACCACTGCCTTCCATACCGAAGGCGGACACGCGATAGTAGCCCTGCCAAAGGGCTCGCTCGAATTGGCCGAAGACGGCTTGGGAAAAGACGGAGCGGGAAGTGTGCTCTCTAGAAGGGAGCTAGAGATCCTGCTCCTGACAGCGCGTGGAATGAGCAACCGCCAGATCGCTTCCCACCTGAGCCTCGCCGAGGCGACCGTAAAACGCCATCTGGCGAATATCTACCCAAAGATGAGTGTGGGATCTAGGGGAGAGGCGGTACGCATGGCGCTGGAGGACGAATGGTTCACCATCCGCGAGATCGAGGCGGCTATAGACGACGATTAGCGGTCGCTAGGGGCTAGATCTCGACCTCCACGTGCTTGACGCTTTCATTTTGGTGTTCTTGTTCGGGAAGATCCAGACGCCGAAAAAGTTTCGACATGCGCTTGTTCTTGCCCATCTTGGCTCTATTCACCGAGAGGCCGGAGGGAGGTTTCGCGGAAGTCTCTTTGCACGACCCTGCACAACAGTCTACTTCAGTTGGGATTTCGCGCGTCTCGGCGGTTCCTGTGGGCTGGGAAGCATTACGATATCTCGCGGCGTCGCATAAAGTTGCAGGTTCTTGAAAGAGGCGCAGGCAGCTACCACTTCCTCACGTAGGGTCTACTCGCCAGCCTTTGCCTACTAAGAGGGTTAAACTCACGACCTATGAGGATTATCGTTGTTGGGGCTGGCTTGGCCGGTCTTACTTGCGCAAAAGTGTTGGCGGAACGCGGCGTAGAGGTCGTCATTTTCGAGGCGTCGGACGGTGTCGGGGGACGGGTGCGTACGGATGAGTTGGATGGCTTCCTCCTCGACCGGGGCTTCCAGGTCTACTTCACCTCCTATCCGGTCTCGAAGCGGCACCTGGACCACGCAGCCCTGGACCTCAAATCCTTTGATCCTGGTGCTATCGTCCGTCGGGGGCGCGAGGAGAGCGTCCTTTCAGACCCGCTAAGAGACCCGAAGTCGCTGGTGCCGTCTCTACTCTCGGGCGCGGCGACGTTCTCGGACAAGCTGCGGACCCTCGCGCTGGTGGCGGGCAGCCTTTCGGTGGGTGCGGCAACCGCCGGTGAGATGGATGGCGCGGACTCCTCTAGCCTGGAGTATCTGCGAAGCTACGGGTTCTCGGAGAGGATCATCGACGACTTCTACCGGCCGTTCTATGGTGGTATCTTCCTGGATCGTTCACTCTCGACCTCTTCGCGCGTGCTGCGGTTCACCTTCAAGATGCTCGCGACTGGCAGTACAACCGTCCCGGCGCTGGGCATTGGTGAGATCCCCAAACAACTCGCCTCTCATTTACCACCCGGCGCCATATGCACGGACAGTCCGGTCGAGAGGCTGCTGTGGGATGGGGGCCGGGCCGTTGGTGTGGAGGTAGACGGGGAGGAGCATGAGGCGGATGCCGTGGTGGTGGCGACGGAGGCGCCCGAGGCTGGACGGCTCGCGGGGGTTGCGGCGCCCGAGGGCGCGGTCGGGCAGGTCTGCGTCTACTACGCGGCTGATAAGCTAAGGAGCGGGAAGAAGATCGTTTTGAACGCCGAAGACGGAGGGTTCTTGAATAACGCCGTGGAGATAAGCGCCATCGCACCTTCGTATGCTCCGCGTGGGCAACATCTCCTATGCACTGTGGCTCTCGAAGGCTTCGGCCTCCCGGACGGGGAGATATATCGTCGCGGCGTCGAGGACGTGACCCGTTGGTATCCGGAGGCAGGCCTGAGGCCGCTCGCCATCTACCGGGTACCTTACGCCCAGTTCGATCAACCGCCCGGTGTCCACGAATGGCTACCGGAGAACCGTACAAACACGCCCGGCCTCGTGCTCGCCGGGGAGTACACCGAGGACTCTTCCATCAACGGCTCGATGCTCTCCGGGGAGAAGGCGGCCGGGGAGGTGCTGCGCTCTTGATGAGCGAACCAGTCTCCGCCCTCAAGGTCGAGAAGCTGAGGAAGACTTACTCCAATGGTCTCGTGGCGCTTGACGGCGTTTCATTGGAGGTAGCAGCCGGGCGGTTCTTCGGGTTGCTTGGTCCGAACGGGGCGGGGAAGACGAGCCTCATCAACAGCGTTGTGAGCCTCGCGCGGCCGGATTCGGGGAGTGTGGAGGTCTTCGGGAAGGATGCGCACCGCGAGTTCCGGGAGGCCCGGCGTATGATCGGGGTGTCGCCCCAGGAGATCAACCTGGACAAGTTCCTCACCGTCGAAGAGGTTCTCACCTATCACGCCGGCTACTACGGCGTCGAGAAGAAGAAGGCCAAAGAACGGGCTGAGGAACTGCTCGAACGGTTCGAGCTCGTGGGGAAGCGCAAGCAGCGGGTTAGCACGCTCTCGGGAGGGATGAAGCGGCGGGTGCTCTTCGCCCGCGCCCTGATGCACGACCCGAAGCTGCTCTTTTTGGACGAGCCGACGGCCGGGGTGGACGTGGAGCTACGGTACAAGCTGTGGGAGTACATCCGGGAGTTGAACCACGCGGGGCTGACAATATTGCTTACGACGCATTATCTGGAAGAGGCGGAGGAGTTGTGCGAGGAGATCGCGCTGATAAACGACGGCCAAATCGCCGCTCAGGACACGAACGCGGGCCTGAAGGAACGCTACGCGGCGGAGAGCATAGAAGAGGTCTACTTGAAGGTGATGGGTCGCGTTGCTGGCGGATAGGTCGTTCCGGACGCTGCTCTCGCGTGAGGTGCTACGTTTCACCCGGATCTGGGTACAGACCATCGTCCCGCCTCTACTTACCTCACTCCTTTACTTGGTAGTCTTCGGGGTCGCCCTCGGCACCCGCATCCAGGAGGTCAACGGAGTGCCCTACCTGGAATACATCCTGCCCGGGGTCGCCCTGATGAGCCTTATTACCGGCAGTCACATGAATAGTTCGTGGTCTGTCTTCGACGCCAAGCGCGAGCGTTACATAGACGAGGTCCTTATAAGCCCGATGAGCGACTTGCAGATAGCTCTCGCTTACTCATTGGGCGGGACGCTTCGCGGCCTCATTATGGGGGCGGGAGTTCTTGTCGTGGGGATACCGTTCGTCGGGGTTACCGTCGAGCATCCGGGGTTGTTGTTGCTGATCGGGGTGCTCTCCTCTTTTACCTTCGCTTCTTTAGGGACGATGGTCGGGGCGATGGCGAACAGGGTCGACCAGATCTCGTTTTTGACTAACGTGGTAGTGCAACCTCTGGCCTTCCTCGGCGGCGTGTTCTACTCCGTGGAGATGCTGCCGGGAGCTCTGCGCACGGCTACGCTGTTTGACCCGATCTTCTACATGGTCGACGCCGCTCGCTATGCGACCCTCGAAACGTCCGACCTGAACCCCTACCCAACCCTCGGTATAGTCCTGCTGCTGGCGGTGCTCGCCTTCACCGGCGCCTGGTGGGCGATGAACAGAGGCCCAAATCTCCGCTACTAAAACAGACCGCAGCACCGATCAGACTACCTCCGGTGACTCTGCCTGGCCGTTCGTCCTCGCGGTCTTTGCTCTCTCGCGGCTGCTCTTCCTCGGTGTAGGGGCATTCGCGGCGGCGTCCCTGCCGTGGGCCGAGCCGGCCGGTCAGCCTCTGGAATCACCAGGGCTACTGAGCTACTGGGCGCACTGGGACGGGGCCTGGTATACGAGCATCGCTACCGAGGGCTACGAGTCCTACGCCCCGGCGAGCACCGCCTTCTTCCCCATCTTCCCGATGATGGTTCGTGTCGGAGCCTCTCTAGGCGGCGGGCCTGCCCTCTGGGGCGTCCTCATCTCCCTCGTTGCCACCGCTTTCGCGCTGTACTTCCTGTACCGCATCGCCGAGAAGCTCAAGGGCAAGGCGGTCGCACGGGTCACGACGTTCGCCTTCGCCTTCTTCCCGACGGCCTTCTTTCTCAACGCCCCATTCACGGAGGCGCTCTTCGTCGCGTTCGCCGCCGGGTCGATGTGGTCGGCTCACGTCCGGCGGGACCTCCTGCTCGCGGGTATCCTCGGCGCTCTGGCCGCCGCAACCCGTAACTCCGGGATACTCCTTCTCATACCCCTGGGCTACGAATGGCTCCGCAACAGACAAGAGTTCGGGTGGCGAGGGGCGGCGGAGATCTGTATCGTCCCGTCGGGCCTCGTAGCTTACGCGGCCTTTCTGTGGTACCGGTTCGGCGACCCTTTGATCTTCGCCGACGCCCAGACTGTCTACTGGGGCCGCGAACTGACAAACCCCATAACTACCATGCAAGATGCCTGGACCGGCGCTAGAAATGGGTTCAGCTACATCCTCGATCCCGCGGCTCTCTTCCTCGACCCGGCGGCCAGCCCGGCTCTGGGAGCCTCCGGCTTCGTAAACATCGTCTTTCTCGCCCTCTTCCTCGTCCTGATGGCCGTCGGCTTCTTCGTGCTGCCGCCAGGACTATCGCTGTACTCCTTCTTCGCCATGCTGCTGCACATCCTCACGCCCAGCCCCCTTATACCGCTCCTCGGTCTGCCTCGCTTTATGCTCGAAGTCTTCCCGCTCTTCCTGGTCCTGGGTATCCTACTCGCGCGTAGCAGACCCGCCTTCGTGGCGTGGCTCCTCGTCAGCGGCGGCCTGGGGATGGCGCTAACGACCATGTTCGTGACGTGGCGGTGGGTGGCGTAGGGGGACAATTTCAGGCCGGGTCTTTACGTAGTGGTGCCCACGCATCCTTGGTTTGTGTCATCCCCGCGCGGGTGGCTGGCCGCTACTAGCCAGGGTTCAGGGCGCGATGCTCTGCGGCGATCGGGTAGAAGCCGCAGAGCATCGCGCCCTCCAGCCAGTTGGTCTCGCCGTCGAGGGCGATAAAGCCGGTAACTACGACTGCCGTGCCCAGGGAGACGAGTTTCAGCGGGGTGAAGACCAGATCCAGGGGTGCTGAGGAGAGGACCTAAAAAGACCAGAAGCGGGGTTACGAGGAGGGGGACCTGGATCTAAGAGCCTATCCGGTCGAATAAACACGGTGGCTTCTTATAAGATACCCGGGAAGGCATTCAGTCAACTACGGGAGACGAACTACTTTGATCGACTACCACCTGCACGTCATAGCCCACGGCGACCGCCCGATGACGGTCGAAAATATCATCGCTTACCTGGAGGTCGCCAAGAGCCGCGGCCTACGCCAGATGGGTATTACGGAGCACGACCGCTACCTGGACGAGATAGACCTCGCGGCTTTCCAGGAGGCCCGCGAGAAGTACCAGGACGTCGAGCTGCGCCTCGGCATAGAGATAGATTTCGTCCCCGGCGCCGAGGAGAGGATGGACCGCGACGGCTCCGCGCTGCCCTACGATTACGTCATCGGCAGCGTGCACCGGGTGGATAACGAAGAGGTCGACCACCCCGACCACCAGGACATCTACGAGAAGTGGGAGACCTACGACCTCTATGAGGCGTACTACAAGAACGTCCGTGAGGCGGCGCTCTCGGGGCGCTTCGAGATCCTCGGACACCCGGATCTCATTAAAATATTCCGCCACTTCCCCGACCGCGACATCACCCCGATGCTCGAAGAGACCGCCGACGCCGTCGCCGAGTCGGGCATCGTCGTGGACGTAAACGCCGCCGGGTTACGGAAGCCGATAGCGGAGGTCTACCCGTCCCGACAACTCCTGGAGATGTTCTACCGGCGCGGCGTCCCCATAGTCCTCTCCTCCGACGCCCACGCCCCGGACCAGGTCGCGCTCGGCTACGACAAGAGCCTCAAGCTCGTCCACGACGTCGGCTACCGCGAGGTCGCGACCTTCAAAGACCGCGAACGCGGCACCCTCTCGCTCTCCGCATGACCGAAGAGCTGTTCCTCGAAGACTCCTACCTCAAGGAGTTCGAGGCGCGAGTAGAGAGGCTAAACGGCCGCGAGATGGTCCTCGACAAGACCGCCTTCTACCCCGGAGGTGGTGGTCAACCTCCGGACAAGGGCACCCTGCGCGTAGGACCGATACAGGCTACCGTGATCGACGCGCGGCGAGAAGAAGGAGACGTCGTCCACGTCCTCGACGCCGCCATCCCCGATACTGTAAGAGAGCTAAACCTGACGCTCGACTGGAAGCGGCGTTACGCACACATGCGCTACCATACGGCGTTGCACGTCCTCTCCGCCGTGATCTGGAGAGCCTTCGACGCCAAGGTAACGGGTGGCCGGATGCACGCCGACCGTGCCCGGATGGACTTCTCCTTACCGGGTGAGTGGACGGCTGACGTAGTAGGCGAGATACAGCGCCTGACAAACGAGGCATTGGGCGAAGAACGTCCCGTAAAGGTCTATGAGCTTCCGCGCGAGGAGGCGATGAAGAATCCAGACCTCATCCGCACGCAGACCAACCTGGTCCCGGAGAGGGTCGAGACGGTACGCATCGTGGAGATAGAGGGCATAGACGCGCAGGCTGATGGCGGCACCCACGTCGCCAACACCCGCGAGGTCGGGGAGTTAGAGATCACCGGCCACAAGAGCAAGGGCCGCCAGAACAAACGTGTAGAATTCATCCTGAGATGAGAGTTAGAGTCTGGTTAGCCCTCTTCGCCACGCTCCTCGTGAGCCTCGCCCTGGCCGGTTATACAGTGGAGGAAGCCGCCGCCCGGGACGTCACCCGGACCGTTGCGATAACCACCTCCGACGGCGCGAAGATCGGAGTAAAAGCCAGGGTTGCCGACAGCGCGGCCGAGCGGCAGCGAGGTCTGATGGGACGGCGCGTGAAGCTCGCGGAGAATGCCGGGATGCTCTTCGTATTCGGCCAGGAGCAGTGGCTCTCGTTCTGGATGAAGAACACTTACATTCCCCTCTCGATCGCCTTTATCGATGCCAATGGACGTATCGTGGATATACAGGACATGCAGCCCCTCGACACGACCCCGCACGTCTCCGCCAAGCCAGCCCGGTATGCCCTGGAGGTCAACCAGGGCTTCTTCGCGGAGCGGGGGATAGGAGTCGGAGACGAGGTGGAACTACCTCCTCTACGGGGCGATCGCGGTTAACTTCTGATGGCCGGGCGGGGTAAGCGCCGACGAATCGAAAGGAAGACCCTTCTGCATATGAGAGCTTTACTCGTATTCCTGACGCTCTTGTTCGTTTCTCTGCTCCTCTTTGCAGGCTGTGGCGGAGAGCAAGTATCGGCCCCGGAGAAGGAAGAGCCGTCCCCGTCTCCGCCCGAGACTACGCAGGAGGCTGCCGCGTCCTCCAGCCCCGAGGAGGCTTCCACGCTTACGCTTGTCTCCTCCGGCGGTGCAAGGACCGAGGTGGAGGTCGAGATCGCCGACGAGCGTGATGAGCAGCAGAGGGGCCTGATGGAGCGCACCGAGTTGGCCGAGGACGCCGGGATGCTCTTCGTCTTCGAGCGAAACGAGCCACGTTCGTTCTGGATGAGGAACACCCTTATCCCTCTCTCCATCGCTTACATCGCCGACGGTGGGCGCATCGTGGACATCCAGGACATGCAGCCCCTCGACGAGACGTCGCACCCTTCCGCCGAGCCAGCCCGGTACGCCCTGGAGGTCAACCAGGGATTCTTCGCGGAGCGGGGTATCCAAGTCGGAGATGAGGTGGAGCTTCCAAAACTGTAATCCAACCGCGGGAGCATAGAGTTCCGGTACAAACGAACGAAACCAACGTCGCTTATGGGTAGAATCCGTAGCTGGATGAGAGCCTGGGTCCTTACCGCAACGCTTTTTCTAGCTTCGCTGCTTCTCGCCGCCGGCTGCGGCGGGGAGGCCGAGGCTCCGAAAAAGAGCGCACCTGTCGGCACCTTTCCGGCAGACCCCGCTCTGGAGGAGACCTCGCGGGCCGAGACTACCGCCGAGACTACCGCCCCGGTCGCGGAGCCCGATACCTCGCAGGCGTATGCCCTGAACATCGTCAACTCATTCGGGGAGAGGTTCGAGGTCGAAGTCGAGATCTCCGACTCCCCCGAGGAGCAGGCGCGGGGGTTGATGGAACGCACGGATCTCGCGGAGAACGCCGGGATGCTCTTCGTGTTCGACCAGGAGCAGACGCTCCCGTTCAATATGAGAAACACCTTGATACCCCTCTCCATAGCTTTTATCGACGCCGAAGGGGTTGTCGTAGACATTCAGGACATGCAGCCTCTAACCGACGGGCCATATGTCTCCGCCTTGCCCGCCCAGTACGCTCTGGAGGTCAACCAGGGATTCTTACTGAACCGGGCCATAGGGGTGGGAGACGTGGTCGAGTTGCCTGGCCGGCCCGGATTCTTGGGGACGCCTGATCCGGAGGAGGTGGTTCAGACTTTCGCAGACGCCGGTCTGGAGATGGGAGAGGTATATCCCGTCGAGGAGGAGCCCGGCTGGCAGGAGACGCGGATACCCAAGAGCTACACGCGGGCCGCGCGCTTCAGGATACCCTCCCTGGAGGGAGACGCCGGGGGGCGGGTCTTTGTCTTCGACTCCGAGGAGGACCTGGCCGCCGTACGCGACTACTACGAGCGTCTTACGGGTTCCGTACGGCCGCACCTGTACGTGGAGGGTCAGATGCTTCTACAGATAACCAACCAGTTGCCCAAGGCCGAGGCCGACAGGTATGGCGCAGTCCTGAAGGAGAGTGTCTAGCGCCGGCTGGGAGTTTAGATCAAGCCTTCCCCGCGCACGAGACTACTTATCACGACAAGCCATCCTCAAGAGTACCGGCGACTACAAAAGGATCGGAAGTGACTACCGAGGCGGCATAGAGCTCCATCGCTCCCATATCCGAGGTGCGGCTAGCCGGATCCCCCCGGTCCACGAGATATACCTGCACGGGGAACGAAGACCAGTCCTCCCCCGCGGCTCCCCCGTCAGGTCCCCCGAAAGGGCCGAGCGGAGGCATGTAAAAAGCCGCGTTGAAGCTGCTAACCCCGAGCCTCCTGGTGTAACCATCCAGGGCGTCCGAGACCGCCCGCCGCAGCGGTTCCTCCAGGCTCGCGCCGATGAGGACCAACTCCTTGTCCTTGACCGGGGTGAGGCTGGCAAAGGCCCGGACGCCGCTTGGGGTGGGTAGGGAGAGGCCCAGGGCGTCGTGGACCTGGTAGAGGTCGTCGAAGTAGTTGGAGCCGTGCTCGGCGGCGTAAGCCAGAGCAGCCCGGCGGAGGCGCTCGACCCTGGGGTAGTGCATGCCGCGCGTCGCGGTAACCTGTGCGTGACCGTGGATTATGGACCCGCCGGCCCGCCACAGACAGTTCCACATCAGGAAGAGGTACCGGGCCTCGGGGTCGGCCGCGAGCGCCTTCTTGCCCCACTCCAGACCTACGGAGATATAGTCCGAGACCTTTTCGGGGGTGAAGAGGAGTGGGTTGTGGTCGTCGAAGACGATGACGCCGTGGAAGCCGTCGTACTTGGCGACATTGGAGGCGGAGATGGAGTGCTCTCCGCGGACGCGGCCGAAGGTGTCGGCGGGTGTCTCTTCTTCGGGGTTGCAGAACGGGTCCCCGGCGGTCTTTTCGATCTCGCGTTCCAGGTCTACGCTTACTGCGGTGTCTAGGGGACGGGAGGCACGCAGTTCGTTGAAGAGGGTGCCTTCCAGGGTGATGCGGTTCGTGACCTTTACTACCCTCTGCTCCCGCGCGGCATCTACGGAGCCGAAGGAGCGTTCGATCCAGCCATGCATCGCCTCCGGTGGGTCCAGACGGCCGGTCGTGGCGCTCACGTCGAAGATACGCTCCGTCAGGGTGCGGTCCTCGGGCGAGAGGGCTCCGATCAGGGCGGGCAGATCGGTTACGCGACGTCTGGACGGCACCGGCTAACTTCCGGGTCCCAGTAAGAGAGCGTCTCTCTCGTTGGGGGGCAGAGCTCTCTTCACTTAGCCAAAAACCTGATATTACTTATCATCGTCGTCGGACTCGTCCTCGTCTGACTCGTTCTCGGATTCTTCTCCGGAGCCGGCGGACGACAACGCGGCTTGTACGCAGTTGCTGATCTCGGCGTGGAACTTCTCGCGGTCGAGGTTTGGGTGAATCCCCATCATGCTATCCACGAACGCCTCGGTGGATAGCTCCGTCTCGCTCTTGCCGGGTATGGACTGCTCCGACATTTCTCCTCCTCTCGCTAGCGCTGCTCGGGCAATAGATAGTGACCCCTTCGAGTAATCCTCGAGGAGGTCACGGGTACGCTTATTAGTGTAGCGACTACTGGGCCTGCCGCTCCTGCTCCTTGGCTGTACGCTCCACCTGTTTCTGCTCTTCTAGTTGCGGTCGCTCTTCGGGGAACTGTACGTCGTTTACCGTGATGGTCACCTCTGTCACCCTCAGGCCGGTCAGGTTCTCGACCCGGTTTATGACATTGCGGCGTACGGCCTGCGTGGCCTGCGGGATCGGGGTCCCGTACTCCACGGCCAGCGTGAGGTCCACTGCTGTCTCCTCTGCTCCTACCTCCACGGAGACACCGCTGGTGAGGTTTGCGCCGCCGGATGCGCCGCCACCGGTTATGCTGCCGATGAACCCGGTGACGGCCGCGGCGCGACCACCGCCCATCTGGATCTTCTCGACCTCTTGCGCCGCGATCCCGGCTATCTTGGAGACCACGGTGTCGCTTATGGTATTGGTGCCGCGGTTGTCGCCTTCCTGACCTCTACGTTCACCCATTCTTCCCACTCCTTTCGCTCAAGAACACCTCTCAACATACACTAATGTGCCGCCTCACGCCTGAACAAACATACGGCTCTTGGCATGCAGCCTCATACGAGAAGGCCGCGATATAAGGTTGTAGCCAAACCGTCGCGGCCTCGGCTATAGTTTTTCTCCGTTTTGTACGACAACTAATTAATAGGCAAGCAGGCACGGCCCTGACGGGAGAAGAGTTGCGTAGAGCATTGGTTTTTATGGTAGTTGGGGTTGTTCAGTAGGGCTTTTCGCGGGGCTCGCTTCCGCGTCGGACTTTGCCGACGACTTCGACTCCTTCGATGAGGTTCGCTGGACAAAGGGTAGCCATGACCTAGGGCGCAGCTACCTGGACCCGAACAACGTCAGCGTGAGCAACGGGAACTTGGCGCTCAAGCTCCCCGCCAACTCGTTGAACGGCGGTGAGATCTCCTCTAACACTCTGTACGGCTACGACTCCTACTCGGCGCGCATGCAACTTCCGAACGCTCCCTCTTCGATCACGGGCTTCTTCCTCTATCAACCGCCAGACTACAACTCCGAGATCGATATAGAGATCTACAATAATTCCTCGCGCAAGGCCATCTTCGCTACCTATGCCAACGGACGGCAGACTAACTCGCAGACCATGACCCTCCCCTTTGACCCGACGGCCGGCTATCATGACTACCGCTTCGACTATGCGCCCGGCTCCGTGAAGTTCTACGCTGACGGCCGGCTGATGAAGAGGTGGACGACCGGCCTGCCGCGCACCCCGATGAAGCTCTACGTAAACGCCTGGTACCCGAGATGGCTCGAAGGTAAGATGCCCACCACGGACCAGTCTGTACTCGTGGATAGGATCCAGGCTACCCAGCGTTAGTAACAGGCTCTACCGGGAACCGCGGAGAGAACGACCGCGACCGCAACGCGTGTGTCCCGGTTCCAGCGGGAAGCCTCTAGCAGGCGAATCCTTCGCGCCGCAGCGCCTCACGCAGCGACTCTAGCAAGCGGATCAACTCCTGCTGCTCCTCCTCCGAGAGCGCCGTAAACAGCTCCGCCACCCCCGCGCGATACCCGTTGTACGTACTCTCGGTCCTCTCCATCCCCAGCCCGGTCAACTCGATAATAGTCGCCCGCCTATCGGTCGGATGAGGCATGCGCCTGACTAACCCTTCTTCTTCCAGAGCATCCACCAACGCTGTGACGTTCCGCCGCGTGACCCCGAGATCCTCGCTTATGTCGCTCATGATCTGCGGCCCCTTGCAATGCAGTGTCCCCAACAACCGCATTCGCGCGTAGCTCACCCCACAGTCCCCGAGCATCGACCTTACCCACTTCAAATAACCAGGCCCAAAAGCAGCAAATTCATCTACCAACCGTAAAGCCGAACTCCCGGCCACCGACTCAGAGCCTACCGTATCCATATCGTCCTCCACATCTTCCACATCCGGGGCATCTTACCAACTTCTTAACTTGTATGTTACTTTCGCTATTTTACTGTTGACGTTCACTGTAGTCAATGTTATTGTGTACTTGTACACGATATAAAGCGGTTAAAGGAGGCTCGTCGGAAAGATTGGGAGAGTGAAGTTAGAGCGGGTTGAATCAGAGGTTGTGTTTTACGATCAGAGGGAGAGAAGTCGATGAGGAAGTTAATGGCGATGGCGGCGATGTTGGCGATGTTGATGATAACCGCCGCTCCCGCAATGGCTGCGGACAATAATAACGACGGCACGAGGGGCGACGGCTTCAACGGCCGCGGCGACCGCATCCAGAACAACAATAACAACAACAACGATGGTTTCCAGATAGAGTTCGACCAGGACGACAACGACTTCGACTTCAACGGCTTCGGCTTCGATGACGACGTATCGTTCTTCTCCTCCAACATTGACTACGAGGATGATTTCGAGGACTTCGTTGATGAGGCCGACTTCGAGGACGAGGGTACGTTCTTCATCTCCTCCGACGGCCTGGACTTTTATGAGGACGAGTTCGAGTTCGACGACTTTGTTGACGAGGGCTTCGTGGTCTTTGAGGTCGAGGACGGCGAGATCGAGTTCGAGGACGTTTACTTCGGCTAGTAAGACAGCAAGACGCTGGAGCGATAGTGTGAATGGGCCGGGCGCAAAGTCCGGTCCGTTCCGCTGTTGATGCGACGATGTACCCCGAAGCGGAGGCTGGAGGCTTCTAGAGAGGGCCGTTACGAGTATCTCTGCGATGCTCGCTCGTGTAGAGCAAGGCTCTAGAGTATTTCGTAGGATTGGTTACGGGAAGCGGGTGTTGCGGGGGCGATACTGGGCCTCTGGCGGCGATGGCGTTATAGACTCGCGGTGAGTACCGGGTGGTATAGGTTGCCGGGGGTTGCAAGATGGAAGGAGAGTTTTGGAGAACGGTAGGGGTGGCATGGACGGTAAGGTAGTACTGATCACGGGTGGAACCTCCGGTATCGGCAAGGCGACGGCTATTGCCCTGGCTGCAATGGGCGCTAACGTGACCATAACCGGCCGCAACCGGGAGCGCGGCGAAAAGGCGGTCAAGGAGGTCCGGCGAGAGTCCGGCAACGAAGAGGTCGAGCTGATACTCGCGGACCTCGCGGTGCAGGCGGAGGTGCGGAGGCTGGCCGAAGAGTTCAGGGAGCGTCACGACCGGCTCGACGTGCTCGTAAACAACGCCGGGTTGGTGATCTCCAAACGGACCGAGACGCCGGATGGTATGGAGACGCAGTTCGCCACAAACCACCTCGCCCCGTTCCTGCTCACGAACCTCCTGCTCGACCTGCTGGAGAAGAGCGCGCCGAGCCGCATCGTTACCGTTTCCTCCGAGGGGCATCGCTGGGGGAAGATGGACCTCGGTGACTTGCAGAGCACAAAGCGCTACCGGGGCTTCCCGGTCTACGGCATGACCAAGCTCGCGAACATAATGTTCACCTATGAGCTGGCCGAACGCCTGCGTGGGACCGGAGTAACGGCCAACACTCTGCACCCAGGCGGCGTCAGCACCAACTTCGGCAACAACAACAATGGCGTGATGACCCTCCTGTTCCGGGCGTTCAAGCCGTTCATGCGGACGCCGGAGCAGGGTGCGGACACGGTGATCTACCTCGCCTCGTCTCCGGACGTCGAGGGTATGACCGGCAAGTACCTCGCCGACCGTAAGATAAAGGTCGCCGCCGACGCAGCCTACGACGAAGGCTTGCAGAAGAAGCTGTGGGAGAAGAGCGAGGAGCTTACCGGCCTGAAGGTGACGGCGTAGTGGCGAGTGGTGGGGCTGGTATAGAGGTCGAGGGCCTCGTCCGGGAGTTCAAGAAGGGGCCGCGGGCCGTGGATGGCATAAGTTTGCGGGTAGAGCCCGGGGAGATCTACGGCTTCCTCGGTCCCAACGGCGCTGGTAAGAGTACCACTGTGCTCATGCTAACGACTCTGCTGCCCCCGACGAGCGGCACCGCGCGGGTGGCCGGGTTCGACGTCGCACGCGAAGGCTCGAAGGTGCGAGCCTCCATTGGAGCGGCACTGCAAGAGGCGGCCCTGGATCCCTTTCTCACCGGCCGCGAGCACCTCAAGCTCCAGGCTGCTTTGCACGGACTGGGTCGTAAGGAGCGCAAGAAGCGCGGTGACGAGTTGTTGGAGCGAGTCGGGCTCGTGGAGGCGGCGGACCGGAGGGTGCGGGGCTATTCAGGTGGGATGAAGCGAAGGCTCGACCTCGCGCTCGCGCTCGTGCATCGGCCGGAGATACTCTTTCTCGACGAGCCGACCACCGGCCTCGACCCGCAGAGCCGCTCGGCGCTGTGGACGGAGGTTAGCAGGCTCACTCGTGACGAGGGCGTAACCGTTTTCCTCACGACGCAGTATCTGGAAGAGGCCGACGTGCTCGCGGACCGGGTCGGGATCATCGACAGCGGGCGCATCGTAGCCGAGGGGACACCGGAAGAGTTGAAGGCCGAGATCGGTCGCCCGAGCGTGGAGGCCACGCCGATCAAAGTCAGCGACCGTGACGCGGTGGCTCGCGTCCTCTCTTCTTTTGGCCAGGAGATCGCCGCCCAACCCGGCGCCGTCTCCGTGCGGCTCGACCACGGCGCGGGAGACCTCGCGGACGTGGTGCGCGCCCTGGACGCCGGAAGCCTGCGCGTCGCTAACCTCAGGCTCGAAGAGCCTAGCCTGGACGACGTCTTCCTCGAAAAGACCGGACGCTCCCTGGAAGGATCAGGCGACAAAGAGGATAACGATAACGTCGAACCGGGCGCCAAACCCGGAGGCGATCGGGAGAGTTCGCGCAAGAAGGGGGCGCGGGCTTGAGTTCGACGTTGCTCACGCAGGTCTCGCACCTCGGGCGGCGCTCGGTGGTGCGGACGTTGCGGCAGCCGGGCGTCATGGTGTCGGCGATACTATTCCCGCTGATGTTCTTTGCGATCACCGCGAGTGGCCTGGACGCCGCGACGAACCTTCCAGGCTTTCCTACCGCCTCGTACCTGGACTTCGCGTTCGCCTTCCCGCTCGTGCAGGCCTCGTTATTCGGGGCCATCACGGCCGGGGTGGACCTCGCCCGCGACATCGAGGGCGGGTTCTTTGACAGGCTCTCCCTGACGCCGATGCGCCCGGTGGCCCTGCTCGGCGGGATGCTCGCCGGGGTGATGGCACTCGGTCTCATTCAGGGTGTCATCTTTCTCAGCATCGGCCTCGCGGTCGGCGTGAACATACAGTCTGGCTTTGCTGGGATGCTATTACTCGTCGCGCTAACGATACTGACTGCTCTGGGGTTTGGGGGACTAGGGGCTATTCTTGCTCTGCGTACGGGTTCCGGTGAGGCGGTGGAGAGCTCGTTCCCGCTATTCTTCGTGGCGATATTCCTGTCATCGATCAACTTGCCGCGAGACCTGATCGAATCAGACTGGTTCCGATTGATCGCCACCCTGAACCCGGTCTCCTACTTGGTAGAAGGCATCCGCAGCCTCGTCATAACCGGCTGGGACCCGCAAGCCCTGATCCTGGGCTTCGGATGTGCCTTCGGGCTCATCGCCCTCTCCCTCGCCGGGGCCGCTGCCTCGCTGAGGACGAGGATGGCAACCTGATGAGCGCAATAGGCAACCTGGCGAGCGGTTCCACCCGAGGCTCGTTCGGTGGGCTATTCTCGGTGGCGGGCGCGGTGGCATGGCGGCAGGTGTACAAGTTCTTTACCAACCCGGCATTCCTGGCGCCGGCGCTGTTCCCGATCTTCTTCTTTATAGCCTTTGCCGGGGGCCTTTCGAGTGTAGAACAGGTGCCTGGCTTCGACTTCACGGGCGGGTACGTGGCCTTCCAGTTCGTGTGGTCGCTGTTGCAGGCGGTCGCGCTTGGCGGGGCGTTCACCGGGTTCTCCATCGCTGGGGACTTCGAGAGCGGCTTCGCGCGCCGGCTTATGCTCGCCGCCTCCAACCGCCGCGGGATCCTGCTGGGCTACGTACTGGCCTCCATAGTCCGCACGGCGGTCACGGGTGGCCTGGTTACCGTCGTGGCGCTGATCGGGGGGATGCGACCGGCGGGTGGCGTAGACCTCTTTGGGCTCGTCGGGCTCGCGCTGCTCGTCAACGTCGCGGCGACCCTGTTTGGCGCGGGGGTTGCGATGCTTCTACGCACCGGGGAGGCCGGGCCGCTCATAAGGACTCCCATCTTCCTGATCCTGTTCATCGCCCCCGTCTTCGTACCGCAGAACCTGCTGGTTGGCTGGATCTCCGTCGCTTCCTCGCTCAACCCCATGACCTTTATCCTCGAAGCGGGTCGCGGCTTCCTCTCCGGAGACCCCACCGGCGGCGCCTTTGCCTTCGGAGTCGCCGTCGCGGCGGTCCTGCTGCTCATCCCATGGGCACTGTTCGGCCTGCGTGGCGCGGAGAGAGCGGGATAGAGAGATGACAAAACCCCGAGGACGCCCCTACTCCCGGTCCATCCAGGCCGTCCAACGCGCCGCCACGAACCTGCACTCGTTTGTGTACCGTGTGACTAACGGCAAAGTCGGCGGTAGGCTGGCCGGCGGACCCGTACTGCTCCTCACCACGACCGGGCGCAAGAGCGGCAAGGAGCGCACCGTCCCGCTTCTCTACCTGCCCGACGGAGAGGACCGCGTCGTCGTGGGCTCCAACGGTGGCACCGCTACCCACCCGACGTGGTGGCTCAACCTCGAACAGAACCCCGAGGCAACGGTCGAGGTTGGAGGCCGAAAGGCGCGCGTCCGGGCCGAAGAAGCGGGGCCTGTGGAGAAGGAGCGGCTGTGGCCGAAGCTCGTGAAGATGTACGGCGGGTATGAAGGCTACCAGAGGCGCACGGATCGAGAGATACCGGTGGTCATCCTGCGCTCGCTGAATAGCTAACCCGATGTGCAGGTTTTCAGTTGGCTAGAAACCCCGAGAAGCGCAACGGCGAGGGTAGCGTCTGGCTGCTTGGCAGCGATGAAAGCTCATGGTTTGGCTCAGAACCTTGATAATGCTCGCCACAACCGCCCCTTGAGAACCCACGAATTGGCTATCTGGCGGGTGCAGGAGGCGCGCTAGATTTACTGCAAAGCCGGGAACTGCTCAGCGTGTTGGCGCCTGAAGTAAGCGTATAGACCTTCCTTGATGTGGATCGTCAAGAACTAGCCTACGCTCCTATCATCAGCACTTCAGAACCGGAAAGTTGGGCTTGAGGCTGCGTCTCCGCAGCTTCTTCTGCCTCA
Organism: uncultured Rubrobacteraceae bacterium; assembly: GCA_902806065.1. Classification (GTDB taxonomy): domain Bacteria; phylum Actinomycetota; class Rubrobacteria; order Rubrobacterales; family Rubrobacteraceae; genus Rubrobacter_F. The sequence goes on along the minus strand of CADCVE010000099.1, from coordinate 2,226 downwards.
TAAACCAGTTGTCCACCTCAAAAACAGCGATGATGAAAGTGTTCAGATCCAGGGTCGGAGATCTCCTTGCGCTTCGGCTGGTTTGGGCGCTATCGTGCGTAGAGGAGATCTCGTCCTGTATTCAACCCTTCGAGGAGCCTCGCGTATGAGATTAGCAAAGCTGGGACTCGTGCCCCCGGTTGTCAGGGCTTGCTCGAATTGGCTCGGTTCTGCTCGTCGAGACGGATTCCACTTCCCGAGCTATCGTCAGCGGGGGCTTCCGCGAACAGCATGCTCACCGCAGCGCCAGGTAATGGATGTGCAAAATAATATCCTTGTCCCCAGGTACATCCCAACTCTCGTAGTTGGGCTAGCTGTTCGGCGGTTTCGATCCCCTCTCCCGTGACGCGCAAGCCCAAAGCCCTGGCGAACTCGATGATGGTTCGCACGACAGCTTTGGTTTCGGGATCGTGCCCGAGATTCTCTGTGAAGGAGCGGTCTATCTTCAGACAGTCTACGGACAGCCGCTTGAGGTTGAATAGAGAGGCGTAGCCCGTTCCGAAATCGTCAATCACCAACGTGATACCCTGGCCTTTCAGTTTCCGAAGAATGCTTTCGGTTAGCTCCACATCCTCTATGGCGAAGCTCTCTGTAATCTCCAGCTTCAAAGTGCGTGGGTCCAAGCCGGTCTCTTTTAAGGTTTGAGAGATTTCCTCAACCATGTTGGGGGACCTGAAATGTTTCGTGGAGAGGTTGACGCTAAGCATTAGAGGTAGTTCTGAGACGTGCCGCTCTTGCCACTCACGTACCTGGCGGCTAGCTTCCCTTAATACAAACCGGTCTATCTCCAGGATCAAGCCAGTCTCCTCTGCCTGCGAGAGGAACTCGGCTGGATAGAGCAGGCCATGCTCGGGATGTTCCCAGCGCACCAACGCCTCGACCTCGCTAATCCTGTTCGGCGCAAGCTCGACCAGCGGTTGGTAGTAGACTCGAAACTCCCCCTCCTGGATGGCCCGGTGCAGATCGGTCTCCAACTGCAAGCGCTTTATCGGATGGAAGCTCATGTCGGGGCTGAACACTTCGTAGCCGGACTTCTTTTTCTTTGCCTCGTACATTGCAGTATCCGCATCGCGTAGAAGATCGGTGGGATTGCTGCTACTAGTAAGAGCGCTTGAAGCAATCCCGATGCTGGCGTTGATGAATACCTCTTGGTCTTGGAGTTTGAAAGGGGGTCGTAGTCCTTCGGCGATCCGCTCGGCTACTTTGGTCGCCTCGTCTACGTCGGCAATGTCTTCCAGCAGGATAGCGAATTAGTCTCCGCCTAAACGCGCCAGCGTGTCTCCCGTTCTCAGACATTCTTGCAAGCGTCTACCCGCCGAGATTAGCAGGTGATCTCCCTCCTTGTGACCGAGACTGTCGTTGACGAGCTTGAATTCGTCCAAATCCAGGAAGAGAACCGCGATCTGGCCTGTCTTGCGAGCAATGCGATCCAAGGCGTGCTTCAGGCGATCCATGAGCAAGACTCGATTTGGTAGCTTGGTCAGGGGATCGTGAAGCGTCTGGTAGCGCAAGAGCTCCTCGCTCTCGCGCAGGACCTTTCGCTCGGCCGCTAGCAGCGCGGTAGCCTGCCTGGATCGTTCGAATCGCCACAACATCAAGCCCATCAGGCCAATTGCCGAAGCTAGCACGAGGAGAGAACCCAAATCAGCAGTGCGCTTCGCCCGCAGAGCATCGGCGCTATAGACGGAGTTACCCTCCTGAAGCGCTTCACGGAGTCCTTCGAAGCCTGGATCTACCCGCTCTTCGTCTACAGCCTCAGCTTCTTCGAACTGCCCGCTTGCAAGCAGCCGAAACTCTTCGTCGACGGCCTCATCATAAGCGTAAAAAGATTGCTCGATCTGTGGCAGTGTCTCGCTACCTACTTCTAGTCGACCAAGCTCGTCCAGCGATCTCCTCATCCCGTCACGAGTCTCTTGTACTTCGTCGGCAACCTCCGAACTAACCCGCTGCTCGGCGATGGCCTGCCATTCCAGGGCACTAACCCGGTTCGCTTGCCCCTCAAGGTTCTCGAAACGCAGCAAGGCTTGCTGACCTTCGTCGGCGTAATCGCGTAGTTGAGAGATTAGGTAGACAGATACTAGATGAGTGTTGTCAGGTTCAGGCCCACAACTCCTTGATGCGTCCTTGAGGGCGCCCCAACAGCCGGTTGATGTAGAAACCGTAAGTGAAGGCCGCTATCTTCGCCGC
>CADCVE010000098.1 GCA_902806065.1 uncultured Rubrobacteraceae bacterium | reverse complement strand
TGATCTTTCGCCGTGTCGAGCAAGATGAACGCGTTCGAGGCGTTCTGCGACCCGAACAGCATCTGGTACGACATATTCGGGAACCAGCAGTGCGGCGATAGCGCTCTCGCGGGTGGCGAGATGTGGATGGCTTCTTACTACGGCTACAGTCACGCGGGCAACCTGACGGCCAGCGGCGCGCCCTTCGACCCGACAGCGTTCACGGCTGCCCACAAGACCTTGCCGTTCGGTACGCAGTTACGCGTAGGCTATGGCGGGAACTCTACCGTGGTAACTGTCAACGACAGGGGTCCTTACGTGGACGGGCGCGACGTAGACCTCTCCCAGGCCGCAGCCGAGACCATAGGACTCACCGGCCCTGGAGTCGCCCCGGTAGAGGTCGCCATCCTTTAGCATACGTCTCGTCGCCACGAACCTCCCAGAGACGAGCGAAAGTATTGAAACGCTCACTGGCCCGGAGTCCGAATTTGGTTCGAGCTCCGGGCTAGTATCGTGGCGACCGCTGTCGCGTACAACCGTCATCCGTACAGATGCGCCAACCGCATTCAGATCCGTGTGGCGCCTCTTCATCCCCTTCGGCCAGCATGGCGCGGGAGGGCTGCCTCGTACCTCCGCCCACGAGAGTAGAACCAGCCAACCACACCAGCGCTCCAGAGCTACCCGCGAAGCACCGCTACGTCCCACACGAAGGAACCTCATATTAAGAAAAATTAAGAATATCCGTCCCAGAATATGGGTTTTTGGCTTTTACAGCGAAAAACTTGGGTTCTCTGGTGCTTTGCGGGGTAACCGAAAAGTTGCGTAAAAGTTGCGAAATTGTTACGTTTTCCGCCGGTGTATGAGGCAATGTTGCAGAAAGGGAGGTTCTTTGAAGAGAGCATCGTTGATCGTGTCCTTCTGGATGGTATCTATCTTGATCTTCGTCGTAATCGACGCGCGAGCGAATCCTTACACCGGTGGCATTGCTCCGTTTGGAGCAGCGCAGTACGGTGGAGCTCTTCAGTACGGCGCCGCCGAAGTTCCCCTTTACGACGTTGCCGGTGGTCAGACGATGATGGCTTCTTACTACGACTACTCGCACACGGGCAGCCTGACGGCCAGTGGCGTACCCTTCGATCCGGCGGGGTTCACGGCCGCCCACAAGACCTTGCCGTTCGGCACGCAGCTTCTCGTTAGCTACGGAGGCCGCTCCGTGCAGGTCGCTGTAAACGACAGGGGCCCCTTCGTGGCCGGACGCGACATAGACCTCTCCCAGGCCGCGGCCGACATGATAGGACTCACAGGCGCCGGCGTCGCCCCGGTACAGGTCACCATTCTGTAGCTTTCAGAGGAACGCTGCCGATAAAGAGATGCCCCGCCGGATCCGGCGGGGCATCTCTTCTTTCCATCCTGATACCTGACCGTTAAGAGCTACAAGACCTTTGGCAGGTGTGATGGACGGGTCTTCTCGAAGGCTTGGAGGTCGTCTTCGTGAGTTAGCGTGAGGCTTATATCGTCCAAGCCATTTAGGAGCCGCTGGAGGGTGAACTCGTCCATCTCGAACGTCTCGTGTACGTTGGGACCGGTGACGGTGCGCTCCGTGAGCTCGATGGTGATCACGGTATCCGGATCGTTTCTCACGGCTTCGAGGAGCTTCTCTACCGTCTCCTCCGGTAGTTCGATGGAGAGGAGTCCTATCTTGGCGCAGTTGTTCTTGAAGATGTCGGCGAAGGAGGGGGCGATGATCGCGCCGAAGCCGTAGTCTTGTAGAGCCCAGGGCGCATGCTCCCGGCTGGAGCCACTACCGAAGTTCTCCCCCGCCAGGAGCACGACCGCTCCCTCATGCTCGGGGCGGTTCAGCACGAAGTCCGGGTCCTCCCGCCATTCGGAGAACAGGAACTGCCCGAAGCCCGTGCGCTCGATGCGCTTCAAGGCATCGCTAGGTACGATCTGGTCGGTATCCACGTCTGAGTAGCCGAGCGGAAGCGCCTTCCCCGCGACGCGCTCTACCGCCTGCATTACAGCACCTCCGCGGGGACGCCGAGCTCACTCGGTGAGGCGAAGCGGCCCATCACCGCGGTCGCCGCCGCCACGGCGGGGCTCACGAGATGCGTCCTGCCCCCCTTGCCCTGCCGGCCCTCGAAGTTGCGGTTGGAGGTCGAGGCGCAACGCTCACCGGGTTGGAGTATGTCCGGGTTCATACCGAGACACATGGAGCAGCCCGCGTTCCGCCACTCGAAACCGGCGCTCGTGAAGATCTCATCGAGGCCTTCCTCCTCGGCCTGGGCCTTAACGCGCATCGAACCGGGGACGACGAGCGCCCGGATGCCCTCCTTGACCTTGTGGTTTTCGAGGACGGTAGCGGCGGCGCGCAGGTCCTCGATGCGAGCGTTGGTACACGAGCCGAGGAAGACGGTGTCCACCTCTATCTCGCGTATAGGAGTCCCCGGTGTGAGATTCATGTACTTCAGCGCCCGCTCGTGGCCGTCGTTCTTTGGCTCGGGGACGGCGTCGTCGATCCCCACGGTCTGGGCCGGGTTCGTCCCCCAGGAGACGTAGGGCACGAGGTCCGCGGCCTGTATGACGACCTCCTTGTCAAACTCCGCGCCGTCGTCCGTCCTCAGGGAACGCCACTCCTCGACGGCCCGGTCCCAGTCCTCGCCCTTCGGGGCGTATTCCCTGCCCTCCAGGTACTCGAAGGTAGTCTCGTCGGGGGCGACAAGGCCCGCGCGGGCGCCGCCCTCGATGGACATGTTGCAGACCGTCATGCGGCCCTCCATCGAGAGGGAGCGGACGGCCTCACCGCGGTACTCGATCACGTACCCAACCCCGCCGCCGGTGCCGATGCGGTTCAAGATGCCGAGCATGAGGTCCTTGGCGGTCACGTCCGGGGGCAACTCACCCTCCACCGTAACGGCCATCGTCTTCGGCCTGCGCTGCGGGAGCGTCTGGGTCGCCAGGACGTGCTCGACCTCGCTGGTCCCGATACCGAACGCAAGCGCCCCGAACGCGCCGTGAGTAGCAGTGTGCGAGTCGCCGCACACGATCACGAGCCCCGGCTGGGTAAGCCCCATCTCCGGCCCGATGATGTGAACGATGCCCTGCCCGATGGAACCCCACTCGTTGAGCTGTATCCCAAACTCCTCGCAGTTCTTCCGCAAAGCATCCATCTGCTTCGCGGAGACCTCGTCCTTTATGGGGAGACCTATCTCCGTCGTCGGGACGTTGTGGTCCATCGTCGCGATAGAAAGGTCCGGCCGGCGTACCTTGCGCCCCGCAAGCCTCAAGCCCTCGAAAGCCTGCGGGCTGGTTACTTCGTGGACGAGGTGCAGGTCCACGTAGAGGAGGTCCGGCTCCCCTTCGACGCTACGCACCACATGCTTCTCCCAGACTTTCTCCACCAGTGTCTTTGGCTTACTCATCCATCCGTCCTTTCCGTTGATAAATCTCGTCTTGCCTTGCGGCCCCCATAGACCACGAACCGTTCGTTTTCGTAGACACACACAACTTCCTCGAAGCCGGCCTCCTCCATCCACGCGAGCTGCGCTTTTAGGGTGGCGTTCTTGTCTGCCTGCGGTGTCTCCCCGGGTGTTTGATCCGCGTTGACAAAGATTCCTCCTTCGACGAGCGCATTGTGGACTTTCCCGAACAACCCCCTTTTGTCCCCATCCGCAACGTGGTGAATCGAGAGCGCCGAAACCACCACGTCGTAACCTCGATCATCTCCCGGAGGAGCACCTGGCAGAGGCTCGCGTGCGTAATCCATGACGCGGTACTCGAAACGCCCCGGCTCGCCCGAGAAACGTTGCCGCGCCACGCGGAGCATCTCGACCGAGGCGTCCACGAGCGTTACGTGCGAGCGTGGTAACTTCGCGGCGACCATCGCGCTCAAGAGACCCGTACCAGCCCCGAGGTCCAAAACCCGGATGCTGTCATCCGGGCCGTAGGGTATCGCAGCGACCGCCGCGCCGTAAAACTCCTCGGAAACAGGTACGTGCCGCCTGTGTGACCGGTCATACTCGGCCGCCGCCCTGTCGAAGAAAGCCGCATCCGTCATCGCGCGCCTTCTCCCCGAAAGACCAGCCCGAAAGGCCCGCGCTGCTCCTCCGGCAGAGTTAATGGGCGGCCTCGCCGCGGTACTCGATCACATACCTGCCCCCACCGCCGGTGCCGATACGGTTCAAGACGCCGAGCATGAGGTCCTTGGTCACGTCCGGGAGGCAACTAACCCTCCACCGCAAACGCCATCGTCTTCGGTCTGCTCATTCGCCTGATTCCTTTCCATGACGATTTACTCGTTTGTATCCACCGTACACCGCGAAGCCATAGCTCTTATAGAGACAGTCTACCTGCTCGAAGCCCGCCTCCTCCAGCCACGCCTTCTGCTCGTCGAGGGTGGACGGCTTATCCTCCTTCATCCGCCCGAGAGCGGCGACGAGGTCGCCTTCGCTCACACCTCTCGCGCGCACCTGGCGGAGCCACGCTTCACGGTAACGCGCCTCGATCTCCGGTGTGGACCCGAGGACTTGATCCGCGTTGACAAAAACCCCACCGTCGCACAAAACGCTGTAGACCTTCAGAAAGAGATTCCTCTTCTCGGATGCATCGAGGTGATGGACGGAGAGAGCGGAGACGACGGCTTCGTAACGCCCGGGCAAAGGCTCCCGCGTGTAATCCATGACGCGTAGATCAAAGCGCGAAGGCTCCCCCGCGAAGCGCCGCCGCGCCACCTCGAGCATCCCCGGCGAGAGGTCCACCAACGAGATCGAGGCTTGCGGGAAAGCCCGGGCAACCATATCACTCAACAGCCCCGTCCCCGCACCAAGATCCAGAACCCTGATAGCGGCGTCCCGCCCGTAAGGTATTGACTCGACGGCCGTCCCATAGAAGTCGTCGAAGCAGGGCACGAGCTGTCGGCGTGCCCGGTCGTAGACGGCGGCCGCACCGTCGAACGAAGCCTTTATGGCCGCGCCAGTCTTCACGACTCCCTCCTCCGGGTAGCCAGGATGTT
>CADCVE010000097.1:61880-66844 GCA_902806065.1 uncultured Rubrobacteraceae bacterium | reverse complement strand
CTGCGGTTGGTTTGGTCGCTACCGAGCGTAAGGAGGTCTTCTCTCTGGTTCAAGCCCTCAGGGAAACCTGCACACCGGGTTAGCTAGCTAACCTCAAAGGACTGATCAATCTCTCCAGCTTCAGATTCCTGATCGGAATCTTGCGTTACAGGACTAGGTGCCGACGGTTGTGGAGCAGGTGCCGACGGTTGTGGTTCAGGTGCCGATGGTTGTGGGGGCACGCTCGACGAAGGTGGGAGCACGGTCACAGAAGTACGAGCATCTCCACGGGCAGATGCCCCACCAGCATCAGGTCCTCCAGGAAACGGCATGTTAACTTGAGTAAATGCTACGTCTGTTAGCACCCCTGGCGCTTGCGCCTCTATTTCAAAAACGGCTGTGAAAGAACCTCCTGAGGGAATAGGAGAAAACGTCCTGCACTCGCCAATTTGGGGTCCATTGACAGAACACACGGCCTCCGGATCTGGAGAGTCTGCAGAGACAATAGTTGCACCGGTGGTGCCTATGTCGAGCCCCTTCCCAATCAAGGCAAAATCAGAGGCCCCAGGAAAAGGGTTTGTGACCGTGATGGTACAGATTATCGTTTCTCCTACAGTAGCCGGATTCGGGCTACATACATCCGTAGTAGGAGCTACCGTCGGTAGCTCCTGCGTCTGGGCCGAGGGCGCCAACACCAGTATCCCCGCAACCATAATAGCCACCGACAAGATTTTTGAGGACCAGGGTTTCGCAAAGCACCTATCAGCAACCATCGACGCTCCTTCCCCATTCGGGGCAGGTTGACGTTAACAAGCCTCAATAAAACATCATAAAGGAAGAACCCGAACAGGGCAACATTCACTTTATCTAGTGCTTTAAAAGAGAGCGTGTACCGTAGAGTACCGAGGGCAGTGATTGACTCTGCTCCATAGCTGGCTCGCTAAAGTCCCTTCCGCACACGCTAGGGTCGTTTTAGCACCTTACGAAGTCGAGGGGCCAAAATACCCTCTGCTAAAATGTAACTGAAAAACAAACAGCCCCGCACCATCCTGGTGTAGTTGTGTTGTTCAACAACACCTCGCGGCATGGCAACACTGGCATTACTGGCGTCACTCTCCCGCCTTCTACGCACCCCCCATCGGCAAAACCAGACCTTGAGCCAACTGAACAAACCTTGTTTGTGCTATCCCCACAACCTATGAAGGAATGCCGATGCCTTGCTCTTGATACTTTCATTCTTATGCTATAATATAGATATAATATTGATCTCAGCGCGAGAACACCCTACTCTTCGTGGAATGGAGGTGGATGCACAAAAATTGAAGAGCCTGAGGGAGGACAATGTCTTCTCCCAGAGAGAGTTGGCCCGGATGGCGGGTCTGACCCAGATGACGGTCTGGAGACTAGAGAACGGCTTCAAGCATGCCCACCCGCAAACCATCCGCAAGATTGCAGGGGTTCTAGGGGTGGAGCCGAAGAAGCTGGTTAAAAAGGAGAGGTAGTAGATGGAGAGTACCAATGGTCATCAGTCCAAACGGGCCGTCCTCTACGCCCGTGTATCCACCGACGAGCAGGCCAGAAGCGGTTACTCTCTAGCTCAGCAGTTGGAGGCGCTGAGGGAGTACGCAGTCCGGGAGGGGTACGAGGTGCTCGCGGAGGTCGTAGACCCTGGGCAGAGCGGGGCGAGTCTTGAGCGTCCGGGTATGGACCGGGTGCGGGACCTGGTAGCCACCGGTGGCGTGTCGGTGGTGCTAGCCCAGGACCGAGATCGATTCGCTCGCGAGCCCGCCTACCACTACCTGCTCAAGCGGGAGCTCGAGGAGCATGGCTGCAAGATTAGGGCTTTAAGCGACCGGGGCGACGATAGTCCGGAGGGGCAACTTACCGACGGCATCCTGGACCAGCTCGGTAAGTACGAGCGCGCGAAGATGGCCGAGCGTAGCCGTCGGGGGAAGATGAGGAAGGCCCGCGAAGGAAAGGTCTTGGCGGGGCCATTCCCGAACTTCGGCTTCCGCTATAACGAGCCCCGTGACGGCTATGAGGTGGACGAGGAGACCATGAGTGTCGTGAGACGCATCTTCCGTATGGTGGGCACGGAGGGTGTTTCGACGCACATGGTCGCGAGGATTCTCGAAGCAGAGGGCGTAAGGAGTCCCGCAGGGGGAAGGTACTGGTACAAGCTGGTGGTCAAGCGCCTGATACTCGACGACGTTTACAAACCACATGCTTTCGAGGAAGTCGAACCGTTTGTCTCCACAGAGGTTGCCGTACGGCTCGACCCGGACAAACGCTACGGTGTGTGGTGGTTCGGCCGCAGGCGCACGAGTTCGACACAGGTCTCGGAGGCGAATCCCGACGGGAACGGCAGGACCTACCGCAAGAAGACCCGCGTCGAGGCCAGAGATAAGGGTGATTGGATCGCCGTACCCGTACCCGATGCGGGGATACCACGCGAGTGGGTGGACGCCGCGCGAGTGGTCGTCGCCAACTACCGAGGCTTCTCGAAGGTCGCCAACCGCTTCTGGGAGCTCTCCGGCGGCATCACGCGCTGCGGAGAGTGCGGGCAGGTTATGGAGACCCACGCCAAGATGTACCGAACCCGACCGAATAAGAAGGAGATCCACTACTACCGCTGCCGCTTGGGGCTCCGCCGCAAGGAGCTGTGCTCGAACAACAAGTGCGTTCGCGCAGACAAGACGCACGAGGCGGTCTGGGAGCTGGTTTCGGGCTTGCTCAAAGAACCGAAAAGTCTGCGAGAGGGGCTTGAGAAGATGATAGAGACGGAACGCCACAGCCTGCACGGCGACCCCGACCGGGAGAAGAAGTCGTGGCTGGAGAAGCTGGCCGAGGTCGAGCGCAAGCGGAGCGGTTTCCTCGACCTCGCCGCCGATGGGCTAATAGACCGAGAAGAGCTGAGGATCAAACTCGCCGCACTTGAGGAAACCCGAGAGACCGCTAAGCGGGAACTCGAAAACCTCGATGGCCGCCGCGAGCGTCTACGAGACCTGGAGCACGAAAAGGACGTAATCCTGGAATCGTACGCGGGTATGATGCCCGAAGCCCTCGACGGCCTCTCTCCCGAGGAGCGCCACCGCGTTTACAGGATGCTCCGCTTGACAGTAGTGGTGCGACCTGACGGTACGCTCGAAGTGAACGGTATCCTTGGTAAGCAAGGACTGGTGACTCTTAAACACACGCGGATGTGATCGCCCCGCCCCCCGGCGCGTTGTTCTCGGAGACGAACGATAACTCGGTCGGCATCCTTCTAACCCACGGCTCCGCCCGCGTCCTCCTCGCCGGCGACGCCGAGAAAAAGGCTGAGGAGTACATGAGCAACGGCCCCTACGCCGGTCCCCTGACCGTCTTGAAGGTCACCCATCATGGCTCCAACACCTCCTCGACCCCACTGTTCTTGAGTCGCTTCAAGCCCGAGATAGCGGTTATACAGGTCGGTGCGGACAACTCCTACGGTCATCCTACCCCCCAGACGCTCGAACGCCTCCAGGAAGCAGGCGCCAGGGTCTTCCGCAACGACGAGCACGGCGATGTGATCGTGACGATCCAGGGCGAAAACGTCGACGTTGCAGTTACTAAGGGAGCTTAGGAGACGCAAGATAAAGGTAGATAGTGGGAAGATCTAAGGTTTATACTTGAGAAGTGGGAGAGCTTACGTAGACTTGCTCTACGAGAGTACGAGGAAAGGATTTCGGAATGGTTAGCTTCAATAGGGTGGTCCTCGCGGGGAACCTGACGCGTGACCCGGAACTAAGGTTTACGAACAACGGCATACCGGTCTGCGGGTTCGGCATCGCCGTGAACCGGGTGCGCTCCAAGAGTGAAGAGGTCGATTTCTTCGACATCACCGCCTGGAGAGAGCTTGGCGAAACCATCGCCAACTACAAAAAGAAGGGCGATCCGATCCTTATAGAAGGCAAGCTCCAATACCGTACCTGGGAGGCCCAAGACGGCTCTAAGCGCTCCAAGGTCGACGTGGTCGCCGACAATATCCAGTTCCTCGGAGGACGCGGTGAGGGCGGCGAAGGGGGAGCGCCCGGTGGCGGAGGCGGAGGCCAGCGTAGCCGCTCCGGTGCCCGCTCCCAGGACGATCCAGGCCTCAACGAAGAGGATTTTGACGACATTCCTTTCTAGCAGCGGTAAGAGTATCAATAAACAAGCTTTGTATAGACTGCGGCGATCCGAAGGCCCTGAGCGAGTACTACAGGCACCCGCGGATGGCGGATGTACACCTCAACTCCTGCGCGGACTGCAGGAAGGGGTACCAGCGCAGCCGTCCCTACTACAGAGAGTACGAACGCCGGCTAGAGCGCGGAAGGTAGCAACCTGACAGAGAGCATCCAGCCTTTGTGGGGCAACTGCAACTCATAGAAGAACATCAAGGTGGTTGACTATCGTTCTGACAAGCTCTCGGGAGATGAGGCGAAAGAGCCCCACCACCCGTACGGCACCTTTATCCGCCTAACTGCATAGGGTCTCTGGATGAAAACGCCGGAAGCGGTTTTACGAGCGGAGTTCCCAAGGTCCCCGCTTGAAGTAAGCTGACAAGTATTTCCGAAGGAAGAACAATAGAATAAGAAGATTCTTTAAAAACTAAGAAAGTCTCTTGCGACACAACATCTGCTACTAGTCAGACGCGGTTGTGCCTTATGTTGTATGCATTGACGACATTTGGGCAAGGGACCGCAAACTTTTCTGTTCCAATGCCTTTACAAAGTGTGGCGAGCGCGGTATATTCTCTGTGTCGGTTGGTGCGATACCAAATCGACACACAATTAAAGAGCCTGGGGCGTTACTCCTCCTTTCCCTTTCCCCACCTATCACCCCTGAAGTGCGTTCCAGGCTCTCCCTTTTCTTTAGAAGCTATCTCATAAATTAGGAGGTGAGGCTATAGTGGCTCCGTCGCACATCCTGTTGGCAGGAGAACAAGAGCATGGATCTCACCGACGAGCAGTGGGAAGTGCTGGAGC
>CADCVE010000097.1:0-61870 GCA_902806065.1 uncultured Rubrobacteraceae bacterium | reverse complement strand
CTACGAATACAAGGATGAGAACTTTCTGGGCATGGCGCAGCTTGGGTGCATCATCATATTGCTCAGGAAGTGTTTATGAGATGGCTTCTAGTAGTTCTCAAATTACCCGAATGTTGCAGCCTTCGTTTTTGGCTACACCGGAAGCCGCCGGTCTATCCCGACGGCTCTCTCGTTGGCGCGGTTGGCCTCGCTGGTTTTAGGAGGCTGCTTCTCCGCCGACCTGGGTGAGGTAGTAGAGGGTGTGCATAAGTTGGGCGGTCGGGTCTATGCGGTGGACATCCACCTCATAGGGGACGTGGAGGAGGACGTCGGTGTAGTTGAGGATGACGCGGATGCCGGCGTTCACCATCAACTCGGCGACGCCCTGAGCGGCCGAGGAGGGAGTGGCGATGATACCGATGATCTCATCGGCCTCGGCGACACTCTTCTCTAGCTCATCGAGGTGCTTGACGACTATGTTGCCAACGGTTCGTCCGATCTTGGTCGGGTCATTGTCGAAGGCGTCGTGGATCACAAACCCTCTCTTGGGCAAAATGGTGCTGCTTGCTATGGCACTCCCGAGGTTGCCCGCACCGACGAGAGCGATGTTGTACGTCTGCTTCAGCCCCAGGATACTCCGCACCGCCTCCACGAGGTCGTAGGCCTGGTAGCCAACCCCCCGCGTGCCAGAGAACCCTATGGCGTTCAAGTCCCGCCGGACCTGCACCGGGTTGATCCCCGTGAAGTCCCCGAGTTCCTTGCTCGAGACAGCGTCCCGACCCTCTTCTATGAGCTGCTGGGTAGTCCTTAGATACTTGGTCAGCCTGTTGGTTAATCCCGGCTGTAACGTGGCTCGCACCTTTCCTCTGGCTCCTTCTCTTGGTCCTCTTGCCGACTAGATGGGCGATATTGTAACAAAATGAATCGATCTTGCAATAACCATGCTCTTAACTAACAGAAAAACTTCTAGCAAGTCTGATTACAGCTGGTTACGGCAGCGTAAAGTTTGAGGGTTGGCCAGCCCTTGTATTCACGCCTGGCGTGAATACAGAGGCTAATGACTCTAGCGAAGCCTCTCGACAAAGCCACAAGCTCCGAGGTTATCCAAGGGTACGCGGTGGTGAGCGCCTCCGATCCGGTAGACTCCGGCTTCGGGAGAGTTGGCGGACTGGAAGATAGGCAACCTGGCGGAGGTGTGGACGGATGATCGATGGAAACACACGTTTGTTGGGCTTGATGGGGCATCCTGTGGGGCATAGCTTGAGTCCCAGGATGCACAACGCCTCGTTCTCGGCCGAGGGCATAGATTACGTCTACGTCGCCATGGACGTCAGGCCGGAAGACCTGCCTGCGGCGGTCACTGGCGCTTCCGCTCTGGGGTTCCGGGGCTTCAACCTCACTATGCCGCACAAGCAGGCGATACTACCGCTCCTGGATAGTATCGACGAAGTGGCCGCGGTCTCCGAAGCCGTAAACACTGTAGTGATAGAGGACAAGAGATCTCGTGGGTACAACACCGACGGAAGCGGACTTACGGAGGCTTGTAGAGAGTCCGGAGTGGACTTCTCAGACCGGAGGGTCCTGCTCCTGGGCGCGGGGGGCGCCGCGGCTGCCGTTGCCCTTGCGTTGGTTGACGAGGGGGCTAAGGAGTTGCGTATCGTCAACAGGAGCACCGAGCATGCCAGGGAGTTGTTGAGCAAACTGCGCAAGACGGGCAAGGAGATCGAGGGCAAAGCATACCCCTTCGAAGCTCTGGATGAGGCTGCTTCGGAGACGGAGATCATAGTAAACGTCACACCTTTAGGTATGAAAGAAGAGGACCCTCTACCGGTGCCCGTGGAGTACCTGGACGGGCGAGAGGCTATCTGCGACGCGGTCTATAGCCCCTACAGAGAGACTGCGCTGGTCCAACGGGCTCGCGAACGAGGCGCCGTAACCGTCACCGGCAAGCGAATGCTTTTATATCAGGGTGTGTACGCGCAGAGGCTCTGGACCGGGCGAGAACCCAACGTGGAGGCGATGGACGATGCTATCTCTTGAGAGCAGGGCTATCCTGGTACGGTCACGCCGCGCAGCCCCTGCCAGCTTACCACGAGGACCGGACGATCCGCCTTTTTGGAGACGAACTCGGAGAATCCTGCGCCCAAAAAGATGCGCTCGAACCATGGGCGCCTCTGGCCTCCCGTCATGATCAAACCGGCCTCGATCTCTTCGCCGAGCCGGATCACCACCCTCTCCGGGTTGCCCTCCCTGTAATAGGATGCTGTGACGCTGCCCCCGATCTCCTCTATCCGCCCCACCCGTTTATCCAAAAGCTTGAGCCCAACTAACCTTCTCCTCTCTAAAAACGCCTCACTCCGCTCCCTGGCCGAGGAAGTAGGATAAGGAACCTCCGGTACCCTGGACACGACGTACACGACGTGCAACTCCGAGTCAGTACCGTTCGCTAACTCGACCGCCGCCTCCTCCGCCAAAACCGCCTCTTTGGAGCCGTCCGTCGCCAGTAAGACCCTCGTCGGAAACACGCTGCCTCCTCACTAGATGCAAAACACATCTAGATGCTAGCTAACGAACAGCGTCTTTCAAGTGTAGCTGGTGAACCCGAACACCCCGATTCTGAACCGGGGGCGTTCGAGCCGGGCTGCTCAGAGCATTTGGCTGGAGGTTGCACCGGTGATTTGGTTGGTATGAAGCTTACAGGTAGTGACGAAAACTGCTGTAGCGCCTGTCTTCGGAGGCGGACGAAAAATCTACTTCACCCCGCTTCTTGCATGCAGACACAAATCCCGTCCTTGCTCCTCACCGGTTTTCGTGGACGCCGACCTCGTAATCTATGTGGTTGGCCCAGGCGTACTTGCCGAGGGCGAAGAAGAGTGCCATCAGGGAATACTGAGCCACAGTGCGCGTGAAGCCATTCTCTCTATAGCGCCTGTCAGAGACCAGCACCTTCTCCTCCACTATGCCGAAGCGCCGCCCTTTGGAGAGACGCCGGATCAACTCTATGTCGTCGAATTTGAGGGATGGATCGAAGCCGGTGCTACCGCGGAAAACGTCGCCTCTAACCGCCACGCAGATCCCCGCGCCGGACGGTAACGTGCTCTGGAGCACTCTCGTCGTGAGGTTGAAGAACGTGTGAAACGCTTCCACTGCCAGCGTCGAGCCATGCGGACGGTATAGCGGGCAAGCCACGTCGAGCCGGCGGCGCTCGATCTCCGCGACAAACCGCTCGAGAAAGGCCTCCGGCAGCCGGACATCGGCGTCGAGAAAGATGATGAGGTCTCCATCCGCGCTCCGACCGCCCACGTTCCTACCGTTGGCGACGGGGGGTGTGGCTTCCAGGAGCGTCACGAAGGGGAACCGCCGCGCTATGGAGACAGTGTCGTCCGTGGAGCCTGCGTCCACGACAATCACCTCATCCGGTATCCTGGTCTGGGCTCCCAAGTCCGAGAGCAAAGATCCAACATAGCGCTCCTCATTCAGGGAGGGAACGACAACGCTTAGCTTGCTCACTTTACTCCACTCCTTTCTCTTGCATGGTCCAGGACCACGAGCCCATCCGGCCCCCTGGCTACCGCTTCGCGCGAAGGGTCGAGGACCATGCACTCTACGCCCGCGTCTACGCACGGAGGCTCCAACCGGCTACTCCCATAGTTCGTCTACGGTACACAGATAAAATCGAGCAGGTCCACTGGTAACTCAACCGCGTTAGCGTTGGCTGAACGACCGACTCTAGTGTAACGTCTCCACGAAGTACGCGGGGTTAAGCTCCTCTCCGGTGGCGCGCAGGACGGTGGTGCGCCAGTCGTCGCGAGCGCCGGGGCCAAAGACGGCCTCCTGTAGGTAACGGCCCGCGATCTCGCTTTCATAGAACGGTCCCCCGACAACATCCTCTTCAAGATGACGTCGGAGTTGAACGGCGGTGAGGTGGCCCAGGACGTAGTTGTGGTAGTAGACAGGTGCGAGGGCGACGTGCAGCTTGGCGGCCCAATCCGGCTCGTCGCGATCCGGTGGCCTCTTCACAAACTGTATCCGCTCGACGAGGTCCCACCACAACGAGTTCAGATCCTCACGGTCGGGGTCTTCGTAGAGAGACTTCTCGAAGTGGTACATCACCAAAGCCCAGCGGACATAGGCCAGCCGATCTGCCCGGCTGCTCCACAAAACACGTTCAAGTACCCCCTCCAGATCCCCCTCGGAAACCCCGGCCACGGAGGAGAGCCAACCTGGATCGTCCGCTAGCCCGCCCATCATTAGCGCGATAGCCTCGGTAGAGTTGATATGCGCGATAGTCCGCAAGAGGTAGGGTAGCGAAGGGTTGATGTTCTTGTCGTAGACCGCATGCCCGAACTCGTGCAACAAGGTATCCATCCAATAGGAATCGTGCCGGACGTTCGCTAGTACCCGCACGTCATACGGGTACGAACGCCCCACCCGCAGGCAGAACGCATGCTGGTCCTTGCCGGCTCGCTCGTACAAGTCACTTCGCGCGATAACATCCCGCACCTCCAGCCCCAGGTTATCGTAGGTCTTGCGGGTCAGGGCTTCGAGGTCCTTATCCGCAAAGAAGCGGTCGAGGTCCAACCCGGTCGCCGCGTCCCCGTCCACTACTCGTCCGCTGACACTCGCTTCAGGCGTGCCTCCCGGACCCTTTTGAGTGTCCGGGAGCGGAAGCGCGGCTGCGTCATGTTTGCAGGACTGAAAGAACGGGTCCGAAAGGTGCCACGGCATCAATTGGGCGACCCCGAACTTCGTCTCAAGGTCTGCGTCGAGTCCAGCCTTTAGCTTGCGGAAGGGCTCGTCAGTTGCCTCTCCGAGACCGGCCATGATGCGGTCGAGATCGGCGCTCTCTATCTCCTGGAGGTCGAGTGAGCGAGCGTAATGGTCCTCATAACCCATGTTTCGCGCGAGGCGGTTGCGCAGGCGGGCCAGCTCGCGCACGATGCCCTCGACCTTGCGCCCAACGCTCTTCGAGGCCTCCCAGGCCTCACGCCGCAGGTCCGCATCGTCAGAGGCACGCAGGACCTCGCGTAACTCGTTCTCGCCGGTCTCTCTGCCCGCGACCACGCCTCGATGATTGCTGTAGATAGAGTTCGCCTCTGCCTCTAGCTCCTCGATGCGCTTCAGAGTCTCCTCGTCGCCCTGCCGGCCGGCGAAGGTCTTGTACAGAACCTCGACCTGCCGTCGGAGCAAGGGGCTTTCTAGGTCCCGACGCTCCTCGTACCAGCCCTTCACCAACTCGTACTCGCCCTCGTCCGCGAAGAGCCCGTTGTACTCCATCCCGGTTCGTACGAGTTCCTTCTGAGCCTCTTCGGTACCGGTGGTAGCAAGTCTCCACCACGCCTCGCTCGACGCCTTCTCGACCGGCGCCAGGCGCTCCTCGAAAGAGGTTATAAAGTCTTGTATCTCGGCTGAAGAGCCCATGTACTCCTTTCAAAAATGCTCGTCGGCGGACGGGTTTTACCGCAAAAGATTACCCGAGAGAGGTGTTACTGTACCTGCGCGACGAAGACCAGCGTGATCTCGCCCGCAGCGTTCTGAATCTCCAGCCGGTCATCCTGAAGCTCATAAGAAGTGGCATCGGCTAAAGCGCGGAGATAGGTGCTTTCCTGCTGCATGGTGCCTGCCTGGCAGCCTACTTTGGTACTCAGATTTCTACTGATCTTCAGCTCGCCCCTGCTCATAGTCACACTGTTACTGACGTAGCGGTTGCAGCCCGTGGACCCCTCGATCCCGTCGCCGGCTATATCTAGAGTAATATTGGTGCCGTTGAGGGGGCTCTGACCGTATAGAAACACTAACGTCCACTTGGTGCCATCAAGTTCTGACGCTACGTTGCCAGGCGTCTTCTCTGTGTAGGTCGTCTCTTTCTTGAGAGATGGTTCGGTATTCATTGTCGAGGATGATGCGCTGGATCGGTCATCAGGCTGGCCGCACGCAGCTAGCAGTACAGATAGCATCAGGGCGCAAAGGACGATGATCCAGCGCGTGAGGAGCAACGACCTCTCCTGCTTCGGGACGGATACCGGTCAGCGGCGGTCGCGGCGGGTGGTACGGTCGCGGCGGGCACCCACGTAGATCACGGCTAGTAAGAAAAATATCCCGGCGGTGGCGAACTGTGTCATTCCGTCTGGCCCACCCGAGCCTCCAACGATGAGCGCGGCGATGAAGACGAGGGCCATGCCTCCCCACCCGGCCGCTCTATAGGCGAAGTATGCAGCCAGTAGTCCAGTCAGAGTGTAAACGACGAATAGGAACGGCGCGAGTGCCGTGGTCCAGACCATAACACCGAGGTCTGCCTGTGCCGGCGCCGTGGCCCACAACCCGAGCTGGCCGACCACGATGAACGCGAAGAATGCACCGAAGAAGCTAAAAGCGCCCGTCTTCCAGGTGACAGGGTCGGGATCCAACTCGTGCGGCTCATACCACCGTGCCCGGCGTTGCGGCGCCCGGCTCCGGCCAGAGCCACGGCCCCGTCTCTCGTCGCGGTCGTCGGAGCCTCCGGCATCGTCTCCCCTACCACGGAACCTGCCGCGCAGACGCTCCCCTAGCGACGGACCGCTGCTGCCTTCGCCGCTACCACGAGATTCGCGCTCGCGGCGCTTCTCAGAGAGTTCGTCATCGAGAGAGTCGAAGTTCAGGCCCGCGAGCTGGTCGGCGGCGTGGGCGAGGTCCAGATCCTGATCGTGCTGTTGGCGGCGGTTCGCGTCCGAGAGCACGGCGTGCGCCTCCTGGAGGCGGGAGAAGTCAGTCTCGCTTCCTCCCGCGTGGTCCGGGTGCCTCTCCTTCGCAAGCGTGCGGTAAGCGTTCTTGATCTCGGATCGGGAGGCGTTCCGCGGCACCCCAAGTACCTTGTAGTAGTTGATCTGCTCTGCCATAGGTCCTTTATTCTAACCTATGGAAGAGCCGCCGGAGTCACCCTCAGCTACCTCGAAGAGCATAGACAATGCAAACTCTATCTCCTTTCCGCACCACTCATCGGTCTCCTCCTCCAGCACCTCCCGGAGCGCCGCCCCTGCCTCCTCGCCCCCAATCTTCGCTAGCGCCCAAGCGGCGTGTCCCCGTACGAGCGGTGCTTCGTCCTCCCGCAGGCAACGCACTAGCGCCGGTACGGCCTCTTCGAGTCCGAGGTTTCCCGCGGCCACGCAACAGTTGCGAAGGAGCCCAGCCCGCCCGGGACGGGTGAGAGGTGTGCCGCCGAAGCGCTCCTCGAACTCCTCCTCGCTCCGGATGCCGAGCACCTCGGTTATCTTCAGGTACGGTCCGGCCCCGGAGCCCGCCGAAAAGTCTGGCCAGCGGCTACGCGTTGCCTTGCGCTTGTTGTAAGGGCAGACCTCCTGGCAGATGTCGCAGCCGAAAGCCCAATCCTTTATGGCGTGGCGCAGTTCGCGAGGTATCTCTCCCTTGTTCTCTATAGTCAGGTATGAGATGCATAGCCTCGCGTCTACTACGCCCGGGGACTTTATCGCGCCGGTGGGGCAGGCTGCCATGCAGCGGGTACATTTGCCGCAGGTGCCTGTCCCCCACTCGTCCGGCTCTATCTCCTGGTCCACGACAAGGTCGGCTATAAAGAAGTACGAGCCGATGTTCCCGTTGATGAGGCAAGAGTTGCGCCCGAAGAAGCCCAGCCCCGCGTGCTGCGCCGCCGAACGCTCCAGAAGAGGCACCGCGTCCGTAAACGCACGCGCCTTTATCCTACACTCAAGAGCCTCCTCCAACTCTACCCGCAAAGAACGCAACCGCTCTTTTATGACGACGTGGTAATCCTTCCCCCACGCATACCGGGCGACCCTTCCACCACCCTCCACGTTCTCCGGATGCTCCCCCGGATAGTACGAAACGCCTAAAGAGACCACACTACGCGCGCTCTTCTGCAAACGGCGCGGGTCCGACAGCAACTCCACTGGCCGCTTCATGTAGCCCATGTCAGCCGCCATTCCGGCCTCCTGCCACTCCTTCAAACGCTCGCCACCCTCCACCAGCGGCCCGGCACCCGACACCCCAACAAGGTCGAATCCCGCCGCCCGCGCCCTCTCCTCCAGAATGCGCCGGACCTCGCGGGGACTCTTGCTCTCTCCTTTTGCGCCCATAACATCGCTGATTCTACCCCGGCAACGCCGTCCGGCTACCTCAGAAGCTCTTTCCTTCAACGACTACGAAAATATAGGCAATGACTAAGGTTCAGAAAGAGTGTAATATTCCGCGCATGGGGCAGGCAGAGGAGATACGGGACATACTGAAGGTACAGGACCAGCTCATTCACGAGCGGGCCGTTTGGGATGCGGGGCCGTGGCTGGAGTTGGATATGTCCACGCCGCAGTTCAAGGCTTTGCTTTTGATCTCCGAGGAGGAGGGCATCCGGATGCGTGAGTTGGCACGCAAGATGGGTGGCTCTTTCTCCAACGCGACGGTTCTGGTGGACCGGCTGGTGGAGAGGGGTCTCGTAGAGCGACTGGCCGAGCCCGAAGACCGGAGGGTGGTGCTCGTTCGGGTCTCGCAGGAGGGGCGGTTCCTGATCGAGCAACTAGTCACTTCCTGGCGGGCGATCTCGCCCTCTATCCTCGAAACCCTCGCTCCCGAAGAGTTGGACACGGTCCGCGACGCCCTACGAATCCTCCTCAAAGCAGCCCAGCAAGACCAAAAGTCTAACTGACCTCGTAGCAAACACGCAGTCTTTCCCCTGGCACTTGGCTTCGTAAGTTGGCCGTCTCCGCGGTTTTGAGGAGACCTTCGGAGCTTCCAGCGCCCTTCTATGTATCCTACGCTGTCCCCGCGCTCGGGCTCAGGGTAACCTAACTCCTCTCCAAGCACGGGCGAGGTCTTCGGACCCGCTCGTAAAGACGCCCCGCCTCATCGCGATGCCCACCGCAAAGAAGGGTAAAGAGATCCAACACAGTCGTGCGTCGAAACCCGCCGCGTCGAAACCCGCCGCTTCGGGACCCGAGGGTGCGCTCAACAGAGCCTCCGAGCGGCGCCCCGCTGGACTGTAAGACTCTAATCGGCAAAGACATCTACTCTTTACTGGCAAGCTCGCGCTAAACCTTTAACTTCTACTGGAATGAGGGTACCCGGATTGTAGCCGGAAGGCGCGGGTATAATTCGCAGTGTATGTGTAGGAAGAAGTAGCGAAAGAGGAACGCCGTGGTTTTTGCCGCGAACATTCTAAGGGGTGGCAGGAGATCACGGTCTCGGAAGTCGTGGTATTCGAGGAACCCGGAAAGGGGAGGGTAGCGGCATGGCTACACAGACATCCGAACAGTCCGTCATCGAGGGCGTAAAGAAGCAGCTCTTTATAGGCGGAGAGTGGCGCGACGCGGCGGAGGGTGGCACGCTCTCCGTGGAGGATCCTTCGACCGGCGAGAGCCTCTGCGAGGTCGCCGACGCGCAGCCCGAGGACGCTTTGACGGCACTCGATGCGGCGGTGGAGGCTCAGGCGGATTGGGCCAGGTACCCACCACGCCAGCGCGGTGAGATCCTCAGGAGCGCCTTCGAGAAGATCACCGAACGTACGGAAGAACTCGCGCTGCTGATGACGCTGGAGATGGGCAAGCCGATGGCCGACTCCAAGGCGGAGATCGCCTACGGTGCTGAGTTCTTCCGCTGGTACTCTGAGCAGGCCGTGCGTATCGGCGGCAGCTACTCCACCTCGCCGGACGGGGCGCAGAGGGTCATAACCATGAAGCAACCCGTCGGCCCGTGCCTCATGATCACACCGTGGAACTTCCCGCTGGCTATGGGCACGCGCAAGATCGGCCCGGCAATAGCCGCCGGTTGCACTATGGTCATGAAACCAGCCAAGCAAACGCCACTCTCCATGCTGGCGCTGGCGGAGATCCTCGAAGAGTCCGGCCTTCCGCCGGGTGTTCTAAACGTTGTCGTAGGCTCCTCGTCGAGCGATGTCATCGCTCCCATCATCTCCGACCCACGCCTCCGCAAGCTGACCTTCACCGGCTCGACGGAGGTCGGGCGCACGCTCATGGAACAGGCCTCCCAGAACCTGCTACGGGTCTCGATGGAACTCGGCGGCAACGCGCCGTTCCTCGTCTTCGACGACGCGGATGTCGACAATGCCATCGCCGGGGCGTTGGTAGCCAAGATGCGTAACATTGGCGAGGCCTGCACGGCCGCCAACCGCTTCCACGTCGCAAGCTCCGTCTCGGACCAGTTCGCGGAGAAGCTCGCCGAACAGATGGGCGCCATGAAGATCGCACGCGGCACGGAGGAGGGCACTCAGGTCGGGCCACTTATCGACGATGACCAGCGCGGCAAGGTCGTGGAGCTCGTAGAAGACGCGGTAGGCAAGGGTGCGAAGACGCTCGTGGGTGGCCAGAAGATGGAGGGCCAGGGCTACTTCTACCAGCCGACGGTACTAAACGACGTCTCCAAGGAAGCCGACCTCCGGTACGAGGAGATCTTCGGCCCCGTCGCCCCGATCTTCTCGTTCGACTCCGAAGACGAGGCTATCGCCGCCGCCAACGATACGGAGTTCGGCCTCGTATCCTACGTGTACACCCGCGACCTCAACCGCGCGCTGCGCGTGATCGAACGTCTCCAGACAGGCATGGTTGGCCTCAATCAAGGCACGGTCTCCAACGCCGCGGCGCCCTTCGGTGGAATCAAGCAGTCTGGCTTCGGTCGCGAGGGCGGCAAAGAGGGCATAGAAGAGTACCTGGAGACCAAATATGTCGCCCTCAACCTACCCGCCGAGGCTCCTTTCTAAAGAATCTCGACTATTCGCGAGCGGCTGAAACTGTGACCAGCCGCTCGCGGCGTGAACGGCGTCGCTGCCGGAAGGGCTTGCGCGGGCTACCATAAGCGGTAATGAATTCGAATGTCCGCAACCGGCTAATACTGACAGGCATTCTCTGGGGTCTCGTGCTGGGGGCCTTACCGGCTGTGCTGGCTTTCGACCGGTTCGCCCTCAGTCCTTTCCTGATCGCGGCGTTTGCTTGCGCCGGCCTGAGTGGCGCCGCAGGCGCCGTCATTGCGGGCCACCGCGCGATGCGCTTTGCCTCCGAGAGCCGGGGCTTGATCGCCGTATCCGGTATCGGGGCTGTACAGGGTTTGGTCTCGGGGGTGCTGGCGGCGTTCTCTATCTGGCTCGCCCTGTCGATTACCATATCCGGGTTCTCGGTAGGGAGCCCCGGCGAAATCCTCGACCTCTTTCGGCGGCCGGAGATTTTTATTGAGAGTGCCGTCGCTGCGATCGCGGTACTTATTTACACGGTAGTTGTTGGGACCTTGCTCTCCCCCGTCGTTGGGGCGTTGATCTGCCGTCTAGTCAGACGGAGAGAGCCTGCTGCCCACCGAGCCACTGCAGGTCTTCGGTGACGGCTCCAGTACGCGATAGGCTACTAGTGATCGGGGCTCTCTGGGGCCTCCTGCTCGCCGCCGTCCCGGCGCTAGTGATGACAAACCCTTATAGCCTTACGGGCTTCCTCGTTGCGGCTCTCGTCTGTGCCGTTTTGAGCGGGTGCGTGGGTACGCTGGCGGCCGGGCGGAGGGCCGCGAAGAGGGCCAGATGTTCGGGTTTTGTGGCCGGAGTTGGGACCGGGATCACCCAGGGGCTTGTGGGTGGCGGCATCGCAGCTCTCCTGTTTTGGGGTCTTATGGCGCTTACCATCTCGGGATTTACGCTTCGTAACCCGGTAGATGTTTCTGTGCTTATGAGCCCTAGAGTTTTTTTGGGCAGCTTCTTCGTCGCGCTCTCGGCGTTTGTATACGCGCTGGTAGGTGGGCTCTTGCTCGGCCCCGTCTTCGGGAGGCTTATAAACCGTACTGTACGTTCCGACAAGGAAGATAAGAGCACTGATGAAAGGGAGGACCTCGTTGTACGCTAAGCTCCTGGGGATAGGTGTAGCCTACGGTTTCGGCTTCACGCTCATAAAGTCCCTCTTCCCGACCCCCGTCCTGCTGCTCTTGCTCACTGAGGGACCGAGCACCGAGGGGAACCTCACGGTGCTCGCCAGCGTGTACATAGCCTCAGGGCTACTCGCGGGCATCATCGGTGGCCCTATCTTCGGAGCGATCCTGCTGGGGCGCAGAGGCTCCGGCGTGGAAGCGGCGAGGTTGAGTTCAATCCCGACAGCGGGCTCTGACATGTGGCGCTCGCTCGTCCTCAGCTTCCTCTTCGCAATGCTGATAGGACTCATCTCCGGCCTCCTCACGATGGGCGCGTACCAGTTCGGCATCCTGCCCTCCGGCGGCGTCCTAGACCCCCTCACGCTCATCCGCAGTTCCAACTTCTCACCCGGCTACCCGCTGCTCGTCGCCTGGACCCTTGCCCGCGACCTGCTCCCCGCCACGCTCGCCGGCCTATTCCTCGCACCCTTCGGCGGCAGCTTCCTCTACCGCCTCTACGCCTCCCGGCGCCCCCCGGTGAAAACCGGGAGCGGGAGACGCTTCGAGGAAGATTTTTAGAGAGCGGTCAATCCTTAGCGGTCAGCCTTGAGTAGACAAGTAGAAAGCCCGCACGATCAGAGTTTAGCTGACTGCTGATACTAAAGGCTAAAGGATGCTTACGAGCGGTGAGATCTTGCAGTCCGTCAGTGCGAAGTTCTCCACCGCCCGTGCGGATCGCACCACGTATTCCAGGCAGTTCGCCCGGCAGTCCGTCTTCCCGCACGGCGCCTCCACCGTCCCCAGATTCTCGACGATGCGAACGACCGGGTCCAGGTTGTTGCCGGGAGAAGCGTCTCTGTAGCGGACGTACTCACCCTCCTCGTAGAACTCCCGTCCGTGCCGAAACTCGACCATGCTCGAATTGTACACTACTGGTTTGACCTGGATCACACCACGGAGAAGAACTACGCCGAACCCGGTCCTCTAAATCGTGTACGTCTTCGCCGAGTGTGTCACCTGGGTCCTAGGCTAGTGTCCAGTCCCTCGGGCGATGCTCGGAGAGCTAGCTCCACCGAGGTCAGTCACAAGACCATAACGGTTAACGCCGTCAACCCTGGTCCCACAAATACCGGCTGGATGCGGAGGCGCCAAGATGAAGACTGTCCTCGAAGTTCCCGAGCGAGCGCGTTGGAGAGCCTGAGGATGCGGCTCGTGGCGTCCCTGGCAACTGGCGCGGCCGCACTGCTCACCGGCCAGGTTATCTTCTGAAGGGGCTTCCTCCGCTCCTGGGCAATGTGTTGCCGCTTCGTGGGTTACCATAAGCGATCTATGAAGCCAGCCGGTAGTTTTTCCAAGGTTCTGCGCCGTTCGAAGAAAATGTTGTTCGACGATGGCGAAGACGAGCTTCACGCCTACGTCCGGGGACCGCTGTACCCTCGCCCCATCTTATACGCGCTCCTGATCGTGTTCGGTATCTCGGCCATGCTCACGGTAGACTGGTTCGGCCTCTTACTCCTCAACTCCGAAGGAGTCATCCGCCAGATGGGCGCTCTCAATGTCCTTCGCGTAAATGCCGTACTCTTGGGTGGTATAGCCGTTCCCTCCATCCTGCTCGTCCCTCATTACAAGCGCCTGTACACTTACACCTCCGAGGAGAACGTCTTCTTCACCCTGACCTTCGCGCTCTCGTTCTTACTTGGCGCTCCCTGTGCTCTCGTTGGCATCTTCGCGTAGAGGAGTGGCATGAGGGTAGATCGGATCGACCACTTCGTCCTTACTGTACGTAGCATCGAGACGACCTGCGACTTCTACTCTCAGGTTCTAGGAATGGAGGTAGCGGAGTTCGAGGGTGGCCGCCGGGCACTCGAGTTCGGGCGACAGAAGATCAACCTTCACCAGGCCGGCAAGGAGTTCGAGCCGAAGTCTGAGCATCCGACACTGGGCTCGGGGGACTTCTGCCTCATTACCGACGTCCCACTAGAACGTGTTGCAGAGCATATCCGGTCGTGCGGCGTGGAGATCCTCGAAGGCCCCGTCTCACGCAATGGGGCGGCCGGTAGGATCGCATCTATCTATCTCCGCGACCCGGACGGCAACCTCATTGAGGTGTCTAACTACGTGGATGATGTTCGAGGGTAGCGAGCCTTGCGAAAGGGCATAAGTTTGCAACGGGATGTTATGTGGCGGTTCTGGTCCGGGGAGGGTCTGCAGCACCTCAAGCTGGTATGGAGCGGTGCAAGCATACTGGCGGATGGCGTCGTTGTCGGGGTTGAAGAGGGCATGCCGTTTCGTATGAGGTACGAGTTGCGGTGCGATGCTCAATGGAGACTTCGAGAGGTGAAGGTGAGCACGCTTGTCTGGGGTGGCAGAGAGATCAGTCTTTTTGCCGATGGTGAAGGCCATTGGACCACAGCGGGGGATGAGCCTGTCCCAGCTCTGGCCGGGTGCATCGATGTTGACATCTCCGCGACGCCGTTCACCAATACCCTGCCGATCCAGCGCCTGGGGCTGAAACCCGGTGAGTCCGTGGACCTCAAGGTCGCCTACCTGGACGTCCCCGAGATGCGGTCGGAAGCTGCCCGGCAGAGGTATACCTGCCTGAAGCGCGACGACCAGGGCGGACGATACAGGTACGAAAGTCTCGACGGAGAGTTCGCCGGGTTCACTGCGGATCTCCCTGTGGACACCGACGGTCTGGTGCTAGACTACCCTGGCTTGTTCAGGAGAGCACGCCTCGGTTAAGGCGTGGAGGCTCCCTAATTCAATCCCCGCTTGAAGGCGTCCCAGGCGAGCGTCGCGCATCTGATGCGATTCGGAGTTTGTATGATGCCTTTCAGTGCCGCGAGGTCTCCCAACTCCTCGTTCTCTTCAGTACGCATCATCTCCAAGAACGCCTCTACCTCCGCCTCGGCATCCTCGCGGCTC
This sequence comes from uncultured Rubrobacteraceae bacterium, assembly GCA_902806065.1. GTDB lineage: Bacteria > Actinomycetota > Rubrobacteria > Rubrobacterales > Rubrobacteraceae > Rubrobacter_F. The sequence continues at coordinate 47,128 of CADCVE010000097.1, read as the reverse complement.
TTTCCTTGCAGCCGCTCGGCTAGCATGGAGGCGGAGGCCTGCGAGATAGCGCAGCCACGCCCGGTGAACGTCACCTCGGCTATCTCACTGTCCCGCAGGTTGGCGTAGACGGTTACCTCGTCGCCGCAGAGAGGGTTGTTGAGGTATTCTTCGAGATCCGCACCTGAAAGCTCGCCCCTGTTGCGGGGGCGTTGGTAGTGGTCCAGGACGATCTCTTTGTAGAAGTCTTGCAGCATGCCGAAAATTGTAGCAGCCTGGGTAAAGGTAGGATGCGCCGCTGGCTCTACTGCTCGAAGTACAGGCCGTGCCGACGGTGCCATTCTTCGAGAGACTCATCCGGGAACTCGGGGAAGTGCCGCTCGTTCTGGTCATTGGGGATCTCGACCCACGGCGCCGCGTAGTTCAGCATCATGCGTATCTTCTCCGGAGGCTCCGGTAGTGGGGTGTCTACCGCCGAGGCGAAAGGATGAATCAACTCCGGCCACCACGAGTTGAAGACCCAGAGCGCGCTCCCGCATACGCCGCAAGAGTGCCACTCAGCCGGGCTCGGATCGCGCTCGTCGTTTATTCGCGCCCGGTAGACACGGACGTTCTCCTCACCCTCGACCTTCAGGGTGTTCGCATCGGCCCCGAGGTTGATCGCGTACCCTCCGCCGCCCGCCGTCTTGCGGCAGATGCTGCAGTAGCAGTACAAGTACGGGTACGGGTACGGCGACTCCACCCGGAAATGCACCGCTTCACAGTGGCAGCTTCCCTCAAGGAGCACGCCGCTACCTCCTACCGCGGCCGCGGCCACCGACCTTTACCTGCTTCGGGTTGAGAGCTACGTAGACGTGCCCATCCTCGACTTTTAGCTCGTGTATGGGCACGGCTTTTACGGCGGGAAGGCTTTTGGCCTCCCCGGTCTTCACATCGAACTTCGCGCCGTGAAGGGGACACTTGACCTGCCCGCCCTCCAACCCGCCTTCGCTGAGGTAGGCGAAGGCATGAGTGCAGATGTCTTCAAAGGCGTAGAGTTCGCCGTCTACGTTGCATAGGGCGACCGGACGCCCCTCGACCTGATACTGCTTGACCTCGCCGGGAGAAACCTCGCCGGTCTGCGCTACCTTGTGAAACTCTGGCATCTTTCTAGGCCGCCCGCTCCTCGAAGCCCAGGCCAATCTTCCCCTCGATAGCCCGGTCCAGCTTCTCCTTGAGACGCTTCAAGGGAACACGGCTCGTGACCTCCCCAAAGAAACCAAACACGACGAGCCTCTCGGCCTCGCGGCGCGGTATCCCGCGGCTCATGAGGTAGAACAGCTCCGTCTCATCCACCTGGCCGGTAGTCGAGCCATGCGAGCACTTCACGTCGTCGGCCATGATCTCCAGGTTCGGCAGGCTCACCGCGAACGCGTCGTCGGTCCCGAGGATAATGTTCCGGTTGGTCTGATAAGCATCCGTCTTCTGTGCCCCCGGCTCGACCCGAATGAGCCCCGAGAAGACCGTCAAAGACTCGTCGCGCAGAGCGCCCTTATATAAGAGGTCCGAGTGGGCGTTTGGAGAGATATGGTCCTGCAACGTGTGATGGTCGAGGACTTGATTGGAGTCGGCGAAGTACATCCCGAGCATCTCCGAGTCGCTGCCGGAGGCGGTAAGGCCCGCCTCGACGTTGGTGCGGGAGAGCTGGGCGCCTAAAGAGACCACGAGGCTGTTGATCGTGGCATCCTTCTCCGTCCGGGACCGGATGGTGTTGAAGTGCAGGACGTTGCGCTCCCAGTTCTGAAGCGAGACGTAGCGCAGGTTAGCACCCTCCCCAACGTACAACTCTACCGCCCCGTTGCTGAACGCTGGGTCTTCCGCGTCGGCGCTAGCATACTCGTCTATATAGGTGACCGACGCGCCGTCCTCGACCACGACCAGGGTGCGCGGCATTATGGAGCCGACCACGTCCAGCCACCGGTAGCTCTGGATCGGGACTTCCACATCCACCCCACGCGGCACGTAAAGGAACGACCCGCCGGAGAACGCCGCCGCACTCAGGGCCGCGAACTTGTCGTAGCCCTCCGGCACGAGCCCGAAGAGCTTCTCCTTGATAATGTCCTCGTGCTCGACAAGTGCGGAATGCAGGTCGGTAAAGACGACGCCTTTCTTCGCCAGTTCCTCATCCACTCGCGAGTAGGAGGTCTCGGAGTTGTGCTGGACGAGCAGGGCGGAGTTCTCCTCACCCTCGCTTATGAGCTTCTGTACGGCCTCCGGGAGATCGCCCTCGCTCGCAACGTCCGGACTCGGAGCATAAGGAAGAAAGTCTTCGATCCGCACGTCCGAGATATCCGTATAGCGCCACGCCTCATCGCGTAGGGTCGGCATCGGTAGCTTCTCGAAAGTCGCCCAGGCGTGAAGGCGCCTCTCTGTAAGCCAGGCGGGCTCGCCCTTGAACTGGCTCAGCGCCTCGACGACCTCGACGCTGATGCCCTTGCTGCGTAAGACTTCCGGCACGTCCTTCTGCTGCATGTAATTTGCCTTTCTCTCGAAAAAGGGGCGGGCTCCATGAGAGCCCGCCCCGCGAAACTGCTCTATCCTCTACAGGCTTTGGATCTAGCCGACCGAGCCTTCCATCTCCAGCTGGATCAGGCGGTTCAACTCGATGGCATACTCTAGCGGAAGCTCCTTGGCGATAGGCTCTATAAAGCCGTTAACCACCATAGCCATCGCCTCTTCCTCGGAGAGCCCGCGGCTCATCAAGTAGAAGAGCTGATCTTCGCCGACCTTGGAGACCGTAGCCTCATGCTCGGTATTGACCTTTTTCTCCTCGATTTCGATGTACGGGTACGTATCCGTACGCGCGTTCTCGTCCAAGAGCAGCGCGTCACACTCCACCCGGCTCTTGGAGTTGACCGCTCCCTCATGCACCTTCAAGAGCCCGCGGTACGTCGAGCGCCCGGTCCCCTTGGAGATGGACTTGGAGGTGATAAGCGAAGAGGTATTGGGTGCCGCATGGACGATCTTACCGCCCGCGTCCTGATGCTGCCCATCACCCGCGTAGGCGACTGAGAGAATCTCACCGCGAGCGCCCTCACCTGTCAGGTAGACCGCCGGGTACTTCATCGTGAGCTTCGAGCCCAGGTTACCGTCCACCCACTCAACGGTGGCGTTCTTCTCGGCGACCGCCCGCTTCGTCACCAGGTTGTAGGTGTTGTGAGACCAGTTCTGAATGGTCGAGTACCGGATACGTGCGTTCGGCTTCGCGATAAGCTCCACGACCGCCGAATGCAGCGAGTTCGAGGTGTACGTCGGGGCGGTGCAGCCCTCGATATAATGCACGTACGAGCCCTCGTCAGCAATGATGAGCGTCCGCTCGAACTGTCCCATGTTCTCCGCGTTGATGCGGAAATACGCCTGCAGCGGGATGTCGATGTGGACCCCCGGCGGGACGTACACGAACGATCCACCTGACCACACCGCGCTGTTCAATGCCGAGAACTTGTTATCGTCGGCCGGGATTATGGTCCCGAAGTACTCGCGCACGATATCCTCGTGCTCGCGGAGCCCTGAGTCCATATCCATGAACACGACGCCGGCCTTGTTCCACTCCTCCTTGAGGCTGTGGTAGACGACCTCGGACTCGTACTGCGCGCCGACGCCGGCGAGCGAATCGCGCTCGGCCTGTGGGATACCGAGACGCTCGAAGGTGTTCTTGATGTCGTCCGGCACGTCGTCCCAGGTGCGGCCCTGGTTCTCCATTGGACGGATGTAGTAGTAGATCTCATCGAAATCCAGGTCGTTCAGATTGCCGCCCCACTGCGGGGTTGGCTTTGAGAAGAACGACTCCAGCGCCTTCAGCCGGTACTCCAGCATCCACTCCGGCTCGTTCTTGTGCTTGGAGATCATGGCAACGATCTCCGCGTCTATACCCTTCCTCGGGGTCTTGAAGAAGTACTCCTCCGGGTCGTGGAACCCGAATTTGTACTCGTCGAGCCCGAGCTCCTGAATTGTCCTGTCTTCGGGCATTCTCTCTCCTCCTGTAGCTTTGTTCCCTAGGCGGCGGAGCCGAACTCCTGCCGCACCCAGTCGTAGCCCTTATCCTCCAGCTCCAGCGCCAACTCCTTGCCGCCGGAGGTCACGATCCTACCGTCGAGCATGACGTGGACGCGATCCGGCTCAATGTACCGCAATATCCGCTGGTAGTGCGTGATTATTACCGCACTGAACTCCGGCCCCCGCAGCTCGTTGACACCCTTCGATACGACCTGCAAGGCGTCGATGTCCAACCCGGAGTCGGTCTCGTCCATGATAGAGAGCTTGGGCTCCAACATGAGCATCTGCAGGATCTCGTTGCGCTTCTTCTCACCGCCGGAGAAGCCCTCGTTGAGATACCTCTCCGCGAACTTGGGGTCCATCTGCATAATCTTCATCTTGTCCTGCAGAAGCCTGTACATCTCCATGATGGACAACTCCTCCTCACGCACCGCGTTGACCGCGGTTCGCAGAAAGTTGGCGACGGAGACACCCGGAACCTCACTCGGGTACTGGAACGCGAGAAACATGCCTAGTCTGGCCCGTTCGTCGGCCTCCATCTCCATCACGTCCTCGCCCAGGAAGGTAACGCTACCCCCGGTAACTTCGTAGCGCGGATGCCCCATCAAAACGTTCGAGAGCGTACTCTTGCCAGAGCCATTGGGACCCATGATCGCGTGAATCTCACCCTTACCGACCTCTAACTCAAGGCCCTTGAGGATCTCATTGCCGTCGATCTCCGCCTGTAAGTTATCTATCTTTAACATCGAACCCCTACCTGAATATCCTAAAACTTTGCTACTTCTACTTAGTCTGATAATAGCACAAACCCCTGTAATAAACCGGAAGAACAAAAACAGGAACTTCTCTTGAAGTAGCCCACAATCGCCTTGTTTATGGGAATTACTCTATATTCTATCCAGTAGAACGATCTACTTGAGAGCCGTTTTCAAGGAGACCTTGAAGCAGCGTGCTTGTAACGGCTCCCGTGCTCAGACAGGCAGCTTATCGGGAATCGTTACCAACAAGACCTATGGAGGAAATAGGAGTCTCTCCGACAGAGATAGGAAAGTCTTCCCGGGTGTTGCGGGAGAGGTAGCCGAGGGCGAGATTGCTGCCGTTTACAGGGAGGGGCGCTACGCTGGTGATCCTGCCGATCTGCTTACCCTCTTGGACGATAGGGGTATCCGGCGGGGGTGGAGGGCCGTCAACGACGAGGCGGTGGAGGTTGCGGTTCGGGTGACCCCGGTAGTGCATCCTCGCCACCGTCTCCTGGCCGGGGTAGCAACCCTTCTGGAAGCTCACGGCGCTCTCCAGGATGCCGGTCTCGCCGGGGAAGTTCTCGGGTGTAATGTCCGCACCGAAGCGGGGGATGCCCGCCTCTATTCGGGCGGTTTCGTAAGCGTCGGACTCTACGGGAGTGGCTCCGGCGTTGACCAGATAATGCCTGGCTACCCGTATAGCGTCCGCCGGACCCAGGAGGTCGAAGCCGGGGACGGGGGCCGTAACGCCGGCGGCTAATAGGCTCGCGCCGCCGAGTTCGATCTCTTCGGACTCGTGCTCAGCGAGCTGTAGACTGTTCAGAAGCTCCATAGCGCGCGGACCGTAGAGGCCGAGTATGCTCCAGGCCTCGTCGTTCTCGGAGAGGTCTTCGATCCTTACGCGGGAGAAGGGAGCGTAGCGGCCAAGAATTTCGCGGGCCGCCCCGGCGCCTTCGAGCTCGGTGTCGATTAACATCTCCTTACCGCTCTTGAGAGCGCGCAGATCCGTCTGGACCCTACCCTTGGGATTTAGGAGAGCGGCATAGACGCCGAGGTTCGCGTCTTTCGGCACCGCATTGGTGAGGATGGCGTCCAGCATCCCCGCCGGATCCTTGCCAGAGAGCCGGAGTATCGTCTTGCCAGGACGGTCCACGACGCCCGCGCCTTCCTTGAGAGCGAGGTATCCGGCGGTGTCCCCGTTCTCTTTCTCCTGGGCCTGAGTGTTTCCGAGTTCGTTCATGGGGATATTCTAAGGCATACATTCAAGGTCGACGGGGAGGTCTGTTACGTGGCGAAGGTCGTGGTGTTGGACGTTGATGGCACTTTGATGGATACGAACTACCTGCATGTGGAGGCGTGGTGGCGAGCGTTCGAGCAGGTAGGCCAACGGATACCGCGGGCCACGATCCACAAACAGATCGGCAAAGGCTCGGACCTTCTGGTCCCCGAGTTTATCGAGGGCGAGGACGCCGTCGAGAAAGCCAACCAGTTGCACAGCGAGCTGTACATGGAGATGCAAGAGCACGGCTTACCGCTCCCCGGCGCAAAGGAGCTTATCTCTTCGTTGGTCGAGCGGGGCTACGACGTCTGGTTCGTCACCAGCGCCAAGGACGAGGAGCTGGAGCACCATCTGGAGATGCTGGAGGCCGAGGGCAAAATCTCCGGAGTCGTCTCCTCCGAGGACGTGGAGAACTCCAAGCCCGCCCCCGACATCTTCGAGGAGGCCCTGCGAAGAGCCGGCTCCCCCCCCGAGGAGACCGTCTCTGTCGGTGATTCAGTTTGGGATATAGAAGCCGCGGAAAAAGCCGGCGTTCGCACCGTCGCCGTACTCTCCGGCGGCACGTACGGCGACGAAGAACTCAAGGCCGCTGGGGCCGTCGCCGTCTACGAGAACTGCGCCGCACTCCTCGATTCCGACTTCCCGGAGTAAAGCCAACCGCTCCGGGCGATAGTTGCTCGCCGCCGTCTCAACGCTGCGGTCGGTCACGAGCGGAGGTGGGTACAGTTGATGAAGCACCGCCTGTTGGATTAGGGTGGCCCCTTTTCGGTACAGTCTCTAGGGTGCCGTGTGCTGCCCGGAGAGTGCGGTAGCGGCTTCTACAGGTACGCCGGTACTTACTTCAAAGACAGCGAAGGTAGCCCGCTTACCGAAGAGCTACTCAAACCCCTGAGACCAGATGCGGTCGAGGTCGTAGTTTGAGTAGGTGCGGAAGGCGACCATAGTCTCGGTGCGGGCGACACCGGGGACCTGTGCGAGGCTCTCGGGTACTATCTCGGCGAGTCGCTCGAAATCCGGTATGCGCACCATTACGACGAGATCATAGGGACCGGTCACGGAGTAGACCTCGGTGACACCTTCGATCTCGAGCATAGCCTGGGCCGCATCCTGAACCCTCTCACTCTCCGTCCTTACCAGAACGACCGCCGTTACCAAAGCCCTTGCCTCCTGTCTCTATACATTCTTCGTCCTATAGCCCGAACGTTACCGTTCCCGTGAGGACATTGTCCTCCTCGTTTCGCTCGGTCTCGATAGGGCCGGCTCTGACGTTGACTTCCGCGGTCTCGTCGAACTCGCCGGGCCTGAAGCCTCTGACCTCCACCGTGGCGGCGGCCCCAGGCTCGATGCGCTCGATGATGGCCGGGAGGGCCTGGCGTTCGGCCCTGGTATTGAGGATGACCTCTACCGGGACACCGACCTCGGCGGCCCCGCCGAGGTTAATCACGGTTATGGAGAGGATCAACTCATCGGAGCCACCGAGGGTTACGTCCGCGCCCGGGTACAGCGGTCGACCGGCGACCTCAACGCTGGAGACACTAACGTCACGCGAAGAACTCAGGCTGTCGGAGCCAGAGGACGCGTCTCTCGCGGTCGGACTCCTTGTGGAACCGGCGGAGCCAGTCGAAAGTCCCAGGGCCTCGTAGTCCATAAAGGGCTCCGGCTCGTAGAGGTATCCCCGGTCGTCCCCGCGGCCCGACTCGCCGAGGGCCTCCTCGGAGGCCGGAAGGTAGTGGTCGATAACGATAACGTCGCTGAGCTTGTAGTCTTCGATGGTCGAAGCAAGGGCCTCCGAGAAAGCCTCGTCGTCCCCTCCAGCGGCCTCGGCGAGGGCGCCGGTCGCGTCAGCCCGGATACCCAGAGCGGTGATCATGTAGTGGTGGGCGTCCTCGAACTCCGAGGGCACCTCCGGGCTGCGCAGGGCCTCCTGGTAGCCCCTCCGGGTAGCGTCCGCCGCCCGGTCTATTGATGTGGCGTCTAGGTTCTCGGGGTCCTCGACAGACGCCACGAGGGTAGCTTGCAGATCCTCGTTGCCCACGCTCGCCGAGTCGCTCAAGGTACTATCCGCGCTGGTGACGTATTTACGGATCTGGGTGGCCTCCTGTGCCGAAACACAACTCCTCGCGCCAAAAAAGATAATAGCGAAGCAGAAAACCAGGAGCGTCAAACTTCCAAGGAGCGTCACCAGAGGTGGTAGGGTTCGGTCGCGGCGGGGCCGCTTCATGGGTCGACCGGAACGCTGTCCGGTATCCTGACCGGCGCTTGCTCTGGAGCCGGGAGGGCTGCCACGCCTCACCTTTGGCCCTGACCTATGGGATCTACGCTCTACGAATACCCCCGTACTGCGGAGATCAAAGGTCCGCCCCTCTAGACTCCTTGCAAAGAGCAATACCGCAGTGGGCGAGGGGGGACTCGAACCCCCACGTCCTCTCGGACACTAGACCCTGAACCTAGCGCGTCTACCAATTCCGCCACTCGCCCGATAACCTGGCTCTCCCAGCGTACACCTTGGCATCCACCGTTTATTAAGAACCTCGGGGATTCTATCAAGACCGGAGCCGAAAGACTACTTCCCGACGGAGCGCCCGGTGGAGGCCCTTTAGAGATCATTATCGCGGGATTTTTGCGCGTGTTGGTAACGTACGGACTGTGTTGCGCTTAAAATAGCCGCGTATGGCCGAGACGCACTACATTGGCGGCTGGGCTCCCGGCCAGGGTTGCTACGCTCTCGCGGAGATGGTCGGCCGGGGCGGCTTCGCCACCGTATGGCGGGCCCGTCCCGTTGACGCTCCCCGAAAAGGTTTGCTGGGGAGGTTCGGGGGTGAGCAGGAGGTGGCCGTCAAGATCATCCCGGTCTACAGTAGCCAGGAGCGGTCCCGGGCCTTGCGGGAGGGCCAGATCGCGGAGGGGCTGCGCCACCGGAACATCGTGGAGACGCTCGAGGTTATCCCCGGAGACCTGGAGATATATCTGGTAACGGAGTTCGTCCGTGGGGCGCCGCTCGATGTCGCCGCCAGACACTACACTATCGGAGACGTCGAGGATGTCCTGATCCAGATCCTCGAAGCCCTATCGTACGCGCATTCCGAGGGTGTGATCCACCGCGACATAAAGCCGCAGAACGCCCTCGTGGACGACCGGGGCCGCGTGAAGCTTACTGACTTCGGCGTTGCCTATCGGGCGGGAGACACGCGCCTGACCCAGGTCGGTTACGCCGTCGGCACCCCCGGCTACATAGCCCCGGAAATCCTGGACGGTGAAGACCCAACAGAGCTCACTGACATCTACGCCGTCGGGGCCACCGCGCGCGCTCTGCTGGCTCACCAGCCGGAGGAGTTGCCGCCCCGCCTCCTGGAATTCGTAAACCGCGCGACCTCACCGAACCCGTCCCATCGCCCCCGCAGCGCCGCAGCGGCCCTGAAGGTCCTCACGGGCCGTCGCGAGAGCACCGGAACCACCAGGAACACCAAAAAGAAGGGTGTCGAGAAGAGAGAGACACCCCCCGGTTGGTACACGGGCCAGGTTTTGCGGGTCGTGAACGGTCTGGTGGCCGGCTGGCTCGGCTACCTGGGCGCCGGGCTCCTCTTCGGCGGCGCGGAGGCTCTCGGGGTGGCGGCAGGCTTCGGAGTCCTAGCCTACCTCTTGCCGCGGCTCGCTGCCCTCGGGGTGATAGTTGCCCTGGCCGTGGCGCTCTTCAGGAGTCAGCAGGCGGGCCTCGGTTTCGCCACTCTCCTGCCGGTCGTAGGAGGCATGTGGATCGCCGCGGGGTCGATGGGCCAGGGTACGAGCCGCCTGCCTCTAGGTCCCTTACTCGCCATCCCTCTCGCCGCGTATGGGCTCGGGGCGGGCTTGCCGCTCCTTTTGGGGACGCTTATGCGGCCTTTGGGAGCCGCGTTTACGGCGGCGGCGGGGGCGCTCTCGCTCGTCGTTTACGACCTGACGTTCGGGGACGGTGTAATCCCTTATCTCGGGTTGGATCTTGGCGACCTGCCCGTCGCTCTGGGACCTGCGGATCTCCTACAGGCAGGCGAGGCCCTTGTCCAAAACAACCCTCAACTCCCGCTGTTGGCCGCCCTGTGGGCAGTCATGGCGGGGGTGGTCTCCCTGGCGCAGTGGCTCGGGCAGTGGGCGCTCGGTCTGGTGCTCGCGGCAGGAGGCGGCGCTTTGGGGTATGCGCTCGAGGTCTCGGTGACGCCGGAGGCGCTCGGCGAAGCTATGACTTCTTTAGGACTGGCGGCTATAATGTATGCTGTCGTAATGTACCTTTGGTCCAAGGTTGGCGGGTAGGTTTCTTTGGGTTTCCTGCAACTGATCGAGAAGCGGATGGAATCCCTCGTGGAGGGAGTGTTCGGCCGTGCCTTCAGAAGGCAGGTACATCCGGTCGAGATCGCCAAGGGCCTCACCAAGCAGATGGACGAGAACCGCATGGTGAGCGTCTCCAGAACCTACGCTCCGAACGACTTCACGATACACCTCTCGAAGGCCGACGAGGAGTCTATCAAAGCCTACCAAAACGCGTTGAGGGACGAGTTGATTCAGTACGCCTCAAAGCACGCCCAATCGAGGAGCTACCATCTCATGACCCCGCCGAAGGTTCGCTTCGTTACCGAGGACTCTCTACGCTTCGGTGAGTTCGGTGTTACCGCGAAGCTAACGGGCGGTACCGGTCCTCGGATGGAGGGTGCCCCGGACGATACCTCGGGACAGACTCGCATCTTTCGCACCGAGAAGCCCGAGAGCGAGGCCAAGGATGGGGATCAGGGTACGGCCGCCATCTCCCCGGAGGAGGCGAGGAGGCACGGGCTCGCGCGGGAGACCGTAGAGCTGGTCTTGGACGACAAGACTCACCCCCTGGAAGGCCGGGGACCGTGGAGCGTCGGGCGCTCCGAGGAGAACGATATCGTCATCCAGGATCCCAATGTCTCCAGAAAACACGCTCAGTTCGTGCGCTCGGAGAACGGCTTTATCATCGAGGATCTCGGCTCGACCAACGGCACCCTTCTCGACGGCGCGCCAATAGGCCGCGAGCGCATCGAGGGCGGTGACGAGTTGACTTTCGGGGGAATCACCGCCCGCTTCGTCCGCCAGGCGGATGGGCCGGGCTCCTCCTCTCTCCGGAACCGCCAAGACCTCGGCGGCTCCGGGGCACGCAAAAAAGGCTACGGAGGACTTTAGAACCATGCTCGACCTTCAGGTGCCGCTCCTCGCGGCGAAGGCCTTGCTCTTGCTCTTGCTCTTCGCCTTTATCTATGCCGTGGTGTGGCGCGGCATCGGAGATCTGCGCGAGGTACCGGAGGACGAGACCTTTGTCCCCGGCAAGCCCGACGACCAGCGCGACCGCCGGCCGGCTCATTCAGAGACACGTTCAGCGGCTCCTTCAGCGGCTTCTTCGGGTACTAACGGCAGGAGCCAGAATGGGTTTTCCGAGCTCGTGGTCGAGAATTCGGAGGTCTTGGCGCCGAGCACCCGGTTCCGGCTCGCGAGCGGCACCACGAGCATCGGCCGCTCGGGCGCGAGTGACATAATCCTCAAGAGTGACGATTTCGTCTCAGGGAAACACGCGAAGCTCACTCGCCACGGCGGCCTTCTATACGTCGAGGATGCCGGCTCCACGAACGGCACCTATGTAAACGACCGCAAAGCCGTCGGCGCTACACCCTTGAGGAGTGGCGACCGAGTACGGGTGGGCTCCACGACTTTCAGGTACGCGGAGTAGAGGCCGGTATACGCATGCTCCTCCTCGAACACCACGGCGTTACGGACCCGGGCAAGGTCCGAAAGAACAACGAAGACTCTCTACTAGTCGGCGAGGGCCGGGACGAGACGCTCTTCGTAGTCGCCGACGGTATCGGCGGCTTTGAGGCCGGAGAGGTCGCGAGTTCCATCGCAATAGATGTCCTCAAGGAGGTCCCCGAAGAGGCGCCGCTGGAAGACGCCATTAGAGAGGCAAACAGGCGTATTCTGGCGGCGTCCAGAGGGGACGAGAGGCTGCAGGGGATGGGGACGACCGTGGTGGCGATGCGCTTTGGCGGGACCGGAGAAGAGCCGGTGGCTCAGGTCTCGCACGTAGGTGACTCCCGAGCGTATCTGGTGCGCGGCGGCGAGATGAAGCCTGTCACCGAGGACCACTCGCTCGTCGCCGAGCTCGTACGAAGCGGCGATTTGACGCGCGCCCAGGCCTCGGAGCATCCGCAGAAGAACTTGATCACACGCGCTCTAGGCGCCGAAGAACAGGTCGAGGTAGACACTACAGTCCTTCCCGTCGAGCCTGGCGACCGTTTCGTCCTTTGCTCGGACGGCCTCTCGGACATGGTTCCCGAGCCTAGAATGCAGAGCATCCTCACCTCCCATCAGGACGACCCGGAAAAGACGGCCCGTGCCCTTATCGCCGCTGCCCTCAAGGCCGGTGGCGCGGACAATGTGACCGTCGTGATCGTGGACGTGAGAGAGGAGGCTCCGCCCGCCCCGAGAACCCGCAGCGGAGACACCGAGGAGTTGAGAATCCCCTCCCCCGGGGAGTCCGGTGCTCCCCGCCAGCAGGGTGGGATCCAGGGAGCGCGAGGTAAGAAAGGCGCGGCTCCTCACGTAGCGGCCCGACGGAAAACGGCTCCTCGTGGGAAAGCTAGTGGTTTCGGGCAAACTGTAAGGGCCTTCGTTCAGGTGCTGGCGGTGGTGCTGTTGGTAGCGGCGCTCGCTTCACCGTTCTATCTCTGGGGGTCCAGCCGGTACTTCCTGGGCTTCGATGAAGGTGAGGTGGTGATCTACCGGGGTCTGCCGTACGCGCCGATGGGTCTGGAGCTGAACGAGGAGATACGGAGGACAGGTCTCGAAGAGTCGAATGTGGAGGATCGCTTCCGGGGCACCGTGGAGAACCATAAGCTCTACTCCTCGGAGGAGCAGGCCGAGGCCGTCGCACGAGATCTGGAGGAAGGAGGGTCGCAGCAATGACCCAACGCGCCACGCTCCCGATGACTATAGCCCTGCTCATTACTACTTTAGGCTTTGCGACGCTCATCTTCGTACAGGAAGCGGCGAGCCCGCCTTTGATCTACGGCGCCTACTATGCGGGTACCATGATCGCGGTCTATCTTGGTGTCAGACTCTGGTTGCCTCATTCGGACGTTCTGCTGTTGCCGATAGTGACGCTCCTGACGGGGGTCGGGCTCGTTGTGATCTACCGTCTCACCTTTGCGGGGGCCGAGGCCGAGAACCTCGCCATTACGCAGGCTGGTTGGATCCTGGCCGGTAGCGGTATCCTTGTGTGTGTAGTCCTGTTCTTCCGTGACTACCAGAAACTCTTCGCCTACAAGTACCTCCTGGCCGTGGCCGCCGTCGCCCTCGTGGCCTCGACCTTTACACCTCTAGGCTACGAGGTGAACGGGGCGAGGCTCTGGCTGCGGGTAGGACCGGCGACCTTCCAGCCCTCGGAGTTCGCGAGAATCGCGCTAATCATCTTCTTCGCTGGCTACCTGGCAGAGAAACGCGATATCTGGGCGGCCACGAGCAGATCGTTCCTGGGCATACAACTACCGGCGCTGAAGTACTTCGGCCCGATAGCGCTGGTGTGGGCACTCTCTCTGGGGCTCCTCGTCTTCGAGAAGGACCTCGGGAGTAGCCTCCTCTTCTTCGCCGTGCCCCTCCTGATGCTCTACGCGGCGACGGGCAGGATCGCATACGTCATCCTTGGCACGATGCTCTTCGCCGTCGGGTCTTTCGTCACTTACCTTATGTTCGACCACGTACAGTTGCGCGTCGCGACCTGGCTAGACCCCTGGTCCGACCCAGACGACGCGGGCTTCCAGATCACCCAGAGCGTCTTCAATATCGCCGACGGCGGCATTACCGGCACCGGCCTCGGCTCCGGCTTCTCCCAAACCATCCCCGAAGTACAGACGGACTTCATCTTCTCCACCATCGCCAGCGAGCTAGGGCTCCTCGGAGCGACCGCCCTGCTCCTCGCCTTCCTCGTCTTCGTGTACAGGGGCATGAAAATAGCCCTGGTAGCCGACGACGATGCCTCGAAGCTCCTCGCCTTCGGACTCACGGCGATGTTCGCGATGCAGACCCTTATTATCGTCGGCGGCGTCACCAAGGCCATCCCGCTTACAGGTATCACTTTGCCCTTCGTCTCCTACGGTGGCTCCTCGGTCGTCGGCAACTTCATCCTTACCGGTCTCCTACTCGTCGTCTCCGAGAAGGCCGGGAAACGGGCCGCGGAAGACGAAAGTACACTGTACTCATCGCGGGAGAAAACAGCTTGAACGCCCAGCTCAGACGCACCTTTTATCTCTTTGTGGCCGGGTTCGTGGCGCTGGTCGGGGTGCTGGCCTACTGGCAGGTCTACGCAAGGGAGTCGTTAGCGAACGACCCTTCCAACTCCCTGCAGTCACGGCGAGTTCAGGAGGTCCCTCGCGGGCTCGTCCTGGCGGGTGACGGCGAGACGGAGCTTGCGCGTAGCGAGCAGGGGGAGAACGGCAACTACAGCCGCGTCTATCCGGAGGGGCCAGTGTATGCGGGCGTTACCGGGTACTGGAGCAGCAGGTACGGGGCGAGCGGGATCGAGATAGGTCAGAACAACAACCTCTCCGGGAACGGCGAGCCCGAGACCCTGGACGAGCTCCTCAACCAGGTCTCCGGCGGCCCGTTGGCCGGCAACGACATCGAGCTCACCCTCGACCCCGAGTTGCAGCGCCTCGCCTATGACAGCATCGCCAACAGCAGCACCGGCCGCGGCTCAGCCGTCGCCCTGAACCCGAAGAACGGTGAGATCCTCTCTCTCGTCTCTTATCCCTCTTTCGACCCCAACAACATAGACGAGAACTTCGAGGAGCTTGCCCAAGACCCGGACAACCCGCTCCTGAACCGCGCTACCCAGGGGCTCTACCCGCCCGGCTCGACCTTCAAGGTCATAACGGCCGCGGCCGCCCTCGAGGCTGGTGTACAGCCGTCGGACAGGTACACGGACAACGGCACCTACGAGACACCCGGGTACACGGTCTACAACTACAGGGGCAGGGAGTACGGTCGGCAGACCTTCGAGGAGGCCTTCGGAAACTCCGTAAACACGATCTTTGCCGAGATCGGCAATGAGGACGTGGGCGCCGAGGCGCTGGCCCAAACCGCCACCGACTTCGGCTTCTACGACCCCTACGAGGACTTCCCGTTGCCCATCGCCCTCAGCTTCTTCAATCCACCGCCCGAGCAGTGGGACCAGGGGAACATAGCCCAGAGCTCCTTCGGCCAGCAGACGGTAAGCAGTACCGTCTTCGAGATGGCCCTCGTAGCCGGTGCCGTCGCCAACGGCGGAACCCTGATGGAACCCCGCCTCGTCCGTGAGGTCCGCTCCCCCGACGGCGCTATCCTCGACAAACCAACCCCCAGCGCTCGCAGCGAGATCATGGATGAGGACACCGCAAGCTCTCTAAATGACTTGATGCAAGAGGCTGTAACCCAGGTCGAGTCCGGGGCGCAGATCCCCGGTGTAAAGGTCGCCGGAAAGACCGGTACGGCGGAGGCTCCAGGCGACCAACTCCACTCCTGGTTCATCTCCTTCGCCCCGGCGGACGACCCCGAGATCGCCGTCGCGGTCCTCGTCGAGAACGGCCAGGAAGGCTACAAACAGGCCCTACCCATCGCCCGCCGCATGATAGAAGGCTACCTCAGGAGCCAGGGCGCGATCTCCAATGAATCCCCGAGCCCACCGCCAGCCCCCCCGCAAAACGAACAGACCACCCCGAACAATCAGCCTGCCCAACCCAAGACCGACCAGTCCACCCAACCCAAAACCAACGATTCCTTCCAGTTCCCCTTCCAGGGACAGGGAAAGAGCCCGCAGAACCCTGGCCAGACTCCAGGGCAAGTCCCAGGGCAAGTCCCAGGGCAGAACCAGGGGCAGAATCCTGGCCAGGTCCCCGGTCAGGCACCTCAGGTTCCGGGCCAAAACTCAGGTCAGGCTCCAGGCCAGAGACCACCGGGCGGGTAGGGCTTATAATGCCCGGTGGTTTGGAACAGCTTGTAGACAACCGTTACCGAATAGTCAGGCCTCTCGGTGCCGGGGGCATGGCCGAGGTGTACATGGCTCGCGATGCCGTCCTGGATCGGGATGTCGCGCTCAAGGTCATGAGTGGGCGTTACGCTGATGACGATGAGTTTATTGAGCGTTTCAGGCGCGAGGCTCAGAGCGCAGCCGCGCTCTCGCATCCGAACATAGTTTCGATCTACGACCGGGGAGAGTCGAAGGACGGGACGTATTACATTGCGATGGAGTACCTGCCCGGCGGTACCCTCAAAGACCGTATTCTCAAACGTGGGGCCTTGCCGCCCCGCACGGCGGTGGCGGTGGCGCTCCAGATCGCCGAGGCCCTGCAGTGTGCTCATGAAGCCGGGGTCGTACATCGAGATATAAAGCCGCACAACGTGCTCGTAACCGAGTCAGGCGACATAAAGGTCGGGGACTTCGGGATCGCCAGGGCTGCTTCTTCGCGGACGATGACTAGGACCGGTTCGATCCTCGGTACGGCCCACTACATATCTCCCGAGCAGGCGATGGGTGAGCCGGTAGGCCCTCAGAGCGACCTGTACTCTCTGGGCGTGGTCCTTTACGAGATGCTCACCGGAGACCTCCCCTACGATGCGGAGACCTCGATCGGGATAGCGATGAAGCATGTCAACGGTCACCTCTCTCCACCCAGAGAGTTGAACCCAGAGATCCCCGAGAGCATAAATGCCATCACCACCCGGCTTCTCGAAAAGAGCGTGGACGAGCGGTACGCTAGCGCCAACGAGCTTATTACAGACCTGGAGAGGGTGCTCGAGGGCCTCGAACCCGCCGCAGTGCGCAAGAACCGCGCGAGGGTGGACCGTGCGACGCCCGCAGGCATGGCACAGACCAACGTAATGCAAGTCGGGTCCTCCCCAAAGAGAGCAAAATATCGCCGAAACCGGTCGTGGATCCCTATTCTGCTAGTGCTTTTACTACTGCTCACCCTTCTGGGCGGGCTAGCCTACGCCGCTCTTCCAGTGTTGCTGGCCGAGAGGATCACAGTCCCGGACCTCGTTGGAGCGGCCTCTATTGAGGAAGCGCGGGAACTAGCTGGTGAGGACTTCGAGGTTGAGGTCGAAGATGACAGCGTGAGGAGTAAAGAAGCAGTCGGCACGATCGTGGATCAGAGTCCTCAGGCCGGAGACGGCAGGACCGCCCGTCAAGGATCGCCCATCTACGTGGATATCGCCGGCGTACAGATCGCTGACGTCCCCAACGTCGAAGGCGAGGCACGCGACGAGGCCGTGCGGCTACTTGAAGAGGCGGGATTTCAGTATGAGGAGAATACCGAAGCGAGCGCTGCGAACTATGAGGACTACGTCGTCGGTCAGGACCCTCAGGGCGGCAACGGCGAGACCGCCGACACGGGGTCTACCGTTACGATTACGGTCGGTGTGGGGCCAGATGCCGTAGACGTTCCGGATCTCTATAACCTCACCCCGCAGAGGGCGAGGCAGGCGCTCGAAGAAGTTAATCTGGAGCTCGGTGAGCAGACGCGAACCCCGAGCAGCCAGGTGACGGCGGGACAGATCATCTCCCAAAATCCAACCGCCGCTACGGAGGCCGAGGAGGGCACCTCAGTAGACGTTGCCGTCAGTTCTGGACCGAGGCAAATACAGGTGCCTAACGTCGTGGGCAGCTACGTCGACGCTGCTATAGAGAGGATATGGAACGCAGGGTTTGGATACACCGTCGAGACTACCCAGAGCTCCCGGCCCGCCGGGGTGGTAGTCTCCACCGACCCTGCGGGCGGCACGCCTCTGGACCCCAACTCGAGAAGAGTAACCATCAAGCAGAGCTCGGGTCCACCCGAAGCCGATCCGGAGCCTGCTCCAGCACCCGCTCCAGCACCCGCTCCGGCACCCGCTCCAACGCCTGAGCCTGCTCCGGTACCCGCTCCCGCACCGGAACCAGCAGCACCCGAGCCAGCACCTGCTCCCACCCCTTCTCCGGCTCCCTCGCCAGCTCCCGAAAGCGGGAAGGTCGTCCCCAAGAGCAAAGGGTAAAGAAGGTTCCCAAGGTGAAGATGACCAAACTCTTCCCCGGAGATCTTTGAAGCCTCTGCGTTAGAGATCCTCTTAAATCTCTTTGAGAAGCTCCTTGCGGACATAATCTCCGAGGGCCATAACCTGGGCTTCACGCGGCGGGCTAACTTCGACGAAGCTGTGACGACCGATAGCGTTCTCCCGGAGCCAGTCCTTCGTTACTGGCTTGGTCGAATCGGGATCGTAGCCGGTTTCGTAGTAGAACGTCTGCAACTCTCCTGAAGATAGCTCCACGACAAGGATCGGGTATTGTCCGGGCGAATAGGCCAGTATTCTCGCCTCGTTCGGCGGCGTCTCTTGCATAAGGGAAGTGTATAGCAAGTACGCGCGTTATAGAAGCCTCCCCAGAAGGGTGCAAAAGAAGCTCATGGTAAAATCTTTGATGTATGAGAATAAGAGAAAACATTAGCATTCACGAGGGGAGCTACGATGTCAGATCCTATACCCAAAGACGCAGAAACTGAGGGAGCGGGGCCTCAGGAAACTGCGGAGAAGCAGGCATCGTATCCCTGGCTCCTCCCGCCAAAGGATCTGCCGGAGGAGCTTCTGCAGCGGCGTCTCGCCCGGTTGGATACCAGAAAAGCCCTGGCAGACCTTTGTAAGAGCATTCCTGGCCTTGACGAGGCCTTGCTACCCAGAGGCATACAAGCTGATGCCCTGACCCGTAAGTCCGGTAGCAGCATGGCAATAATAAAAGGGGTCTCTCGCAGGATCATGAACGATGTTACTGCCTGGGGCGCCTTTCGCACCGCAGTGGACGAGCAGATACCACCTGAAACTTACGAGGCCGTGGAGGGCCTGGAGCTGGAAAATCTCGAAGAGCTCATCTCGGTTCATACTAGCGAAGGGCTCTTACTCGCGGCGCTGTGCGGCGAGATTGAGCCCGAGGAAGAGGTCGTCGAGGCCTTGCTCTCAGCTTGGTGGGAGGAGAATCAGAAGGCCGAGAAAAGAGCTACGGAAGACGCGCGCAACGCGGATCTTGAAGCACGTCTAGAGCGCCTTACGCGCGAGAACGAGCGGCTCTCGTTCACCTCTAGAACCGCCAACGAGCGGGCCGCCTCCCTAGCGCGTGAGGTCGAGGTTCTGAGTAGCGAGAAGGAGGAGGCCGTCGCGGGGGCGAGAAAGGCTGAGGAAAAGGCGGCGGCGGCCCTGAACCTGCGGAGCCAGATGGGAGGCAAGGTCGCGGAGCTCGAGAAGAGAGCCCGGCACCTAGAGCGCATCCTCGAAGGTGAAAGAAAAGCCTACTCATCAGCTACCGAGCGCCTGGAGGGGATGCACGACGAGCTAGGGCGCGTCGTCGCCGAGCGAGACAAGATACGGGACGCTCTAAAGCACGCCCGCTTCACGGATGAGGGCTTCGGGGAGCTTCTGATCCGCGCCGTCAAGAATGAGGTCGGAGCATTGCCGAGTTCCCTGGACGCCACGGCTCGTACCGCTCAACTCATGGAGTTCATGGGCAGCGTGCTCCGCGCCCACGCGGACCTTCGTGCTCGTGAGCCTCGCTCTCCCGGACATACTCCGGGCGCTCGCAGGGCCCCCGAGGAGGCTACCGAAGACCCGGACCCCTCACCGCCTGGCGGTGTCAATGAAGACGTACACGCGCACGCGGAGCCCGAGATAGCACGCATCCAAGCGGTCACAGCTTTGAATGGAGAGCCGGAGGAACCCACAAAGGGAAAAGTCTTGGGCGCGTCCGGGAGGGGCGCGCTCGCAAGCGCGCACGCGAAGCCCCGGCCTACGCTCTCGTTCGAGGCGCTAGGCGGGGCGGGAGAGGTCGGCGGTAGCAGCCATCTATTAGACTTCGGGCGGACGCGGGTACTCGTGGACGCCGGCATTAGGCCCGATGGGAGGGGAACTCTCGCGCCGAACTTCCGGGCGGTGAAAGGGTTGGATGCCGCGGTTATCACACACGCACACCTGGATCATTGCGGGGCATTGCCGCTCCTGGTTCGAGATCAACCCGGCATCCCGATCTACTGTACGCCGCCCTCGGCGAAGCTTATCGCGGCGGCGCTCAACGACCATGCCGCGATGGGCGGAGGGCTTCCGGGCGGCGCGACCCTGCACGAGGTAAAGAAGCGTCTCTGCCCCGTCCCGTTCGGCAAGCCCGTAAAGGTTGGAGACGCCAAGATTACGCTGACCGAGAGCGGGCATATCCTGGGTGCCGCGAGTGTACTCTTCGAGACGGAGTCCGCGACCGTGTTCCACACCGGAGACATCTCACTCGAGGACCACTTCTCTATACCCTCGGCACGCCTCCCCGATGTGAAGGGCATAGACTTACTAATCATGGAAGCTACGCTAGCGGATCAAAGGCCCCAGCCCTTCAGCGAGTCCGTGCGTACCATGATCCAGGTTATCAACGATACTACCGTGAAGCGCGAGGGTATCGTGCTTATCCCGACGTATGCTCTGGGCCAGGCACAGGAGATCATCCTGGGGCTCAAGCATTACTCAAAGGAATACGGCCTCGACAAGAACGTCTTTATCTACGTCGATGGCTCGGTGGTCACGACCTCCGAGCGGCTCTACGCCGAGCAGCTCGGCTACATGAAGCCGTACCTCCAGCATACGGACCCGAAGGAGTTGTTCTTCGGGGAGAATATCCGCGCGGTCGCCAACGACGATGGAGCGCGCGAGCGCATACTCGCGAACCCGTGCGCCATCATTGCATCGCCGGTAACGATGCAAGGCGGTGCCAGCGCGTTCTATCGCAGACGCTTGCAGGACGACTCGACAAACGCCGTGATTCTACCGTCCAACGCCTCGGCTTCTTATGGTGCCTCCCGCGCCCCGGGTGAGGAGGAGGGCTGGCGGGTGGAGAAGGTACAGTTCGCTGCGCACTGTACCCAGGAAGAGTTGCTGGGTATAACCGAGAAGCTCCGGCCCCGTCAGATCATCCTCATACACGGCTCCCGGCGGCGTATTAGCGACCTTGCCTACCGCCTGGCGCCGAGCTACAAGATACACACCCCCACCGTCGGCGAAACGGTTCGCACAGTCCTCAATTGAGGCCCGGATGAAGGCTAAACGGCAAACCACGCTCCCGGAAGTGACTCTTCTGCATGATGCCCGCAACGTGCGTCCGGATAACGCCGTCGGTATCGGGGAGTTTTGGTACGAACCCGAAATCTGGTCTCTCCCCCTCTCCCCCGCCCCAAAGGTTCTCTACGCCAGCCTTTGCTCCTATCTCGGGCACGGGCAGATCAACCGCAAAGACCTCCGTACCGCCCTCAAGGGCTGCTCCGACGAGGAGATAGCGGAGGCTCTGCAAGACTTGGCCCGTCACGGCCTTCTCATAGCCGCCGACAAAGCTACCGGCAGCGGCGTTCTGGTGGGCTACAACGTTCAACCCGTGAAGGAGTTCGGAGAGTAAAGGTCAACCGGGCCAGCGCATCGTCGTTGGATGCTTCTCACCCGACAGAAGTTCCGGAAGCGTGTAAGGCTCCGTCGACCACCGCATCCCCGCACCTCCGGTGAGCGCCGCGAGGTCCACGAGCCGCCCGGCTATCCGCAGGCAAAAACCGTTGAGAACCTCGTCCGCGGCATCTACGCGCCCCCGGGCCTTCGCAACGAACAGACCCTTGGTCTTCCAAATACCATCACCGTAGACGGCGAAGGTCTGGCAGGCATCCTCCCCCGCTTCCTCACACCAGCCGAGGATACGACCAGAGTATCCCGATGGGTCGAGGCTGTAACGGCTCAAGTCCTCGTGCATCAGGTCCTCGTCTGTCTCCGCTGCCACGCCTCCCAAGAGCCCGAACGTAAGGCGCGCTTCCGCGCCCGGAGCGGCCTCCACCCGTAGGACAAGCACGTCTCGCGCGCGCTCGACCTCCATACCGAAGCCCGCGCGCCGCCCCAGCTCCGCCACATGTTCGAGGCCCTCGAAGAGCCGCCCGGAGAAGCGTCGGGTCGTGTCCTCCACATCGCGTTGTACCTCCAATGAGCGGTCGGCCTCCTCGCGGTAGCGTCGCAGCCTGACGAGAGCGGCCTCTTCGAATCCCAAGAAGAGCCCTTAACCTTTCGCCCATGACCGGAGCACGCGGTCGAAGAGGCCCGGAGCCAGCACTGTCCCAGCTACAAAGAGTCGATCTGGAAAGGTAACGTATACGTCCCGGCCCCCTTTCTCTGCTGCATCCGAGATCTTCTCCGCCACGCGCTCGGGCGTTACGCCTCTGGGCCGCCAGCCACGCTCTTCGTCCTTCGTTCGCCGGGAATTATCTCGAAACGAGGTGCGGGTAGTCCCAGGATATATGCTCGTAACTGAGATTCCACGCTCCGCGACCTCGACCCGCAAGGCGTCGGAGAGCAAGTTCAGGGCGGACTTGGACGCACAGTACCCACCGACTTTCGGGATGGCGCGCTTCCCTACCACGGAGGAGACATTGATGATGCGACCACCCCGCTGCATATGTGGAAGAGCCGCTTGAATACAGTTCAATGGGCCGAGGAGGTTCACCTCGAAGAGGTAGCGCAAATCGTCTGCCCGCAACTCCTCGACGCGCCCCGAAAGCCCGAGCCCCGCATTGTTGACCAAGATATTTACAGACCCAAACTCCCCGGCCGCTCTCTCGACCATCGCCCTGACCGAGGCCTCGTCCGCGACATCGGTTCTTACAGCCAACGCTCGGCCTCCGGCGGCGGAGATCTCACGTGCCAGGAACTCGAGCTTCTCCTCGTTGCGGGCCGCCAGCACGACAGCGGCGCCTCGTCCGGCCAGAGCCCGCGCCGTCGCCTCCCCGATACCGCTCGAGGCGCCGGTTACGATGGCTACCTTGCCTTTTAGCGTCTCTTGCATTGGCCCTTATCTTAGCGTTATATACAGTGGATAGCTGCCGTTCGCCGGAAGTCCAGGGAAGCCGAACTCTCTCACCACCTGCTCGGGCTCGCCTCGGCCGAAGCTCCGTACGCCATCGGTCCTCACGGCCGCTAGCCACGACGAACACGTTGAGAACATCACTAGAAGCTCGAGATCTAGAACCGTGTTCAGGCCACTCGCCATGCCGCCAGGTTCAGCCTACTGGTCCCCCGCGAGCAGCTATAGGATTCCCGATTAGTCTGCGATCTACAAAGCCGGCTCCAGGTATACTGCTCTGCATGGCGAACGTACTCGTAGGCGTTACAGGCGGCATAGCAGCGTACAAGGCGCCCGGCGTGATTCGGCGTCTTAGGGAAGCTGGCCACGAGGTCGAAACGATAGCGACCGAAGCGGCCTTCCGCTTTATCCCCGAAGAGACTCTATCAATCGCCACCGGCCGTCATGTCCACACCGACAAGACCTGGTGGGAAGAGTCAGGTAGAGTCGAGCACGTCTCTCTCGCCCGTTGGGCCGCTCTCTTCCTCATCGCCCCCGCCACCGCCGACGCCATGGCCCGTGCCGCCGTGGGCCTCGGTGAGGACCTCCTCTCTGCCACCATCCTTGCCGGTGCGAAGAAGATCCTGTGGGCACCCGCCATGAATCCCGAAATGTGGAGAAACCCGGTCACGGAGCGCAACGTCGGGACGCTGAAGAGCTGGAGCCATTCCTTCGTTGGTCCAGCGGCGGGTCTCATGGCATCCGCGGAGGAGCAATCAGGCGTTGGACGGTTAGCCGAGGAAGAAGAGATCATGGCGGCGGTGGAGAAGGCCCTCTCGGAGAACGAACGCTAGAACTTGCGCAAGTAGTGCTCTAGTGCGTGCTCCGTACTCGGAAAGGCCATCTCGCTCCACGGTAGCCTGTCGCGGGGGAATATCTCTACGGCCATAGTTTCGTCTAGGGGCTGTGGCTCTCCGCCCGTGACCCGCCCCGAGAAGACGGCTATTACCGGTACCTGGTCCTCGTAGGAGTACAGTCCGACGATCCCGCCGACTTTGATCTCTAGCCCCGTCTCCTCCAAAACCTCGCGTTTGGCGGCGGACTCAGCCCTCTCACCCTGCTCCACGAAGCCGCCTGGAAAGGTCCACTTTCCGTAGCCGGGTTCTATGTCGCGCTGAACCAGTACTATGCCCCCGTCCAGTTCGAAGAGCGCCCCCGCGACCAGCTTCGGACCTTGATAAAAGACGAAGCCGCAAGCCTTGCACACCAGCCGCTCCGGCTCACCGTCTTTGATCACGCGTAGTCCTAGTCGACCGCCGCAGCGGGGACAGAATCTATACTCAGCGCGCATCAAGAGCTTTGAGGGCCGCTCGGTGGAATACGCCGGCAAAGTCGAACGCGACAAGGGTCAAGGTGGTCGGCACGGTTACTCGCCAACCCGACCGCAGCATACGAGTAGCCCAGTTGTCGGGCAGGAGTCCCGCGATGTTCTTTAGCACGACCACAAGGCACAGAAGACAAGCCAGTAGCAGACCGATCGGCGTCCCATCTTCGCGCCGCGGTGAGGAAAGGAAAAGGAAGTAGGAGATGGCAAGGCAGCCGATGGCGAGTCCGATCAGGTACCTCTGGCACTGGCAATGGCGCCTTGACCCCCCGAACGGCTCCTCTTCTTGCGAACGCCACATAAACCAACCCTAATTGCCGCCTCTTCTTGCGCCGATCTCGCTAATAGTAGTACCTCCAAACAAGGAGAAGAGCTACGCCCGGCGTGGTAAGATTTCTCCCACGCGGACGTAGCTCAGTTGGTAGAGCGCCAGCTTCCCAAGCTGGAGGTCGCGGGTTCGAAGCCCGTCGTCCGCTCTCCTTATCCCCCGTTCCTGTTGCCGTTCCTCCCAATTATCTGGCCGGTCTTCGGGCTTCTCCGGCCCCGGATCTTGCGCATCAACCACTTGGCCGGATCATAGTACTCATCCGCGACGCGCTCCTTCAAGGGGATGATGGAGTTGTCGGTGATGTGTATGCCTGCCGGGCAGACCTCGGTGCAGCACTTGGTTATGTTGCAGTACCCTATGCCGCCCCGGCCCTCCTTTAGATACTCCACCCGCCGCTCGGTGTCCTTCGGGTGCATCTCGAGCCACTGGTTTCGCACGAAGAACCGCGGACCGGCAAACTCCTCATGCTTTTGGTGCGTGCGCAATACGTGACATACATCCTGGCACATAAAGCACTCAATGCACTTCTTCGGCTCGTAGAGCCTCTCGACATCCTCCTCGTACATCTCGAACGGCGCCTGCTCGTCCGTAGTGAACGGTATCGTCGAGCGGGCCACCTCATAGTTCCACGAGACGTCCGAGACGAGGTCCTTGATCACCGGGAACGCTCTCATAGGATGGACCCGTATATCCTGCCCGCCGTACTCCTCGACCCGCGCTTTGCATAGGAGCTTGGGCTTGCCGTTTATCTCCGCGCTGCACGATCCGCAGTGGGCAGCCTTGCAGTTCCAGCGCACCGCGAGGTCTCCAGCCTGGTGAGCCTGAATGTACAGGATGGCGTCGAGGACTACCATCCCCTCGACGGCCGGTATCTCGTACTCGACCTCCCTACCGCCTTCAGCATCGCCCCGGAAGATGCGAAGCTTATAGCTCTCACCTTCGCGGGCGGCATCCTCCTCGTCGGCATGCACATCGGCGTGCGCCTTGGAGGCCATATCCTTCTGTTGGGCTTCCTGCTCTTCCATGTCTACTCCTCTTCAAAGGCTCGGCCCGCATAGTACCGGCGCGTTGTCCTAGAACTGGCTCTCTTTACCGCCCTGCTCTCCACCGTGCTTATCATCCCCGTCATCGAACAACCTCGATAGGTGATCCGGCATCGGCGGTATCTCTCGCTTCTCGATACCAGCCTCGCCTTGCTGGTCCCTCTTCACGATGAAGTTGATCTTACCCAACTCGTCGTCAGGCCCATCGTAGTCGAGGCGCCACTGCGCCCCGCGCCGCTCCGTACGCTCCAGCGCCGCCCTCACGATAATCTCGGAGACCTGAACGAGGTTGTGTATATCCTGCGACGCGTGCCAGCCCGGGTTGAAGAGCGTCGAGCCATGCACCTTTACGTTCGGCAGCCGGTCCTTGATCGCGAGTATCTTACCGAGTCCCTCCTTCAGGGAGTCCTCGTTGCGCATCAGGTTCGCATGCTCCATCATCGCTTCCTGGAGCTCCTGCTGGAGGTGGAAGGGGTTCTCGTCACCGTCCTGCCTCTCCAGCGGATGCACTACGCGCTTCTTCTCGTCCTCGACGACCGAACTCTCGATCTCGGCCGAGTAACCATTGCCCTTCACGTACTCCGCCGCACCCTCGCCGGCCCTCCTGCCAAAGACCAGCAGGTCGGAGAGCGAGTTGCCGCCGAGGCGGTTGGCCCCGTGCAAGCCGCCGCCGACCTCGCCGGCAGCGTACAGCCCTGGCACGTTCGTAGCGCAAGTCTCGGGGTCCACCTTGATCCCACCCATCGTATAGTGGATGGTCGGGAAGACCTCCATTGGCTCCTTGGAGATGTCTATGTCCGCGAGCTTGAGGAATTGCTCGTACATTGTTGGGAGCTTCTTCATGATGCCGTTATAGCCGAGGTGCGTGATGTCCAGGAACACCCCACCGTGCTCGCTCCCGCGCCCCTCCGTAACCTCGGTGTAATTGGCCCGGGCGACTACGTCACGCGATGATAGCTCCATCCGCTCCGCGTCGTAGTTCTCCATAAACCGCTCGCCGTCGGAGTTGCGGAGGAAGCCTCCCTCGCCGCGCACGCCCTCGGTCACGAGCAGACCGCGCACGCCAGGAGGCCACACCATCCCCGTCGGATGGAACTGCACCATCTCCATGTCCACCAACTCAGCGCCCGCGTTGTATGCGAGCACCACCCCGTCCCCGGTACCCTCCCAGGAGTTCGAGGTGACCTTGTAGATGCGGCCCCAGCCGCCGGTCGCTACTATGACCGCCTTGGCCTTGAAGTGGATAAACTTTCCAGCCTCACGAGTATACGCGAGCGCCCCGACGACCCGGCCCTCGTCGTTTTGAAACAGCTTGGTTACGGAGGTCTCCATGTAAACCTTCGCTTCAGTGGCGAGGGTCCTCTCCTGGAGAGTCCGGATCATCTCCAATCCCGTCCTGTCGCCGACGTGGCAGAGGCGCGTGTAAGTATGCGCCCCGAAGGGCCTCTGGGAGATCTTACCTTCAGGCGTTCTGTTGAAGAGGGCGCCCCACTGCTCCAACTCGTAGACCCGGTCTGGGGCCTCCTTGGCGAAGAGCTCCGCCATCCGCCAGTTGTTGAGGAACTTGCCGGCCTTCAGGGTATCCATAAAGTGCGTCTGCCAGCCATCCTCTGAGTCCACGTTACCCAGGGCTGCCGCGACTCCGCCCTCGGCCATGACTGTATGAGCCTTACCGAGGAGCGACTTGGTGACTACGCCGACCGAGAGGCCGCGCTGCGTGGCGGCTATCGCCGCCCTGAGACCCGCGCCGCCGGCGCCGATGATCAGGATGTCGTGCTCTAGTACTTCGTGCCCGTGACGGGCGCCGTTGGTGTTTCCGTTTCTCTCCAACTTCTTACCTGCCTATCTTCTGCCTTACCTGCTTTACAGGATCCTCAAGTCCGTTACTGCCCCCGCGAGCAGGAGCCTTATGTAGATGTCCGTGATCAGAAGCGAGAACAAGCTTAACCAGGCAAAGAGAGCGTGGTTTTGATTGAGCACGCTGAGCCAGCTATATGCCTTGCGCCGAGCATTTCCACCCGTCACGCACGAGTAGCAATCCACCCTGCCGCCTACTATGTGCCTCAAGGAGTGACAAGAGAGACTGTAGGACCAGAGTAGCGTCACGTTGACCAAAAATATCAAAGAGCCCAACGTGATCCCGAACGAACCCTCGGGCAGGAAAGCCCGCACCGTGTCTATCGTAAGAAATATAAGCAGGACGAAAGAACCATACATGAAGTACCTGTGGATGTTGTTCCACACGAAGAGGTTCCTTTCACCCCGGTAATTCTCGGTACTACGCGGCTCGCGCTGTTGAGCTTTGCTCGAACACGCCGGTGGGTCCCAGAAGAATGCCCGATAGTAAGCCTTGCGGTAATAGTAGCAGGTGGCCCGAAACCCGAGTGGTAACCACAACACGAAGATCGCCGGCGAGAGCCA
Source organism: uncultured Rubrobacteraceae bacterium (assembly GCA_902806065.1). Lineage (GTDB taxonomy): Bacteria > Actinomycetota > Rubrobacteria > Rubrobacterales > Rubrobacteraceae > Rubrobacter_F. Next base: position 19,040 of record CADCVE010000097.1, on the reverse strand, counting down.
AGCGGGGAGTGGACTGTTCACCGGCGGTGAGTAGAACGGCGATAGGTAGTTAGCGTACTCACCTCTATCGAAGAAGAGCACAGCGACCATAGTGTAGATCCCAAACCCTGTGAGAACGGCGGTAACGGTGATAGGACCGACCCACCAGGGCAACCGTTGGATAGGCTTCTTGATAGCGGCGGTTATACTTGCCAATGTCTGCTCTCCTTTTCTCGCACCCCTGATGATAAACTCTTAGCGCCGGGAAGTATAAAGTATTGCTCGCTAGACTTTTGTGAATCTTTTCTACGTTTCTCGCGTCGAACAGTAAAGGGGCTGGGCCGTCCCGTAAGCCGGATCCTGCTCTATCCCGCCATCCATCTCCGAGAGCTATAAAACTCCCGGGCTCCTCTGAGAGGAGCCGCACCTACCAGCCCGGACGCCTCGCGGCTTCCAGGACAATTTGGCTTGCTCGCACCGGTGGTTTACCTGGCCGGCCCCTCGCGGGGTACCGCCGGTGGGCTCTTACCCCACCCTTTCACCCATCACCTGTGCCCGAAGTCACGCCCCAATGGGACGTTGTCTTCCGGCCATCGGCTGGTCTGCTCTCTGCTGCACTTGACGTGACGGGGGCTTGCGCCACCCGGGCTTCCCCGGGCTTCCCCGTCCCTCGGGTTGTTAGCCCGAGCGGCCTTTGCGAACCGGGGCGGACCCCGATCCTCGCGAGTCCGGACTTTGCTCTACGACGCTAGCAAAAGCGACGCAGCGACGGGTCGGACGGCCCCAACCCTAGCTTACATTATACCGCAGGTCCTTCACTGCTAGATCCCACAGAATTACGCCGGCCGCGGTTGACGAGCACGATCTTGGTGGCGCTCAGATGAACTTCGACCTTGCCGATCTGACCCCAGCGGTTCTGCCAACGTGGATCCTCGGCAACCGCCGGATCAAACCACGCCCCCGGGCTCCTGTCGGGTCCCCCGCTCGGCTCGATTACTCCTTCATAAGCCTCGTAGTCATCGGGCTCGCCGAGCGTGGACTCCAGGTTCTTGCGGTAAATCCCGTTGCGTGACCGGAAGGACTGCACTGACGAAGAGCTAGTCCCAAGGGCACTCGCTATCCACTCGTCGCTCCGACCCTCGTCCACCCACCGCCTCACATCTTCTACAAACTTCCTCAGCGATACCCTCTGATTTATGCCCACACCCGTCACCACCGATCTCGTTATTTTATTAGTACATTAGAGTACATATCTGGCGAGGAAATTTCCAGCATAACCCGTAGTTTTTAGCGAGACTGTAATAAACTAAAGCCATGCACGACTTCATCGGTTTCGTAGTGGAGGCTCTCCGCCTCGTACCTTTGATCCTCGCCTTCTACATCCCCGCCCTCGTGGGAGTAGCCATTGTGAAGGAGCACGGCGAGAGCTATAAGGTCAAAGCCGCCCTGGTCTTCCTCGTGGGCTTTGGCGGCATCGTCGCTTTGCAGGTCCTTTTGCGCAGCGCCTCCGCGCTCCAGGTAGCCCAGACTATAGGGCTCTCACTCGTCCAGATAGCGGCAGCGCTCTTCTTAGCGGCGCTGACCGTCTACAAGCTAGCCGATTAGAGCAACAAGCAGGCCCCGCCGCAAGACATCGAGGGCGGGGCCCGCTTGTTGCTCGTGAGATACTTGCTAGGCTGAGGGAGCCTGTAATCGGCAGTTTCTAGGAGCTTTCGAGGGCGGTCTTTACCTCTTCACGGTCGCGGTTCAGGGCGTAGAAGGTAATGTTGGCTTTGGCTTGTTCGTAGGGCTTGGTGCGGGTAGGCGCGAGGAACTCGGACTCCAGCATAGCTTCCATGACCTCCCGTATCTCATCCCGCGACAGCTCTAGCTCTCCTCGCTCGTCCAGGTCGCGGATGCTCCCAAAGATCTCTACGAAGGACGCCGGCTCCCGAAGGCCCGCGACGCTCTTGCAGATCGTCCGCAACTCATAAGACGTCAAGTCCTCCAGGAGATCAAAGTTAGCCTTCGCTGACGACCCGGCCCGCTCGGCCTCGACTTGCACGGCCTCCCCTGGTTCTTCGGTCTCCTCTTCCTGCCGCGGTAGTCCATCGCTCCGTCCGTTGACCTGGCTGTTGACGGACACTTCTTCCTTCGGCTCCTCGTTGGCCAGATCCGAGTCCGGACCTTCTGGAACCTTCTCATCTGGCAGGTAGACTTGAAGCTCCAGGTCCTGGTCCACCGTGTTTACCAGACCTCGGCGTTCCGCCTCCACCACGAAGTCCTTGAACTTCTTAAAGCCCTCGTTGCGCTCGTCGAAAGAGCCGATCTGCACGATCATTTGCTGCTTGACCTGCCCTAGAACCCTCGTCTTGCCACCCTTACTGAGGGCCTCCACCGCCCGCACGAGTTCCTTATAAGGATCGGCAGCCTTCTTCTTCGGCGCCCTGTCACGCGCACGGGCAGCTCGCTCCTCCTCCAGCAACGACGCATAAGAGATGAAGTGGTCAGCAGATTCTATAAGGTGATACGAGGTCGCCTCGGAGACCCCGATTACTACGACGGTTTTCCCGCGGCTCCGCAAAAGGCTCACGAGCGGGATAAAGTCCCCGTCTCCGGTAACGAGCACGTAAGTATCGACCTGCGGATGATAGTGCAGATAGTCCGAACACTCCACCGCTAGCATCACGTCTATCGAGTTCGTCCGGCGCTTGTGGGAGCGGCCACCGGGGAAGTACCGCGCGGAGATGTAGCGCGGCGAGATACCGTTCGAGTACAAGGTAGGCGGCGCATCCCGGAAGTCTCCGTCCGTCCAGTCCGCGTAGGCGTTCGCAGTTACTATGCGCCCGTACTCGCGAGACTTCTCCAAAATCGCCGAGACGTTCGGCTTCGTGCCGTATTCCGTGACCGTGGAGATATAGATGTTCTCCCAGTCGATGAAAATTGCTAAGTCTTCTGGCATAAAGTTGTTTTTCCTTAGGTAGCGAGAGAGGCCCGGATCTCCGGGCCTCTTCGTATCGTTTACACGTTATATCTCTCGCGGAGTGGTATCGCTGTCTGGGCGAGTGTTTCATCGTCGAACTCTGCCTCCACCCAGAGTAGCGTATCTTCTAGGTCCAGGTTCTCTGAAAGATCGAAAGGCGCCACGAGAGTCGCCGGACCGTCCTCACCGTCGAGCCAGACGGAGTACTCGGGCGACTCCTCTAGGACCTCGCCTTCTTCGTCAGTTATCAGGATACGCACCCGCCGCTCTCCGCCGGCCGCATGCTCGCAACCCTCGAACTTTGCATAGACCACGAACGAGAACCCTTTGCCGGACCCACCCGGCTTCCTGAGCTCGTCGAGTATTCCAAAGAGGGTGAGCCGCCCGTTCAACTCACTACAGCCCTCCGCCAACACCAGGGCCGTGCATTCGACCACACCTTCGCACATCTGCTCGTTATCCACGCGTCACCTCGCCATTCGAGCTCTCACCATTAACGCCGTCATCAGAGTCGGCGCCGCCGGCAATGTCCTCCAGGGTAAGCTCGTCGCCGCCCTCGTCCTCGGCCGCGCCCCTACTGGCGACGACCTTGGCGATTGCGCTAACAGAGTCACCAGACCTCAAGTTCATTACCTTGACACCTTGCGCGCTGCGGCCCTGTCGGGAGACGGACTCGGCGTCTATCCGTATCGTGGTCCCCAAGTTCGAGACTATTACCAGCTCGTGCAGGTCCGGCTTGACGATCCGCACACCCGCGAGGCACCCTCGCTCTCCGTCGGTCTTCATCGCGATTACTCCCTGACCGCCGCGGCCCTGAACGCGGAACTGCGAGAGGGGGGTTCGCTTGCCGAAGCCCTTTTCAGTGATGAGGAAGAGATCCTCCGTGTCGTGGATGACGTCCATTGAGAGCACGACGTCGCCGTCCTTCAGCGTAATTCCCTTGACCCCGGCGGTGGCCCTGCCCATCTGGCGCGCGTCGCTCTGCGGGAAGCGAATACCCATCCCGTTCCGGGTTACGAGTGCTACATCCTCCTCCTCGGATGCCTGGCGAACCGAGATCAACTCATCCCCCTCGGTAAGATTGATGGCGATGATCCCATCGCTCTTCAAGGGTGTGTTGTAGTCGAGGAACGCGGTCTTCTTCACTACACCCTTGCACGTCGCGAAGATGAGGTACTCCGCCTCCTCGAAGTCCTTTGTCGCGATGACCGTAGCGATCCTCTCACCCTGCGCGAGCGGCAGGAGGTTGGCAACGTGCCGCCCCTTGGCCGCGCGGCCCATCCTCGGGAGCTGATGGACCTTCAAGCGGTACACCTTGCCCCTGTTAGTGAAGAAGAGCATGTAATGGTGGGTCGTCGTGATAAAGAGATGCTCTATGAAGTCGCCCTCTTTGAGGTCCATCCCGGCCACGCCCGTACCGCCGCGGCCTTGCTTGCGGAAAGTGTTTACAGGGACGCTCTTCAGGTAGCCGCCGTTGGAGATGGAGATGACCATCTCTTCCTCGGCGATGAGGTCCTCTATCTCGAAGTCCACGCCCTCCTCGGCTGTGATCGCCGTCCGCCGCTCGTCGGCATAGGCTACCCTGACCTCGAGCAACTCCTCCTTGATGATCTCGTACACCTTGCCGTCGTCTGACAGCACGCTCTCCAGATAATCGATCTTCTCTCGGAGGTCCCGATGCTCCTGCTCGACCTTCTGCCTCTCAAGCGCGGTCAACCGCTGTAACCTGAGGTCCAGAATCGCCTGCGCCTGCCGCTCCGAGAGCTTGAAGGTCTTCATCAGGTTGTTACGCGCCGTCTCCACACTGCGCGACTTGCGGATCGTCGCCACGACCTCGTCCAGGTTGGAGAGCGCGATCAAAAGTCCCTCCAAAATGTGCGCCCGCGCCCGCGCCCTCTCAAGCTCATAGCGCGCCCGCCGCGTTACGACCTCGAACTGATGCGCGACGTAGTGCCTCAAGACCTGCTTGTACGAGAGCGTCTTGGGGACGCCATCCACCAGCGCCACGAGGTTTACCCCGAAGCTCTGCTGCATCTGGGTGTGCTTATAAAGATTGTTCAGGACGACCTTCGGCACCGCCTCGCGCTTTAGCTCAATGACGATCCGCATCCCGTTACGGTCGGACTCATCGCGCAGGTCGGAGATACCGTCGAGCTTGCGCTCCTTGACGAGTTCGGCGATCTTCTGCAACAGGTAGCTCTTGTTGACCTGGTACGGGATCTCCGTGACCACGATCTGGGTACGGTTGCCCTTGATCTGCTCCGTATGAGCTTTGGCCTGCACCTTTACTGAACCGCGCCCGGTCAGGATAGCGTCCCGAATGCCACGTAGCCCGACGATTACCCCACCCGTGGGGAAGTCTGGCCCCTTGATATGCTTCGCCAACTCCTCGTCCGGCAACTCCGGATCGTCGATGAGAGCTATCGTCGCATCCACGACCTCACCGAGGTTATGCGGTGGGATCTTGGTCGCCATCCCAACCGCGATACCATCGGAACCATTGACGAGCAGGTTGGGGAAACGCGCCGGCAGCACGACCGGCTCCCGCTGACTCTCGTCGAAGTTCGGCGCGAAGTCCACGGTATCGGAGCTTATGTCCCGCAGCATCTCGGTCGCCATACGCGTCAGCCGCGCTTCCGTGTACCTCATTGCAGCTGGCGGATCGCCATCGACGCTCCCGAAGTTCCCCTGGCCGTCGACGAGCGGCGCCCGCAGGGAGAAGTCCTGTGCCATGCGCGCCAGCGTGTCATAGACCGCCGAGTCCCCGTGCGGATGATACTTACCGATAACCTCACCAACTACCGTCGCGCTCTTGCGGTACGGCCGGTTCGGCTGCAGGCCAACGTCGTGCATCGCGTAGAGGACGCGCCGGTGGACCGGCTTCAAGCCATCGCGCACGTCTGGAAGGGCGCGCGACACGATAACGCTCATCGCGTAGGAGAGGAACGAGTCCTTTATCTCATCCTCTATGGAATGGGGCTGTATATTTCCTGAGAAAGTATCAAGCATTAGATTTCCTCGTTATGTCGTCTCGAATAATCAGGCACTCCTCCCGCATTAACTCGCCCTCAGCGTATCGCTTATCGAGCGCCTCTTCGCGGAGAACTTCGGGACCCTTCTCCTACCGGAGGATCTGTTCCCGCCCGCGAACCCCCGTGCCACGACGAAGATAGGCGCAACTAACAGTGCCGGGAGGAACAGGGATACCAGCAACAACTCGACGGTTCTTAAACTTTTCATGATTCCCAGGAGCTTTCGCGCCTAAGCATCCAGGTTCTTTACCTCTCTGGCGTTGGCCTCGATAAACAGCTTGCGCGGCTCGACCTTGTCGCCCATGAGCGCCGTGAACAGCTCATCGGCGGTCGCCGCAGAATCTACCGTCACCTGCAGGAGAGTCCGGTTCTGGGGGTTCATCGTCGTCTCCCAGAGCTGGATCGGGTTCATCTCCCCGAGGCCCTTGAAGCGCCCGATGCTCGCGTTGCCGTTCGCGTTCAGGCGCGTCAGCGTCTCCTGCAACTCGCGGTCGTTGTAGACGTAATAGTCCTTGCGCTGGTGTGTGACCTTGAACAGCGGCGGCTGCGCGATGTACACGTATCCCGCCTCGATCAGCTCGGGCATGTTTCTGAACAGAAACGTCAACACCAGCGTTCGGATGTGGCTTCCGTCAACGTCAGCGTCCGTCATAATGACGATCTTGTTGTACCGGACACCCTCCAGGTTGAAGGTATCCGCGACACCGGCCCCGATAGCGGAGATCATGGCCTGTATCTCCACGTTCGAGAGGACCTTGTTCATGTTGGCCTTCTCGACGTTCAGGATCTTGCCACGCAGAGGCAAGATCGCCTGGAAGTTCCGATCTCTCCCCTGCTTCGCACTACCACCGGCGCTATCGCCCTCGACTATGTAGATTTCACTGCGAGCGGGGTCCTTGGACGAACAGTCCGCGAGCTTTCCCGGAAGTGTCGAACTCTCCAGGTAGCCCTTGCGTATGGTATCGCGCACCTTCCTCGCCGCCTGGCGCGCTCGCGCCGCCTGAAGGGCCTTGCTGATGATTGCCTTCGCCTCGTTGGGTCGCTCCTCCAGGAACTCGGCGAGGTACCGGTTCGTGTTGCTTTCGACGAGGCCCTTGACTTCCGTGTTCCCTAGCTTGGTCTTCGTCTGCCCCTCGAACTGCGGCTCGCCGAGCTTGACGGAGATAACCGCCGCGAGACCCTCCCGTATATCGTCCCCGGTCAGGTTCTCTTCCTTCTCCTTGAGGATGCCCTTCTGGCGAGCGTAGTCGTTGACCGTACGCGTCAGCGCCGCTTTGAAACCAGAGAGATGCGCACCGCCCTCGTGAGTGTTGATGTTGTTGGCGAACGTGAATACAGAGTCCTGGAAACCGTTGTTCCATTGCAGCGCGACCTCTACCTCGCCCGCCTCGTCCTCGCGCTCGAAGTAGAAGATCGTCTTGTGGACAGGGTCCTTTGACTCGTTGATGTGCTCTACGAAGTCCCGGATGCCGCCCTCGTACTGGTACGTGACAGCCCGATCCACCTCGCGCTCGTCGGTTAGCGAGATCCTCAACCCCTTGTTCAGGAACGCCGATTCACGAAAGCGCCTGGACAATGTATCGAACGAGAGCTCCCGAGTCTCCGTAAAGACCTCCGGGTCCGGCATGAAGCGAACCGTCGTCCCGGTCCCCTCACCCTTCTTCAACTCGCGAGCCTGCTCGATATCTCCCTGCGGGAACCCGCGCTCGTAGCGCTGGGTCCAGAGGTGACCCTCGCGCCTGATCTCCATCTCCAACCATTCCGAGAGAGCATTGACCACCGACGACCCAACGCCGTGCAAACCACCAGAGACCTTGTAGCCCTGACCATCAAACTTCCCACCGGCGTGCAAAGTAGTCATAATGACTTCGGCCGCTGACTTCCCGTACTTCTCCATTCTGCCAACCGGCATACCTCGCCCGTCATCGGCCACGGAGACGGAGTTATCCGGATGCACGGTGATGGAGATCTCCGTACAGTACCCGGCGAGCGCCTCATCTATGGAGTTGTCTACGATCTCCCAAACGAGATGATGCAAACCCCTGGGTCCGGTCGACCCAATATACATCCCCGGCCGCCGCTTGACAGCCTCGAGACCCTCCAATACCTGGATGGAATCTGCATTGTAACTACTCTTGGAATTCTTAGTAACAGGGTTAGCCGTCAAGAACTATTATCCTCCCCGTCGAGGGCTCCGGGGGCATCGCCAGAACCAGTTTCTGTACCACAGTGTTTCACCCATAGATTGTAACACACCTTGTACACTTTCCAAGAAGTCTTTCGCTCGTTTGGGGCTTACGTAAGGGGTTTTACGCTTGTAATGCCATCCCGTGGCGCCACCCTTGGTGCTTTAGAGTACTGAACCACCAGATATGCGTACGATAGGCGTTCTTTCGATAACTTCGGGATCGAAGTATTCCAGGTTCGTCGTGGAGATGACGGCCTGGGTGCTAGCCAGGAAGTATTCGGTCAGGTACCCCCGCCGCTCCTCGTCCAGCTCGCTCATCACGTCGTCGAAGAGAAGGATCGGGTCCTGCCCCGTCTCCCCTCTCAGGTACTCCCTCGCCGCGAACTTTAGCGCCAGCGTCGCCAGCCGCTGCTGACCCTGAGACCCATACGTCGTCATGCTCACTCCCCCGAAGAGCACCGCGAAATCGTCCCGATGCGGCCCGACCGAAGTGGTCCCGCGCTCTACATCGACCCCACGCGCCTCTCTGAGCGCCTCCGCATACCCATCTAAGGGCGCGCTATAGCCGTAGCCCAACGCGGCCTTCTCGGGGCCATATAGAGCGCTCACAGCGTCTTCGAAGAGCGAACCCAGGGGTCCTATAGCGGCGGTGCGGCCTCGTAGGACCTCCGTGCCCAGGTCCACGACTTTGCGGTCCCAGGTCGAGAGTGTCTTTTCGGAGGAGAGCCCGTCGCGAATGCGGCGCAAGAGTTGGTTGCGTTGTTGAACGGCGCGGGCATACTCGGCGGCGGCGCGGGCGTAGGTTGGCTTGAGGGAGGCAAGCAGGCTGTCCAGGAACTCCCGGCGGTCGGAGGGGGCACCCTTCACGACCCGGAGGTCATCTGGGAAGAAGGTGACGACCCTCACCCCCGCTCCGCCGGCGGCGTAGGCTGCCAGGGAGGATGCGGGTACACCGTCGATGGTGAGGCGTTTCTTCTGACCTGGAGCGTAGCCTACTGCTATTTTTCGCTCCTCGTCGCCGTTCATGCTTACGCGCATCTCCGCGCGGGTGAAGTCCGCGCCCCAAAGGATGATCTCCGGATCGTTCGGGGTGCGGGGTGTCGAGCCGGTGGCCGCGAAGGAGATTGCTTCGAGGAGGTTTGTCTTGCCCTGAGCGTTGGCACCAACGACTACGTTCAGGCCCGGCGCAAGGAGCACCGTCGCGTCGACGTAGTTGCGGAAGTTCACGAGCCGCAGGGCGCGGAGGTACGCACTCATCGGACCTCCATCCTCTCGTCCCCCACCTCCACAATGTCGCCCCTGTCCAGCTTGCGGCCGCGGCGGGTTTCGACGTCTCCGTTTACCATGACCTCTCCGGTCTGGATCAGGATCTTCGCCTCGCCGCCTGTGCCGGCGATACTCGCGGTCTTCAGGGCCTGGCCAAGTGTGATGCCGGCTGGCAGATCTGTCGGATCGGTCAGGGCTATCAGCTCCCGGATGGGTCACGCATCGGCATGATCAGGTACAGAAAGTCCGGTTCTTCTCTGTTGCCACCCTCGTTATCGGAGGTGTCCGGCACTATGAGCCCGGGCTTCAGAGACTCGTTGAGCCTGAAGAGAACCTTCTCCGACTCCACCGCGGAGACGCCGTCCAGAAGATAGCTGGGATTGAAGGAGATTTGGAAGTCATCCTCGCTGGTGGCGGGGAGCTTCTCGCGAGCCTCCCCCACCTCGCCGTTTCGCACGGTTACCTCGACCGCGCCCTCGGAGAAGCGCATGGTTACCGGTACCGGCGGCGTCTGGCGCTGGGCGAAAAGGTTCACGCGGCGCAGAGTTCCCAGGAGGTCTTCGCGGGAGACTGAGATCTCTCGCTCAAACGTATTCGGCAACAGGCGCTTGTACTCCGGGAAGTTACCCTCAATGAGGCGCGTGCCAAATAGGACGTCTCCAATGCTGAAGAGCGCCTGGTTCTCCGAGAGCAAGACCTCGACCTTCTCCTCATCCGATGCCGTGAAGATCCGTCCAACCTCCTGCATCGCCCGCGCCGGTATGATCGCCTCCCGCGAACCTTCGAAAGTCGTTGCAAGCTCCGTCTCCTTGATGCTCAACCGGTACGAGTCTGTTGTCACCATGCGAACGAGCGCCTTCTCGAAGGAGATCAAGATCCCTGTCAGTACCGGCCGCGTCTCGTCCCGTGAGTATGACCTGGAGACTTTGTCGACGGTCTCGACGAGCGCATCGCCGGTCATATGAAAAGCTGAAGCGTTGTCGAACTTCGGGAGCTGCGGGAAGTCCTCGGCCGCGTACGCCCGGATGCTGTATTCGTTCTCTCTCGAAGCGAGCCGTACCACACCCTCGGAACGGTCGTGAGTAAGCGAGAGCTCACCGCCCGGCAACGACCTGACCACATCGTTGAAGATACGAGCCGGCACCACCACACGCCCTGCCTCCTCGACCTCTGCTTCCGAGGAGGTTTGAATCGAAATCTCCATATCCGTCGCCGAGAGCTTTACCAACCCCTCCTCAGCCTCTAACAAGATCCCACTAAGAAGCTGAATCGTCGAACGAGCCGATACCCCACGTGACACCAATGCCAGTTTCCTACTGAACAAATCTGTGTTGCAAACTGCCCTCATAGCTACTCCTCCTTCCTTTACTTTTATTGTTTAAACCATTAAGTTCTTAGAACAATAATAATAATAAGGCCTGTGGATAGTGTGGATAAGTCAGAGAATAACCGTACCTAAGCTAAAAAAGCACCCACGAGGCTGTGGATAAAAATGTGGATAAGCACCAAAATCCTGTGGATGGATTGTGGATAAGTCCCGAGTTATCCACAACTCAAACTTATCCACATTTTTATCCACAGCTTTATCCACAGATTTTACCCCTTTTATCCACAGCTTTATCCACAACGTGTATTCCAATGTAGTAATATTCATGTCTCATATACGTTGGTGCTTATACTTTTATCCACAGGAATGGCTTTTTATCCACAAATATTGTGGATAAGTGGATATTATCGCGGTTAAGGGAGGAAAAGTTATCCACAGGTAGTGGCGTTGATTGTGGATGAACTGTGGATAACTTTAGACAGGTATGTTTAGAAGGTGTTACAAACTGCCATCCCTGTAGGGGAGGGATAGAAGGACATTTTTGCGAAGTTTGGGGGTTAGGGTTACGAGTTGTGGAGAGGTTTATGGGCTTCTTTTCCGGGGGGAGGTTTTCGATCAGCGTTTGCTCTTGACGTGGTAGGTGATCTCGTGGATCTGATTGAAGACGTCGCGGTCGCTGTTCATAAGTTTGGAGATTTTGGCGAGCGCGTGCATGACCGTTGAGTGGTCGCGACCGCCGAAGGCACGACCGATCTTGGGGAGTGATTCGTCGGTGAGTTCGCGGGAGAGATACATCGCGACTTGTCGTGGGTAGGAGAAGGCTTTGGAACGGCTGGAGCCGAGGAGATCCCCCTTGGAGATGCCGAAGTAACGGCAAACCTCATGCTGTATAAGCTCGACCGGTATCTCCCGGTAAGCCGCGTCGAGCAGGATGTCCTTGAGGACCTCTTCCGCTAGGGCCACGGTCACCGTCCGTCCGTAGAGCGACGAATAGGCCAGGATGCGCACCAGCGCCCCCTCCAGCTCGCGGATATTCGTCGAGACTTTAGAAGCTACAAACGTCAGGACGTCGTCGTTCACCTGGAGACGGTCCATCATCGCCTTTTTGCGGAGGATTGCGATCCTGGTCTCCAGGTCCGGCGGTTGGATGTCGGTGACGAGCCCCCACTCGAACCGGGAGACCAGGCGGTTCTCCAGTGTCGGGATGTACTTCGGGTGCCTGTCGGAGGTTATGACGATCTGCTTGTTCTCCTCGTAGAGCGTATTGAAGGTGTGGAAGAACGCTTCCTGCGTCTCGATCTTGCCCTCCAGAAACTGTATATCGTCTATTAGGAGTACGTCGTTCTCCCGATACCGCTTCTGGAAGCCCAGAGGAGCATTGTCCCTGACGGAGTTGATGAAGTCGTTGGTGAAGTTCTCGCAGGTTACGTAGCGTAACCGTATACCTGGGTCCTGGTCCTCGACGTATTGCCCGACCGCACGCAAGAGGTGGGTCTTGCCTAGACCAACGCCACCATAGACAAAGAGTGGATTGTAGACGACGCCGGGCGTTTCAGAGACCGCGAGGGCGGCTGCATGCGCGAACCTGTTGCCAGCGCCGATTACAAAAGTGTCGAAGGTATATCTGTTCTTGGAGGGCCGTGACGCCCGGACGTTTCTTGTGAAATCTGCGTCGTTATAGCCTCCCCATCTATTCTCCCCATTGTGACTCTCTGGGCTGCGGGGTATGCGCGCGTCGCCGTTATCGATGCTCACGACGAGGGTTGTGTCTGTTCTGCCGAGAGCGGAGTCCAGAGCCTCTTCGAGCAGTGGCTTGAACCTAGTCTCGATGTACTCCTTGGCGAGGGGGTTTGGTACAGAGATTTCCAACCGGTCTTCGTAGAGGTCCACCGGCTTCGTGCTATCGAACCATACCCGCAAGGAGGGAGTGTCTATGTGCTCTGAGATTCGGTCCAGCACCGCGATCCAGACTTCTTCCACGGTACGAGGCACAGGCTACTTCACCCACGTGGAAACAATTGCCTCTACCAGGTCCTGACCCAGCAGCGTGATTACACGCTTCCCCGAGTCCACGCTGGCGACTAGACCATGCTCCTCGAGCACGGAGAGGTCTCTGTAGGCTGTACTTACACTGATACCCAACCGCTCCGCGACCGTGGAAGGCCCCAGCTCCCCGGACTCCAAAACCGTGACCAACACCTTTTGTTGCCTCTCTGAGATGTTCATCTTCGGCACGGCATCAGGATACTTCCTTCGCGGCGACGGCTGTTCCGGGGGATTTCCGGTACTAGGTGCTTGAGCGGTCTCCCCCACCGAGAGTGTCACCACAGTCCCGCCCCCGATGTTGTCCTCAATCGTGACCGTGCCCCCTGCCTCCTCGGCGGCCGCCCTGGCAATTCCCAGTCCTGCCCCAACGCCTCTGATCTCTTGCGCGGCGTTCGGTGTAGCACCCGAGAAACCAAATTCGAAGGCCCGATTCTTGTCTTGTATCCCGGGACCTTTGTCCGAGATCCTCACCACGTTGCCTCCTTCGAGAACGGAGATCACAACGCCTTTGAACTCGGCGTGTATAAGGTTCTCGATCAACTCCTGTAATGCCTTTTCCGGTACACAGCCCTTACACTCCCTGACCTTCTCCACAACAACCTTAAAGAACTTCCCGCCTGCCGCGCCTGTCGAGGCCGCCGATATTTCACTTACCTCCGGCTCTCCACCATCGGAGTACACCGCGACCTTGATGCGAAGATCGAGATCGTGGTCCTGTGTGCGGTTCGCGTACATCATCCCCTTCGCAGATTATTGCGTACCCTTCTCCAAGACGCTATAGCCACCGTCAAAAAATCGCACTTTTGCAGAGTATTACCATGATTATCCACAGTTTTTTCCACACCCTGTGGATAACTTTACTACCTTGTAGAGTATGAAGCGATAGCCAGCGCCGCAAAAGGCCCTCTGTCGAAGATCATCACGCGAGACTGTGTACATTACTTCCAGATTAAACTGAGTTTTGCAGGGCTTTTCTCGGTGTGTTAAAGAAAGCATTCTAGATAACCTTGAGTGGCGTGGATGTGTAAGCGTTGCTGGACGGATTTGACGGTTCGGCTATACTAGGCTAGTTAGTCACACTTAGATAGATAGACTTGAGGGAGTTTTATGAAGCGTACCTATCAGCCGAACCGTCGCAAGCGCGCCAAGACCCACGGATTCCGCAAGCGTATGAGTACATCTGGAGGCCGCAGGATCATATCTGCGCGCCGGCGTCAGGGGCGTAAACGGCTGGCCGTTTGACCGTTGCCTCGCCGTAGGAGAACGAGTCTTACCGCTTCCTCGGAGTTTGAGCGGGTCTACCGAAAAGGGTCAGTCTATAGAGGAAGGTTGTTCGCTGTTCATGCCTTGCCGAACACCCTGGAGGGAGCAAGACTAGGGCTCTCGGTCTCCAAGAAGGTTGGGACAGCAGTCAAGCGCAATGGAGTTCGGCGGCGCTTGAAGGAGATCTTTCGTTGTTCTGCGGATGGTCTTCCGGGTGGATTGGATCTCGTAATCTCAGCTCGTCCGGCCGCTGCTGATGCTTCGTTCGAAGAGTTGAGAGACGAGTTTTCGCGTTCGTTGCAGAGGTTGAACAAGGGCGGCAATACCGGTGGTTCCTAGAATGAGGCCGCGAGATGTTCTCGCCGGGACCATCAAGACGTACAGGCGATTCTTGTCACCGTTGCTGCCACCCTCGTGCAGGTATTGGCCCACTTGCTCAGAGTACGCGCTTCAGGCTGTGTTGAAGTACGGTGTCCTCAAAGGTGGGTTTATGGGAGCGTGGAGAGTGTTACGCTGCAACCCATGGTCAAAGGGAGGGGTGGACCCAGTAAGGTGAGAAGGACGTTATGATTGAGTTTCTAGAGAGGATTTTTTCTCCGCTAACTAATCTCTTAGGCAGCGGCTTGGAATTGTTTTACAGTTATGGTGCGCCGTGGTGGTTGAGCATCGCCATCCTTACCGTAGTCGTGCGTTCTATTCTCTTCCCCCTTACCGTTAGGCAAGTCAAGAGTATGCGCGCTATGCAGGATCTGAAGCCCGAGATGGACAAGATTCGGGCGAAATACAAGGACAACAGGCAGCAACAGCAGGAAGAGATCATGAAGCTTTACCAGGAGCGTAAGGTGAACCCGTTCGGCAGTTGTCTGCCCCTTCTGATCCAGATGCCGATCTTTATCACTATGTTCTATGTTATTCAGGGATTTGGCGCGACGCACGAGAGCTTTGCTTCGGGCGGCGTTTTATGGTTTCAGGATTTATCTATGAAGGATCCTTACTATTTGCTCCCGGTTCTCTCGGCTGTGACAATGCTCGCCGCCTCAGAGATTACCTCAAAGCATATCGATGCGCAGCAGCGCTGGATGATGAGGATTTTGCCAGTAGTCTTTACAGTGTTCCTTTTGAACTTCCCGGCGGGTCTGTTTATGTACTGGATCACCTCTAACCTCGTGACCCTGGTGCAGAACTATTTTATCTACAATCACGGTCCCGGTCGAAAGACTGCTACGGATGGATCTGCAAGCAAGTCAGGGAAACTCGTTACTTCAAGAGGCGAAAACGAAGGGAAAGTAGCGACGAAGAACGCGCAGTTTCAGAATAGCGGTAAGAATGGGCATGAGGCGCCAGAAGCCGAGCCTTCTGAACGTACCACTCAGGCCGCCAAGGCCGCTAAGAGAAAGCGTAGAAGGAAGAAAAAGCGATGAGCGAAAGTAGAGAATTTTACGCCGCTACTGTTGAGGAAGCCCTGGAGAAAGCTGCTGCCGGTCTTGGTGTCAGCAGGGATGAACTCAGATTTCAGGTTCTGGATGAGGGAAGCACGGGATTCCTTGGTATAGGCGCCCGGGATGCTCGTGTGTTTGTTGAAGTGCCCGAGTCTAGGAGCATGTCGTCTACTATGGAGAACGAGCAACTTACTTCTGAAACTACTGGGGTGGTCGAGCAACATCAGCTGGTGCCTGACATAGAACATGCCGAGATTGAGGCAGGTCTGATACAAGAAGCCGGAGAGTCTACAGAGGATATCCCCGAAGACCTGATCGTGGCCGTCGACGAATTCGTTACTACGCTTATGAACGCTATGGGATTTCAAGCCACTGTCGATGCCTATGAGTCGGGAGAAGTGATCACAGTGGACGTGATTACGAAGGAAACCGGTCTTCTAGTAGGCCGGAAGGGTGAGACCATAGATGCAGTGCAATACCTTACCAACGTAGCTGTGTACAGAGACCGCGTGTTTTCCAAGAAGATCGTCATCGACTCCGAGGGCTACAGGCAGCGCCGGGTAGAGGCCCTTCAAGGTATGGCACATCGTACTGCGCGTCGCGCGGTACGAGAAGAGCAAGCGCTTAGCTTACCCCCTATGACAGCTGCGGAACGCCGCGTCGTGCATCTCTTTTTGGAGAAGAACCCCCATGTGGATACCTCTAGTGAAGGCGAAGAAGAGGATCGAAGAGTCGTTATCACCCCTATCTAAGGCCGCCCTGTTTCACGTGAAACCCCTTCTGCGCCATATGTTTGTCTGTGCCAACTTTTGGCGCTGTCGCATTCAATTGAGGATAGGCTCGCGTTTCACGTGAAACAATGCCTGCGTTGACAAAAAGAATGGAGCAGCTAACTCTGCAATGCAGTGAGTGGGGGCTGGACCTGGACCCCTTATGCTTGCCATTGCTGGCCTCTTATGCGGAGTCGCTGGCGAACTATTCGCTTGCAAACGTGATTGGCACGAAGGACGTCGAGCAAATTATTTCCGAGCATATTCTTGACTCGTTGAGTTGTCTGAAGGTGAGCCGCTTGGGGATAGCCGGCTCTTTAGTGGATGTGGGAACGGGCGGGGGTCTGCCGGGAGTGCCGCTTGCGATAGCGCGGCCAGCACTCTCGGTAACCTTATTGGAGGCTGCAGAGAAAAAGGCGCGGTTTCTGGAGGAGGTGAACACACAATTAGAGTTAAAGAACGTAAAGGTGTTGCAGGTTCGTGCAGAAGACCTTGGGAGAATGTCAGAGTATCGGCACACCTTTGATCTCGCTACCGCACGAGCTCTGGCCGCCTTGCCGGTAGTTGTGGAGTACTGCGCGCCTCTGGTACGTCTTGGGGGACAGATCGTCTCGATGAAGGCCAGCCTACATGAAGACGAGCTACTTGCCGGGGTTGGAGCTTCTAAACAACTTGGAGCCCACTTGAAGGACATCCTCGAGGTGAAGTACCGAGCCTCGCTTCCGCAGAAGGAGCGGAGGCTAGTAGTGTTTGATAAAGTCGCAGACACTTCAAGTAGGTTTCCCCGCAAAGTTGGGATGGCTAAGAAACGGCCCTTGGGTGCCCTTTAGAGTGAGAACGGGGTACGTAGGGCCTAGCCACTAGAACCATTAGCAGGAGCAGAGGGTTAGGTGGATAAGAGGTGCTGGCAGGCACGTTTCGCCTGGGGACGGCGGCAGGCTGTATAGAAAGCGTGCTAAGATTTTACCTGTGCCTACAGTGGTTGCCATCGTTAATCAGAAGGGCGGGGTGGGTAAGAGCACCACCGCTATCAACCTAGCCACATATCTTGCGGGGCTGGGGGAAAAAGTTCTGGTTCTCGATATAGATCCTCAAGGTAACGCCACGAGTGGCCTCGGTGTCTCGTCTACCGACAACGGTTGCATGTATGATGTGTTGCTCGATGGAAAACCCCTGGAAAAGGTCGCCGTGGAGACGGAAGTCGAGGGTCTACGAGTCGCGCCGGCAACGATAAACCTTGTAGGGGCGGAGGTAGAGTTAGTCTCTACGCTGGCTCGCGAATTCAAGCTCAAGCGGGCGCTGGAGAAGCTCCCATCTGGTGTTTTCGACAGGGTATTAATTGATTGTCCGCCATCTCTAGACCTTCTCACACTCAATGCACTGACCGCTGCGGACGAGGTGCTTATCCCGATCCAATGTGAATACTATGCTTTAGAAGGACTTACTCAGTTGATGAGGAGCATAAGGATGGTGCGGGAGGAGCTAAATCAGGCCCTAAAGATCGGGGGTGTGTTGTTGACAATGTTCGACACTCGCACAAACCTTTCACATCAAGTCGTTGGGGAAGTGAGGTCGTTCTTTGGAGATCAAGTCTTTCACACGGTCATACCACGCAACGTGAGGCTTAGCGAAGCTCCAAGCTTCGGTGTGCCCGTCGCACTGTATGCTCCGAAGAGCAGTGGGGCTCAGGCGTATGCCGCCGTTGCTGAAGAGGTCTTGGCGCGTGGGTAGAAGAGGCCTAGGACGTGGTCTGTCCGCGCTGATATCCGCAGGCGACAGCGTGGGGGGGTTGAGGTTCGAGGAGGTTCCACTCTCGGCGATCCGGCCGAATACGCATCAGCCGCGCCGCAACTTCTCAGAGACGAGCATTAAAGAGCTAGCAGCCTCGATAAGAGAAGTAGGTATTTTGCAACCGCTTGTCATCCGCTCTACTGAGACCGGGTTCGAGTTGATAGCCGGGGAGCGAAGGCTAAGGGCAGCCAGGGAAGCGGGCCTCGACCGCGTGCCTGTCCTGATCCGGCAAGCAGGTGAGAGTGAATCAATGGAGATGGCTCTCGTCGAGAATCTGCAACGCGAGGACCTCAACCCTCTAGAGACCGCTGCTGCATACCAGGCCTTGATGGACAGCTTCGGCTTTACCAAAGAGCAGCTCGCCGCCCGGTTGGGTAAGAGCCGCGCAGCCGTTGTCAACACGCTGCGCCTCACGCGTCTACCGGAGTCAATCCAAGCCCTAGTGCTTGAGGAGAAGCTAACAGAGGGACACGCTCGCGCTCTTCTCGCGCGTGGCATCGAAAAGGAAATGTTATCCGAAAAACAAATGTTACAGACAGCGGCGAGGGTGCAGGGCGAGAAGCTTTCGGTAAGAAAGACAGAGGAGCTGGTACGTGAGGAGCTTGCGGGATCGCACGAGAGACCGCAAGCCGAAGCTGGAGTCAAGGAAGAACGACCAGTGGTGGCGGAGTATAGTGAGGCTTCCCGGCGAATCCAGGACGTACTGATGATGCCCACGAGTGTACGTTCGTCGCGCCAGGGAGGCAAGCTCGAGATCCGCTTCCGCGAGCAGGAGGAACTAGAGGCACTGGTAGCCCTACTAACCGCTAATAGCGAGAGGCCCAACGAGTCACCGGAGGCGGTACCTCGACCGGCATATTGAGGTTGTACTCTAGTAGGTCTACCCGCAGCGTACACAACACCTACAGCGGTTTGCGTAACGACTGACGGGCGTGCGATGCTTTGCGCGTGAATGCCTACTCGAAGGACCTAAGGAT
>CADCVE010000096.1 GCA_902806065.1 uncultured Rubrobacteraceae bacterium | reverse complement strand
GCGCTCACCGCGCGGGTTGAGGATGCGGTAGGCGTCGTCGACGAGGCAGAAGAGGACGGTTATGGCCTCTTCCGTGCGGTCGAGGCGTGGGGTATGGTGAGGCTGGGCCATCCGGCGCTCCTTTGGTCGGGGAACAGCGGTCGGATGGCCCCCTTTCTACACCGCTAAACTACGCAATACTCATCTAGTCTTCGGCTGTGTGTAGTACATCCTCCAAAAGGAGAGTTCCAGATGACCTAAAGTATGATCTTCGTTTCGTTGGCGTGCGGAGAGATCAAGTCAACCCAGGCCCTTAGAAGGAGCGGGGATACCACGTTCCCCCTGGCGAAAGCTCTTCGGGTGGGCTTAGGACCGAAAAGGCAAGAGGTCTTTAGTCAACTACCTGGGGTGACCGCTCACCGAAACTCGGCAGAGATACCGGTAGCTACGGTCGGGTCGCTACAGAGGCCCAGGATTACCTTAGTACGAACCGGGTCGAGGCAAGAGAGAGCACGGTATAGCATGCGCCGGGCCTTCGGGATGTGCGACGGCGTGCTGGAAGAGCCGCTCGCGCGCCTTGCCACGGCGGAGGTGACCGTGAAGAAAAACATCCCCAATCAAGGTATCTCCGCGCCTCGAAGATTGAGAAACGGGACTCGTTGGTAAAAGGCAAAAAGAGACACAAGTTCGGCACACTAGAGGGAGAGAGGTACATTTTGGAGAGGGACCTTATTCTGAGCGACTCGGTTGGGGAGATCGACCTTGAGAAGGGTTCCGTCTTCTTTGTGGGTACGGCGACGGTCATTATTCGTTACGCGGGGTTCACGATCCTGACCGACCCTAACTTCCTCCACGCCGGGGATCACGTGCATCTAGGCTACGGTCTCCACTCCGAGCGCCTCACGGACCCGGCGATTGACATAGAAGACCTCCCGCCCCTGGACCTCTTGCTACTCTCCCACCTGCACGGCGACCACTTCGACCGGGTAGCCGAAGAGAAGTTGGACAAGACGGTCCCGATCGTGACTACCCCCCACGCGGCCCGCTATCTCGAAGGTAAGGGCTTCCGTCCACCCGCAGCCCTCAAGACCTGGGACTCCTTGCTAGTACACAAGGGTGATGCCCGGCTGCGCATAACCGCGATGCCCGGCACGCACGCCCCCGGTCCCCTGAGAAAAGTACTGCCACCCGTGATGGGCAGCATGCTCGAGTTCGCGGGAGCGGAGGGCGGCATTCAGCTCCGGATGTACATAACAGGCGACACACTCCTCTACGACCGGCTCAAGGAGATCCCCGAGCGCTACCCCGAGATAGACCTCGCCCTCCTCCACCTCGGCGGGACACGCGTCCTCGGCCTCCTCGTCACGATGGACGCCAAGCAGGGCGTAGAGGCAATGAAGCTAATCGACCCGCGAATGGCGGTGCCAATTCACTACAACGACTACACCGTCTTCAAATCACCCCTGGAGGACTTCAAGAAAGCAATCGCCGAGGCCGGCCTCGAAGAGCGCGTGAGATACCTGGCCCACGGCGAAACCTACGAGTTCGAAGTGTGAGGACTTCACGGCAACAGTGACCCGGGCGGGGGAGTTCGAGACCATCTCCGAGCGGACGACGTGGGACTCGTTCCGGCGGTGCTCCTCATTCGAGAAGAGGAGCGAGGCGCCGGAGGGTATTGTGGAGAGCGTCGAGTATGCCGAACCCGTGGAGGCGTTTCTGCCGCTGCTCGTTATAGGACAACTCGCCCACATCGGCAAACAGGCAGTCTTCGGGCTCGGCTGATATCGCGCGGTGGAGCTGTAAGCTGCGCGGGTTACCACGAGGCGCCGCTCCCTTCGACGCCCGGGGCGGCTGTATTGGGTCGAGTTAGCGGACCGGCGCCTCCATCTCCACAGGTGAGGCGCCGGAGGACGTTACGAGGTTGCGTACTTCCCGCAGCGCCACCGAGAGGGTCGAGAGGTCGAAGGTTCCGCTAGAGTTTATGTCCGATAACACTTGTAGGGCGCGTTCTACTGGTCCTGAGTTGGTCTCTATCCAGGCGTCGATACGTTCGCGGGCGGGTAGCTCATCGGGGATGCTGCGCAGGATCTCGGCGGTGAGTGCGGCCTGTTGGCTGTACACGTCGTCGCGTAGCGCGGACCTTGCGAGGGTTCGCCAGCGGTTGTCCCGGGGCAGCGCCTCGATATGGTCGCGCAGCCAGTGGAGCTTTAGCCGGTCGCCGAGGGTAAAGTAGACTGCCGCGACCGTTTCCAGTGGTTGTCCGGTTGCACAGGCCACGTCCACGATGTCCAGGGCAGAGAACATCGGGTCCAGGATCGCTACCCGGTTTGCCAGCTCAGATGGGACGCCCGCTTCGGTGAGTTGTTCGGTCTCTCTCTTCAGGGCTTCGCGGTCACCGTCGAGCAAGAGGCTGGGTATGTACCCGGCCAGTTCCTCCGCTCCTTCGGAGAAGTAGGAGATCGCAGCGGCGATATCCAAAGGCGCCCGGCGGTTGCGCAACAACCACCGCGTCGCCCGCTCGACCACCTTGCGCCCTTCGAGGAACATCCGCTTCTGCACCTCGACCTCGACCCGGTTGTCCAGGGCCTCTATCTCCGCCCACAGGGCGCGCATGCCGAAGATTTCGCGGGCGGCCGTATAGGCGCGAGCAATGTCCGGTCCCGTCGCCCCGGTCTCTTCACCCAGGCGGAAGGCGAAGGAGGGGCCGCACCTGTTCACCATGCTATTGGCGACGTGGGTCGCGGTGATCTCGCGGTGCAGGCGGTGCTCGCGCATCTGTTCGCGAAAGCGTTCGCGCAAGGGGGTGGGGAAGTACCGCTCCAGCTCGCCCGAGAGGTACGGGTCCTCCGGGGCGTCCGAAGCGAGTAACTCCTTGTACAGCGTGATCTTCGAATACGACAGCAGGATGGCGAACTCTGGAGCGGTCAGCCCGATCCCATTGGCTCTCCGCTCTCCCAACTCCTCCTCACCCGGCAGAAACTCCAACTCCCGATTCAGCCTGCCGGACTGCTCCAGGGCGTGGATATAGCGCGCGTGCACGTCTACCATAGGACGGGCGAGGCTCACGGCCTGATCTATGGCCTGAGCCTGCTGGTAATTGTCGCGCAATACGAGCCGCCCAACCTCATCCGTCATCTCCGCGAGCAACTCATTACGCTGCTTCCCGGTCATGTCGCCATTCTCCACGATAGCATCCAACAATATCTTTATATTCACCTCATGGTCAGAGCAATCCACGCCCGCCGAGTTGTCTATGGCATCCATGTAAATAAGTCCCCCACCGAGCGCATATTCAATGCGCCCCCGCTGCGTGAAACCGAGGTTCCCACCCTCCCCAACAACGCGGCAACCAAGCTCGTTCGCATCGGCCCTCAAAGCATCGTTGGTCCTGTCGCCGACCTCCGCATTGGTCTCCTCGCTGGACTTCACATAGGTACCGATGCCCCCGTTCCACAACAGGTCCACCGGCGCCTTGAGCAAGGTGTTTATAAGCTCGTTGGGCGCGAGGGAGTCGGCCTCCACGCCGAGCAGTTGCCGCACTTCGGGGGAGAGAGGGATGGACTTGGCCGAGCGCGGGAAGACGCCGCCGCCCTCGGAGATCAGGTCGGTATCGTAGTCGGTCCACGAGGAGCGGGGCAGGCCGAAGAGTCTCCTGCGTTCCTCGAAGCTCGTCTCGGGGTCAGGGTCCGGGTCTAGAAAGATATGCTGGTGGTTGAAGGCGGCGATTAGTTTGATGTGCCTGCTAAGGAGCATGCCGTTGCCGAAGACATCGCCGGTCATGTCGCCGATGCCGACCACGGTGAAGTCGGTGGTGTGGACGTTAATACCGAGTTCGCGGAAGTGGCGCTCGACGGATTCCCACGCGCCGCGGGCGGTGATTCCCATTGCCTTGTGATCGTAGCCCTCCGAGCCGCCGGAGGCGAACGCGTCGCCGAGCCAGAACCCGTACTCCCCGGAGATGCTGTTGGCGAGGTCGGAGAAGGTCGCGGTGCCCTTGTCCGCGGCGACTACCAGGTAGGGGTCATCGCCGTCATAGCGCACTACTTGCGGGGGCGGGACCACGTGAGCGCGGGCGCCGTCGCCGTCGAGGTTATCGGTGAGGTCGAGCATGCCCCGGATCAGGGTACGGTAGCAAGCCACGACCTCTTGCATGAGTGCTTCGCGGCCTCCCTCCGTGGGCGGATGCTTGACTACGAAGCCGCCCTTCGCGCCGACGGGGACTATTACGGCGTTCTTCACCGTCTGGGCCTTCATGAGACCCAGGACCTCGGTTCGGAAGTCTTCGCGCCGGTCGGACCAGCGGATGCCGCCGCGCGCGACCTCTCCGCCCCGCAGGTGAATTCCCTCCGTCCTCGGGGAGTACACGAAGATCTCGAACATCGGTCGCGGCAGCGGTAGTTCCGGAATATTCGTGGGATCGAGCTTGAACGAGAGGTACGGTTTAGGTTCCCCTTCGGGCGTGCTCTGGAAGTAGTTCGTGCGCAGGGTGGCTAGCGTGACGCTGAGGAAGCGCGCCAGGATACGGTCCTCGTCCAGGCTGGTTACGGCGTCGAGAGATTCTTTGATCTCCGAGGTGAGCCGCTCCGTCTCCTGTTCGGCGCGTTGCTGGTGGTCCGGGTCGAAGCGGGCCTTGAAGAGGTCCACGAGGAGGCGGGCGATATGTGGGTTCGCGGCAAGGGTCTCTTCCATATAGCGTTGGCTGAACGTGGTTCCAGCCTGGCGCAGATACTTGCAGTAAGAGCGGAGGATCGAGATCTCACGCCACGTAAGCTGCGCTCCGAGGACCAGCCGGTTGAACCCGTCGTCCTCGACATCCCCGCGCCACGACCGGGCGAAGGCGTCCTGGAAGATCTCCTTTACCTGCTCGGTCTGCATCTCGCCCCGCGCCTCGTGGATCAGACCGAAGTCGTTGATCCACACCGGCGTCTCTCCGGCGGGCTCTATCTTGTACGGACGCTGATCGGCAACCTCGACGCCCATGTCTTCTAGCAAAGGCATGACTTCGGAGAGCGAGATCTGGCCGCCGAGCCGGTACAGCCTGAAGCGCAGAAAGTCCTCCGGCGCCTCCAACGGATGATACAAACTCATCCCCAGGTCGTTTTCAGACGAAAGCTCCTCGATCCTGCGTACATCGATCACGGCGGTCCTGGCGAGGTAATCGTCGCGGTACCCGGGAGGAAACGCCTCGCGGTACTTGCGGAATAGTTCGGTGCCGTGTTCCTCCCCGCACTGCTCTATAACCGCGTCGTAGAGGTTATCCGTCCACGAGCGGGTAGTCTCGACGAGGCGCGCCTCTATCTCCCGCACGTCGTAGTCGGGAGTATGGTCCGGCTCGGTGTAGATGATGAAGTGAATGCGCGCGAGAACGGACTCGGAGAGACGAACGTTATATTCAGTGCTCTCGCCGCCCAGAGCGTCTTGCAGGATGCCCTGCATGCGGTGCCGAATGTCCGTACTGTAGCGGTCTCGCGGTACGTACAGCAGGCAGGAGAAGAAGCGCCCGTAGGTGTCACGGCGCATAAAGAGCCGGACGCGCTGGCGTTCCTGCAGGTGGAGTATCCCCATCGAGACCTCGAACAGCTCTTCCTCGGAGATCTGGAACATTTCATCGCGTGGATGGGTCTCCAGAATCTCCATCAGGTCCTTTTCGTTGTGGCTCCCTTCCGGGAAGCCCGCCCGCTCCAACACCTTCCTTACCTTGCGGCGGACGAGCGGTATCTCCAGCACGCTCGCGCTATAGGCGGCGAATGTGTACAGGCCGAGGAAACGTCGCTCCCCCGTGACCTCGCCGTTCTCATCGAACTTCTTGACGCCGACGTAATCCAAGTAAGAGGGGCGGTGTACGGTGGCGCGTGAGTTGGCCTTGGTGAGGTTGAGGAGCCTCCGGGTGCGTGCCAGCCTGCGTACTTCGGGCGTCAGCTTCGCGAAGCTCTGCGAAACGGGCCTCTGGCCGGCCTCACGCAGGATACCGAGGCCGGAGCCTGGTATGGCCTGGAGGGTATCTTCGCCGTTTTGGGTGATCAAGTCATAGTTACGGAACCCCAGGAAGGTAAAGTTATTGTTGGAGAGCCACTCCAGAAACGCTTTTGCCTCGGCGAGCGCGTCCTCCTCGACCGGCGGCGCCTCTTCGTCGAAGTTGGAGGCGGTGCTACGTATCTGTCCGAGCATCTCCTGCCAGTCCTCGACGGCGGCGCGCACGTCCGCAAGGACTTTTTCGATGCAGTCGCGCAGTTGCTCCAGGACTTCCGGCTCCGTCTGCCGGTCCACCTCGACGTGTATTACAGATTCGGAGAGCGCGTCCTCTTCCCCGGAGTCCGTGGGCAGGACTTCGAGAAGCCGGCCTTCGGGGTCGCGGCGCATCTTCATTACCGGGTGGAGCATGAGGTGGATGCCGTAGCCCTGGTTGTTTATTTCCATCCTCGTGGAGTCCACCAGAAAGGGCATATCGTCGTTGACCATCTCCACGATAGTGTGGGTGGATTGCCAGCCGTGTTCCTCGAATTGCGGGTTGTATACGCGGATTTTGGGTGAGCCCGGTTCTCGTTGGCGAGCGAAGTTCCAGTGAGCTATGGCGGCTCCGTATACATCTACCGGCGAGCGTTCGCTCAGGTCTTCGGGGGGGATCCAGGTGTAATACTGGCGCGCAAACTCTTCGGCCTGCGGCGCCAGATCCTCGGGCAACTGCTCCCTGATGCGATCCACGACCTTGTCAAGCAGATCATCCTTCACCAACATCGCGACACTCCTCCGCTTCCCGTCCCTTGTAATGGAAACCATTCTAACCGAGCGCCAGTCGCGCCTGCCACGCACTTGATATACATTTACCAGACACGCACCGAACAAACCGGAGGAGCCATGGACTTCGCTCTCAGCCACGGCCAGCAGGAGATAAAGGACCGGGCGACCGAGTTCGCCGACCGGTACGTAGCTCCTTACGCCGCCGACTGGGACCGGGAGGCGCGCTTTCCGGCCCCGGTCTTTGAGAAGATGGCCGAGGCCGGTTTCATGGGCCTGTGCGTCCCCGAAGAATACGGCGGCGGCGGGATGGACTTCCTCTCCTACGTGCTGCTCATCGAGGAGCTAAGCCGGGCCGACGCGGGTGTTGGGGTAACGCTTGCGGTGCATACGAGCGCGGGGACGCTCCCGATCCTCATGTACGGCGACAAGGAGCAGAAGTCTCGCTTCGTCCCGGACCTGGCGCGGGGAGAGAAGATTGGTTGTTTCGCCCTCACCGAGCCGCAAACAGGCTCGGATACCGCCGCCATAGAGGCGCGAGCGGAGAAGGTCGACGGAGGCTACAGGCTCTCGGGGCACAAGCAGTGGATCACCAACGGCCGCGCCGCCGGCACGATGCTGGTCTTTGCCCGGGCCGAGGGCGGTGTCACGGCGTTCGTAGTGGGGCTGGACGAGCCTGGTATCTCTTTCGGTAAGCACGCCGAGAAGATGGGCGTCCTTTCAGCGACCACGGACGACGTGCTTCTGGAGGATGTCTTTGCACCGGACGGAAGCAGGCTCGACGAGGAGGGCAAGGGGTTGAAGGTCGCGCTGGGAACGTTGGATGCCGGGAGGATCGGGGTAGCGGCCCAGGCGGTAGGGATAGCGGAGGCGGCGTTTCGCTACGCGGCGAGCTACGCCGCCGAACGGACTACCTTCGGCAAGGCCATAGCGGAGCACCAGGCGATAGCCTTCAAGCTGGCGGAGATGCAGACGAAGATACGAGCGGCCCGGCTCCTCACGTACGAGGCAGCCTGGATGAAGGACCAGGGAATGCCACACGGCGAGGCCGGTGCGCGGGCCAAGCTCTTCGCCTCGGTGGCGGCGAACGAGGTAACTTACGAGGCGGTACAGGTCCTCGGCGGGCAGGGGTACATGAAGGACCATCCCGTGGAGCGATACTACCGGGACGCGCGGGTCACGGAGATATACGAAGGCACCAGCGAGATACAGCGCCTCGTCATCTCCCGCGGCATCATGCGAGATCTAGCGCAAGACCCCGGCGGAGTTCAGGGTGCCAGGCCCGTAGTGGGCTAAGAGACCCCGAACAGCAAAATCGGCGCAGGCAGTCTTTTTTCCCCGGCCCTGAACGTGACTTTCGTGGCGTGGGCGACGGCGGTCCTGTTGTCCTCCTGGTCGGCGGGCGGCATGCTGGTGTAGAGTTGGTCTTATTAGCACGGCTCTGCTAGCTGTCGTAGAATGCGTGTGAGCGTGGGGTATCGTCCGGGGCTCAGGTCTAGAGAGGAGACGGCTTTGTCCGAGTACTTGCAATTCGCCGGGTTGATGGTTTTGTTCGTACTGATCCTGCTCGGTTCTTACTGGTTCGTGCTGTACTCGCCGGGGGCGCCTAGCAGTCGCCAGGAGGAGCGGCAGGAGGCAAGGGAGCGCGAGGCCGACGACTGAGCAAAGCCGGGCCTAGAAACGGGGAGGTAGAGGTTGCAGGTCTCGGCGAGGGTGGATTATGCGATGCGGGCCGTCGCTGAGTTGGCGCGGGCGGCTCTAGAGGAGGAGGGGCCGGTAAAAGGCGAGCGACTCTCCGAGGAGCAGGGCATCCCGCGCAAGTTCATGGAGAACATCTTGCTGGACCTCAAGCACTCCGGGATAGTACGTACCCAGCGCGGCGCCGCCGGTGGTTACTGGCTCGCCCACCCCCCGTCCGAGGTCTCGCTAGCCGACATCTTCCGGGCCGTCGAAGGGCCGCTGGCCAACGTCCGCGGCGAGTTCCCCGAGACCGTGGAGTACCAAGGCGCCGCGAAGCCGCTCAGGGAGGTCTGGATCGCCGTCCGCGCCAACCTCCGCGCCGTCCTCGAAACCGTGACTTTGGCCGATCTCGTCGAAGGCTCGCTCCCCGACTCCATCAAAGACCTCACGAAAGACCCCGAAGCATGGGTGCATCACTAGAGAGCAGTCGGCTAACTAAGTAAGCGATGATTGCGTTGTAGCGGTAGCCTCGCTCGTCGTATGGCGCGCTCTCCGGGGACATCATGATCTCCTCGTCTTGGACCTCACAGACGCTCTAGCCTCATTGCAGCAACTCGGTCTGGCGCCACAGCCAGAGGACGGCTCATGAGGAAGTGGCAGCTCCTTGCGTCTCTTCCAAGGTTTCGCAACCTTTTGCGGTACCATAAGATATTGTGTAGCTCACGGGGCACAGGAACCGCCAAGTCGCGGGAAAGACCAGCCGGAGCAGAACGTTATGCAGGATCGCGCATATGTGTTTCCGATAAAGCGCCTTAGCGGAAGGTTAGTGAATAGGGTCAGTTCTTTCCTGGGAGCTAAACCGCAACATCCCAAAGATCGATGCATGGCAGGAACCTTGTGTGAGCAACAGGTCTCACGGGTACGCCTTGCCATCATGGCAGGACAGGCACAGGACAATGAGCATGAGAACCAAGGGACGCTTAGCTTACCCAGCGGGTACGAGATCCCTTTTCGGATCGTTCGGCCCAACGACGCTACCGCCCTGCATCGGTTCCTCGAACGCTGTAGCGAGCGTACGATCTATCTACGCTTCTTCGGGTCACTAAACAACTTCTCCGAACAGAAGGCCCGGTACTTTGCTCACGTCGACGGCGTGGACCACTTTGCTTTCGTTGCGCTAGATCCCGACCAACCAGACGAGACCATCGCCATTGTGCGCTACGATCGCGAACCGGGCGTCGATCAGGCCGAGTACGCAGCCATCGTCGAAGATAACTGGCAAGCTCACGGGATAGGGATAGCCCTGACCCGCCGGCTGGTGGACATAGCGTGCGGCAACGGGGTTCGGTCCTTCTACGCGATGGTGATGGGTAAGAACAAGCGCGTGTTGGAACTTCTTAGGCATCTCGATCTTCCCGAACAGGAACACTATCAGGAAGGCGTCAAGCACGTTGAGGTCAAGATCTCGTCCGAAGCGACCTAATAACCAAGGCAGGGCGAGAAGACGACGGTAGCTGTAGAGAAGTAGTAAGGGGAAAGGGAGGGACACGGATGGTAGCGTTCGCGTTTGCTTTGCCGATCTTGCCGGGGCAGGAGGAAGCGGTAAAGCGTACATGCGAGGCAGTTTCGGGGTTGGTAGAACTGCGGGAAGCATAAAGAGTCGAGAAAAAGGCTGGGAATCACTCAAGGATAGAGGCGGATCGCCTGTCCACGTGGGCTAGGAGTTCACGATGGCCGCCAAGAACCCGAAACCTCAATCAGGCCCTGGCCGTCCCGACGTCGGGAGCCTCACGTACCGGCAGATGGGCGGGTGTTGGGTGTTGCAAGAGGCTAAGTGGGAGGGCGGACTTAAACTGGGGGAACGCCAAGCCGCCTGCAGATGGCGCGAGCCGCGCTCGGCTTGATCTCGTCGTGGAGCGGGACGGCGGACTTGGCTCCAGTCCCCGTAGGAAGCGGGGCAATACCAAACCAAAACCCCGTCGCCTCGCTTATGCCAAGCTCCCTAGCGACCTCCAATGTCGAGGCACCCAGGGCGATCTCTTCGTCGCCTGGCGTAGCTTGCGGACGATCTGCTCGGGGGTGTGTCTTTTCTTCATCGAGAGTCCTCCTTTCACCCGATTTAGGCGATCGGACTCTCCTAGTAGCTGGATCAGTTTTCGGGAAGCAGGTTACTGCTTCCGCGAAAGCTCAGATCCCGTTCTGAGGGACTCTGCTACTCTATTGTCCTGCCGCTCATCGCTTTGCTGAGTATGTTGACCAGGAGGAGATTAGTTCTCAAGGCGTGTCTCTTCGAGGTCAAGGTCCCGCTCGCCGCGGCGGCGGCGGCGCCCCTCACTGATACGCTCTGTGTTTCTTAGCAGGACAACGGACTTTGAAAAGCTAGGGGATGTGGGACGAACTACCTAGCCAGAATTACCTATCCGCATCTCATTGAAATCTCCGATGACAGTGGATCTCATACGTGCAAGCATTTGAAGGGACGAAGTACAAGGGGTTTCTACCGGTTAACCCGGTGAGCCTTTGGCGGATACAGTACGCGCTATGCTAGCCTTTCTAACAGAAGAGGTGTGGAGTACTTGGGCAAAGACGAAGAGATTATGGTTCGCGTGGCAGTCGTGGACGACCAGCGGCTGTTCACCAGAGGTCTCTCGGGCCTGGTGGACATGTTGCCCGAGATGGAGGTGGTGGGCGTTGCCTACGACGGCGAGGAGGCCGTCGAGCTGTGCCGGAAGGAAGAACCCGACGTGGTCTTGATGGACATCTCCATGCCGAAGATGGACGGGATCAGCGCTACTAGGGAGATCCGGGACCTCCTGCCACAGACCGCCATTATCATTCTGACGGCCCACGAGGACAACGAGCACGTCTTCGAGGGCATAAAGGCCGGCGCGCAGGGCTACCTTCTCAAGGACGCCGAGCTCGAAGACCTCTCGCTCGCCATCCGGACGGTACACGCAGGGAACACCATCATCGCCCCGGACCTCGCGCAGAAGATGCTCAATACCTTCCAGAGCGCAGCGGGCCCTCCGGGCAATCGGCTGGTGCCGCCCCTCACCGAGAGAGAGCTGGAGGTCATAAGGGCTCTTGCTCAAGGCAAGAGTGACCGGCAGATAGCCCACTTATTGGGCATTTCAGAGAAGACGGTGAACAACCACACCTCCAACATCTACAGGAAGCTGCACCTCTTCGATAGGACCCAGGCGGTGATCTACGCCGTCCGGGAGGGCATCATAGACGTCGAGGAGCTGGAGTACCGTTCCCCAGAGGAACATTGACCACGACCCTTGTTCCCTCGCCGGGTCGGCTGTAGATAGCGAGCGTGCCACCGACACCTTCGATCCTCTCACGCATCGATGAAAGGCCCACTCCCGCCCGAACGGAGGCCATGTCGAATCCACTACCGTCGTCGGAGATCTCCGCGAGGATCTCTCCGTTTTCCGTCCTCAACGTCACCTCGACATTTCTGGCCCCGGAGTGACGGCGGGCGTTTCTGAGAGCCTCTTGCAGCACGCGCAACAGCTCCACGCTCTCCCCTCTGGGAAGTTCTCCAGGGAATCCCTCTTCGACGGCTAGGCGAACCTCGCACTCAGGCGTCGCTTGCCGATTCAGTTCGACCAGTGATTCGACCGACTCCAAGAACGGTCGCTCCTTCTCTTGTCTGAGGTCGTACACAGCGCTGCGCAGTCCCGAGGACGCTCGTCTGAGAGCCTCGAGCTCCTCCGTAAGGTCTATCTCCGGCCCTGAATTCCTTGACTGCAGGTAGATGAGTCTCAGCGACTGCAGCGCGCCCGAGAGGTCTTGGAGGACGATGTCGTGCAGATCCCGGGCTATCCTACGACGCTCGGACCTCCGGATCTCTCGAAGTGCCTCCTCAGTACGACGACGCTCGGTGATATCGTTCTGTACCCCCACGAAGTTCACCAGGTGGTCGTTCTCGTCCCGAACGGGGTAGACGCTCAGCTCGTTGAAGAACAATGTTCCGTCCTTACGGTAGTTTCTAAGCACCACGGTGCAATGCCGCTCCTCGCGTATTGCGGCCCTGAGCTCCTCAAGCCCCGGCTGGTCCCAATCCTCGCCCTGCAAAAAGCGGCAGTTGCGGCCTAGAACCTCCGCAGCAGCGTAGCCGGTCGTCCTCTCGAAGGCGGGGTTGACGTATATCAGCGGGCTGTCGGGCCGACTCGGGTCAGTAATCGAGATGGAGTTGGTGCTAGCGGTCACCGCCCTCTCGAGAAGACGCAGCCTGTCAGGACCATCCAACGTTCGTCCTCATCCGCTACCTCACCTTCGACGATCAAGTTACCCAACGACGATACCGCAGCCGCCTGCTTTATACACCTGCTGAGAAGGCGCTGGCCAGAAGAAACCAGGGCGAAAGCCCTAGTCAATATTACCCAGTCTCAGTAGTCAGAAAGCCCGATGGCGCCCGGCCGCGGCAGAAGCATACTCCTTGTTGACATGGTCGTCCTCACACATACCAAGCGCCAGCATCCGGTATTTCGGCTTATTTGCTGGCGAGACGTTGTCGAAGGGCTTGGGAGTGAGCAGTGTCGGGAGGATCGGCGTGTGGAAGGATCAGCAACCACCGTTTCGAGAGGAGAAATAAAAAGATGATCAAGAACCACCCAGAGCTCTCCGGATCTGCCGCCGGCTATAGGCGCCTCTCCCTCGAAGATTTCGAGGAAGCGGGCATTCGGGTGGCCGAGCGACGCTACGGGGCCAGAGAGGCCATCTTCGACCAGGGCGACCCCGACGAGAATCTTTACTTCGTCTTGTCCGGTACGGTACGGCTCTTCAAGATCTACGGCGACTACAAGGAGGCCACGGTCGCCCTCCTCAAGGACGGTGACGTCTTCGGAGAGCTGAGACTCCAAGAGAGGTCTGAGCAAACCCTCTCCGCCCACGCGCTGACTGAGGTCCGGGTGGCAGTGGTACGGAAATCCATGCTGGTTGAGGTCGCAAAGCAAGACCCGGAGCTCGTCATGAAGCTGTTCTCCTCGCTCTTTGAGCGCCTCAAGCAGACCGAGGAAGTCATAGATCGCCTTCTGGACAGGGAGGTCGCGGTACGTCTCACCAAGCTGCTGCAAAACCTAGGTGACCGTTTTGGGGAGGCCAACGGTTCCGCCATAGTCCTCAACATGTGCTTTACGCACCAGGATCTGGCGAACATGATCGCGTCTACCCGCGAAGCGGTCTCGAAGGTCATGAGCGAGTTCCAGCGTGACGGCCTGATCGAGGTGCGCAACCGCAAGATAGTCATCAGCCCGCGCATGGCAAGAAAAATCCTGGGCGGCTCTCTATCGATCTCGGGTGTCGCCGACTTATACGAGGGCGTGAGACGCAATGTACGAGTAGCGTGAGGCGTAAGACATAGGATATCCCTGAACGATAAGACACCCCCAAACCAGAACAATCGAGCTTGTAGTAGGTTTGCTTTGAGCAATATTCGCCGATTAATGATCCTCGGTCTGGCGCTTTTGATGGCACTCGCGCTTGCGGCCCCGGCCCTCGCGCAGGGGTCCCCAGAGGCGCGGGTCCGGGTTACCCACCTGGCATCCGACGCGCCCAACGTAGACGTAAGCGTCAACGGTGAGCCGGTGGCCGCCCTGCAAAACGTTCCCTACGGGACCATCTCGCCCTACCTTTCGCTCCCGGCGGGCTCCCAACAGGTAACGGCCTACCCTGCTGGCAACACCTCCCAGCCCGTAATAGACAATCCCGTGGACCTGGCGGCAGGAGGGGCTTACACCATCGGTGCCGTGGGCCTCGTCTCCGACGGATCGTTGGGGGCTCAGGTCTATCAGGACGACCTCACCCCTCCCGCCCAGGGCAACTCCAAGCTGCGCGTAGTCCACGCCTCGCCGGACGCCGGTCCCGTAGACGTGGTACCGGCCGGCGGCGCCCCGCTGGTCAGCGGGTTACAGTTCCCCAATGCCTCACCTTACGCCCAGGTCCCGGCGGGCACCTACGATCTCAACGTAAACGCGGCGGGGACGAACACGACGGCCATCTCGGTCCCGAACGCTACGGTCGCGTCGGGTGGAGTTTACAGCGCCTTCGCGGTAGGTACAGCCTCGGCCGGTAACCTCGACGTTATCCTTGTCCAGGACAGCGCAGGTAGTACCGCCCCTCTCCCTGACACTGGCGGCATCTCCCCCTTGTGGCTTGCCGCTGGGCTCGCAACGATGGCCGTGATGCTTTATGCAAGCGTCACGGGGGGCGGATATGCGCTTCGCCGCATCAGGGCGAAAGACTAACTACCGTGCGGCCTTGAACCACCGGCCGGTAGCCCAAGCAGGAAAGGGGTGGGAAACTTATTCCCGCCCCTTTTTGATTGAAAGCTTGTGCCACCAGACTGGCAGCTCTTTACACCTGGCGATTCTTCGAACGATTAGATTGCCTCTTCATCGTTTTTTGATACCTTCACTGCTCGCCTATTAGCGCGGCCTCTAAGAAACGCTCCTAAAACTAGCGACACAAAGCTTCTATACTTTCAAGAATCCTCCAGATGCATAGTGAGATTTGCACGGGATCCCCCTCGAGGTAAGACGTTTCCAATAAAGACTAGCCTTCTCGGAAACCAACCTCCAAACATAGCTTGTACTCGGACCCCGAGTTGCCGGGTAGGGACCAACAAGAGCTGTGGGGTGGGGAAGGATGATCTGACTTGCCAGAGGGTACGTAAGGTTTGCTTACAAGGCGACATCAAAAATACGAGGAGGAGACGAAAAGATGACGACAAGGGTTTACGCGCAAGTAGTGGGGGTGGTACTGCTCTTGCTCGGCGTACTGGGATTGCTGCTTGGCGATGGGTTATTGCTTGGCCTGGTGAACATAGACATCGTTGAGGACATAATCCACCTGATCACTGGCGGCTTGCTAGCCTACGTGGGCTTCGGGCAGCGAGACGAGGGGGTAGCCAGAAGCGTAGTGTTAGTCTTGAGCGTGATCTACCTGCTGGTGGGCGTGATCGGCTTCGTCCTGCCCGACATGGGCGGGCTGCTTCAGCACGACTATACGTTGGGGGACAACCTCATACACCTGGCATTGGGCATCTTGGGCCTCGCGGCAGTCTTCGCCTCGGGCCGGGGCGGCACGGCGACGCGAAGGGCGTGACGAAGCACCCCAAGAAGGTCATTGCCACGCGAGATGCTCAGTTCACCGCTAACCACACACCGGTCGAGTTCAGGGCCACACAGCCTTTGGCATAGACTTCAACCTGACTGTGAACCGCCTGCGGGTCTGCAGTCTGATGGGGCCGGGACGTTCAAGTTCTACGCCGTGGACCTCCTGGACAGTGTACAGGCTACGAAAAGTGGCAGGATCGGCGACAATCGCTACGGGACACAGGTTGATTTGAGCGCCATCCCCATCTGCCAGCAGTAGCGAATCTCCGCTACCACCGCGTAATAAGGTGGCGAACGCTCCTAAGAAGAGCCGGGGTCCAAAAGTCTCGGCTCTTTCTCATCCTACTAGTCTTTGAGTTCCCTAGAAGACTCCTTAGCGGCATCTCGGCGAATAGCGGCAACCCGCCCGTAGTGTAGATGCGAGCTTCTTGGCTTTGGCACACCAGGACACGGCTATTGTTATACATTATTACGTATTTCACTATTAGCGTTGACAGCTTTATTAGCCTCGGATAGCGTTGAAAGTGTTACTAGAAGCCATCTCATAAACACTTTCTGAGCAGAATCACGATGCACCCGAGTTGCGCCATGCCCAGGAAATTCTCGTCCTTGTATTCGTAACGCACTACCAAGCGCCTGAAGTTCTGAAGCCAGGCGAAGAGCCGCTCTATCTTCCATCGCCTCTTGTAGCGCCTGAGCTTGCGTCCATCTTGGGTCTTTTTCTTCTTCCGGTTCTTTCGGTGGGGCGCGATCATCTCGATGCCTTGCTCAAGAAGGGCCGCGTCCAAGGGGTCCGAGTCGTAAGCCTTGTCTCCCACCAGCCTCTCGGGCTTCTCCCTCAGAAAGCCGCTTGCGAGCGTTTCTCCAACAAGGGTGACCTCGTGTGGCGAAGCACTCTCTGCGTGGAGGGCGAGAGGAGCAGAAGAGCCGTCTGAAAACGCCATGACCTTCGTACCCTTGCCCCGCTTGGTCTTTCCGACACGCTTACCCCTTTTTTGGCTACCACGAAGGTGCCGTCTATGTAGCATTCCGAGAGGTCTATCTCCCCACGCCCTTTGAGGTCTTCGGCCAGAGCTTCGAGGATCGCCGAGAAAACCCCTTCTTCGATCCACTTCTGGAAGCGCCGATGGCAGGTCTGATAGGGTGGATAGCGTTCGGGCAGGTCCTTCCAGGGAGCGCCGGTGCGCAGTATCCAGAGGACGCCGTTTAAGACGTCGCGAGGATCTCGCCAGGGTCTGCCTCGGCCGTCTCCTCTTCGAGGTGGATCCGGGATAAGAGGCTCCAATACTTCCCACTGCTCGTCGGTGAGGTCCATGCTCCGCTGCTCCTGCTGAAAGGACACGTAATAGAGCCACTATATCCTCACCACCACATTTATGAGATAGCTTGTAGTAGCCGTGGGGGAGCAGGAGCAGCTACTACTACTGCTCCCCACACGTAACGAGGAGGTAGATTCGTGAGACGCGCTAAACTGGTTCTTGGAGTATTGGCCGTAATGATGGCGATGACGATAGCTTTCGCCGCCCCCACCATGGCAGAAGATCGGGACTTCGACGGCTTCGACGACGATGGCTTCTTCTTCATCGTCGATGACTTCGACAACGACGACTTCTGTGACTTCTTCGACTGCAACGACGACGATGACTTCTGTTACTTCTACGATTGTGAATTTGATGGATTCGGCTTTAACGACGGTTTCGGGGGCTTCGAGCAGGAAGCAGAGAGTGGCGATATAGACCAGTCGTTTGAGGTCACCGGTGTGGGTGACAACGCAAACCAGACCGTAAACGTCTCTGGCGTAGCCAATACAGGCAATCTCCAAGACCAGTCCGGCTTTACCCTGATCGGTTCCGATATCGACGAGTTCGAAATTGACGACGTTGGCTCCTCCCTTGAGGTGAGCGGAAGCTCAGAGGTGTCGAGCGAGCAAGCGGTCAATCAAGCTGCTTCTAGTAAGTGAAGCCAAGTCCTCTATAGGGAAGGACGGGCTACAGCACTATAGCAAGGGCCGGAGCGTAGTAGCAGCTTCGGCCCTCTTTCCTTCTCCCCAGGTCCTTATGCTTCCGAGAAGACTTCTTAGCGGCAGTTCGGCGAATAAAAGACAACTCGCTCCCTACTATAGGGTTAACAGAGAACCAATGCGGCGTGAGCTTGTTCACTGCGGATATCACTTCGAGTGTTTGGGAAGGTGCGCTAGGCATCCTTTTGGCCTATATTTTCGAGGTTAGTATCCAAGGATTACAGCTGGATGGCTGAGGAAGGAATACAGAGAATATGAATGAGCAGCAGAAGCAGAACATCAATCAGGCCTCGGAGCAGCTCACTGACTCGGCGCGGCAATCTTTCCAGATGCTCGCTGACAGGACCGTCGCGTTGCAGGAGAGCAACATGAGGCTCACCCAGACCTTCTTCCAGAATTTCATGGAGCAGCTCCAGAACCAGACGCAGGGTAACCGGGACGCCGCCCAGAACCTGCAGGAGCAGGGCCAGAAGCAGCGTGAGGCCCTTGAGACGTTGAGCCAGGAGGCCACCAACGCCTACTCCGACTTCCTCAACTCGGCTCTCTCGTTCTACCAGGAGACGTTGAACACAGCGACCCAGGTCGCCCAGAACAACATGCAGCAGGTCGGGCAGGTTACGCAGCAGGGCATGCAGGCGGGCGTACAGGCTGCTAGCCAGGCTGGGCAGCAGGCCATGGAGGCCGCAAACCAGTCCGGCCAGCAGGCCGCACAGGCCGGCAGCCAGGCTGCAGAGCAGGGTGCCGAGGCCGCAAACCAGTCCGCCCAGCAGGGCGCGCGGGCCGCCGAGCAAACCACGGAGGCCGCCAACCAGGCTGCTCAGCAGAACGCGGAGACCGGTAGGCAGACTGCCGAGCAGGGCGCAGAGGCCGCCAGCCAGACCGCCGAGCAGGGCGCACAGCAGGACGCTCAGGAAGGTACACCAGCGGCTCAGAGTGCAACCACCGGAGTGCCAATCCAAGACTACGATAGTTCGAACGTCGCTACGATCGTCGAGCAGCTGGCTAATCTCTCTACCGAGGAGTTGCAGCGAGTTCGCGCCTATGAGCAGCAGAACAAAAACCGAAGTGGCCTTCTACAGCAGATCGACCGCAGGATGATGGTGGCCACCGGAGTGCCTATCAAGAATTACGACAATTCGAACGTCGGCACGATCGTCGAGCAGTTGGACAAACTCTCTGCCGAGGAGCTACAGGCGACTCGTACCTATGAGCAGCAGAACAAGAACCGAGATGGTCTCTTACAGCAGATCGATCGCAGGATAAACGCTGCTTCGTAAAATAGGTTGCTCTAAGACGTCTGATGCGTAATTGAGGACCACGGAGAAGGAGTCGAGAACTTATGCTGGTACCGAACCTTCGCCCAAAGGCGGTGCCGCATGCACCTCGACTCCTTCCTGGTTTCATTGTACGTTTCCGTAGACGACTGGTGGCAGGCAAACCATCCCCCGAACCCACGCCGTCCCGGCCGTCCCGGCCGTCCGGCCCGCCTCTCCGAAAGCGAGGTCCTTACGCTTGCCATACTCGCCCAGTGGCCCCGCTTCCGCAGCGAGCGAGACTTCTGGCGCTTCGCTTGGGCTCACCTCGGCGGATACTTCCCGAACCTCTGTTCTCAGAGCCAGTTCAACCGAAGGGTGCGCGCCCTGGAGTCCGAGATGCGCGCCTTGCAAGAGGCTTTCGCCGAGGATCTCAGCGAGCCTTCCGCAGTCTACCGCGTGTTGGACACGACCCTGGTCCCGGCGATCGTGCGGGTGAGGGCGTGCAGACGAGGGCTGTTCGCCGGGCAAGCCTCTTTCGGGAGAAGCGCTTCGAAGACCGAGTGGGTCTACGGGTTCAAGGTGGCGCTCGTGGTGAGCCCCGAGGGCGTAGTCACGGCCTTCGGGCTGGCCCCGGCGTCCTCGGACGAGCGGCCGATAGGGGAAGCGCTCATAGCCTCCGACCGCCACGAGAGCTACCTGGCCGACAAGGGGTTCGCTGGGGTCGAGTGGGAGCGGCGCTGGCTGGAGGACTACGGGGCGCTTGTCGCGGCCACCCCGAAGAACAACGAGCGCCGGGCTTGGTCGAAGGAAGATCGGCGCTGGGCCGCCGGCAAGCGCCAGATCATAGAGGGGGTGATCGGCCAGCTCAAGGACTTCTTCGGCCTGGAGCGCCACCGGGCCAAGAAGACCCTCGGCGGGCTGCTGGCGCGCCTGGCTCTGCCAAGGTCGCGGCCTACACCTGCGGCCAACGGATCAACGACTCCCTCGGCCGACCACGGCGCCACTTGGCGGACCTGTTAGTCTAGCTCGTTGCACATCAGCCGTCTTAGAGGAACATTAGCTCCCTCTCAGCTTCCTCTAAGGTTCGGGGGGTAGCATGTTCGCATCGAAGAACCGTCAGCCAAGTCGATAGTGGGGGGTTCGTGAGGATGAGCAGCGTCGACAGACCTTTTAGGGCAAGAAGAGGGGCATCGTTCGTGGTCTTGGCATGTCTGAGCGTTCTTCTTCTCTTCGTCGCGGGCTGTTCGGGATCTGAGCCTTCGGCATCTGGAGTGACCCAACAAGAAGAAGCGGCAACGGAAGCCCCTACCGATCGGCCCAACATCATCTTTGTCCTCACCGACGACCTAGACTACACCTCCGCTCAGAAGATGCCCCAGATAACCTCTCTGTTGGCCGATCAGGGCACCTCCTTCGAGGAGGCCTTCGTGAGCCACTCCATATGCTGCCCCGCCAGGGCCACCTTCCTCACCGGCCTCTACGACCACAACCACAACGTGCTGAGCAACAGGCCCCCGGATGGGGGCTTCGAGACCTTCGTCTCCGAGGGGCACGAGGAGAACTCGATCGGCGTGGGCTTGCAAGGAGCCGGCTACCGGACCGCCTTCTTCGGCAAGTACCTCAACGGCTATCCCGCCGATGATCCTACCCACGTCCCACCGGGCTGGGACGAGTGGTACGGCAAGCTCGACGACCAGAAGCTCTACGACTACAGCATCAACGAAAACGGCGAGGAGGTCTCCTACGGGAACGATGAAGGAGACTTCTTCACCGACGTCCTCTCCAGGCAGGCCACAGACTTCGTCGGCAGAGCGGCACCGGAGGACCAGCCCTTCTTCGCCTACGTTGCTCCGACGGCTCCCCACGGGCCCTCTACGCCGGCCGAGCGCCATAAGGGTGCTTTCTCCGAGGAGGAACCTTATCGTCCTCCCTCCTACAATGAGGAGGACGTCTCGGACAAGCCGTCCCAGATCCAGAACACAGAGTCAATCTCGGAGAAAGAAGGTTCCAGAATCGATAACCACTACCGCGAGCGCCTGGAGTCGATGCTGGCTGTGGACGAGATGGTGGGCTCGCTCGTAGAAGAACTAGAAGTCGCGGGCGAACTGGACAACACTTACATCTTCTTCACCTCGGACAACGGCTACGAGCAGGGCGAGCATCGCCTGCAGAAGGGGAAGAACAAGGTCTACGAAGAGTCCTCCCGTGTTCCGCTCTTCGTCCGGGGGCCAGGGGTGCGCGCAGGGTCCAAGACGCAGAAGCTTGCCCTTAACACGGATTTTGCTCCTACCTTCGCCGACGTAGCAGGCACAGAGTTTCAGGCCGACGGGCGCTCGCTCGCACCGTTGCTAGAGGGCGACGAAGGAGCCCCCTCATGGCGCACGTCGGTACTGCTAGAGAAGTTGCCCACTCAACAGGGCTACCAGGCGGTCAGAACAGAGACCCACAAGTACGTCGAGTACAACAACGGGGAGAGGGAGCTCTACGACCTTGAGGCAGACCCCTACGAGCTGGAGAGCCTCCACGAGAGCGCCGATCCCTCACTCTTGGAGGACCTGAAGGCGAGGTTGGAAGCTCTGAAGAACTGCTCCGAGGAAGGGTGCCGGGAGGCCGAGGATGCACAGTAGCCTCGTTGTTCGGCCGCATCAAGAGGGAGCAGCGGTAAGGTGAACTGTAACTGACAGGGTGTGGTCTGGACTCGAAGGCATTGGTTAGGCAGTTGGTAAGTCTCCCAAGGTACCGGCTCAAGTACACTCCGACCTTTCGATGATGCACCGTCTCATGACCACGGGCCCTTGCAACGCTGGAGAGGGCATGCGGTTCGGGAGCCTGAAGGACAAGGCTCGCAAGGAGTATGGCGAGTTGAGGGCCGAGCGGCAGGGCCAGGGGGAGTTGTTGTAGGGGTAGACCCGACGTTCGGGCCTGTCGATGTTGAACGTGAATCGCTGTTTATCGCTGGTTCTGGCATTGCTCTTGGCTGATTCCTTTGCGAACGACTTTCTTGTTGAGGTTCCAAAAACCGCCGATTGGGTCGATCGCTGCCTTCCAAGGGCCACTTTCGTGCTTAGATAGGCTACTTTGATGATCGGTGGGTAACCGATCACGGCCGGAACCATACCGATCGCCTGGTAAGCAAGAGGGTGATCGGCAGCATGCCCCCCGTGATCGGGAGGACGCCGATCACGAACATGGCTTGAATAAGCGATTACAGTCCCTCATCCGGCACTGATCGGGGTGATCGGCCGATTCGGAGTGCAGGGTACTTCAGGTCTAGCCGCTTTGCTTGAGGTGGTCGAATAGGGGATTGGCCGCGGGATAGTGGAGGGCAACATCGATGGGCGGGATGTAGGGGCATGGTAGGCACCTCCTGGCGAATGGGGAACTCGGCAGCGCCCTGGGCGGGTTTAATATCGCTAAGGATGCACGCGTACTACGAGGTGAAAGCCGAGGCCCGGATGCAGCAGAGCTAGTCTGAGAGAACTCCCTAGATGAGTGTTGCGTGGTTTAGCGGTGTAGAAAGGGGGCCATCCGACCGCTGTTCCCCAACCAAAGGAGCGCCGGATGGCCCAGCCTCACCATACCCCACGCCTCGACCGCACGGAAGAGGCCATAACCGTCCTCTTCTGCCTCGTCGACGACGCCTACCGCATCCTCAACCCGCGCGGTGAGCGC
>CADCVE010000095.1 GCA_902806065.1 uncultured Rubrobacteraceae bacterium | reverse complement strand
AACGTGGAGACCGAACTTGCCGAGTGTGGTTTCACCACCAAGCAACAAACTCTGACCAAGCAGTGGGTACAAGGGGAAGTTGATTTCGTGCATCTTAAGACAACCGCTTGAATAGCACCGGAGATTGAGCCAAGTTCAAAGTCATTGCTAACAAACGTGTCTGTTAGTGAAGAAGCTGCAGAATATGCCTGAGCGTGAATATACAGTTGGAGAGGGAGGCTACTAGTGTAGACGAAACGCTGGCTGCTCCCCCTGGCTCGTTGAACGCGACCTAGGCCCCTTGCTGATTCTCGGCCGAGTTAGATCGTAGCGGTGCTTGCGATGCTGTTCGGCATCATCCAGACGCCCGAACGCGGCCGCAGGGTTCACCTGAGGCTCGCCTTCACTGTCTGGCCGGGTATTAGGTCCAGTTTAGCGCTGTACGAGTACGGCGACGACCGGGGGCGCCTCACGCACGGACGGCTCTCTACTCTCAATGATTAGCGAGAGCAAGAAGCCGAGAGCTAACCGCTAGGATGCCAGATCGTTGCCGGGCGCCATGACGTGGACGACGGTTTCGGGGGCGATGTTGGAGAGGTGCTGCTTTAGCTCCTCCGGGGTGCCGGGGAGGGGGACCGGGAACGGGGTCGTACCGTAGTGCATCGGTACGACGTGCCGGACGCCCAGGAGGCGGGCGGCGTGGGCTGCCTCGAAGGGGCTCATGAGGACCTGGTTGCCGATCGGCAGTATGGCGAGGTCGGGGCGGTAGATCTCGCCGATGAGCCGCATGTCTCCGAAGATGCCGGTGTCGCCTGCGTGGTAGAGCTTGAAGCCGCTCTCGAACTCCACGACGTACCCGCAGGGCTCGCCGCCGTAGACGAGGGTCCCGTCCTCTTCGGCGATGCTCGAAGCGTGCAGGGCGTCGACGACCGTAACCTGGATGCCGCCGACCTGGGCGGTGCCGCCCTTCTGCATCGGCATCACGTTCTCGATACCCTTGCCCATGAGGTAGGTCGAGATCTCGAAGTTCGCCACCACCATCGCCCCGGTCTGCTGGGCCAGGGGAATAACGTCGTCGAAGTGGTCGAAGTGACCGTGGGTGACGAGGATCGTGTCGAGATCGCCGACCTGCTTGAGGTCCTCCGGGGTCTGGGGGTTGTCGGTCAGCCAGGGGTCTATGATGATCTGCTCACCCCCGGCCGTCACGAACCTGAAAGTAGAGTGTCCCAGGTAGGTGATCCTGGTCCCGCCAAGCATCTCGTCCACGGTTTGCTCCATTCGCTGATTGGAATACGTCGTTCGGGGCGCACCCCGCTCTCTAAGCAAACAGCTTACTGTATGTCCTGCGTAAGCGCCCGAGCCCGGCGCCATCCGCCCGCCGCAGGGTGCCTCTGGGATTAGCCTTGACAGTCTGGCCGGTAGCGCTGCATTACCATGGCGACTACCAGGGGCGCCTGCATGAGCGCGAAGTGCTGTGGTTGTAGAATGGTTTATGACCGTATCAGCCTGACTTCTATTGTACGCAACCGCTCTCTAACGATCTGCTCTTCTCCTGGCAGGCTTCTTGAGTTTTCTAGAAGAGCTCCTCTCGGTATCTCGGTGGAGAGAGGAGCAGCCCGCCCGCTAGGGTAGGCACAGGCTCGACGAACGTACGTTCCCCACCGCAGGTAACGGCTGAGCGCAGGTGGTCGCCTCCCTCCTTGGGAGCTAACCGGGGACGTGCTACCCGACTCCGCCAGATCCGGACACCGACTGCTAGCGTCGCTCCTGGCGGGTAACACCACGCCCCGCGTGCCACGACTCGATGACGAGGTGGTCGGCTGGGTCCCCGAGGCGGACGACGACCACCTCGGTGATGTCGGCGCGGAAGAGGTGGGAGGGGCCTGGCGGTGCATCGGCCCCGATGATCGCTGCTTTGCGCTCGGGCTCGGTGACCTCCTCGATGCGGCCGGCCAGCTTCGCGTCGCCCGTCCAGCCCGGCGGGTCCGCCGATCCGCTGTGCAGCGCGAAGCGGGGGTCGCGCTGGAGGTCGAGTGCCTTCAGCGCCCGCCACATGCTCCCGAGCCACAACTCTCCGTCGGCAAAAATGACTTCAGTGCCGCTGATACGCGGGGAGCCGTCATGCCGGAGCGTTGCAAGGGTCTTGTGGATGTGGGCATCCAGGAAACCGCGAGCCAGGGCGGCGAGCTCAGGGATCTCAGTTTCCACATCACTCCAGCTAGGCATGGCAGACAAATGATACCCGGAGCTCGCCTGCAGCGCTCGGGTCGCTTTGTCCCGGTCCTAACGCATAACGACTCGCAACGCTGAACATGGATCCCGAGAACTCCTCTCGGCAGCTCAGTGAATAGAGACAATCACCCCCTATGCAGTCCCTTTTCTCACGCCCATGCGCTTCCCACACAGTAAGAGGTGTATGGGAAGCGTGTGGGTTC
Organism: uncultured Rubrobacteraceae bacterium; assembly: GCA_902806065.1. Taxonomy (GTDB): domain Bacteria; phylum Actinomycetota; class Rubrobacteria; order Rubrobacterales; family Rubrobacteraceae; genus Rubrobacter_F. Next base: position 2,756 of record CADCVE010000095.1, on the reverse strand, counting down.
TGTGCGTGGTCGGCCGCCTCTTGGGGAGGCAGAGTAAAGGCAGGCAAACGCAAACCAACAAAGAAAGGACGGAGAAGAGATGAAACGCACGAGGAGTTAGGTGTGTACGGGATCGTACTTTAGGACGGCCCAAACCCACCTTTTGGAGGAGGCGGTCGTCCCCGTCCCTCGGATATCGTCTCCGTAGTACAGGTTAGAAGCGATCCGTTCACCGAGGATCGCCAGACAAAGGAGGTAGCGTTTATGAGACGCATCAGTTCGTTGGTTACGGCATCGGTCTTCGCGGCGTTGATGGTGATGCTCTGGAGCATCCCGGCTTTGGCGAAATCGGAACCGGTGAAGCCCACTTATCCCCCTACTTGTTACCCTTGGACCTGGGACTGGTTCTGGTCACCTAGCGCGCAGTGGTGGTATTGGCAGTACTACAGGTGGTGCTACGAGCCTGTGGGGGGATGGTTCTTGAATTGGGGTATGTGGGGTTGGTGGTAGACGCACCATAAAGAACGTCCTCCCTAAAAGAGGGCCGGGTTAAGCTCGGCCCTCTTTTTATGCCCTCTAGCTCTCTGAGTTTCCTAGAATCCTCTCGGCAATCTGGTAAATAGAGGTGGTTCGCTCTTAGGTCAGCCGGAAACCACAAAACCTTAGACCTGCAGCTTCTACTGCAAGTCGGTGTGGCGAGACGGACGGCCTCGTTCATCGCGGATTCATTCCGAATTCATCGCCGTCTGGCATTGATGGAGGGTGTGGAGGTTCGTTGGCGTGTGGAGGGTCACGAACCGCGCGCTGTTCGGCGAGTCGCGGATGCGAGCGGAAGGGAGCGATGATGAAGTTTATGAGCTACTTGAGGGTCGCTCTGCTCACCACCTTGAACATCGTCCTCAATGCGGCGACGGCGGGGCGCTACGTCTGGCTCGAGGGAAGGGTCCGCAGGGGTATTTTCGCGAACTGGGCGAAGCGCTTTCGCTATAGACCCGGGAGGTTCGTCCGGCCTAAGAGCCAGGCGGAGATCGTCGAGCTGGTAAGGAGTTCGCGGGGCTTGAGGGTGTTCGGCTCGGGGCACTCCTTCAATGCCGGGGTCGTCTCCGACGAGGCCCTGGTCTCCCTGGACGACTACAGCGGCCTCTTGTGGACGGACCGGGACAAGAAACAGATAGCCGTCAAGGGTGGTACGCGTGTACGGGACGTCGTAGAGCTTCTGGCGCGTGAGGGGCTCGCCTTCGGCGCGTTGCCCTCTCACGACGCCCAGAGCATCGCGGGTATCCTGTCGACCGACGTGCACGGGACGGGGAGAGATTGGGGCTTCGTCAGCCAGTCGGTGGTGAGCCTCAAGCTGGTGGACGGTAGGGGAGACGTACACGAGTGCCGGCCCTCGGACGACCTCTTCAAGGCGGCGATAGGCGGGATAGGTACCCTGGGGATAATAACGGAGGTGGTGGTACAGGGCGTCGACCGCTTCAACGTCGAGCAGAGGGTGCAGGTATCGGACATACCCTTCGTCAAGAAGAACCTCGACCGGCTTCTGCGGGAGAACGACCACTTCAGCCTCTATCTCTTCCCCTTCTCGGAGAGGTGCCAGATCAACACGTGGAACCGCACGGATAAAGGGCACTCGTTCCTCGGGGATCTCCGGGAGTTCGTAAATATCTCCATCGACGCCCTGATGGCCGCGTGGATCGGGAACTTCGCCGCTTATACGGGATCTTTGCGCGCTTTCTCTTCCCTCGCTTACGGCGCGAAGCTGGGATCCCACCTCGTCCTGGAGAGCGACAGGTCCTTTAACCGGACGATCTACCACCTTCACCAGGAGCTTGAGTTTACGGTCCCGTTCGAGGACACGTTCGAGGAGTGCAGACGCTTCATCAAGCTCTACGAGGAGATGTACCCTTCGGGGTTGCCCTACGCGCTCTTCGAGGTACGGTTCACGCCGGCCGGTCACGACCGCACCCTCATCGGTGCCGGGCGCGAGCGTCGCTGCGCGTGGATAGACCTCGTGTGCAACGACGCGCGCGGCTTCGAGAAGTACTACGCTGCCGCGGAGGACCTGATCAGGGAGGTCGGCGCCCGCCCGCACCTGGGGAAGTACTGCGAGAGCCTCGACAGAGCGGATATGGCGAAGCTGCACGGGGACGACTTCACGAAGTTCCTCGACCTGGTGGATAAACACGACCCCGAAGGCAAGTTCGCCAACGCGTTCACGCAGCGGCTCTTCGGGCATCGAGGAGCATAGCTAATGGGTGTTCCGCCGACGGTCGTCCCTACTTCCACGGCTTCGCTTCGTTTGAGTACGCGCCGCGGCCGGGATACATCCGTTCAGGGTTAGGAGGGTAGCAACCATGACGTTCCTTCTGGTTCCGCACGAGGTGACGGACACTACGGCGACGATCTGGGTCGGGGCGATAGACGAGGCGGACGTACGCGAGAGAGCCGTGAAGCTCGAGTATGGGGCCGACGGTGACGTGATCTCGCTGAATGCCTCCGGGTGGACGACCTGGGAGACCTACCGTCGCGCGGACCCGAACGCCTACCCTCCGTCGGATCGTCTGTTGCACCGTTTGTTGGCACGATCTTCGCCCGTAGTGCGGACCCTCGACTACCGGCGCGTAAAGGTGGAGCGGTTACAGCCCCGCACGTCCTACTCCTTGAACCTGCGCGTGGACGGACGGGAGAGGGTAGAGGGGATAGAGAAGTATCTCCGGGAAGGGAGGGTGACGACGCTCCCCGAGGCGTTGCCGGAGGAGGGCGAGAGGCCGTTCACG
>CADCVE010000094.1 GCA_902806065.1 uncultured Rubrobacteraceae bacterium | reverse complement strand
TAAGATCCAAGAGAAGACCTCCTTTGCGCTGCGGTTGGTTTGGTCGCTACCGAGCGTAAGGAGGTCTTCTCTCTGGTTCAAGCCCTCAGGGAAACCTGCACACCGGGTTAATTAGTGTATTCTGGCAATCGCAGGTCTCGGGACTCCTACGCCGGGTTGTTCCTCTGCAACCGCTCCTGCAGGTCTCGCTCCTTGAGTTCTCTGAGCCCTTGTTCAACTTCCTGCGGGGAGTTCGCCTGTTCGAAGAGCCGGCCTGTGTCTTCCACGTCCTTGCGGTTGGTGAGCATGTACTCCCAGCCGTCTTTGACGTGCAGTTCCTCGAAGGAACAGACCGCAAGCACCATAATGTGCCAGGGGTCTTCGATCCCGCACTCCTGCCGCAGGAGGCTGTACAACCGGCCCACACCGAAGGTCCGCTTACCGAACTCCTTGGGAGAGGGTCTACCATTGAAGTCGTCAAACACCTCCAACTCCCTTCACCACGTGTACCACGGAGGAGCGGCCCTCGTGAGCCATACTCTCCCTCGTTGCACGGATTATGGCTTGTTAAGTCGAAGGCGGCAGTGCTTTCGCACAATATCGGAAAAAAGCATCCTACCTTGCCCCAAAATTCGTTCTCCTGTATCGTAACGCACTAAGGGATGCGGCGTTTATCTGCGCGTTGCAGGGAAAGGAAGCGGTTACCGGCACCAGGTATCACTCAGGTACGAAGATGCCAGAAGCAGCGCAATTCCTACTCGAATACGACTATGACTTCAGGGACAACGATTTAAAGAAGGTTGCGACCGGGCGGGGCCCCGGAACCACATAGGGTAAGGAGAAGTTCTTTTGTACGAGAAAGACGGCGTAGAAAGCTATCGGCTTTACTGCGAGATTCGGGAGTAGTGAGCAGAATACAATTCACTGCTCCCGAATCTCGCGGCATGCTAACGGCCAGCAAAAGGAGGTCCGAGATAGTGGCGCACAAGAAGCTGAGGTTCGACACCGACGCGCGTCGGGCGTTGGAGTCGGGGGTAAACAAGCTCGCGGATGCGGTCAAGGTAACTTTGGGACCCAAGGGCCAGTACGTGGTCTTGCACAATCCCATGGTCGCGCCGACCGTCACCAACGACGGGGTGACCATCGCGCGGGACATAGAGCTTAGGGACATCTTCGAGAACCAGGCCGCGCAGTTGGTCAAGGAGGTAGCGACCAAGACCAACGACGTGGCCGGCGATGGGACAACCACGGCGCTCGTCTTGGCCCAGGCCCTGGTGCACGAGGGCATCAAAAACGTGGCTGCGGGGGCCAACCCGGTCATTTTGAGGCGCGGTATCGAGAAGGCTGTCGAGGTCGCTGTCGAGGCGATAAAGGCCCAGGCACAGGAGGTTTCCGGCAGAGACGAGGTCGCAAGGGTGGGCGCTATCAGCGCGCGTTCGCCGGAGATCGGGGCCATCATCGCCGAGGCCATCGAGATGGTCGGCGAGGACGGCGTAGTCAACATCGAGTACGGACAGACCCTGGAGACGGAGTTGGAGTACGCCGAGGGGATGCATCTCGACAAGGGCTACGTCTCCCCGCGCTTCGTCACGGACGAGGAGCGCATGGAGGCCGTCCTCGAGGAGCCATACATCCTTCTCGCTAACCAGAAGATCAGCAACATGAGTGACCTGTTGCCAGTCCTGACCCAGGTTACACAGAGCAACCGGCCGCTCTTGATCATCTCCGACGACCTCGACGGTGAGGCACTTGCTACCTTGATCGTCAACAAGGCGCGTGGGGCGTTGGACGTGGTGGCGGTGAGATCCCCACTCTTCGGTGACCGGCGCAAGAGGCAGATGGAGGACATCGCCATCCTCACCGGCGGCGAGGTCGTCACCGCGGAGTTGGGCCTCAGGCTGGAGAACACCCGACTAGATCAGCTCGGTCGAGCACGCAAGGTCGTCGTCACCAAAGATGGCGCCCTCATCTTGGACGGGGCCGGCGACGAAGCGCGGATCAAAGAACGCATCGAGCGTATCAGAGCCGAGCTCGAACTTACCTCCGAGGACTACGACCGCCAGAAACTCCAGGAACGGTGGGCGAAGCTGGCTGGCGGCATCGCCGTCATCAAGGTCGGCGCTGTCACCGAGACGGAACTCAGAGAGAAAAAACACCGCGTCGAGGACGCGCTCTCCGCGACCCAGGCCGCCCTCGAAGAAGGTATCGTCCCCGGCGGCGGCGTCGCGCTCTTGCACGCCCAGGGACCGGTCGCGGAGCTGCTCGACACTCTGGAGGGCGACGAGAAGACGGGCGCCAGGATCGTACACCGGGCCCTGGAGGCGCCGATCCGCCAGATCGCCACGAACGCCGGGGCCGACGGCTCCATCGTCGTGAACGACGTCCGCTCGCATACCGGCCCCACGGGCTTCAACGCCCTCACTGGCGAGTACGAAGACCTCGTCGCGGCGGGCGTCATCGATCCCGCGATGGTCACGAGGAGCGCCTTGCAGAACGCGGCCTCCATCGGCAGCCTCGTCGTCACCGCCGAGGTTGTGATCGCCGAGCCCCCCGCGGGGTTGGGCGCAGCGGCGGTGATGAAGGCCGGCATGGACATGGACATAGTGTGAGGTCGAAGCACTCCCGAAAGCGGCGCCCTTTCCCGGGCGTCGCCTTTGCCAACACCAAAGGCCGGCAGTAAAGGAGGAGCCAGCGATGCAGAGTCTGCCCAGGATAGAGACGGTGGAGCAGGCGAGGGAGGTACTCCTCGGGATGAACGAGCAGCAGGAGATCACGGCGGAGCTAGACGAACGGGTGTCGAGCATCAAAAAGCACAACGATCAGGAGTTCTCCGCCGACCTCGTGGACCACGAGACCGGGGGTACATCAGCCTCCCCGACGCGTCCCACATCCTGCTGGAGCACGGGTAACACGACCTCTACCTCAGCTAACCACGCCCGGGGGCGAGCGCAAGCCTTCCTTACGGCGGCAGCAGGTCGTTCGTCAGGTTCTCCCTCTCCAGCCGCTCCCTCAGGTCCTTCTCCTTCAGCGCCAGGAGCCCCTCTCTGAACTCCTGGGCGGAGTTTGATTGCTCGAAGAGCAGGCCCACGTCCTCTATATCCTTGCGGTTGGTCAGGACGAACTCCCAGCCGTCCTTGAGGTGCATCCGCTCGAAAGAGCACAGCGACAACACCATGGCGTGCCAGGGGTCTTCTATACCGCACTCCTGGCGCAAGAGGGAGTACAACCGGGCCATGTTGAGGGTCCGTTCTTCGTACTCTTTGACGGGGAATGCTTCATCCCTGGAGTCCTCAGACATCTCCGTCTCCTTTCAACGATCAGTACGGCCTCTCGAACCAAAAAGGGCGGCGATTCATCGAGTGAACCGCCGCCCTCTCCTCCGGTGAGCTTTGGCTCAGCCGGGTAGTTGCGGTTCGTCTTCCTCTTCCGGGAGATCGAAACCGAGGTATTCGGCCGCGTCTTCGGGGTTGGCGAACAACAGCACCCTATCGTCGAGGCGCGCCATCCGCCCGTAGTGGGTCGACGTCTCGACCTCGAAGTCGGCAGTGGTGAACTCCTCCTCGCCCAGATGCTCGGCGATCTCCGCCATGTCGAACTCCATCATCTTGCCACCGTCGATCCGGATCATGGCCGGGTACTTGGTGACCTCTATCCCCTCTTTCTCGCCCATGAGCTCGGCGATGGCGTTGCCTTCGACGCTGGCGCTCATCGTAACCCCGCACTTGTCCGACGCGGAGCGGTCGAACTCCTGCCCCTTCCCATCTTGGGTCTTCTCTTCGCTCATCGGGTCGCCCCTTCCGGTACACGCAGTCCAAGGTCAGAGAGGATACCCTCGAACCGGTTCTTGACCTGCTCGAACGAATCCTCGAAGCTCACTGGTTGCACCTCCGGCTCGGACCAGATGGGCTCGAGCCCCTTGGCCGCCTGCATGCTGTAGGGGACCCACTCTTCGAGCCACCCCTCCATGAGCTGCTTGTTCTCTTCCCCGTGCGTCTCATCCTCGAGGAATTCCGTCATCATATCTCTCGTATAATTGAGGTCGCGCTCAGTGAACTCCGCCTGGCTTACGCTTATCACCGAGGGGGTCAGAGAATCGCCGTGCGGAGGAGCGAACCGCGCTACGAATTGGCTGCGGAGCAAATCGCCCACCAGCGGCTCGAAGACGATGTTGGAGGCGAAGGTGGTCTCGGCCCAGTCCTTGGCGTTCATCAGGCGCTCGACGTTCTCCCGCACGCCCTGCCAGGACGGGTCCTCGAGCCAGGTCTCCTTGTGTACCTCCCCATCGAACTCGTCTCCGAAGACGTCCATCAGTTCCATGTTGTAGAGCATGATGTCCTGGGAGGTGCGCAGCTTGTGCATGCAGTTCACGGCTATGGCGTTGTTGTGCATGTTGGTTGGGGCTGCCCGTTGCGCGGGCAAGAAGACGTACATCCCGATCCCGTAATCGGCGTGCGCCCAGGCGCTGACGTGCTTGGCGATGATCGGAAGCCAACTCTTGTTCCAGTACTGGAAGACGTTCTCGGACTGGGCGTTCTCGATGGCGTTCGTGACCTGGCGTACGGAGTTGGAGTTGTTGATGTATATCGTCTTTTCCCACTCCTCGTTGGGATCGCGGAACGCGTGCCAATCGGAGGACTGTATCTTCGTCCACTTGGGGTCGTACCCCAGATCTCCGTTGGCCCAACCCAGAATCCAGCTTTGGGTAAGATAACGCTCGGGATCGGGCTGAACGTCTAACGTTACATCCTCGTACTTGGTCGCGCGACGCTTTTTGGGTTCGAAGTAGTTGTAGGACCGGCTGTCAGAGCCCGCGAACTCAGCCGCGCCCGCTTCAGCATCCGTCAGCATTATCTGGGGTATGCTTCTGTCTCCTCTTCCTAACCCCTTTGTAAATGCTCTTCCTTCTGGCGCTAGTTCACTCAAAAGCGACCTCCTTTCCCTGATTTCTCCGCACTGCTGTCTACCCCACTAAGAAAACTCTACGTAATGCACCACCCCCTTTCCCATCGGTATGGCTGTACTCCCTACCAAAGCGTAATATGCTTTTTATGCCCTTCCTCCGTTCGAGCGCGGGCAAAGTGCTTGTACCTCGCCTAAGGTCCTACTCCTCGGCCTTTCCGGGGAACTCTGGCCCGCTCTCTACTCCCTGCCCCGCTGCCTCTTCCCCCTGCTCCTCTCCCTCTTCCATCTTCGACGTCTGGGTGAACTTGTCGTAGTAGATGTGCTCTTCTCCGAGGCCCAGGTTCGTGAGCACCGGTATGGCGGCGTCGATCATGGGTGGCGGGCCGGCCATGTAGGCCTCCATCCCGCTCAGGTCGTCCTCGAGGTCGTTGATCGCGTCCGTGACCATACCTGTTTCCCCGTCCCACTCGTCGTCCTCTTCGGGCTCGGAGAGGACTGGCACGAACTTGAACTCCCCGGGCAACTGCTCGCCCAGTTCCTGTATCTCGTCCAGGTAGAAGAGATCCTTCTTTGTCCTGGCCCCGTAGTAGAAGGTCGCGTTACGCTCGATGCCGTTCTCGGCCATGTGCCTGAGGATGGACAGTATCGGCGCCATGCCGGAGCCTCCCCCGACGAAGATGAGATCACCATCGGACTTCTCGCGCAGCGTGAACACACCATAGGGGACACTAATCGTGATGCTGTCCCCAACCTCGAGCTTTTTGTCTAGCAGGTCATCGGAGAACCGCCCCCCCTGGTATACCCTGATGATGAACTCCGCGCGGCCGTCGTCGGTCGGGGTGTTGGACATGGAGTAGGCCCGGTGTTCCTGGGTTCCGGGGATGTAAAGCTCGGCGTACTGCCCGGAGAGGAATTGCATCTCCGGTGGATCCACCAGGTTGAGCACCAGGCGCTTTATGTCGTGGGTGAGGTCTTCGATCTCTTCGACTTCGGCGGTGATCCGCTGTAGGGGGATGCCCGTTTGCAGCATGTCCTCGTGGTAGCCGATAAGCTCGACTTCCAGATCGCTGTAGGCGTGGGCCCGGCACAAAAGTACGTACCCCTCCTCTTCCTCGAACTCGTTGAGCGCGAAGGTGGAAAAGTGGTCCATATCCATATCGCCGTCCAACAAAAACGCCTTGCACGCCGCGCACTGCCCTTCCTTGCACCCGTGCATCAACATTACACCCTGCCGGAACGCCGCGTCGAGCACGGTCTCTTCCTCGCCCGCCTCGATCTCGATGTCTACCGGCTCAAAGTAAACCTTGTGCTTCTTATCCTTGCCCATGACCCGGCTACCCAACTCCTTTCCCGCCTAGAATTACCCCACCGCCAACTAGCTTATGATCCCCTTTCGAATGTGATCTTACATACGAAAAGTATCCAGGTCAAAACGAAATTGACGTTTCCTTCAATGTTAGAATATGTATGCATATGCACAAAACGATTCAGAAATTCCTACAATATCGGAATCCGAACGCATGATGTAAGAAAAGAGGAGCGGCCGGGCAATCCGGCCGCTCCTCTTTAGCTTCCCGGCTAAATTTTAGCCGGACCGAGGTAATCTAGAGAGTGTCGTTGATGGTGAAGCCTTGCTTGTACTCCTCCATGTGCTTCTCGCGCTCCTCGTCGGACATCTCGTTCAGCAGCACGTTCGGGCTCTGGAACTCGATGCCTTTGCAGTGGTCCGTGGTCCACATCTTGTCCTGCTCGAACTGGACGTGCGGCTGCGGGACCAGGGTCTTGCCGTCGCTGCGGACATAGCCGAGGTCGTGCTGGATGTCGGCTAGGTCCCAGCCGTGGTAGAGGGACTCCCACTCGCGCTTGCCGGTCATCTTGCCCATGGCGGGCGTCGGACGGCCCTTGTACTCCTCGCGGTAGGCCACCGTGTCCTGCCAGTGGCACCACTTGTGGCAGTAGGTCCTCCACTGGCCGTCCACGTAGTCCATGATGGTGTCCTCGCGGATCAGGCACGGAACCATGCAGCTCCAGCAGCGGTGTGGGTACACGTAGCCGGTGTTCTCGAACGCTATCGGGTTGTGGCCGTTTGGCTCGGAGAGCGAACTGTAGTGCTCCCACCACTTGCCGAACTTGTCGTACCAGCCGGGGTACTTGTTCTCGAACCACTCGAAGTCTTCATCGGTCATCGGATCGATGCGCCAGTAGTTGACCGGCCAGCCGGTGGCGAAGAACTGGGCCACGTGGTGGTGGTAGAAGTCGTCCGAGATCCTTCTCCAGGCGTCCTCGACGACGTCGTGCGGGACCTTCAGGCCGTACTTCTCGAGCGGCACCAGGTAGCTGCGATAGTAGTCATCGTAGTACCACCGCTTCCACATCTCCGCGTAGCTATCGCGGTCCTTACGCCGGTCCTTGGAACCATAGTCGATAATCGTCCCGATCGCGGCGTCCACGACGGCGTGCTGGTTCCAGATCGAGTAGATAAGGTCGCGCTCTATGAGGTCCTTGTTTTCGTCGTTGGCCAGCGCCATCAAGAGAGTGCCGTAACCGTTGTTCATGTGCCGCGACTCGTCGGACTGCACCGAGAGGAACACGGTGGGCAGCAGATAGTCGCCGTTTGCAGCCGCTTCGGACGGCATCGCCACGAACAAGGTGTTCGTGAACGCCGTCTCCGCCACGACCTGCAGGTAGATGTTGCACGCCGTCAAAGCGTCGCCGGTGGTGAACCCCTCGCCGAACTGGCGGCCGATGGTCCCCGCGTAGTTGTTGGAGAAAGCCTTCTCGGTGATGTCGAACCCGGCGGGGTCGATGTAGTTCCTCATGTACTCGCGCTTGAGGTTCATCTGAATCGTCGAGTGCCTTACCTCGTCGATCATCTGGAACGCGAGCCCGTTGTGGATCTCGGGGTTCGGCACGGCCTCCGTTAATAGTGGCATCGCCCTTGCAGCCGATATCTCCGGGAAAGGAATGATGCTCAAAAAGAGCTTCTGCCACTCCATCCACCGCGGCTGCACCTGACGCCACATGTTCCCGCGGATCGCGGCGTCAACGGCGCCGTAAACCCGATGGTCCTTCTCCTCCTGCATGGGGAAGTAGGACTGCAGAACTTGCTTCATCGGGTCCTTCTGCCCGCCCTCCTTGAACGTGTAGTCGGTCTTGTACTTGGGATCCTTCTCTACGAAGGTCGGCTCCCAGGAAAGCTCCTGGATCTTCGCGTGAGCCTTGGAAACGCTTTTGCGCGCCACTAGCTTTACTCACTCCTCTCGAAAACGACTCGCCCTGTAACTATAGTTTGGGACTACCTTTTCCCCTAATTCCCCTATCGCCCCCTTTGCTACCTCTTTAACTTGTAGGGCCATGATAGAAGCGAGTGCCAAAAGCTACAAGAATCGAGGTGTGCTTTTTCCAACAATGTGCAAAAAATCACAGAAAAATGGAAAACCCGGTGTGTTAGAGAAGATAGAATGCGATGCAGGGGCAAGCGAAGAGGAGTTTAGGGGTAAGCATCGATGAAGCCCAATTATGAGGGCAGAGGCTCTAGCAACTCCCTGATGGGTGAGAAGCAGGGCGATCTCAAGTTCAAGAGCGTCCGGCGAGTCTTCAGAATCATGGACCTCGTCAGCCAGCGAGGTGAGAGGTTGACGGCGAAGGAGCTAGCCTGCGAGGTAGGGACCAACCTCTCTAGTTGCTACTACCTGCTCAACATACTAGTTGAGGAGGGGTACATCGAGAAGGTTCCTCGTTGCGGGGGCTACAGGATCGGCCCCGCCATCTCCAGGCTCAGTGAGAGTTCCAAGAGCGACTTCGACCTCAGGATCGAGCCGGTCGTCGAGGAGCTTGCGTGGCGCGCCCAGAGGTACGCCTACGCTGCGGTACTATCGGGCGGGGAAGTGGAGGTAACGCAGGTGAAATCCCCGCCGCGGAGCCCTCCCGTGGGGGTGGCGAAAGGATTTCACGGCGCCTCCCACGCGCTAGCGTTGGGCAAAGTGCTGTTGGCTGACATGGGCTCCGAATACGTGGAGGACTACATAGCCGATCACGGTCTGGAGGCCTTTACGCCGCGAACCATCGTCCGGCCCGCCCAGTTGCACGCCCACCTGAACAAGGTTCGCATGGTGGGGGTGGCTACGGACTTCGAAGAATTCACGCAGAATCTCTGCGGCGTGGCGGCGCCGGTTAAGAGCCAGGGCGGTAAAGTGGAAGGCGCCATAGGTCTCTCTACCACGGCCCGGCGTATCCGGAGCGAAGGATCGCAGCTCATAGAGATGGTCCAACGGGCGGCCGGGGCGGCTTCGGCGCGGCTCGAAGACGTTGCTTTCCAGAGGAACGAGAGGAGAGACGGATGCCAAAGCTAGATGTAGAGGGAGAAGGCACCTTCGACGTCGAGGACGGTAAGCGGATGGTCCTGGCTATCGAGGAGGACGCGAAGGTGGACATTATGCACGTGTGCGGGAGCTACGCGAAGTGCGCCACCTGTCAGGTAGAGTTTTTGGAGGGTGAGCCCGAGGAGATGACCCAGGCGGAGATGGTGATCCTCGAGATGCGTGACCTTTTGGAGAAGGTGCGGCTCTCGTGCCAGATCTACTGCGAAGAGGACATGAAGGTGCGAGTCTTGCAGACCGTAAGCGGTACCGGGGCCAACGAGGCGGGGGCCAAGCCCGAAGAGGAGATCACCCCGGAACCCGAGTGGATCGAGAGGCCGTACTAGAGAAGCAATAGCACGCGGAGCACGCTCGCCACACAGTGGAAGCCACGATTCGAGTGAGACGGTGGCAGGAAGATGCTGTATTGGTTACAATAACAGCCAGTTTTCGGTCAGGGAAAGGAGGTGGCGCCGGAATATTGCAAACCCTCTAATCTGGTTTGGGCAGAATACCTTTTTCGTGTAACTCAAATCACAGTATAGAGGTAGAAGCTCGGGGGATGTATCGTTTAGCTGCGCCTATGCGGTGTAGTGGGAAAGGAGAGAATCACCTTGTACGAGAAAGACGGCGAGAAGTATTTCGTGGTAGACGGGCACGTCCATTTCTGGGACGGGAGCCCGGAGAACCAGGCAAACATCCACGGTAAGCAGTTCATCGACTGCTTCTACGGCTACCATAGCGCTTTGAGCCCCGAGGAGTACCTCTGGCCCGAGGAGAAATTCCAGAAGTACTCCGAAGAGGACATGATGCACGACCTCTTCGAGATCGGATACGTAGACAAGGCTATCTTCCAACCGACCTACCTCAAGGACTTCTACGTAAACGGCTTCAACACCACCGAGCAGGACGCGGTGCTCAAGGAGAAGTACCCGGACAAGTTCATCCTCAACGGTTCGTTCGACCCACGCTCTGGCGAGCAAGGCTTGGAGTATCTTGAGGAACTGACCAACCGTTACAGCCTCAAGGGTGTAAAGCTCTACACCGCTGAGTGGAACGGCCAATCGAAGGGCTGGAGCCTCAAGGACGAGTGGGCCAAACGCCACCTGGAGAAGTGCGAGGAGCTAGGGATAAAGAACATCCACGTCCACAAGGGACCGACGATCACGCCCTTGAACAAGGACGCGTTCGATGTCGCGGACGTGGACGAGGCGGCGTCTCTCTTCCCCAACCTCAACTTCATCGTCGAGCACATAGGGTTGCCACGGCTGGAGGACTTCTGCTGGATCGCCGTGCAGGAGCCCAACGTCTACGCCGGCATGGCGGTAGCAATGCCATTCATGCACACCAGGCCCAAGTACTTCGCGCGCATAATGGGCGAGCTTTTGTACTGGCTGGACGAAGATCGCATCCTCTTTGCCAGCGATTACGCTATCTGGCAGCCCAAGTGGCTCGTCGAGAAGTTCGTGGATTTCCAGATCCCCGAGGAGATGGACGAGTACGACCAGCTCACCCCGGACATAAAGCGCAAGGTCCTGGGGCTCAACGCCGCACGTTTGTACGACCTCGAGGTGCCCTCCGAAATCCCGCAGCCGGAAGCGGTGGCCGCCGGCAGCGAGGACACCTACCCGGAGGCTCCCGTACGGTGAAGCCTACCGAGGCAGCGGTCCTGGACGCCCTTTCGGGCGTCCGGGACCCCGAGCTAGACGAGCCGATCACGGACCTGAAGTTCGTGGCCGACCTCCAGGTCGCGGACGACGAGGTGGATGTCCGGCTCAGGCTCCCAACCCCCTTCTGCGCGCCCAACTTCGCCTACTTGATGGTGGCGGACGCCAAGGCGGCGGTGCTGTCGGTACCGGGCGTCGAGAGAGCGCGTATTATCCTGGACGACCACCACGCCTCCCCGGAGATCAACGCCGGCATGGCGCAGGAGCGAGGCTTCGAGGGCACCTTCCCCGGAGACACCGAGGGGGAGAGCCTGGAAGAGTTACGCACCATCTTCCGCCGCAAGGCCTTCGTCGCCCGTCAGGAGCGCCTGTGCCGGGAACTCCTGGCGGCGGGACGCTCCGCTAAGGAGTTGGCGCGGATGCGGCTCGAAGAAGTGCCAGCATCCGAGACGAAGGAGAAGTACCTGAGCCGCAGGGAGGAGCTTGGGCTAGACACGTGTCCAGAGGCGCCACTCGTGGTGGATCCTGACGGCAACCCGGTACCCGAAGGGGCAGTCGTGGATCACCTCCGGTTCGCCAGGCTAACCCGGTTGAGCATCGAAGGGAACGCCGGGATGTGCCGGGGGCTTCTGGCCACCCGTTATGGAATTCCAGACCCCGAGGAGGCAACCGCGTGAAAGCAGCGCGACTGTATGAGTACAACGAGGACATAGGTACCGAGCCGCTGAAGATCGAAGAGGTGGAGGAACCCAAAGCCGATGGTCCCCTGGACGTGATCGTGCGCATCGGCGGAGCTGGCCTCTGCCGGACGGACCTGCACATAATCGAGGGCCAGTGGGCTCCTCTGGTCGGCATAGAGCTACCCTACACCCCGGGACACGAGAACGCCGGCTGGGTACACGAGGTCGGCTCGGCGGTCTCCAACGTCGAGGTGGGCGACGCTGTCATCGTGCACCCGCACATCACCTGCGGCCTGTGCCGGGCGTGCCGTAACGGGGACGACATGCACTGTGTGAACCCCCTCTTCCCTGGCATCGACACCGACGGGGGTATGGCGGAACTCCTCAAGACCAACGCGCGGGCCGTGATCAAACTGCCCGACGGCGTGGAGCCTCAGGATGTCGCCGCTCACGCCGACGCGGGGCTTACCGCCTACCACGCGGTAAAGAAGGCAGTGCCGATGTTGCCCCCCGGGACGCGGACGGTGGTCATAGGGGCCGGAGGCCTGGGTCATATCGGCATCCAGTCCTTGAAGGCGCTGTGCGCCACTGAGGTCATCGTCATGGATCGCTCCGAGGAGGCGCTGGAAGTAGCCAAAAAACTCGGCGCCGACCAGACCGTCCTCGCGGACGGCTCACACGTAGACAAGATCCTAGAGATGACCGACGGCAACGGCGCCGAGGTCGTGCTCGACTTCGTCGGCGAGATGGGCGCCGAGAAGGACGGGTGGAACATCACGAAGCGCGCCGGCTCTCACTACATCATCGGCTACGGCGGTACCATAGAGGTTCCAACGATAGACGTCATCTCCAGCGAGCGCAACATCGTCGGCAACCTGGTCGGCACCTACAATGACCTGGCCGAGCTTATGACGCTACAGGCCCAGGGCAAGGTCAGCCTGCAAACCACTACTTACTCGCTCGACGCGGTCAACGACGCGGTCAACGACCTCAACAACGGCCGCATACCCGGCGGACGGGGCATCCTGATCCCCGAAGGCGCGGCAGCGTAAGGGAACTTTTAGCCGTCACCTTTCAGCTAAGAGAAGTCATCCTCTGTAGAAAGCCCCGTCAACCAAGTTGGTTGACGGGGCTTCTTTAATGAGAATCTGCTAGCTGGCGCGTGACAACTGTTGGCTAAGAGCTGCTTTTCGTAGCCCCACCGGACCTTTTCCTCCAGCTCTTCGTCAATAGTCCACGTTGTAAACGAAGTACTCATCAACGCGTTGCATACGGTTGTGCCTGCCATGGAAGCACTCCTTGCATACGACTAGCTTGTGTGGGCTCGGGAGATGACCACCCTGGAAAACTCCCCGTCGGTCTCTTTACCGCAGATCACACACTCACACGACCTTCACCAGGTATACCTTCTTCCAGGATCTCCTCATCGCCCATTTGCTCTTTTCTCCTGGAACGCGCTGTCTAGATCTTGCGCCAGCAGCAACAGGGCCGACTCGCCAGCCTGATAAAGCCAGCTACTCTATGTCACAGCGTCGGAGACGGCTGGGAGACCTGGCACACCTCTCGCGACACGGACGGCGCGCAGCACGGCCTCGGCCATCACGCGCGCCCCGAAAGCCCCCACCACGTCAGGGGCCGCCACTACCCCGATAGGATCTCCAGTAGAGTCACGATTCTCTTCGTTCGGCGGCCCACCGATAGAGGCGGCGAAGACAGTATCGCCGTCTATGGATGTGTGCACCGGCGAGATGGTGCGGGCGAGGCCGTCCTGGGCCATCTGGGCGATCTTGGTAGCCTGAGGCCGGGTGAGACGGGCGTTGGTCGCCACTATCCCCAGGGTAGTGTTGCTACCCCACCGCATGAAGCGTGCCGCCTCCGCGAGATGCTCCACGGAGTCGGCGATTGTGCCGTCCGGCAGCCTCGGTCCGGAGACTATATCGCCGGTCGAGGGATCGCGGATGTCTCCGAAGGCGTTGACCACGGCAATCGCCGCGACTACGAGGCCCCCGGGGAGATCGATGGATACGCTCCCCAGACCGCCCTTCATCGCCCGCTCGGGTCCGAGAACCTTGCCTACGGTGGCGCCCATCCCCGCGCCGACGCTGCCCTGCGCGAAGTTACCACTCCCGGCGGCAGCCGCAGCTTCATAACCCATGTGCTCGCCGGGACGTGCGTTGGAGTCACCGGCGGCGAGGTCGAAGATCACCGCGGCCGGGACCATCGGGATGCGGGCCACCCCCACATCGTAACCGACGCCCTTCTCTTCGAGATAGCTCACGACGCCACCAGCCGCCCCGAGGCCGAAGGCACTGCCTCCGGTCAAGAGTATGGCGTGGGTCTCTTCGACGCGGCCAATGGGGCTGAGCAGGTCCGTCTCGCGTGTCCCGGGCGACGACCCGCGCACGTCCACGCCAACGACCGCCCCCGCCGGGGCATCGAAGAGAACCGCCGTGCAACCGGTCAGACCGATTTCATCCGTAGCGTGACCGACGAGCACGCCCGGCACGTCACAGAGGTTTCCTAGCACGAACAGCGCCTACGAATCAGTATCCGGTACCTCTGGCCTGTCGGCACCTTGCCCGTTTGCGTCTCGTGGGTTCTCGGTAGCCCAGTCTTCGGGGTCGGCCGGTTCTATACCTGGGTTCTCGGGGGCGAGGCGGCCCAGGGGGATCAACTCGCGCTCGCTCCTCTTGCTCCCGAACTGGACCATGACGGAGTCCTTGACCATCGAGTAATCCACGACCTGGCCTTCCCTGCCTTCGAGTTGCACGGTAGTGTTCCTGTAGGGCGCGCGCTCCTTGAACTCCTTGTAGACGTCGTGCTCGTAGCGCATGCAACACTTCACCTCACCGCAGCAGCCCATGATCTTGTCGTTCGGCGTGACGCCTTGTTGCTTGGCGAGCCTGACGTTTACCGGTCCCATGCTCCTCGCCCCACTCCACGTAGCGCAACACAAAGGGACCCCGCACGTATCACATCCGCCGGTGTCCGAGGCGCGTTCGATAAACGTGTACTGTCGCAACATGATCCTGGCCTCGTACAGGCGTTCGAGAGCGTCCGAAACCCGGTTCAGGTTCGGCCGGCCCTCCGCCCCATACTTCACCTCTATATAAGACCCGTCCAGAGAAACGTCGCAGCCGAAGAACTCGACGCCCTTTATCTGGTAGTCGCGGGCGAGCTTCTGGGCCTCGTTGCGGACGCCCCGCCCGAGCTCCCGATGTGCATCCTCCACCCTCTCATCCTCCGGGTCCACGACGCGCAAGATGTCGTAGGGAAGCATGTAAGGTTCGCGGCGTCTTGGAGTCAGGGCGACGCGGCCCACAAAGACACCATCCTCGGTCTCGACGACGACCCTGTTGCCTACTCTGAGGTCCAGATCTCGCGCATGGCAGAGCTTCGACACCCCCTTGCCGGGGATGCGTACGTCTACGAGACGGGGGAGAACCCTAGTATCTTCTGCCGGGCCCGCGATAGCGCTACCTCCAGAACTGCTTCCGGGGAGACATTATACGCCAGCTCGGCCCGCGCTTCTCCCAATCCCCGGGCAGCCCCGGCCCAATCCGCCCCCGGCCTCTCCCGGACACGCGCCCGCATAGCCTCCAACCTGTCCGCGTTTGCCGCTAGCTCCGGCGCCCCAGCCGCCACCACCGCTACGTCCCTATACAAGAGCGCCAGAAGCCCTAGAGCCTCCGCTACCGCCCCATCCCGCGCCGCCCTACGTAATCGTTTCGCCGCCTCCCTAGCCCGACGGTCCACCCTCCCACCGGAAGTCCCGCCGGGCTCCCCTTCCGCATCCTCGAACTTCGCCAGGTACGCCTTCTCGCGCGCCTCTCCGACCTTCTCAGCCCGCGCGAAGATAGCCTCGCCGGCCCCGTACCGCTCCTCGAAAGAGGCATCGAAGGAGAATCCCGCTCTCACGACGTCCTCCCGCAGCTCCCTCGACTCTTCCTCCTCCGCGTACCGCAGCGCGAGCCCGACGCTGCCCCGCCCGAGGGCTGCCGCGAGCCGCGCGTCATCCTCCGCGTGTCCTCGCCGCGTCAAGAAAGACGAGACCTCACCCAGGGGCACCGGGTCGAAGCGCAACAACTGGGTGCGAGAGGCGATCGTCGGCAGCACCTCCTTGCGTGACGCCGCGAGAAGAATGAACACCGCCTCGCCCTCCGGCTCCTCCAACGTCTTCAACAAGGCGTTGGCCGCCTGAATGTTAAAGGTATCGGCATGCAGGATGAACACCCTCCGGGCACCCTCGAAAGGCCGGCTCGCCGCCCGGCGCACCACCTCCCGGACCTGCCCGATTGTCGTAAACTGGCCCTCCGGATAGACCTCGTCGAGGTCGGGATGTAGCCCCCGCAAGGCCCGGTCCTCCGCACCCCCGTCACCACCAGAGACCAACGCAGCCCCAAAACGGTAGGCAACAGTATGCTTCCCAACTCCGGGCGGGCCGTGGAACAGGTAAGCATGGGCGACCTCACCGGAGACGAGTGCGCCATCCAGCAGCCCTAAGACCGGCTCGTTCCCGAGAATGCCGCTAAACGTCTTCATGGCCTGCTGTCCTGCAAGCTCAGGATCTCTATTCTGATGGCCTCCGCAAGCCTCTCCGGTGGCAGCGAAGCGTCGAGCACTTTTATGCGATCCGGCTCGGAGCGAGCGAGTTCCTCGAATCCCTCTTCCACGCGCTTCATAAAGTCGTCGCCAGCCTTCTCGATGCGATCGAGCGTAGCGCCGGACTCGCGAGCTCTCCGGATACGCTCTTCAGGAGACAACCGCAGGTAAAAGGTCGCGTCGGGCACTACGTCGCCGATAGCCTGTTCGTTCAACTCGCGCACGGCGGCAACGCCGAGACCCCGACCAACACCCTGGTAGGCGAGGCTCGAGTCGAGAAAGCGCTCGCAGACCACGACCCGGCCACTCTCTAAGCGGGGTAGGATGCTGCCACGCACGAGGCCGGCCCGCGCCGCGGCATACAGGTACGCCTCTGTCCACGGGTCCATGTCTAGCTCCGGATCTAGTAGTACCTCCCGGATGCGCTCAGCGGCGGGCGTGCCACCCGGCTCGCGAGTAAAGAAGGGAGGCGGATCGAGGTCCGAGAAAAGCGTCTTGAGGTTACGCACTAGAGTGGACTTGCCGGAGAAATCCAACCCCTCGACCGTGACGAAAGGGCCACGAGAGAGACGCGTGGCCAGGGTCCGTCCAGAATCTACGCCGCAGCCTCGCGAATAGCGTACCGTTCCGCGGCGGCGACGTGCGCCGCGAAGAGGTTGCGGTGCTCGTGGCCATGGTCGCGCATGGCTTCAGCATGCCACTGTACCCCAACCAGCCAGCGCTCGGAGAGGTTGCGGGACTCCACGGCCTCCACAACCCCGTCGGAGGCCCGGGCGGAGACCACGAGGCCGTCGGCCAGGTCCTTGACCGCCTGGTGATGGTAAGAGTTGACGCGGAGCCCGCCGACTTCCATAATCTTCGCGACATTGGACCCGCCGCTTACCTCGACCTCGTGCGTCCACTGCCACTTGGGCATCTGCTGGCGATGCGCAATGGACCCGTTCCCAAGCTGACTCGGGAGGTCCTGATAGAGCGTCCCACCCAGAGCTACGTTCAAGATTTGCAAACCCCGGCAGATCCCGAACACCGGTATCCCTCGCTCTAGCGCATACCCTATAAGAGCCATCTCAAAGGCGTCCCGCTCGGGGAGAGTAACGTCGAGCTCGGGGAGAGGCTCCTCATCATAGTAGCCCGGGTCGAGGTCGCTGCCCCCGCACAGCAAGAGCCCGTCTATGCTACCCGCCACCTCCTCGGCCACGTCAGCGATCGGCGGCAGCACTACCGGTACCCCACCGGCTTGAGCCACGCCGGACACATAGTCCAGGTCCGCCCGCACAAACGAGCCCAGAGGCCGCGTTGCTACAGAGTCCAGGTCTTGCTTCAAGGTTGCAGTTACGCCTATTACGGGAGCCAAACTAGCTTTCTTTCTAAGAATTTTTCGTATCTCTCAACTATAGCGCGGCAGAGTAACACACCACGACAGCTATCGTCCACACCAGGAGATGCCCGCCAACCCGGATGAGCGGCGAAGGTTCGACGGCCCTGGAGTCTTCCTCTAGTACGAGAGAACCCAACCGCTCCTCTACGTGGTGGACTTCTCCAACTCCTGCGTGCCAGCCTCCTCCACGGCCTTTGTCTTGCCGTTGGCCTTGGTGTTGGCCCTTGTGCTCGTCTTGCCGTTTGCCTTGGCCGTGGTGCTCGTCTTGGCTCTCGCCCTGGTGCCAGCTGGTTTCCTGGTCTTTGACGCGGGCTTCGCGGTCGTCTTTTTTTGCGTCTTGGATACGCCCTCCCCCCCCTCCTCGTCTCCGTTACTCGCTGCCTTCGCGGCTTTTGCTGCCTCCGCGGCCTCTGCTTTGGCGGCCTTCGCCTCGGCTGCGACCTTACGCTTCTCCTGCTGCTTCGGGCATTGCAAGTCTATGCAGGTGATCCAGGGGCGCCGGCCTCCGAGAACCTTTACCTCTGGGGAGCCACACTCCTCGCAGAGCGTCCCGAGGGACACGATCTCGCCGCGAGGCGGCAGCGAGTAGGTCTGGTCGCAGTCGGGGTATCCCGAGCAACCCGCGAACCGCTTGCCGCTCTTTTTTGCCTTGCGGATGGTGAGGTTCTCGCCGCACTTTTTGCAAGGCCCGAGTATGGAGTCCCCCCGAATGCCATCCCAGACAATATCCGCGAACTGCTCTTCGGAGCTCTCCAGATGCTCGTAGACCCGCCGCAGGACGTCGCGTGACTCATCTACGACGGTGTCCTTGGAGATACTACCCTCGGAGATTTGATCCATGCTCCTCTCGAGCTCGGCGGTCATCTCGTGGGTCGCTATCTCCGAGGCGAAGTCCTTGAGAGCATAGGCCACCGCGATGCCGGTCTCGGTCGGTACGAGAGGGTCATCATGTACGTAACCCCGGTCGTAGAGGTTCTGGATGATGGACGGACGCGTCGCCTTCGTACCAAGCCCAAGCTCCTCCATGAGGCGGAGCAAACGTCCCTGCCCGTACCGTCCCGGCGGCTGGGTCTCCTTGGAGAGCAGCTCGGTCCCCGTTACCTGGACCTCCTGCCCCTCGGAGAGCGAAGGTATCTCCTCGTCCGGCCGCCTGCCGTAGGGATAGACCGCAAGCCAGCCCTCCTGCGTTACGACCGTACCACCCGAGACGAGCGGCTCCCCGCCAGACTCCAGGCGTACCGTGGTCCGCAGCGTCTTCGCGGGCGCGCTCAGGGTCGCCAGAAAACGTCTCACGACGAGTTGGTAGATCTTCCACTGGTCATCCCTGAGAGCGTTCTTGGAGGCGTAACCGGTTGGATAGATCGGCGGGTGGTCCGTCGTCTCTTTCTTACCGCGCGTCGGCGAGAGTTTTTCACTCGAAAGTAGCTTCTCCGCGTATGGCCCCACGCCCTCGACCCTCTTTAGCTCCCCCAGAACCTCGCGCAGGTCCAGGGAGACCGGGTAAACAGTGTTGTCGGTACGCGGGTAGGAGAGGTAACCATCGGTGTACAGGTCTTCGGCGAGACGCGCCGCCCGTGAAGGGCTGATGCCAATGTTTGCCGCCGCCGAGAGGAAACCGGTAGTGTTGAACGGTATCGGGGCCGGCCGCGTTGCCGACTTCTCCTTTACCTCCGTGACGCGCGCCACATCCGTCAGGTTCTCGTGAGCCGACCTTGCCGCTGCCTCTTCCCAGAAGCGTGCCGTGGCGTGGCGAGCGGTGAACGCCTCACCGTTGCGCAGCGACGCCTCTATCTCCCAGTACGGCTCGGCGATGAAGGCGCGGCGTTCACGCTCGCGCTCGGCGATGAGGACCAGGGTCGGGCTCTGGACGCGGCCAACGGAGAGGAACGCGCTCCCGTAGCGCTTCGTGGCGCGGGAGACCCAACGGGTAAGGGTCGCGCCCCAGATCAAGTCTATATCCTGCCGCGCCTCGCCAGCAGCCGCAAGCTCCGTGCTGACCTCCACGAGCTCATCGAAGGCACGCGTCACCTCGCCCTTGGTAAGCGCGGAGAAGCGTGACCGCTGGACGTGATCCATGAGCCCCGGGTTGGCCTCGAAGGCGAGGCTAAGGGCCTCGACCCCGATCAACTCGCCCTCCCGGTCGAAGTCAGTGGCGATAATAATCGCGTCAGCCTTTTTAGACAGAGCGCGTACCGCCTCGGCCACACCCTTCTCGGAGACGGACTTCCGGATCTCCGCGTCTATGAGGGCAGACGGCTCAACCTTCTGCCAGTTGGAGTACTCCTCCGGATACTCGAGGTTGAGGACGTGACCCTTGAGACCCACCGAGACGCACTCCTCACCTCGCCAGGTGAAGGTGTGGTGCGGGACCGAGCGGTGCTTGCCCTCCCGGACCGGCCCTTCGGCGAGGAACTGGGCTATCTTCTTTGCTGCGTTGGCTTTTTCGGAGATTATTATTCGCATATTGCTATCGTTTATAACACACGGTCAAGAACCGCTTCACGAGCCACAAGCCCTGGTGAGTACTTGCCACCACTCATACTACGCCTCGGGGCTCTTTACGGTCCCGCGCCTCAGCATCATGCACTTTGGCATCCGCTGCCTCTACCGCAGGTTCGCCGATCACGCGTTGCACGGCAAAGAGGCCAACGACGCCGAGGAGAGTAGCGAACCACAGGGTAGAGAGCCGTATGATGAACGTCAGGGCCGCGGCGAGCCCGGCCGGTAGCCCGGCCAAGGCGGTGAACAACCCGAACATCCCCGCCTCAGCCGCGCCTATGCCACCCGGCAGCATGGTTAGGGCGCCGCCGAGCGAGCCAAGCACGAAGATGAAGACAACCACGAGGAAGGGTGTCTCGACTCCTATCCCCACGGCGCATAAATACACGGCCAGGATCTCCAACCCCCACGAACAGAACGAGATAGCGGTCCCGATGAGGAGCGCACCCGGCGCCAGCAACTGGTTCGAGGCCCCGTGAAAGTCCCGGACGTGCGGCGCCAGGCGATGCAAGAGGGGGACCTTCAGCAATATTCTTTCGGCGAGGAGAGAGAGACGTCTGGAGCGGAGGACGATAATGCCGGCCGCCGTTGCTCCCAGGAACAGAAGAAGACTACTCGGACCAAAGCTAAAGGCTAAGGCACCGATCAACCCCCACGCAACCATACCGGTTCCGTCTGTCGCACGCTCCGCGACGACCGCGGAGGCGGTGCGGGCCACCGGAGCGCCGTTTACCTGCCGAATAAATACACTTTTCAGGACCTCCCCGAGCTTGCCCGGCGAGATCGTCATCGAGAGCCCCGCCACGAAGATGACGACATCCTGTACGAAGGGCATCCGCACCCCGAGGAGGCGCAAATAATAAGACCACCGGGCATAGCGCACCACGTACGAGAGGGTGACGAGGCCGAAGATCAGCGGCACGAGCGACCAGCGGAAGTCGCCCAGAGCGTCCCGTAGATCCCCGAACCCACTCGCAACCGCGAGCGCCAGATACACGGCGACGCCGAGCCCCAGGGCAAGAACGAGGTTTCTCTTTATGCGTTCCACGCGGGCAGTCTCTCAGAAGAAATAGATAACCGCCATGACTACGGCGAGGAAGAGCAAAAGGCTGATCTGCAACGGGCGGTCCCGAAGCAGCAGGGTGTCCGGGTCGCCTCCGCCATCGCGATGAACGAGGAGAAGGTACCGCAAGACCCCGTAGACCACGAACGGTACGCTCATCATCATATAAGCGCGGAGGTGAAAGGCGAAAGTAAACGTGTACATCGTGTAAGCGATAATCGTGGCTGCCACCATGATCATCATCATCTGGTCGAGCATCTCCACGGAGTAATCCTTGAGGTTCCTACGATACGCCTGGGCACTCTCCCCCAAATCGAACAGCTCGTAGCGCCGCTTGGAGAAACCCAGAAACAGCGTCAACAAACCTGTACAGATAACGAGCCACGGCGAGATCGGCTCCCCAACCGCCGCCACTCCAGCGAGCGCCCGCAACACGAACCCCGCGGAGATGCTCATTACGTCGAGCAGGGCAACGTGCTTGAGAACCGGAGTGTAGAGCGCCTGCAAACCCATATAAGCCAGGCCCACCAGACCTACCTCGAAGTTTATCGAGAAGGCAATCGCCAACCCGAAGAGGCCGAGAAAGGCCGCATAGACGATCGCGATACTCACCGGTATCTCCCCGCTCGCTACGGGTCTCAGACGCTTGGTCGGGTGCTTGCGGTCCTCCTCAACATCCAGGATGTCGTTGGCCGCGTATACCGACCCCGAGAGCGCGCAGAAGGCAGCGAACGCCAGGAGCGCGGCCACCACACTCTCCGCCTGCAAAACCTCCCCCGAGAACACCACCCCGGCCAGAACGAAACCATTCTTCGTCCACTGCTTCGGCCGGAGCAGCCGGAGATAGGCCGCCGGGAACCCTACTGAACTACCTGCTGCCATGACGCAGGGTTCTATCACAAAAGGCGCCATGAAACACGCATGCAACATAAAAAATTTCTCCGGCTCCCGGAGGTGCCCGCGAGGGGCTTTTGGCCTGAAAGAGGTGCGAACGCCATCTCCTCGGGGTCGAGACTTCCAGCGTCACCGCCATCGATGGTCCAGTTTTAGGGGATGGAGTTACACAACATCGCGGCCGAGCAGGATCGTTAAACACTCGTTTATAAGAGGCTTCACCGAGAACCTTTCGGACGATCCATGCAGCGCTTCGAGGCGCGCCTCGCGGAGGACCAGCTAGAGGTCTCTATCGACCCTGTCGCCGGAGTCTTCATCGTCGTTCTCGTCGGGTTCGGGCAGGCGGTCTGAGAGCGGCGAAGCCTCCAGAGCCTCCTCGTGCGGTATGACCGGATTGACGAAGCGGGCGATGAAGATGCTGACCTCGTACATGAGAATCATCGGTACCGCCATGAGGATCATGCTGAACGGGTCCTGTCCGGGTGTCAGAGCGGCGGCGAGGACGGCGTTCACGACGAGAGCGTGCTTGCGGTACCGCCTGAGAACCGGCGCGGTGATGAGCCCCATCCACGCGCCGACGAGGGTCGCCGCCGGTAGCTCGAAGACGATGCCGAAGGCTAGGAGGAAACGTGTCACGAACGGCAGGTAAGAATCCGCTGTTATTACTTCGTTGTAGCGCTCGGGGGCGTAGCCGAGTAGGAACTGCAAGCCTATGGGGAGGACTACATAGTAACCAAAAGCTACTCCCGCCAGGAACAACGACGAGGACAGGGCAACGAGTATGTAAGTCTTGGCTCGCCCCATCTCGCCGACAGCCGGGGCCACAAACATCCAGGCCTGGTAGATCAGGACCGGTAGCGTCAACAAGAAGGCCGTAAACAGGACTAGCTTTATGTCGGTGAGCAGACCCTGTGCCGGCCCGAGGTAGTTCAGGTACGGGAGGTCCGAAGGCGCGAGCAGCCACTCGAAGATGTCTTCTACGAAGAACCCGGCGGCGATGGCGACAACAACGAACGCGATACCTACCCTGAAGATTCTGGAACGGAGCTCTTCGAGGTGCTCTATAAGACTCATCCGCGCTTCGTCGCGCGGACTACTGGTTGGGAGCCGCAGTCGTCCTGCCATTTAGTGTGTTGAGTCTAGAGGTTCTGCTCGGCGCGTTTTGCACCCTGTTCCACGCGCTCGCCGGTGCGTTCTCCAGCGGGCTCACTCGAACGCTCGCTGGCGCGCTCCTCGCGGGCGGCCTCTTCGTTCATGCGGGCGTTGTGGGTATCCTCGCTGACCGCGCCGGGCAGCTCTTCGCCCTTCTTCTCTTTCTCATCCTTCAGTTCGTCCGGCTCGCCCTTGCCCGAGGTGCCCTTCTTGAACTCCCGAACGCCGGAGCCAAGGCCCTTTGCAAGCTCGGGGATGCGTTTAGCCCCGAAGAGCAAAAGGATAATCGTTAGCAGTATGATCAACTCCGTCGGCCCGACCGTGCCGAGACCCGGAATCAGAGCAGGGTTCATGCGTTCCTCCTAGTAGTCCTTGCCGTTCCCATCCGCTTCACTCATTAATTATACGCCTTCGGCGGGAAGTGTGGATCACTGCTTGGCCTTGAAGGCCCCACCTTCGGCACCGCTTTTGGCTCCGTTGGTGGTTTCTTCGCCCTCCAGCAGGGTCGCGATGCGCTCCTTGACGGCGTCGGCTTGTTCGCCTTCAGGCTCCAACTCCAGGTAGCCGTTCCAGTACTGGATGGCTCTGCCCTTGTCGCCGGCCTGCTCGTAGGCCTGCCCCGCCGACAGGTAAGCCTGGGGCTTATCGCTCTGAAGGTCCGCCGCGGCAGCGTAGGCATCCCCGGCCTGCTGGTACGTGGCCGTGCGCTCTTCCTCGTCCGTCTGCGCCTGCGCTCTCCTCTCGTAAGCCTGGCCGAGGTAGAGTGGTAGTACCGGATCGTCGGGGGCGGCTTCACGGCCGCTCTCCAGGACCTCCGTTGCCTCTTGAGTGCGGCCATCCTGGATATACAGGCCTGCCAGTCGCCTTATGACCCTTACGTTCTCCGGGTCCTCTTCGAGCTCCTGCTCAGCCCGGGTTATCTGTTCCGCGGAATCCATCGTCTGCTCCTGTTCCTGTCCCGCGGAGTTGCTGCCCAGGACGTCCAGAAGGCTGGAGTTCGTGCCAACGCCGTAGATTATCCCCGAGAAGATAAAGATAACAGCCAACGCGATAGCCCCCAGGCGGGTCCAAAAAGTGATCTTGTCGCGGTCCAACATCATCGCGGGCTCTCTTCTCCTGCTTCTTTGCTCACAACTCGCTTGATTGTATATCAGCTACCACGGAACTACAGTCCCGGTACAGCCTTGGACGGAACGCGGTGGGGATGTTAGCCTGACCCGAGAACTTGCACGATCCAGACCATAGTATGAGGTTCGTAACGGCGACTCACGCCGGGACGGCCTGGTAGAGGGAGGGGGAGGCATGATCACGATAACAGAGGAAGCGAAGGAGCTCTTCCGGGAGATTGACAATCCCGAAAACACCGTCCTACGTATAGATCCGGTAACTACCAACGAGATGGCCGGCGAGACGCGGGTTCGCCTGAGTATCGGTGAACCGAGGAACGACGACCAGGTCATCTTACACGAAGGAGAAGACCTCGTGCGCATCGCCCGTCCCGTAAGCGAGGCCCTGAACGGGAGCACCATAGATCTGGTGGAGACCCTCGAAGGCCCCGCCTTGAGCCTCAAGCCACCCGACGATGGGCTGCCACTTACGGACGGGTCCTAGAATTGGCGGAGACAAGCCACAGTACATAGGGCTAGAACCTCCCGACAAGTCTCCGGAGACGGAGAGGACCGGAGCTTACGTGCCTCAGTCCTCGGAAGGGATGGCGTCTACAGCGCCCTTACCTCGCAGTCATCGGCGATAAAGTCGGGTTCAGATGGGTACTGCACGTCACCGCTCGTATCCTCCAGTATCCTGGGCATCTGGTTCACCGTGTCGAAGCCGGGACCGCAGGAGACGTAGTCGGTCGCGCGGTCGTTGCCCGGGTCGATCAGGTCGTCGCCGTCGAGGCCGTATATAAAGTCTTGCTCCTGGGAACCGGTAATGGTGTCGTTGCCAGGGGTACCAACGCAAGGTCCTCCCATCACGCAATCCACTATCGCGATTGGAACTTGACCTGGATCCTCGTCGACCACCTGCGCCTGGGCCAGCGCCGGTACTGTCCCCACGGCAACTACCGCAAACGTTGCGACCACGAGCATTGTCTTCTTCAAGGCACTCCTCCTCACGCGGGCTTTCACGAACCAGTAGAACCTTCTCACGCCTTATCCGCGCCCACGCCCTACGGAAGTATGATTCTGCCCGTCCGAAAGTATGATCTCCGCTCTAACAGACCGCCCGCCGGTGCGCCACGCGCGCAATCATAGACGGAACGAAGCCCAAAACACGAGCATGGAGCCCCGGATAATCTCTTTGAGGCATCACCTTTTCAAGGCAGCGCAGAGCTAGCTCGCACCCTCCGCGAGCTTGTCGTACAACAGCTCCCCGCCCACCACGGTAGCCGCCACCCCGCCGCTCGCCGCCGCTTCGAGAACCTGCATCTCGGGGCTTTCGCCGGCTTCGCCGGGCGCTACCTCAACCACCGCGCAGTCCGCCCATTTCCCACTTTCGAGGCTACCGGTCTCCTTCTCAACACCCAGAGCTTGAGCCCCGTAGAGCGTCGCGAGCTTGAGGCCGGTCTCCCCGTCGAGGCCATGCAGCTCTATGGCGAAGAGCGTCTCCTCGAAGAGGTTCATGCTCGGGCTGCTCCAGAGACCGTCCGTGCCCATTCCGACCCGTATGCCGCGGTCGAGCATCTCCGGCACGGGCGAGACGCCGCATCCGAGGTACTCGTTGGATCTGGGGCAGTGGGCGGCGGCGACGCCGGTTCGAACCAGTATCTCCATGTCTTCCTCGGAGACGCCGGTCGCCAGATGCGCCGCGATCGTAGCCGGCCCGAGGAGCCCTACACTCTCGGCATACTGAACCGGCGAGACACCCACGCCGCCCCAATCGGCCCGCATACCGAACGCCTCGAAGATGCTCTCCAAACCTCCGCCGGTCCCCTTTCGGACGAACTCGACCTCCTCCGGGCTCTCGGAGAGGTGAATGGCGAGCCGCTCTCCCCTCTCCCGCGTCCGCGTCGCCGCCAACCGCGACGACTCCGGGTCTACCGTATACGGTGCATGTACGCTCATCTCCACCAGTACTCGCGAAGGAAGTCTCTCACGCAAAGCGAATACTGCGTTCTCGATAGCGTTCACCGCCTCCTCAGGTGTATCGAACATGAACGGGAAGAACTCCGCGAAGACTATCCCGGCAAGCCCGGACTCGACTAGCTGCGGCAGGCACTCCCCAAACGGCGAGGAGTCGGTGATAAAGGTCGTGCCCGACTCCACGGCCTCCCGGGCCGACCCTCTCGCCGCCTCGGGCGTCCAGGATTCCTTCTCGGGGAGTCTGGAGACGAGCTCTTTCACCCACCCGGAGAAGGACCCGCCTCGGGGAGCATCTCCCCTGCGGAAACCGAGGTGGGCGTGAGTGTTGACCGCGCCCGGGATGATCGTATGGCGAGGGAAGTACCGGACCTCGACGCCGGAGTTGTCGCGCTCTACCTCCGAGATTGGCCCGACGGCGGCGATGCGACCATTCCGCACAAGGAGGGCGCCGTCCCGAACGGGAGGAGCCGAGACGGGCAGCAGGAGGCCCGCCGCGAAAATGATCTCGTCCCCGGTGGCGTCCGCCGTCGGGCCGCCCGAGTTCTCGTCGGCCTCTGTCGACCCGCCTCCTCTCACGTCGGAAGGCCCTTCGCCACCCCCGTCGCTACAGGAGGCGAGGACCGACGCGCCAGCGGCGCCCACGCCAAGGGCCGCCCCGAGCCTGATGAACCTCGCCCGCGAGAAACGCTCTTCAGCCAAAGCTGCCTCCTCGATACCGTCAGCTGTCCGGATCTAGCCGCATGGGTACTATATACACGAGCCGGGAGCCGGCGGTTCTACGACCCAGAGAACGTACGCGCGTAGGTTGGTGTGGTCCCACACCTTCGGCGAGGAAGTCTTAGGTAATCGGCATGGCGTTCGTAAGGATACTGGTCGGGGCCTTTTGGCTCGACGGGGCGCTGGAGAAGTTCCTCAACCCGGTCTCCCGGCCGGTCAAACCTAGATATCCTCGGCGGAGATGCCAGGCTCCAGAACCCGGTCGTAGAGCGTGGTGCGCTTGGCCGGCCGGAATCCGCTGCGCTCGATGACGCCCCGTAGCTCCTCCTCGGTAGTGCTGTGCTCGGCCCCAGCCTCTTTCACGACGTTCTCCTCGATCATGATCGAGCCCATGTCGTTGCATCCGGCGTGCAGCGCTATCGAAGCGGTCTTCATGGGTTGTGTTACCCAACTCGCCTGAATATTCGCGACGTTGTCGAGGATTATGCGGCTCACGGCCGTGGTCTTTAAGTAGTCGAGCGAGGTCGCCTTCTGGAAATCCGGGTACTTCTTGAAGTAAGTGGTGTTGTCCGGCTGGAAGGTCCAGTCGATAAACGCCGTGAAGCCGCCGGTTTTGGCCTGGAGCGCCCGGATATGAAGCAGGTGCTCTACCCGCTCCTCGTAGGACTCGTCTATTCCGAACATCATCGTAGCGGTGGACTTCATCCCGAGGTTGTGCCAGGTCTCCATGACCTCCAGCCACGCGTTCGTCGAGTTCTTGGCCGGGGCGATACGGCCGCGCGTCTCGTCCGTGAGGATCTCCGCCCCGCCACCGGGTATGCTCATCAAACCGGCCTTTTTGAGTTCCTTCAAGGTATCTTCGAGGCTCAGGCCGCTCTTATCCACCAGGTGCCAGATCTCCGCTGGCGAGAGAGCGTGGACCTGTATCTCGGGGTACTCTTTGCGGATTGCGCGGAAGAGGTCGGTCGTGTACTCCATCCCGATGTCCGGGTGCAGCCCGCCCTGCATGAGGATACCGGTCCCGCCAAGGTCCACGGTCTCCTGTATCTTCTGAAGTACCTGCTCGGTGCTCAACACGTAGCCGTCGCCGCGTTGAGCCTGTCGCTTTGTCCGGTAGAAGGCACAAAACGAACAAGCGACCCAGCACACATTAGTGTAGTTGATGTTGCGGTCCACGATATACGTGACGATATCGTTGGGGTGGAGACGGCGGCGAATGTCATCAGCCTCCGCCGCCAGGTCCATGAAGTTCTTCTCGAAGAGCTTCGAGAGTTCCTCTCGGGCCGCCCTGTCTTCGAGACCCGCGTCCAGCACACCCTTCTCCAGCAACGCGCCCGTCGCGTTCGCGCTAGCATTCGTCATGCGCTCACCTTCCCGTAGACTGCCGAGTCCAGAAGCCCGCCCTCCGCCAGATACCTCTTCAAGCCCTCCTCCTCACGCACACCGACCCGGTAGCCGATGCAGGAGGAGAAGTACGTCTTCAAGTCTTCGTCTGTCGCCGGAGCCTCGCGCCGCAGCGCTTCCGCCACGACTGTCTCCAGGTGATCGTCGGCCCATCGAACGGCCTGGGCTACCCGGTCCGCCCAGAACCCGTAACGGGCCGGGTCCCGGCGCGACGCCCACACCGCATAGACCATCGGCAGCCCCGTAAGCTCCCTCCACAGCCCGCCGAGATCGTGTGCCTCCACACCGTCCATGCGCCGCACTTCGAGCGCCGTGTCCCCAATAAACAGTGCGGCATCATATTCGGTGAGCGCCCATTCGGGGCGCATCGAGACTACTTCGCAGGAGGGAGAAACGCTATAGACACGCTCAAGCAGGACCCTCGCCAGGACCTGGCTGGTCGCCGACTCGCTTGTGAGCGCGATCCTCCGCGCGTCCGCGAGCGCCTTTCCCTCGCGCGTCGCGAGCAGCACGCTCATTACCGGACCATCCGAGGCGATACCGTATCCCGGCACCCTCTTCAGGCGGTCGCGGTTATTCGCCCAACTTACCGAGGAGACAAGCCCCAGGTCCACCTCGCCCGAGAGGAGCGCCGCGTTGACCCGCGCGGGCGTGCCGCCGACCAACTCTATCCCTTCCAACCCGCCGGTCTCTTCAAGGCCGAGTCTCAAAGGCAGGCAGTTCAGATAGTCTATGAACCCAACCCGGAGTGAGGGCGTCATCTAATACTCACGTACCACGTTGAACTCGGTGTCGCGCTCCAGCGGCACGCGTCCGGCTTCCCGGATCATGTGCGCAAAACGAGTCTTGGTCATCGCTCCCTCGACATGCTTGCCACCGGCAGCCCCAATAATTTCCTCGTCGATCATGATCGTGCCGTCAAGGTCATCAGCACCAAACGAAAGCCCGACCTGCGCGACCTCTGGAGTCTCCGTTACCCAGTAAGCCATGATATGCGGGAAGTTGTCCAGAAGCAGCCGGCTTATGGCGATGTGCTTCAAGTCCTCAACACCGGTCGAGCGCGGCAGGTGCTTGAGGCGCGTGTTGTCCGGGTGGAAGGCCAGCGGGATGAAGGTCCTGAAGCCTCCGGTCCTGTCCTGAAGGTCACGCAGGCGCAGCATATGGTCCACCTTGCTCTCGGGCGTCTCGACGTGACCGTAGAGCATCGTGGCGTTAGTCTTCATACCGAGTTTGTGGGCGTCTTCGTGGATCTCCAGCCACCGCTCCCCGGTGCATTTGGTACGGCAGATAGTGCGCCGTATCTCCCAGTCAAAGATCTCCGCTCCACCACCCGGCAAGCTCCCGAGACCGGCCTCTTGCATGGTCTGCAAGACCCACTCCGCGCTCTTCCCCGTTTGGTGGGTAAAGTGATCAATCTCCACAGCCGTCCACGCTTTTATGTGAACATCCGGGTAGACCCGGTGCAGCTCCCGCACGATGTCCAGGTACACATCGAAGCCCCAATCAGGGTGTATGCCGCCGACGATATGAAACTCCGCCACCCCGGTGAGGTCGACCTTCTCCAGCTCGTGCAGGGTCTTCTCGGCGGGCCACTCATAGCCCAGTTCGTCGCCCTTGCTCACCCGGAAGGCGCAGAACCGGCAGCGGTAGACGCAGATGTTCGTCGGGTACAGACGATACTTGTGCGAGAAGTAGGCCTTATCGCCATGCAACTTCTCGCGGACGTAGTTGGCGAGACGTCCGATCTCCACGACGTCGTTCGACTCGAAGAGCTTCAGTCCGTCCTCGAAGGAGAGCCTCTCCCTGGCGTGTACCTTCTCCCGTATCTCCGCCAAATCTCCTGGTGCACTGATCCTAAGCATCTCTACCCACCACTTCACTAGCTATAGCTTCCAGGATGGCCTGCTCCGCCCCATCGGGCAGAAGCTCTAGCCCCTCTATCGCCGCCTCGACCTCACCTAAGGCCCAGGCCTCTGTCTTGCTGATCGCATCAGTCGCCAGCACCGCCTCGATGCCAGCCTCCAACAACTCCGGCGGCGGGTTCGGAGTCTCCAACACACGGCGGACTACCTCGACAGTCGCCGCGTTACCTTCCTTGAGCGCGAAGATGACCGGCAGCGTTACGGTCCCCTCGGCCAGATCCGCCCCGACCCCCTTACCCATGAGGCCGGGCTTGCCAACGAGGTCCATAACATCGTCGGACATCTGGAAGGCCAGCCCAAGGGCCTGCCCATAGCTCGCGAGAGCATCTATCCGCGGCAGCGAGAGACGCCCCAAACTCCCCCCAGCAACGCACGATGCCTTGAAGAGTCCGGCGGTCTTCATCCGGATGTGCTCCAGGTACACCTCGACCTCCACCGGGCCGCGCGAAGAGCGGAACTGCTCCAACTCACCCGCCGCGAGGCCCATCGCCGCCTCGGAGAATGCCCGTACCAGCCTCGGGTCTCCTATCTCCGCCAACCCGTGGAATGACTCGGCGAAGAGGTAGTCCCCAGTGGCCACGGCGGTCTCGCGCCCATACTTTGCGACCGTCGTGGGCCTGCCACGCCTCGATCCGGCCTTGTCCACAACATCATCGTGGATAAGTGTCGCCGTGTGCAGAATCTCGACGGCCGTGGCCGCCGTGAGTAGCGGCTTCTCCTCCGGCTCACCCATCCGGGCGCTCAAGACCAAAAGGATCGGGCGCAGCCGCTTTCCACCGGCCGTGAGTGCCTCTAGAGCGGGAGCCACAAGCCCCTCTGGAGCGCGGCCAGCGACCTCGACGAGCAGGTCCTCGACCCGTCCCACGGCCTCTAAAGCCCCATCGGGGAGCGCGGAACGCAGGTTTCGGGCGCTCTCAGCCAGGTTTTGACCCGACGTGGAGCGTGATGATGCCGCCAGAGAACTTGTCCCATGTAACGTTTTGTAATCCATTACGCCTCATTATCTCAGCTAATTCGTCGGGTGCTACGAACTCTTTCACGGATTGGGGCAAATACGAGTAAGCCCATTTATCTCCCGAGACCCTGGCACCGAGCCACGGCACCAACCGGTCGAACCACAGCCCGTAGAAGGTAGCAAAAAACCGTCCGCGGGGCCGCGCTATCTCCAGGCACACCACCTTTCCTCGCGGTCCAACCGCCCGCGTCATCTCCGAAAAGAGCGCGTCGAGGTCCGGGATGTTGCGCGCCCCGTAAGCTATCGTCGCCGCATCGAAGGAGTTGTCTTCCACCCCTGCAAGCTTCGTGGCGTCCCCGATCCGGTACTCGACGTTGGGCACCGAGCGTTTTTTGGCCGCCCGGATCATCTCCTTCGAGAAGTCCAACCCTAGCACGTACCCGTCAGGCCCAACCCTCGTTGCGAGGTCACGGGTAAGGGTACCGGTGCCGCAGGCGAGATCCAGCGCCCGTCCGCCAGCGCGGAGGTCGGCAGCGTTCAGCACCTTTCTATTCCAGACGCGGTTGAGCCCGGCGCTCATGAGCGTGTTCAGTAGCTCATAGCGGCCGGCGATGCGGTCGAACATCTCGCGCACGAGCCGCGCCCGCTCCTCTCCAGTCGGGAGCCGGTGCTCGGTGGTATTCCTGGTAGTCCCCCTGGCGGCCCCTCTATCCGCGCCGTTTATGACCCCACCTCTCGACGAGCTCGTGGCCGACGCCCATCGCGTCCAGCGTCTTGCCGACGACGAAGTCTATTATGTCGTCCAGCGTCTTGGGGTGGTTGTAGAAGCCCGGCGCCGCCGAGATTATCAACCCACCAGCCTCCGTGATCGCCGCCATATTCCTTATCTGTATGAGGCTGTAGGGCATCTCCCGCTCCAGGATGACGAGCCTCTTGCGCTCCTTTAGAGCTACATCCGCAACCCTGTGAAGGAGGTTCGTACCTGTACCGTTGGCGATGTTGCCCAAAGTAGAGACGCTGGCCGGTGCGATCACGGTCGCATCCGGCACGCTCGTACCGCTCGCCGGCGGCGCGAAGAGGTCATCTGGAGCGTAACGCTTTACGCCGTACATCTCCACCAGTTTCTTCGTCGAGAGACCGCCCATCTCATAGGCGAGCACCTTTTCCCCCATCTCCGAGGCGCAGATCTCGACGAACACGTCGTTCTCCACGAGAGCTTCTATAAGCCGCACCGCATACGGTGCTCCGCTTGCCCCCGTGATGCCGATAAAGGCGCTTTGAATGGACATTAGCCGATCACTCTATCCAGGAGCACGAAGGCAAAAAATATGGTGCTGATAACCCCGTTCATCGTAAAGAACGCCATGTTGAGCTTCGACAGGTCATTCTCCCTAACCAGCGACTGCTCATAGAAAAGTAGCCACGCGACTACCACGACCCCGAGGTAGTAGACCACCCCGAGCCCCGCCGCGACTCCAAACGCGACCAGCAACACCACGCTCAAGGCATGCCACACGCGCGATACGACGAGCGCCGGGCCGATCCCGAACCGCGCCGGCAAGGAGTTGACCCTGTTCTCCAGGTCGAAGTCCCGGTCGAGGAGCGCGTAGATCACATCGAACCCGCCGACCCACAGCGCCGCCGCCGCCCAGATAAACACCGGCGTCCAGGAGATTTCACCCGTTACCGCCACCCATGCGGCCCCAGGAGCGAGGCCGTTGGCGATGCCTAGAGCTAAATGGCAGAGCCAGGTAAAGCGTTTGGTGTATGGATACACTACAAAGCCCAGGACCACGAGCGGCCAGAGGACGCGTGTTATCGGGGCGAGAAAAAGGGTCGAAAGGATCAGCAAGGCAACCGCAACGCCCGTGAACAGCCACGCTTCGCGTAAGCCTACGAGGCCCTTGGGGATAGCGCGGTCGGCGGTACGCGGGTTCCGGGCGTCTATGCGGGCGTCGATAATACGATTCAGGCTCATCCCGGCGGTGCGGGCACCGATCATGGCGACCGTGATCCAGATGAAGTTCCATATGCTGAGCGGGACGGGGGCGGCGAGCATCCCGGCGTAGGCGAACGGCAAGGCGAAGACGGTATGTTCCCACTTGATCATCTCCAGCAGCACCCGCACTTTGCCGGTTGCCATACCGGATCTGGAGCCCGAAGCTGAACTAGTCGAGGGGGATGCCATACCGCTCCCACTTCTCATCGACGAGCCGCTTTACGTCCTCGCTCATCTTTATCTTCTCCGGCCACTCCCGCGTAAAACCCTCCTCGGGCCACTTGTTGGTGGCATCGACTATCATCTTCGAGCCGTAGGAGAACGCCCTGCTGGAGTGATCCAGCACGTCAATAGGACCCGGCATCATCCGGATGTCCCGCTCGGGGTCGATATTGTTCAGCGTCACCCACCACGCCTCCGAGACGTCCTCCACGTTCACGTCCTTGTCGAGCACGACTATCATCTTGGACAGGCTCATCAGCCCCATCCCGAGCATCCCCGCCCCAACCTTCCAGGCGTGTCCCGGATATTGCTTGTCTATGGAGACGAATACAAGGTTGTGGAAGATGCCCTCGGGCGGCAGGTGGTAGTTTACGATCTCCGGCATCGTCAGCCTCGCCAGAGGCAGGAATATACGTTCCGTCGCGTACCCGAGCCATGTATCCTCCATTGGCGGACGGCCCACGATGGTCGAGGGGTAGATCGCATTGCGCCGCGTCGTCACCGCCGTGACGTGCATCGCCGGATAATAGTCCGCGAGCGAGTAGAAACCAGTGTGATCCCCGAACGGGCCTTCAAGCGACAGTGGCTCCTCGGGGTCGGCGTAACCCTCTATGACGATCTCCGCCTCCGCCGGGACCTCCAGGTCGTTCGTGAGGCACTTGACGAGCTTCACCGGCTCCTTGCGCAAGAAACCAGCGAACACGAACTCGCTTATACCAGGCGGCAGGGGCGCCGAGGCCGAGTAGATGGTCGCCGGATCGCCGCCGAGGGTCACGGCAACGGGGAGCTTCTGGCCAAGCCTCTTTGCCTTCTCGAAGTGAGCGGCGCCGGTCTTGTGACGTTGCCAGTGCAGGCCGGCGGTCTTTTTGTCGAAGCGCTGGACGCGGTACATTCCGGCATTCTTCTCGCCGTTCTCCGGGTCCTGGGTGTGGACCATAGTCATGGTGATAAAAGGGCCACCGTCCTCGGGCCAGCAGGTCTGGACGGGCAGGCGTTCGAGGTTTATATCGTCGCCCTTGTAGATAACCTCCTGGCAAGGGGCTTTGGAGATGGTGCGCGGGGGGAACTTGGAGACTTCGTAGAGGCGTGGGAGCAGCTGGAGCTTCGCCATGAGGCCCTTGCCGGGGCCTTTGGTCAGCCCCAGAAGCTCTTCTATGCGCCCCCCGATCTCGTTGAGATCCTCGACGCCCAGGGCGTTGGCCATACGCTTTTTGGAGCCGAAAGCATTTATGAGGAGTGGGTGGTCGCTGCCCTGAACGTTGTGGAAAAGGAGGGCCGGGCCGGTCTTCTTCATCACGCGGTCGGAGATCTCGGTGATCTCGAACTTCGCGCTCACCGGCTCGCGCACGTCCACGAGCTCGCCCCGCTTGCGTAGATCACTCACGAACTCCTGCAAGTTATTTACCGCCACTGCTCACCTCTCTTATCGCGACATCGATGCGCCTCTTCGATTGCTCCTCGTCCTCCCCGGAAATGATGCCGAGTAGCTGGGCCAGGTGCGGTGTCCACAGCGAGATAGAGACCGCGCCTCCGCGCGAAATCTCCCCGGCCCCGTCCCGGATCATACGGCTCGCAACCCCAACGAAACGCGGCTCGTCAAGCCGCGCTATCGTCTCTACCGCCAGAGCATAAGCGTGATCCCCGACGAGTATCGCATCGTCACTCGCCATCCCGGTCGCGTAATGCACCCCAAACCCCTCCTGTAGATACCCCAGAGCCTCAGCAACCACCTCACCCCGATGGTCCTGCCCGTTCGGTACCGGCAATCCCCTTACTGCGCGCAGGAAGACTCCTTCCAGGGGAACCTCCGGTGTCCGGGGCGCGGTTTCCACCCTACCTCCGCCCCACGCCAGCCGAGGCCGTCACGAACCACTCCCGGGCCGCCTCGAAGGTCTTCTCCAGGTCCTCCTCCGAGTGGGCGGAGGAGATGAAACCGGCCTCGTACTGGCTCGGGGCGAGGTAAACGCCGCTCCGAAGCATATGCCAGAAGAAGTCCTTGAAAGCCTCCGTATCAGATCTGGCCGCCAAATAGAAGTCAGTGACCGGCCCCTCCGTAAAGAAGATACTCACCATCGAGCCTACCTGATTTATGGTGAAGGGCACGTCGCTCTCGCTCGCGGCATCGCTCATTCCGCGCTGCCAGCTCTCTCCCAGACCTTCGAGATTTTCGTAGAATCCCGGCTCGCCGGTGGCACGCAGTGTGGCCAGGCCCGCCGTCATCGCGAGCGGGTTGCCGGAGAGGGTACCAGCCTGGTAAATGGTGCCTTGCGGCGCGACTTGTTGCATGATCTCCCGCCTCCCACCGAAAGCCCCGACAGGCAACCCTCCGCCGATGATCTTTCCAAGGCACGTCATGTCCGGAATGACCCCGTAACGCTCCTGCGCCCCACCGCGAGCGACCCTGAAGCCGGTCATCACCTCATCGAAGATAAGGACCGTACCGTACTCTTGCGTGATCTTACGCAGACCTTCGAGGTAACCCTCGGCGGGTGGTACGCACCCCATGTTGCCACACACCGGCTCCAAGATGACAGCGGCGATCTCCTCCCCCCGCTCCTCAAAGAGCCTTGCTACGGCCTCAAGGTCGTTGTACGGCAGGACGGCGGTATCTTTCGCAGCCCCTTTCGTTACGCCAGGGCTGTCGGGGAGGCCGAGGGTAGCGACGCCGGAACCGGCCGCCACGAGTAGGGCGTCGCCGTGGCCGTGGTAGTTGCCGTCGAACTTGAGAATACCTTCGCGGCCTGTGTAACCTCGCGCGACGCGGATAGCGCTCATCGTGGCCTCGGTGCCGGAGTTAGTCATGCGAACCATCTCCATCGACGGCACGATCTCGCAGATCAGCTCTGCGAGATCCACTTCGAGCGCCGTCGGCGCACCGAACGTGGTACCGTCCCGGACCACCTTCTCCAACGCCTCTGTAACGCTCGCGTGAGCGTGTCCCAGGACGAGAGGACCGTAGCTCATGACGTAATCGACGTAGGAGTTGCCATCTACGTCGAAGATGCGCGAGCCCCTACCGCGACGCATAAATACCGGATCGCCACCCACGGAGCGAAAAGCCCGAACCGGGCTGTTCACCCCACCGGGGAGACGATGCATGGCCCTCTCCATAAGTCGCGCGGAGCGGTCCATCGTCAACGTAGCCCTAGCGTCTATGCTCTCGCCGCTACCGTGCAATCGTTTGCATCCCCTTTCTAAAGTTACGCAAGCGTTTTATACCCTGTCTGCTTTATAGGAGTGGTAATAAGGGTTACGCGGCTCGTTCACTTCTGTAGTCAGCGGGCAACGTCCGGGGCGTGACAAGAGATTGTGATCTCCGCGCATACGCGTCTAAGCCTCCTCACTAATCCTCTGAACAAGCTCCGCGAGGATGTCGGCTATCCGGTGATAGTTGCGAACTGTCACCTCGGGGGTCAGATGATAGCCGTGATGCCAGTCCGGTTTGGCTGGTTTGACACCTGGCAGTGCCGCAACTTTCTCCACGTAGTCTTCCAGAGCCGACGCGACCAACGGCATCTCCCCGGCGTTATCGGAGAGGCCCAGTGTGAGGTCGAGCAAACCCATCCACCCAGAGACGTCCGGAGGGGAAAGCCACGCGATGGACAGCGGGTTCTTGCGGTTGGGAACCGGTACCCGGATAGACGTGCCCGCCGTGCCCCAGGAGAAGCGCAACCCGAGACCGCTGCACACCTCCAGTAACTCCCGGAGTGTTTCACGGTAGGTGTCGTCCTCGATTTGTTCCAGGATTGTGGTCGTAAAGCGTTGGGCAACGACGACGTAGTGGAACCCGCCACTGCTCAACTGTTGCGCGAGCCGCTCACGAAAAAGCGCTGTCTCCTCCTCCGACAGATCCGGCCAGATCGCGTGAGCCGCTTCATCAAGCGAAGCCTTTTTCTGAAGGCGGTCGTCCTGACAATAGCTGCTTGAAAAGAAACGGTTAGCGACTGTACTCTCGAATTCCTCGTACGACATCCGCCAGAGGTCGGAGCCGTAGTCAAGGAGTTGAGCCAGAACGTGGCGGAAGTCAGAATTTTGGGGGCCAGTCTTAAACTCGACGAGAAGGAGATCCCCGCCCCGCGATAGACAGACGAGGTCAACATATCCTGAAGGTAGCGTAGTCTCCCGCCCAACGACCATTAGCGGCCCGGTCATTCCGAACTCGTCCACCGGCAACAGGTCGGGGTTCTCCTTTACGATCTCTTGAAGCTGAGCTTCGTTCTCGGCGAGAACCTCTGTCAGTACGTGGCCTGACTCATTTTCTCGCCGCACCATCATCTTCCGCGCCATCGCTCTCTCCGCGCGTTCACTTCTGCAGCCAGCGGGCTACGTCCGGGGCGTGGTAAGTGATGATGATGTCCGCTCCAGCCCGCTTTATTCCGGTGAGCGCCTCCAGGACAGCACGTTCCTCGTCTAACCAGCCATTCTGCACTGCAGCCTTGAGCATCGAGTACTCACCGCTTACGTTGTAGGCGGCGACGGGCAAGTCAGTCGTCTCGCGCACCCTGCGCACAATATCGAGGTACGGCAGCGCGGGTTTAACCATAACGATGTCCGCGCCCTCTTCTACGTCCAACGCTACCTCGCGCAGGGCCTCGCGGGCGTTCGCAGGGTCCATCTGGTAACCGCGGCGGTCGCCGAACTGCGGCGCGCTCTCGGCGGCCTCGCGGAATGGGCCGTAGAAAGCGGAGGCATACTTGGCAGAGTAAGCCATCACGGGCACGTCCTCGTGTCCCTCCCGGTCCAGCTCGCTCCGCAGAGCCGCGACCCGACCGTCCATCATGTCCGAAGGCGCCACGATGTCCGCTCCGGCGTCGGCCTGGGAGGAGGCGGTGCGGGCGAGTAGTTCGACGCTGATATCGTTCATGACCTCGCCGCGCTCCCTATCCACTACCCCGCAGTGCCCGTGGCTC
This sequence comes from uncultured Rubrobacteraceae bacterium, assembly GCA_902806065.1. GTDB lineage: Bacteria > Actinomycetota > Rubrobacteria > Rubrobacterales > Rubrobacteraceae > Rubrobacter_F. Next base: position 29,082 of record CADCVE010000094.1, on the reverse strand, counting down.
ATGTACTCGCACAGGCATACGTCTGTTACTACCAGGAGCTCCGGCAGGGCGTTCTTTATGGCGCGGGTGGCGAGCTGCACTATGCCTTCCGGATCGAAGGCTCCGCTTGCCGCCTCGTCTTTCTCCTCCGGTATCCCGAAGAGCAGGACGCCCGCTATGCCTAAAGAGTACGCCCTCCTCGCCTCCTCAACGGCGTTGTTTATGGAGAGCTGAGAGATGCCCGGCATCGAGGGTATCGGATTGCGAACGTCTTCGCCGGCAACGACGAAAATAGGGTAGATGAAGTCGCCGGGCGTGAGGTCCGTCTCGCGTACGAGGCTTCGCAGTCCGCTGGTACGGCGAGTCCTACGCAGCCTCTGCTGTGGGTATGCCACCTTCTTCAACCATCCTTCCGTACGGGTCCGGCGGCGAAGAGGTTCACCACCGCGTCTACCAGTCCCGGTATAGTGTACTCCTCAGCCTCAGCGTCTATCTCAAGGCCGTACTTGCGTGCCGTCTCCGCCGTGATCGGTCCGATGCACGCTACCCGGACCCGCGAGAGCAACCGCCCGGTCTCCTCCCCGCCAAAGGCCCGGACGAAGTTCTCGACCGTCGAAGAGGCCGTAAAGGTGACGCAGTCCACCTCGCCACTCTCCAACAATCCTCGTAGCCGCTCCCTCCCCTCGTCTGACGGCGCCGACTCGTACGCTGGCGGGACGGTTACTTCGGCGCCTGATTCACGCAGCTTCTCGGGTAGTATCTCGCGGGCCACCTTCGCCCGAGGGATAAGGATCTTCTTCCCCACGAGAGAAGCCTCCGCGAGAGCCGAGAGTAAAGCCTCCGCCCTGTACTCTTCGGGCGTCACGTCGACCTGGAGCCCCGCTTCTTCGACCCTCCGCGCCGTCGCCGGGCCTATCGCCGCCACCTTCGTCCGGCGTGGTACCGCCCGCAGATCCAGCGCGTGGTGCTTCAGACGCTCCACGAATGCCTCCACACCGTTTACGCTGGTGAAGACGATCCAATCAAACGAATCGAGGTCGCGGATCGCCCCGTCCAGCGGCCCGAAGTCCTCCGGTGGTCTTATCTCGATGGTCGGGAACTCGAAGACCTCCGCACCGAGCCTCTCCAGCTCCAACGACAGCTCTCCGGCCTGCGCCCGCGCCCTCGTTACCACGACACGCCGCCCGAAGAGTGGCCTCCGCTCGAACCAATCCAGCCCCTCGTCGCGCAACGACACGACGTCGCCCACCACCGTAATGGCGGGAGGCTTCAGCTTCGCCTCCGCTACTTTGTCGGCTATGTCTCGCAGGTCGCCAACGACGGTCTCCTGCTCGGAGCGGGTGCCCCAGCGGACGCAGGCAACGGGAGTCCGCGGGTCGCGGCCCGCGGCGATGAGGCCGGAAGATATCTCCGCGAGCCTCCCCACGCCCATGTACAGAACGAGCGTCTCTGCCCCGTTCGCGAGCCTCTTCCAGTTCACGTCCGGCTCGCCCTTCGTCGGGTCTTCGTGGCCGGTAACGAACGCGACGCTGGTAGAGATGCCGCGATGGGTCACTGGGATGCCGGCGTAGGCGGGGGCGGCTATGCCACTCGTAACGCCGGGGACGACTTCGAACGGCAGGCCAGCCTTTACGAGGTCCAACGCCTCTTCACCGCCGCGACCGAAGACGTATGGGTCCCCGCCCTTCAGGCGGACTACTGTTTTTCCGGCGCGACCGAGCTCGACGAGGAGGGCGTTTATGTCCTCTTGCGCCATCGTGGGCTCTCCGGGTTTCTTGCCGACGTAGATGCGTTCGGCGTTGGGGGGCGCGTGATCCAGGAGTGCTTCGGGTGCGAGACGGTCGTAGACCACCGCGTCGGCTTCCCGCATGCACTCCACCCCCTTGACGGTAAAGAGGCCCGGATCGCCGGGGCCGGAGCCGATCAGGTAGATCACCCGCTCCTCACTTCCCGGATCTCCCCGAGCACGATCTCGGCGCCCTGTGCAAGCAAGTCCCGGGCCAGCCGCCCCCCGACCTCCTCAGGCTCCTCCCCCACGGCCTCCCCCCGGTAGAGCAACGCTCCATCCGGCGAAGCCACCACCCCCTGAAGCCAGATGCCAGTGTCGTCCACCATCCTGCCCAGAGCTCCGACCGGTACCCGGCAGCCTCCCTCCAGGGTTCGGAGCATCGCCCGCTCCGTCAGGACGACCTTCTCAGTCAACTTGTGGTTTAACGCCGCGCGGATCTCCCCGCGAAGCGAATGGTCTTCGAGCGTAGCAACGGCGAGCGCGCCCTGCCCCACGGCGGGAAGCATTATCTCCGGCGATACCGCCACATGCGGCATCCGAACATCCAGGCCGAGGCGTTCGAGACCGGCGCGGGCGAGGACCAGAGCATCGGCCTGCCCCTCGCGCATCTTGCGGACGCGGGTGTCCACGTTGCCCCGTATACCCACGATCCGCAGGTCCGGGCGGCGGTTGAGGAGCTGGGCGCGGCGCCTCAGGCTGGAAGTGGCGACGATAGCCTCGCGTGGGAGGCCGTCAACATCATGTCCAGTTTCGGAGACGAGCGCGTCCGAGGGGTCGTGGCGCTCCGTAAAAGCCGCGAGGGATATGCCCTCTGGAATCTCCGTCGGCACGTCCTTCGCCGAGTGGACCGCGAGATCTATCTCCCCATTCAGGAGCGCCTCGTCGAGTTGGCGGGTAAAGACGTCGCGCTGGTCTATAACAGAGAGCGGCGTCTCCGGATGGTGCTCGCTGGTGGTCTTGATCACTTGCACCTCTACGGACAGTCCCACTGCTCGCAGCATCTCCGCACAGGAGTTAGCCTGCACGAGGGCGAGCCTGGAGCCCCGCGTCCCGAGGATCACGGCTTTGTCCTGGCTCACGAGGTCCCGGAACGGTCCTCGGAGCGGTGCAGCCCTATCTCCAGCCCTTCGAGGGCGAGCAGGCGGCGCCGGACCTCGGCACCTTCCAGCGGGTAACCGCTCTCCGCGAGGCTTTTGATCTCCTGTATAGGGCCATGCAAGAGCTTGTTGACGAGCACGCGGCTCATCCGCTCCACGGTCTCGGCCTCCTCTGATGAGAAGTCCAGCCCTTTGAGGGCGCGGGCAACCTCGTGACGCCGGATGCGCTCGGCGCCGTCCCGGAGCTCCTTTATAAGAGGCACGACGTGCAGCGTCGAGAGCCAGCTCATAAACTCCAGCACCGCCGGCCCGATCATGGCCTCCCCCATCCCGGCCGCTACACTCCTATCGCCCGAGTTCCGGTCCACGACCGCCTGCAAATCATCCACGTCGTACACGTACGCCCGCTCCAGCGTCTGCACCACCGGGTCCACATCCCGCGGCACCGCGATGTCTATAAAGAACAGAGGTTCCTCCCGACGACCCAGCGCCCCCGCCACAACCTCGCTCCCAACGACCCACTCACCGGCCCCGGTCGAGCTAACGACTACATCCGCCTCCGGCAATTCCTCAGCCAGAGCTTCGAAGCTTACCGCTACGCCCCCAACCCTGTCGGCGAGCGCGGCGGCGCGTCCGGCGGTTCGGTTCGCGACCCTCAACTCCTCTATACCACCGCTCCTGAGATGCTTGACGACTAGCTCACTCATCTCGCCAGCCCCAATCACCAGTGCCCTTCGTCCTCTTAACGTTCCGAAGACTTCCTCGGCCAGCTTCACCGCGACACGCGGCACGGAGAGGGAACTATCGCCGATACCCGTCTCCGAGCGCACCCTCTTGCCGATGCGTAGAGAAGTGTGGAAGAGCCGGTTCAATATAGGCCCCGCACATGACTCCTCGGTCGCAGCCCGGTACGCCTCGCGGACCTGGCCCAATATCTGAGCCTCCCCAACCACCATGGAATCCAGCGAAGAGGCCACCCGGTAAAGATGACGTACCGCCTCATCATCCGTGAGCCAGTACGAGTGCCGCTCCAAGAGGTCACGCTCGACACCCTTCTCAGCGGCCACCGCATCGAAGAGCCGCACCCTCGCACCCTCATCCTCCACGACAGCGTACAACTCCGTCCGGTTGCACGTCGAAACGAGTACCGCCTCGGCGACCGCCCCGTCCTCCTTGAGGCGCCTCAGAAAAGACCGGGCCGCGCAGGGCGAGAAGGCGACTCTCTCCCGCACCTCTATAGGGGCCGAGCGGTGACTCATCCCCGCAACCGCGATAAGCATCCCTCGACCACCTCCTCCAACTCATCCTCAGCCTTGCGCCCGTCACGCCGAGCCTTGCTCAACTCTTCGACGATGCCCGCCCACTCGGGTCCGAAAACCTCTTCCAGCTTTCGCCGTATCCTCCGCGCCAGCGTCGGCGAAGCCCCTCCGGTAGAGACCGAGACCTGCAAGTGTCCGCGCCTCAAGGTAGAAGGCAAAGCAAAGTCCCCCTCCGACGGTCTATCCACGACGTTCACCGGGATACCCTTCTCACGGCCCTCCCAAGCCACGGCCGCGTTCACCTCCCGCACGTTAGCCGCAGCAAACGCCAGAAAAGCCCCTTCGAGGTCACCCGACACGTAGGGCCTCCTGTGAACTTCGGTAGCCATACTTTCGAGCTCCGGCTTCACCTCGGGCGAGACCACGATGACCTTCGCCCTCGCCTGTAGTAGCTTCCTCGCCTTCCGGTTAGCGACCTCTCCTCCTCCAACGATCACGCAGCGTTTGCCATCGAGGTCGAGAAATATAGGATAAAGAACGGAACCTTCGATCTCTCACTCCTAAAATCTGTAAATAGAGACGGAAGCCTAGCATAACCGTCTCAACCGTATCAAATACTGGACAAAGTGTTGCATGAACGGGTTTCACTTACCGTGTAACCCTTCACTAGGAGCCTTCTTCCTTAGTCTTCTCGACGAGCTTCACGTCTCCGATCACCATCCCCTTATCTACGGCCTTGCACATATCATAGAGGGTTAGAGCTGCCACACTCACGGCGGTCAAGGCCTCCATCTCCACGCCGGTTCGGTCGCTGGCGCGGGCTGTAGACAGGATCTCGACCTCCTCGTCCTTGACCGTGAACTCCAGGTCAATAGAGGTAAGGTTCAACCCGTGGCAGAGAGGTATCAAATCCGGCGTTCGTTTGGCAGCCATAATGCCGGCTATCTTGGCGGTGTTCAAAGCGTCGCCCTTGGGTAGCGCCTTGTCGCGAAGCGCCTCGATGGTTTCGGGAGACATTACGACGCGGCCAGCGGCGATGGCGGTTCGCCGGATCACAGCCTTCTCTCCGACGTCCACCATGCGAGCGGCGCCTTCCTCGTCCAGGTGCGAAAAGCTCATCGTTGTCGAACCTCCAGTTTGTAGCTATCAGCCTGGTTTAACCCAGATCCCGCTCGACCGCGACAGGGATGCTTCAAGTTCAGCCAGGTTCCTACGCCACACGACGAGGCTACCACGTGTGGCTGCCCCAGCACCGTCCTTGCTTTTGGCCGAGTGCTAAAGTCTATAGCTGACCGCCATTACAGCGGAATGCGGGGGAATCGAACCGCCACGGACGCATCGCGCCCGTAAACCGGTTTTGAAGACCGGCCGGGCCACCAGGCCCACGCATTCCGGGGTACGTGCGAGATTCTAATATACCGTCTACCGGTAGCGACGGGTGAGGACGCGGGCGTCGCCGACACGGCGGGTAACGCCGGCTTCGTCGGCGTATTCGAGCCAGGCCTGAGCGTACTTGCGGCTCGTTCTCATGCGGTCGCGGAAGCCGGAGAGCGAGACCTCCCCCTCCTCGCGGCACGCGGACTTTATCTCCTCCAGCACGGTCTCTGCTACACCAGAGGCCGCGAAGAGCCCCCCGTCGAGGCGCACGACCTGCCCGCGCTTGAGCAAGAGCCGTAAGGCGGGCGTTGCCTGCATGGCGGGTGGTTCCGCCCCTGTCTGCCGCAGGGACTCTAGCAGCCCTTCGGCCTCCTTCTCCATCTCCGGAGGCGCCTCGCCGGCGTCCGGCAGGCTCACCCCGGCGTCGCCGACCCGGAGCACATCTCCAGCCATCTCCGCGAGCAGGGCATCCGAGAGGCGAGCGTCGAGGCTGGTGGCGGTGCGCGCCTCGGCCACGGAGAGTTCCGGGCTCTCCGGGCGCTCGCGGGCTCGCTTCTTCAGCGCGGCGAGGAGCCGGGCCCGCGCCGCTTGCACCTCTCCGGCAAGAGTGTAGAAGTCCCCGAGCTTTAGGATCTCCGGGTTGCCTTTCGCGGTGGCAGAGATCTCGTCTGGAGTAGAGGGGAATACGAGGGTCAGTTCTCGCGCGCTCATGCCTTTTTTCGGGGAGCGGGCTAGGGCGAGCGGCACGACGCGGCTCCGGTCCCCACTCTCCAGAGCCTCCAACCAGCCGGGTTCGGGCCTGCGACTCTCCGTTGGCGGGGCAGGGTCCAGCACGACACCACCCCCAACGGTTATTCGAGGGCTCGAGGAGCGCAGGACGAACCGGTCGCCTGCCAACAGGATGAGGTCTTCTTGCAGCACGAGGCGGGCCGGCGCGCTCTCCCCGGGCGAAAGCTCCTTGCGGTCGAGGAGACGGATGCGAGCGTTGGTCGCGCTGGTAGCGTGGTATAGACGGAGGCGGCTACCGTGCTTGAGGGGCGACGCGCTCTCCAGGAGCCGTATGCGCGCGTCGAGGGCGCGGGTCGGCGGTACGGGGCTCGATAGCAGGACTTCTCCCGGTTGGATCTCCGCGGCCTCCACACCAACGAGATCCAGGGCCGTACGCGCCCCCGCCCGCGCGACCCCGGCGGGGCGGCCGTGATTCTGAATACCGCGTACCCGGGGACGCTGCCCGCCGACTGTATACAGCGTGTCTCCAGGCCGAACCTCACCGCTCCACAACGTCCCTGTCGCCACGAGACCTATCCCCTTCAACACAAACGCGCGGTCCACCGGCAACCGCGCCAGGGCGCCAGAGCGGCCATTGTCAGAGCTACCAGCAAGCTTGTCGAGCGCCTCCAGCAGCTTCTCGACACCCTCGCCCGTCACCCCGCTCACGGGGACGATGGGAGCCTCGAAACCGACGGATTCGAGAAGCTCGGCCGCGTCCAGCTCGGCCAGTTCGACCATCTCCTCGTCCACGGTATCTATCTTAGTAAGCGCCACGACCCCGCGCTCCACGCCCAGCACGCGCAGCACGTCGAGGTGCTCTCTCGTCTGGGGCATCACTCCGTCATCAGCGGCGACTACGAGCAAGAAGGCATCTACTCCGGTCGCACCGGCGACCATGTTCTTTACGAACCGTTCATGACCCGGGACATCCACGAGGCTCGCCCGGCGGCCACCCGGCAGCTCCAGTTCCGCGTAGCCTGGCACTATGGAGATGCCGCGCCGGTGCTCCTCCTCCAGACGGTCGGTGTCCGTACCCGTAAGGCAACGTACGAGCGTGGTCTTGCCGTGGTCCACGTGCCCGGCCGTGCCGATGGTCAGGGCTATCGGCCGGTCATCCACTTACGGCCTCCACCGCGCGTAGGACCCCGTCTTCGTCGCCGTCAAGGAGCGTGCGTACATCGAGCCAGAGCCTTCCTTCGCTCACGCGGCCTACCACCGGCGGGTCCGCCAGGCGCAGCTTCCCGGCGAGGGCGTCGGCATCGTGAGCCCCGCCCGCGAGACGCACGGCATAAGACGGTATCTCGAAGAGAGGCAACGTGCCGCCGCCGCTACGGGCAACGGAGGTAGCGACGTCTATCAAAAGGTCCGGGGCGACGCTTGTGATCCTCTCGGCCAGCTTGTCGGCTTTCTCTCTTATCGCTTCGGGCGGGGCGTGGAGCATTTCGAGGGTCGGGAGTTCTTCCAGGGCTGTGCCTTCCAGGTAAGTGCTCAGGGTGGCTTCGAGGGTGGCGAGGCAGAGCTTATCGGCGCGCAGGGCGCGGGCAAGGGGATGGTGGCGCATAGCGGAGATCCAGTAAGACGACCCGACTGAGATTCCGGCCTGCGGCCCCCCGAGCAGCTTGTCTCCCGAGAAGATCGTCAGTGCCGCCCCGTCCCGCACCGCTGACTCGACCCCAGGCTCATCGCTTATTGGCAGCAAGGCCCCGCTTCCGACGTCGGCCACGACCGGCAGGCCCAGGGTCGAGAGCTCCGCGACCCCGACGGACTCGGTGAAGCCCTGTATCTCGAAGTTGCTCGGATGGACCCAGAGGATCGCACGGGTATCCTCGTTGATCGCCCTTTCGTAGTCCGAAAGCCGGGTGCGGTTGGTCGTACCGACCTCTCTCAAGCGAGCGCCTGAGAGCTCCAGCACCTCCGGGATACGGAACCCGCCCCCAATCTCTATGAGTTGCCCGCGCGAGACTATGACCTCCGGGGTTCCGGCGGCATCCGCCACCACCGCCGAGAGGGCTAGCAGGGTCGCGCCCGCGCAGTTGTTCACCACCAGCGCGTCTTCGGCGCCGGTCAGTTCCTTGAGGAGTGGCACGGCGTGATCGTAGCGCGAGCCCCGTTTGCCCGTCGCCAGATCGTACTCCAGGTTCGAGTAGGAGGATGCCGCGGCGACGGCTGCCTCCATCGCCCTCTCCGAGAGCACGGAGCGGCCCAGATTGGTGTGGAGGACGACGCCCGTCGCGTTAATTACCCGCCGGAGACCTCGTCCGGAGAGGAGCTTCGCGGCTGCGACACACACGGTCTCCCCGGAGGCTTCGGGCTCTCCTCCGGCCAGTATCTCCCGCCTGGCTCTCCCCAACGCCTCGCGGACGGCGGCGGTGGTCGCGTTGGTTCCGTGGCACGCGGCGAGGGCTACGGCGGCGGGCATCCGCAGCACGGCGTCGACGGCCGGCAGGCCCCTGAGCAGCTCCCTCTTCTCCGTATCAAGCATCCCGACAAGTATAACGCGGAGGGCATTCAGGGCGGACGACACGCCGGGCCGCTATGCTACACTGGGCCGATCAAGGCAGGCGCCAGGAGGAGTGCTCTTCGAATGGGCAAAGGTTCGACGAAATTTCTTTTCGGGGCGGCCCTCGGGGCTACGACCGGCTTCGCCGTCGGCTTTTTCTCCGCCACGCCCACGGCTCGCTCGGCCAGCAAGTCTACCCTGGGCGGCCTCGGCGGCGCGGCCCGCTTCGTGGGGCGAACCGCTATCCAAACCGTAGACACTCTCGGCATGGTCCTTGAAGCCGGGTATACCCGCGTACGTGGGCGGGAGAAATATCTCGAACAAGAGATAGACGAGCTGCGAGAGCAGATCACACGCCTGGAGCAGCGCATCGACTGATCCCGCCGCTAGCTTTGTGCCGCCCGGCCTCCTGGCCCGATCCCGCTGCTCTAGTCCCTGAGGAGGGCGTCGCGCCCCCCCAACGGCTCCGGACATTGATCTCTACCGGCTTGCTGAATCCAGAATGTCCCCGCGGCAGAGCCTTGGGAGGCACCAATCGTCGCTATACAACCGGCGTTTTCTAGCTCGTCCCTCACTTGCGAGAACTCATCCTCGTCGTCCCAGCCCAGACGCTTTATAAGCGCTCCTTCGTCGACCTGGTACTCGTTGAATCTATCCGCTATCTTGCACGCGGCTTCGAGAAACTCGCGCCCTTTCGAACTCAGGTTGTCCGCCATCGTGGCCGTTGCCTCCTCTCTAGCAGTATCGGAAGTGCGTAGCGTCCCGGCATCCCACTCACCCGAGGATCTCGTCGAGGTTCACTACAAGATCGGGAAGCATCCGCGGGGAGATCGAACCACCACGTCCGACCGAGTGGGTGTTCCCGTAAGACCCGGCTGTGGACCGCGAGTACGCATGCACGTTCTGGTTCACGAGATCAACGATCCAGACCTCAGGGATGCCCGCGTAGCATACAGAGGCAGCTTGACTTCGCGGTCGTACTCTAGTGAGGTATCAGATACTTCGATCAGTAGCAGAACGTCCCTGGCAACAGGATGGCCCGTCGCGTAGAAGTCGTCACGTGGATGAAGGACGGTAATATCGGGTTCGGGCTCTGAGCTACCGGGGAGAACACCCGGTCTTGCGCGCCAACGACGCCCGAATCACCGACCTCCCGGACGAGGAGCTTGATAAGGCGTTTCACACACGCCGCGTGGCGGCTGCCTATCGCGGCCATCTGGATTATCTTCTCTTCGATAAGCTCGACGCGGTCGTCCTCGTGTAGGATGCCTGCCTCCGCCATTCGATGGTACTCCTCGATGGTGAATAGCCTCTGCACTTCACGGACTGTCATGACCTCTCCACCCCAGCATCTTTGCTACACCTGATTCTCACCGTAGCACGTCCGTGACCATGTTCTCTAAGCTCCACCGAAGAAGCGCTTTATCCAGTCAGGCAGACCTCCAGGATCACCCCTGGTGGCGCGCTTGTAGTCGGTGAGGTCGTCTGGGTGGACCGCAACGCCGGACTCGCCTAACAGGGCGCGGGCGTCGTTTACGCGAGCGTCCGGCATATCTTCGGCGAAGGTGGCCTCGACGAGGTAGTTGCCGTTCCACCGGATGCGGTAGACGCGCAGGCCGAGTAGCTCTTCTTTCGTGAAGCGCCGGTCGAGTTCGGCAGCGTGGTGTTGGGCCTCGCTCTCCTGGGCGAACTCATAGCCTAGAGAGGGGTTTCCACCTGGCTCCGGTCCTGGCATCTCAGGAGGTCTCTACCCGGTCTATCCAGAGGCCCGGGTCCCTTATCTCTTCCAGCGTGGGCATGTACTCGGGTCCGTCCCAGACGCGGTTGAGGCCGCTCATGCCGATCCTGCTGGCTACAGCGTCCGCGAATATCTCGCCGAGCCGGTACTGTTCGAGCTTCATGTCCAGGCCGGTTATGCGGAAGATCGCGGTCTCGAAGGCGGGCCGGTGCATGCGGCTCCGCGCCATGCGCGCTTTGATGTTCTCGTAACCGGGAACGATACGCTGGCCAACGTGGTGCATTACGTAGTCAGAATAGCCCTCTATAACGCTCATGGTAGCCTGCATCTCGTCGAAGGCGTCGCGCTGGTCTCTAGTCATCACGAGTTCCACGGAGCGTCCACCAGTTCGGAGGTTCTCGGTAAGACGCCGCACGGTCTCGCGCGCCCCGACGCGTTCGGCGAGCGGGCCGGTGAGACTTTCGACGAGGCTGCCAAGATGGTCGCGCAGCCAGGGGTGGCCCTCGAACTGCAGCGCGTGGGTCGTCTCGTGCAGCACGATCCACAACCGCAGCCCATCCACCGGGACTCCTAGCCTCCCCGCCGCCGAAACAATGTTCCCGTCAAGAAAGAAGATCTCCCCCGGCTCCCCCGCCTTCTTGCGCGGCGCACTATTCCCGGCGACCAAAGGTCCCGTATCGTACTGTCCGAGGACACGCGCCGAGAGGAAGCCCAACAACAGACCGATCTGGGCCGTAAGCGTCGCCGCCCCGAACGCCCACGTAACGTCATTCGCACCGGCCGCCGCGCGCCGCAAGAGAGGTTCCAAGAGCACCCCGAAACCTTCTATATTGAAGTCTATCCACTCCGCCCTGTTGGCGACCCGCACCGGACGTGCATCGGAGAACAGATGTATACCCGTGAACTCCGCGAGCGGCCCGAACGCATCCCCGACCGCCACCGGATAGTCAAAGGGTTTGACGGACTTGTGAACAGGCTCCGTCCGGGTAGCGAGCGCCACCGCGATAGTGCGGGCTACGCCCCAGGAGATCACAGCGAAACCCCCGCGCAACTCCCCGAAACCATGTTCGCCCCAGACCCTCTCACGCTTCTGAGTATATACGCTCGACACCCGGGTCGAGCCATCCAAGCCCCGCGCAGTTCACGACCTGGCGAATTAGCATTGTAACGAGCGATTGCACAGGTTATATTTGCGCTATGTTTGGTATCGGTGGGCAAGAGATAATCATTATCGGTGTGCTGTTCCTAATTATATTTGGTCCCAGCAAACTCCCCCAGATGGCCCGTGACCTCGGCCGCTTCGTCAGCGACGCTCGCCGCTCCATGGACGAGTTCAAAGGCGAACTCCTCTCCAGCGAGGACGAGGAAAAAGACCAGCGCCCGAAGCGCAAGAGGTAGTACCGCCCCCCGCTGTTCAGCTAACCCCTTGTCTTTGCACGAATATTTTTAATACTTTCGGACGGTGAAACCCTCCTCTAGTATGACGCGTCAACGAGAACGGCCGTGCTAACGTGCCTCTGGTTCCGTTCGGATAAAGCACCGGATGTATCGTCGCCGACGCGATCAAGGTAGTCCAGCAGTAGGGGCGGCGGAGGCCATCGAACGGCTTGACCCTTTTTTTATCCCGTGGCGTCCCTTTCGGCGCGTTCCTCGTCGGAGGTCATAGAGTTCGGGATGTAGAGGGCGCGACGCAGAGGGTTTTCATGGTGACTCCAGCCGCCAGGGGAGACGTTGTGGGTGGTCTCCACGAACATAGCGGCCCGGGCGTCAAGGTTGTCGAGCAAGTTGACCAGCAGGGCCTCGAAGGTCTTGGGCCGTTCCGGGGAGCCGTACTCCAGCTCGCCCTGGTGGGAGAGCATGATGTGCGAGAGTTGCAGGGCAAGCTCCTCGGGGAAGCCGGGGATGGCGGCTATGTGGGCGGCGACTATGCGGTCGCCGAGGACTACGTGGCCTTGGAGACGCCCCGGCGTGCTGTAGGAGAAAGACCCGCCCTCCCAGGAGAGTTCTTGCGTCTTTCCCACATCGTGGAATATGGCCCCGAAGAGGAGCAAGTCGCGGTTTACCGGGTACATATCCGCCAGGGTCTTTGCGAGCCTCAGGCAGTATAGCGAGTGCTCCAGGAGGCCGCCGACGCGGGCGTGGTGCATCGCCTTGGCGGCGGGCGCCGCGCAGAACGCGCTCCATAGAGCTTCGTCGGCGACCATGCTCTCGAAGAGCTCCCGGAGGTACTCGTCCTCGAACTCTCGTCCGGCCTCCATGACCTCCGCGGACATGGATTGACAGTCTCCTTCGGTGGCAGGCAGGTAGTCTTCTTCCTCTATCTCGGTCTTGTGGAGTACCTTCAGACGGTCGAGCTTTACCTGGAGCATCCCGCGGTACTCGTGGGCGTGGCCCTCGGCATGTACGTACTCGGGGCCGTCTAGGCCATTCAGGAGCTCGGACGGTAACCGCCACATGCGGGCGTCCACAGAGCCGGTCTTGTCCACGAGTTTTAGGGAGAGGTACGGCGTTCCGCGACTATCGCTGCGCACGTTCGCGTCGGTGGCGAGGAAGGTCGAGCGCAGGTTGACGCCCGGCTGCAGATCCCGCGCCCAGAACTTCTCCTTTGCCTTCGAGTTCAGGTCCCTCGAGCCCTCTCCCACTTTGGGTATACGAATTCTCTGCAATTTAGCCCTTTACAGCCCCGGCGGTCAACCCGGAGACGATCCTCCGCTGGAAGATCAAGACCATTATTACTAACGGTACCGTTACAACCACCGCCGCAGCGGCCTGAGCCCCATAATCTACCGTATAAACGGTCGCGAAGTTAGGGATAACGACGGTTACCGGTTGGGTGTTGTCGTCGAAGAGGAACGTGTTGGCGAAGAGGAACTCGTTCCAGGCGAAGATGAAGGTGAGGATCGCGGTGGTGAACACGCCGGGCGCGGCGAGCGGCACTATTACCATCCTGAAGGCCTGGATAGTCGTTGCGCCGTCTATTTTGGCGGCCTCTTCCAGGTCGAACGGCAGTTCCTTGAAGAAGGCGACCAGGATCCAGATAGTCAGCGGCAACGCGAAGACTACGTCCGGGACAATCGCGGCGAGATAGGTGTCTATGATGCCGATCCGGCGGAACTGGATGAACAACGGCGCGATGATCGCCACCGCCGGGAAGAAGCTAATCGCGAGGATAAGCGTCATCACGATGCTCTTGAAGCGGAACCGCAGCCGCGCTATGGCATAGGCCGCGATAGAGCCGAAGAACAAACATATTACCGTCGTCACCCCGGCGATAATGGTGCTGTTTATGAGTGCCTTCTGGAAGCTCGGGTCCGCGAAGATGGTGCCGTAGGAGGCGGCAGTGGGAGTATTGGGCAGTATGGTCGGTGGTGACTCGAACAGCTCCGCCTTGGTAACGATGCTCATCTTGAAGATCCAGACGAGCGGGAAGACGCTTACCAACACGAACACGACTAAGAACACGTAGAAGAGGGCTGAGTTGAGCGTCCCTCCCCTTCCGGTGGATGCGCTTGCTGCCGACATCTCTCTACTCCTCCGTCGAAGTCTGCATGCCGAGGCCCTTGATAAAGAAGATCGCGATCAAGAACGCCGTTATAAAGATAAATACCGAGGCGGCGTTGCCGACCGCGAAGTTGAGTTGGCTGATCCTCACGCCCTTGTACACGAACGTGCTCAAGGACTCCAGCTCCCGGTTGCTCATCGCCCAGAACAGGTCGTAGATCCGGTACGCGTCCAACGTACGGAACAGCACCGCTACCAGTATAGCCGGCTTGAGCAAGGGCAAAGTTATCCTGAAGAAGCGTTGCCAGACACTCGCACCGTCCACCCGGGCGGCCTCGTAGACCTCGCCGGGGATGGTCTGCAGGCCGGCAAGGATCAGAAGCGCCATAAACGGTGTCGTTTTCCAGGTATCGACGAGGATGGCCCCGATCAGGAGCAGCGTCTGGCTGGAGAGTATCGGATCGCTGATGATACCCAGAGTGCTGGCCGCATACTGGATGATGCCGACCTGATCCTGGAACATCAACCGCCACATGACCGCCGAGATAACCGTCGGGAAAGCCCACGGCACCAGGATCGCCGCCCTCACCAGCCCCCGGCCCCTGAACGCCTGGTTTATGGCCAGCGCGATGGCGAGCCCGATCACAAACTCGAAGAACACACTGACCACGGTGAAGATCAAAGTATTCCTCAGCCCTTCGAGGAACTCGGTGTTCTGGAACATCAGGACGTAGTTCTGGAAGCCCACGAAGTTCCCGACGACGTTTATGTTCGCCTGGTGGAAGCTCAGGTAGAGCGAGTAGGCTATCGGGTAGAACGCCACCACCAGGATGATAAATAGGGCTGGCAGTATCATGTAGTAAGCGGTTCGGCGCTCCGGGTTCCGGAACTCCTCCCTTAGACCGCCTCGTTTCTTCTGTTTTACCGGCGTCGTCGTCACGCCTCACCCCTTTCTCTAGCGAGCGGCGGGGTGTAGCTACCTCCGCCGATCTAAAGCCCTACTACGCCACCGTATTCTGTCCCTGTTCGATGATCTGCTCTAGCTCCTCTTGCAGTGTTTGCAATGCCTCCTCCGGCGAGAGCTCACCGTTCAAGGAGGCGTTGAACTGCTCGCCCATCCTCAAGGACATGTCCGAGTAGAACGGCGAGACCGGGCGCGGCTCGGCGTTCTGCAAGGTCTGCTCGCCGGCGAGCTCGATGACCGGCACCGCGTCCAGAACCTCTTGTTCCTCGTAAAGCTCCTGCAGCGTGGGCAAACGCGAGCCCTCTTGGGCATAAGCCCTCTGCTGTTCGGAGGACGTGAGGAACCTGATGAACTCGTACCCGGCTTCTTGAGCCTCCGGGTCCGAGGCAGCGTTTATGAACAAGTTCCACCCGCCCAGGCCGCTTACGCTCTGGCCCCCGGGACCCGCGGGGAGTGGTGCTACTCCTACCTGGGCTTGCTCTATTACCGAGTCCTGCGGGTTGCCCGCTATCGAGTATGTCTGCGGCCAGGCGCGTAAGAAGACCGACTCGCCCCGCAAGAATATGGGCTCGCATTCCGTCTCGGTGTACGTGGCGACGGATTGCGGCGAGACGCCGTCCTCGATCATGCTGCGCTCCGTCTGGAGCCCCGCGGCGGCTTCGGGGCTGTCTACGACCACCGTGTTGGGATCGTTCTCGTCGAGTACCCGGCCGCCGTGACTATAGACATACTCCAGCGCGTTCACGACCCCGCCTTCGTAGTCCGCACCCTGGAAGACGAAGCCGTTCTCCGTGCCGGAGTCCTGGACGACCTTCTGGGCCTGCTCCTTCAGTTCTTCCCAGGTCTGCGGAGGCTCGGAGAAACCGCTCTGCTCCAGGAGATCCTGACGATAGTACAGAAGCCCCGCGTCCGTGTACCAGGGCAAGCCGTAGATCGCGCCCTCGTAAATGTTGGAATCTACCGGCCCCGGAAGAAAGGACCCACGCTCGCTCTCCGGGAAGCGGTCCGAGAGATCGACGAGGAAACCGAAAGCGGCGAACTGGGCCGGCCAGATTACGTCCCCCCCGATCACGTCTATGTCTCCGCCCCCGGCCTGGAACTCGGTCCTTAGCTGGTCGAAGTACTGACCCGTATCGGTGGGCATCTCCCGGTAGTTGCACACGTACTGGCCTTCGTACTGCTGGTTGAAACGCTCGACCAGACCAGGTAGCGCCCCGGTGGTGTCCTGTCCCATGGCGAAAGTAAACTCACCGTTACCATTGCCACCTCCTCCCCCGCTGCAGCCCGGCACCCCCAAGAGCGCCGCCCCGGCGAGACCGGCGCCGCCAAGCTTTAGAAAGCTCCGCCGGGTTAGCCGGCGCCTTACGACAGCCAGTGAGTTCTGGCGTGATGCGCCTCTTTTGGATCCGCTTACCTTCCGCATCATCGTGTTCTACTCCTCCTATACCCGAGCAGGTCCCTTCCTCCTTGCCACGATTCCCCGTCGCGGCTCCTCCGGGTTCTTCCCAGTTACAAAGAAACCGGGTGTCGTCGTCTCTAGAGAATCGCCTTCTCGGTCTCGATATCGAAGAGCCGGATCTTGGTGGCGTCGAGCGCGAGCCGCATCTTCTGGCCCAGCCTCGCCTCGCTCTCCACGGAGATCCGCGCCACCAACAAGTCTCCAGAGTCATCAGCCGACCCGGAACCCCCGGCAGAGCCCTCAGCATCTCCATCATCGGTCCCACCCTCACTTGTGAGCTCCTCGATGCTTTCGAGCCTGGCGGCGTGCTCTTTGGAGATCCCGAAGTACAGGTACTTCTCGCTGCCCATGCTCTCTATGACTTGCGGTTCGACCTCGATGGTGTTCGCAGCCTCACCATCGCCCTGATTGCTGATTAAGGCGTCACCCTCGGCGAGCCGCGCGTCCTCGATGTGTTCTGGCCGGATGCCGAGGACTACCTCTTTGCCCGCGTACTTCCCGAGGTCCTCTCTCTCCCCGGCCTTCGCCATCAACTCGCGTCCGAGCAGCATGCGTGTACTCCCAAAGGTCACGGCCAGCCCGCCGTTCTCGCGCTCCAGCCTCGCACGGATAAAGTTCATCGCAGGACTCCCGATAAAGCCCGCCACGAAGACGTTCGTGGGGTGCTCGTACATCTGTTGCGGGCTCGCGACCTGCTGCACGATGCCGTCCTTTAGCACTACGATCCTGTCGGCCATCGTCATCGCCTCGGTCTGGTCGTGGGTGACGTAGATGGTCGTGGTCCCGATGCGGTTGTGCAGCTTGGCGATCTCCGTGCGCATCTGCACCCGGAGCTTGGCGTCTAGGTTCGAGAGCGGCTCGTCCATCAAGAACGCCTTCGGCTCGCGCACTATCGCCCGTCCCAGGGCGACCCTCTGCCTCTGCCCACCCGAGAGGGCCTTGGGCTTGCGGTCCAGGAAGTGCTCGATGGAGAGGATCCTCGCCGCCTCGTCCACGCGGCGGCCGATCTCCGCCTTATCCATCTTTCTGAGCTTGAGCGCGAAGCCCATGTTCTCCCGCACGTTCATGTGCGGATACAGCGCGTAGTTCTGGAACACCATCGCCACGTCCCTGTCGCGCGGCGGCAAATCGTTGACCAGGTTATCTCCGATAAACACCTTACCCCGCGAGATATCTTCCAGGCCCGCGATCATGCGTAGCGCGGTAGACTTTCCGCACCCCGAAGGCCCTACAAAGACCGCGAATTCTCCATCTTCAATATCTAAATTCATATCCCGTACGGCGACCACATCCTCGCCGTAGACCTTGCTAACGTCCTCCATCGTGACTTGCGCCACCTCGAAACCTCCTACTCCTCATCGGCCCTCTCCAGCCGCTATTTCGCTCGCGGCTTGCTCCCCAAAAGACCACCTTGCCCCTTTGTACACAACCATCTTAACTCACAGCTAATCTCCGCTGTAGAGTAAATAGTAACTTTTGACATTCCCGATGCGCTCGACAGAGTTATCTATCCGCTCGCGCGGTATCTCCCCGGACTCTACAGCACCCACCACGGCGTCATAGGCCGCCACCTGCTCCTCGGGCGGACCGGAGACGATCAGCAAGTCCGCACCTGCCTTTACCGCCTGAAGAGCCGCATCGGCGGTCGTTCCCCCAAGTCTAGCACCCTCCATGATCAGGTCATCCGTCACCACCACGCCCTCGAAACCAAGCTCCCCGCGTAGCAGTTCGATAGCCGCCGGCGAGAGGCTCGCGGGTCTCTCGGAGTCTATAGCCGGATACAAGAGGTGACCGGCCATCATCATCGGCACCCCGGCCTCGACCGCTGCGCGAAACGGCAAGAGGTCTTCCCGAAGTATCATCCGCATGTCGTGGTTCACGACGGGGTGACCGACGTGAGAATCCTCGGTGGCAGGGCCGTGGTTCGGGAAGTGCTTTGCCGAAGAAACGATGCCCGCCTCCCCGAAGCCATTGATGGCGGCGGCACCCATGCTTGCGACGAGTTCCGGGTCCTCGCCGTAGGAGCGGCTCCCGATCGCCGCGCCCGAGCCCGTGTCTACAACAGGCGCGAAGTCCGTATTCACGCCCGCGCGCCGAAGCTCACGCCCTATGTGTTGCGCTATTTGGCGCGCCTCCTCCGGGTCTCCTCTGTTCCCGACCTCCGCCGCTGAAGGATACGCCGGGACCCACGGGGCATGCTGCACCTCTCCACCCTCGTGGTCCACTGCGACGAACAAGGGGATGGCGGGCCCTGTCTGCATGGACGACTCTTGCAACGCGCTGGTGAGCGCTTTCGTCTGCTCTTCGCTCTGCATGTTGTTGCCGAAGAGGAGGACGCCGCCGATGTTACGCTCCCGGATCATCTTCTCTATGTAATAGTCCGGCTCCGTCCCACCCATGCCAACGACGAGCATCTGCCCCACCGCGTCACGCACGTTCATGCGCTCCACCTCCCCAGTAGTCTCTTCCGTCTTCGCCCGGGTCTCTTCCACGTTTGCCCGGTTCTCCTCCGACTCCTCCCGAGAGGTCTCGCCTCCGCAACCGGCGAGCGTAACGAGCGTAACAAGGAGTAGAAATGTGCAGAGCACCAGGCGTCGTGTAATTGTTTCCGGCTCCAAGCCCCTCCCTCCGGATAGTGGCGGGGCTAGTTTACCGCTGAGAGGCGTACGGATCTCGGGTATCCTTTCTACAGCGTGATCGAGCTCTCCTACGAATCCGGCACCCTGATCTGGACCGGCGATGCTGCCACCGGTGGCAAACCCCCGGAACCTTTCATCTGGGACAAACGAACCGAGCAGTGGCGGGCACCCGCAAGCTCCTACCGCGAGACAGTGCTGAAACTGCGAGAGACAGGGACACCCTACACTGACCGGGCCGCGCGCTTCGAGAAGCTCTCCCTAGAGTCCCGCGTGGCGATGGAACCCAGGCCATACCAGAGGGGGGCGCTGAACGCCTGGCGCAAGGGTCCCTCGGAGATGCGCGGGGTAGTAGTCCTGCCGACAGGGGCCGGAAAAACGGCCGTCGCGGTACGGGCGATGGAGCGGACGGGGAGGAGCACGCTGGTCGTGGTGCCGACGCTCGCCCTGTTGAAGCAGTGGTACTCCATCCTCTCGGACTCCTTCGGGGCATCGGTCACGGTTGGGCTTCTTGGCGGTGGCTATCACGAGATCACGCCGCTCACGGTAACGACTTACGACTCGGCGTACATCCATATGGAGAGGTACGGGGATCGCTTCGCGCTCGTGGTCTACGACGAGGTGCATCATCTGCCTTCTCCAAAGTACGCCGTTATCCCCGAGATGCTCCTGGCCCCGTATTCCCTGGGCCTCACCGCCACCCCCGAGCGGCCCGACGGCGGGCATGATCTCCTGCCCACGCTCGCCGGTCCCGTCGTCTACCGCCTCTCGCCGGAGGACCTGGCCGGCACGTATCTAGCCCCCTACCAAACGGTTCGCATCCCCGTTGAGCTGACCGTCGCCGAGCGGGTCGAGTACGAGACGGAGGATGCCGTCTACCAGGACTTCCTGAAGAAGCATCGTCTCTCCATACGCTCACCGGAGGATTGGCAGCGGTTCATTATGGTGGCTTCGACGAGCCATTCGGGAGGGCGGGAGGCGTTGCTGGCGGCGCGTCGCCGGCGGGAGATCCGGGCTTCAGCGGAGCGCAAGACGGCGACGCTGGAGAGCCTTCTCAAACGACACTGGGAGGACCGGACCATCGTGTTCACCAAGAGCGTCGAGGAGGTCTACGCGCTATCGACCCGGTTCCTGGTCCCCGGCATCACCTACGAGACGCCCGCCCGCGAGCGCAAGGAGATACTGGACCGGTTCCGGATCGGGCGCTACCGGGCCGTTATCGCTTCAGACGTCCTAAACGAAGGCGTGGACGTGCCGGAGGCGAATGTCGCCGTGATCCTGGCCGGCAGCGCCTCCCGCCGCGAGTACGTCCAACGCCTCGGCCGCGTCTTGAGACCGCGCGAGGGCAAGAGCGCCATCCTCTACGAGCTGGTCACCGAAGGCACCGGTGAGGAGGCCGCCTCGCGCCGCCGCCGGGAGTCCTTCGCGGAGGCATACCCTTAGTGCTTCGCGGCGAGCACGTCATGGCGCGTCTGGTGCGCGGGAGGCTCGTCCCGCACCGGCTCGCACCGAACGACGAACAGGCGAGGGAGATAGCGGAAGCTCTCGTAGCACTGTACGTCGTCCATCTGGGGAAGCCCAGGGCGCGGCTGGAGAGCGAATTGGCACTGGTGGAAGAAGAGATCGGACCGCGCCTCGATCCCCGTCGCGGGTTCAAGATCTTGCGTGCCCTGTCGAAGCTCCTCGAAGAGAGATCATCGTGGGCATCCCCGACAGAGACCGACCCCTACACCTTGCGGACACGCCTCTTCGAGCTCGCCGCCGCCCTGCCGGAGTTCCCCTCGCATACGGGTGCCCTCCTCGAAACCGAGACTCGTGAGGAACTGCTCTCGCGGGTCGCCACAGAGACAGGAGTGGAAGACCCCGCTGCTCTGATGTACGCTGACCGGCAGGGGGCGCAGCTACTCAGCAGTTTCGAGCCGCCTTCTCCGGAGGCTTTGATCTCCCGCTACAACGTCGCCCAGATACAGGGCGTACTGTACTCCGCCAAGGACTTGACGGTAGATCTCGGCGAGGAGGCCGACGCCCGGCTCATCTTCCACTACGTAAAGCTGCTCGGCCTGATCTACAGTCTCGAACAAACGTCGCGCGGCTACCGCCTCCACCTCGACGGCCCACTCTCCCTCTTCAACTCGACCCGCAAGTACGGTCTGCGCCTCGCCAAGCTCCTCCCCGGCCTCCTCCTAACCGCCCCCTGGAAGCTACACGCAAGCGTCTCCTGGAAAGGCCGCGAAGCCATACTGGAGCTCGACTCCGAAGCCCCGGGCCTCACGAGCCACTACAAAGGCCCCGCCGACACCGGCGAAGGCGACACACGCGAGGCTTTCGTCAAAGCGTGGAAGCGAGCAAAAGACACCGGCGACTGGAAGCTCGAACCTGGAGTGGAGATACTCCCGGTCCCTCAGCTAAAGACCGCGCTCGTCCCGGACTTCGCGTTCCGCAACACGCGAACCGGCGAAAGAGTCCACCTGGAGATCCTGGGCTTCTGGTCCGAGCGGTACCTGATCGAGCGGGTCGCCCTCCTGCGCGAGGCCGCAAAGCGCGGTCGCCGCGTCCTCATCGCCGCCCCCGGGTCTCTCAACGCCTCGCCCGAGACCCTCTCTGACGCAACACAAGGCGACGTCATCCCCTTCAAGAGCCGCCTGGACGCGAAGTCCGTCCTTGCAGCGCTCGGTTGAGCGTTAGCGATAGCTGGTTCTGGTAGACCTCGGCTCCTTGCATCTTGCCGGGATAGCCTTGGCTCGGGAGGCATGTTAGTACTCAAACTCTATACCTCGATGAATACGACGATTACGAAGAGAACTACAAAGGCTTAGACCCGTCGCTCACTGGGTACGACCTGTGCAGCGAGAATCGAGGGGGGCTTGGATCAGGTTCTGGACAGGGTCTTTTGCCTTCGTAGGCAACAGTAGGCTAGTAGAGAAAAGGGTGAAGGTCTAGAGATGACGAAGACCAGGATGATGCTAGCGTTAGTGACCATACTGGCGGTAATGGTAGCGAGCGCGGTCCCGGCGTTCGCACAGGCAGCGGAAATCGCGGTCACGGGCGTGGTCGAAGACGAGCCGGATAATGCGGACGGTACGCCCATCTACGGTATACAAGACGATTCCAACCTATCTGGAAAAGGGTACCTCTTGGAGGGCGATTACAGCGCCTATGTGGGCCAGCGGATCACCGTATATGGAATACCCCAGACCGATGCCGGACACAGGATTCTGGACGTAACCAGGATAGAGCCGTAGCCAAAAGCGAGACTAATCAACCGCAGGTACGAACCTCCCCTAGTCGATCACTAAAAAACCAAGAGGGACGTGGATGCTCCGTCCTTCTTGGTTTGTCATAACGCTCTTAGATTTCTGAGAACGGTTCCGCCCGATCATTCAGGCGAACAGCCCCGTAGCCCTCTTCAAATCCACATTTCCCCCGCTAACTATGACGCCGATACGTACGCTGGGCTCGACAGCTACGGCCCCTTCGAAGAGGGCGGCAGCGGCCAGGGCGCCGGTGGGCTCCACGACGATCTTCATCCGCTCCCACATAAAGAACATGCTGCGAAGGATCGCCTCCTCGGAGACCGTTACCATGTCGTCTACATGGCGCAGCACCAGGGGGAACGTGTACTCGCCAAGAGAGGGCGTGCGCACCCCGTCGGCGATAGTGTCGGGGTTCTCTATCTTCTGCAGAGTCCCCGTGCGGAAGGAGCGTGTGGCATCGTCCGCCTTCTCCGGCTCCACTCCAACGACCCGGCACTCCGACGAGAGCGTACGGGCGGAGATAGCGCACCCGGAGAGCAGACCGCCGCCCCCGCAACAGACGAGGAGGAGATCCAAAACCCCTACGTCCTCGAAGAGTTCCTTCGCCGCCGTGCCCTGACCGGCGATAACGTCCGGGTGATCGTAGGGCGGTATAACGCTCAGACCCCTCTCCCCGGCGAGCTTCCCGCCGAGCTCCTCCCGCGTGGTCTCCGCCCGATCATACTCCACGACCTCCGCCCCATAGCCCCTTGTTGCATCTAGCTTCACCGACGGCGCATCCCCCGGCATCACTATGGTCGTCCGGACATCCAGCAGCCTCCCGGCGAGAGCCACCGCCTGGGCGTGGTTACCAGAAGAGTAGGCGAGCACCCCGGCCCGTTTTTGCTCCTCGGACAACCGCGACATGGCATTGTACGCCCCCCGGAACTTGAAGGCCCCCATCCGCTGAAAGTTCTCGCACTTGAAAAAGATCTTGCCTCCTACACGCTCGTCCACCATCCGCGAGGTCAGAACCGGCGTCCGGTTCGCCACACCCTCCAGGCGAGCCGCCGCAGCCTCCACGTTAGCGTAGACCACTGGCGGGGGGTCGGCTCGGGTCGCGTTATTAGAAGGTCTCGCGGTCGTCATGCCGGATGCTCCTTGCGGTGTGGGAGAGTTATGGTCAGAGTATAGCCAACATAGCGTTGTCTCTATAATGAGAACATGAGCAGGGATGTAAAGTCGCTCCTGGTCCTTACCATCGGCTGCACGTTGGCGGGCGCCATCTTCGCATTCGGGACGAACGTGTTCTCTTTCCGGAGTGCTTACGAGGGGCTCGGGCGGGAGCCTTTGATACAGGCCGCTTCGACTTTCGTATACCTGGGGCTAGCCCTGATCCTGGTCTTCAAGGGCGCCTGGAAAGGGGTTCTGGCGGCACTCTTTATGGTAGCGGGGGCCACGACGATCTCCTGGGCCCTCTTCCCGCTCGCCCTCGGCCTAGCCGGAGTT
This sequence comes from uncultured Rubrobacteraceae bacterium, assembly GCA_902806065.1. Classification (GTDB taxonomy): domain Bacteria; phylum Actinomycetota; class Rubrobacteria; order Rubrobacterales; family Rubrobacteraceae; genus Rubrobacter_F. Next base: position 5,270 of record CADCVE010000094.1, on the reverse strand, counting down.
AGCGACCCGGCGAGCTATGCCGGGAGGTTCGCGAGCTTCCCGCGACCGTCCTACGAGGACTGGGCCGTCTTCGATGTCGCCTTCGTCGGGATCTCCGCCGCCCTCGCCCAGGGCTTGCGGCTCATAGCCAACGTCAACCCCAAGGGTCCCCGGGACGAACAACCTCGACCTCCTCGTCCTCGTCGAAGTCAACCAAAAAGACCTCGCCCCTCGCGTTGAAGTCGTAAGAGCTACGGGGCAGCTTCCCCCTCACCGGGTCCTCGACCTCGACGTCCGTGACGAGCTTTCCCCGGCCCTCGCACCGCTTGCACGAGAAAGGGCGCCACGCCGCCCCGTCATCCCCGCGCCCTTCGCAGTTCGGGCACTCCCGAAAGCCCGTGTAGTGTATGGTCAGAGTGCGCTTAGACATCGAGTTTGCGCTCTTTGTCTTCCCTCGGTGACCGGTGAGTAGCCGCTGACCGCTCCGACCGCCAGCTTTTCTGGTACCGGATCTGCTCTTCCGTGAGCTCCTCCGGCACGACGCCCAAAGAGAAGAGCTTGGTGCGAGCGACGAGATCGTCTATCTCTACCGGTATCGTGTGCAGACCCGGAGACAACCCGGCGGCGTTCTTCGCCAGGTGATGCGCCGCGAGCGCCTGTACGGCGAACGTCAGGTCCATGATCTCGACCGGATGCCCGTCCCCGGCCGCGATGTTGACGAGCCGCCCCCTCGCGAGAACGTGCAAACGCCGCCCCTCCGGCAACTCGTACTCTGTAACGTTCTCGCGGACCTCCCGAATCTCGATCGCCATCTCCCTCAAAGCCGCCAGGTCGAACTCGTGGTCATAGTGGCCCGCGTTGGCAAGCAAGATCCCACTCTTCATCCTCTCGAAGTGCGCTCTGCCGAGCACCTTCAAATTCCCCGTGCCGGTAATAAAGACATCCCCAGCCTCCGCGGCCTGTAACGAGTTCATCACCTCGTAGCCCTCGGCGTAGGCCTCCAACAGCTTCACCGGATCGGGTTCGCAGACGATGACGCGAGCACCCAGACCATCGGCGTATTTTGCGAGACCGCGAGAGACCCATCCGAAACCCATGACCACGACCGCCTTGCCACTAATGAAAAGGTTCGTGTTCGAGAGCACGGCGACGAGCGTGGAGTGCCCGGTGCCGTAGCGGTTGTCGAAGAGATGCTTCATTCTCGCGTCGTTCGCCGCGAGCACCGGAAACGGCAAAGCGCCCTCTTGCTCCATCGCTCTGAGCTTCAGGATACCCGTAGTCGTCTCTTCGGAGGCCCCGATCACGCCACCGACCAACTCCGGGTGCGCGTCCACGAGCCTCCCCACCAACTCCGCGCCGTCATCTATGAGGATCTCGGGTGCGGTCTCCAAAGTCTGGTGCAGGTAGCTCTCGAACTCCTCATCGGTCGGGTCGTGGGTAGCGTAGACTCGCACTCCTCTCTCGGCGAGAGCAGCGCAGACGTCATCCTGGGTCGAGAGCGGGTTGCTGCCCGCTACCGTCACCTCCGCCCCGGCGTTCGCCAGGAGCAGCGCCAGGTACGCGGTCTTCGCCTCCAGGTGAATGGTCATGGCGATCCTCCGCCCCCGGAGGGAGCCATCGGCGAGTTGGTCTCTGGAGATGGCGTTGAGGACGGGCGAGTGCTGGGCGACCCAGTCGATCTTACGGTGTCCCTCCGGGGCGAGGGCGGAATCTTTTATGATGGATTCGTGGATCAAGTCGCGCCTCCGATGCTCGTTCTTCTCGCCAAGTCTACAGCAGCATTACTCACTACCATCGCCCCCGCAACACCCTGTCAACTACCTCCGGACGATTGGTCATGATAACGTCCGCGCCGAGGTCGAGTAGACGCCGCATCTCTTCGGGCTCGTCTATGGTCCACACGTCCACGCGCACGCCCCGGTTGTGCGCCGCCTCGATAAAGCGCCGCGTAACGATCCTACGCCCGCCGGACTCGACCGGGACTTGTAGAGCGTTATAGAAAGGGCATGAGAGGGACTCCAGACGCATCCTGCTCAGGCGGTAGAAGGCCCCGATCTCACGCCGCGAGGCGCCCGTGGAGACTCCACCCTCCGACAACTTCCGGAAGCGCTCCAAGACTTCCAGCATCTCGGAGACGACGAGCACGCGATCGCCAGCACCCGCACCAACGATAACCTCCAACACCGCCGCTTCGATGCCTGTCTGCTCCTCCTTTATATCCACGTTCACCTTGTGGTTTGGGAACCCGCGCAAGACCTCTCCAAGCTCAGGCACCCGTACCCCTCGGCCCCGGTAAGGGTACGTCTCTCCCCCATCAGGAGTGAAGTGGTAGCCGGCGTCGAGCCGCCGAACCTCGCGCAGCGTCATATCGCGCACGAGACCCGAGCCGTCCGTAGTGCGCCCTACGGAGTCGTCGTGGATCACGACTACGTGTCCGTCGGAGGTCATATGGACATCTAGCTCCAGGCCCCCAGCGCCGCTCTCGGCCGCCAGATGGAAAGCTTCGAGAGTGTTCTCCGGCGCCCGCGAGGAAGCACCCCGATGGGCGAAGTTTACCGGCCAGCGCCCGTCGCCTCTCCGCTTCGGCCTACTACGGAGTACGGCCACCACGAGAGCCACGAAGCCGGTCACGAGCGCGATATGTGTCCACTTTCCGCTCACTCGCGCAACCTAGCATAAGCCACTCCGCTTCTCTCCAGAGGTCTCCCTTGCGGCCCGCGGAGCTAAGAGTGTCTCGCGTTGACCCTTTGAGGAACGGCGCGTATACTCTACGCGGCTACTCTGTCGGGGTGGCGGAATTGGTAGACGCGCTAGGTTGAGGGCCTAGTGCCCGATGAGGGCGTGGGGGTTCGAGTCCCCCCTCCGACACTTACACAGCGAAATCCGCAGCGCAAACCTGTGACACTTTACACTTGGGAATATACGTACAGGTATATAATCAAGTTTAGGACTCGCCTGTTCTCCCCATCCTCCCCGGGCGGGTCCTTCTTTTAGCTTCAACATTATCCCTTACCTTACTACTCTCTAGAGTTTAAGAGTCTCATGGAGAGATGGTTTCAGGAATTCAGGCGCTCCCTATCTAATAAGACCTTCGAGACAAGTGAACTGCTTCAGGATACGCTTACCCAGACGCTCAACCCCTTACGGGAGCAGCCGGAGCGTTTGCAACGGCTCGCCGGATTCCCCTAGTGGGTAAAGGCCATCGACTCGTTGCGACATATCTGCACTGGAGGGTAGACTTACGGGACGGGTTTGGAGGGCGTCAACTCCTCCCCGGGCGGCTCCTTTTATCGGTTTACCGCACTCGTTTGAGTATTTCACAATCTTTGATCTCGTCTTGTCCGGAGACATAGTAAACGGTGTCTTCGCCGGGGCCACAATCGAGGAAGTCTCGTACCCCGTCGTTCGTCTGGCCGTGCGTACCCCCGCGCAACACATCGTCCCCCGGGCCCCCGAAGACCTTGTCACGACCCTGGCTGCCCTTGACCTTATCGTTACCGTCTTCCCCGTATACCTCGTCGTTGCCGGTTCCGCCCTTAGAGCGAGTTGCAGATCGAATGGCCCCGTGAGATCCTACACCTATGAACGGCTACTCGAAGGATCTCAGGGTGAGAGTATTGGGCGCTGTGGACCAGGGGACCCCGAGACGGGAGGCGGCCAATCTCTTCGGCGTCTCACTCTCGACTCTCAAGCGCTGGCTGAGGCGCCGCCGCAACGGGGAGGACCTCGCGCCCAGGCCCTCCCCGGGGCGCACCCCACGCATCCTCGCCACCAACGAGGAGAAGCGGGACTTGTGGGCTCAGTTGGAGGCCAACGACGACGTCACTCTGGAGCGCCACTGCGAGCTGTGGGAGGAGAGGCGCGGCGTGGGGGTTTCAGTGGCAACGATGAGCCGTGCCGTGAGGAAGCTCGGCTGGACCTACAAGAAAAGTCGCTGGTGGCCACCGAGCGGGACGAGGACAAGCGAAAGGCTTGGCGCGAGCGCCTGAGGAGCGTGGACCCGAGGCGGTTGGTGTTCGTGGACGAGAGTTCGACCAACATCGCCCTCACCACCCGCTATGCAAGGGCGCCCAAAGGCGAGAGGGCCAGGGGCTCGGCCCCGAGGAACTGGGGCGAGATACGTCACCCTCGTCTCGGCGATCTCGTTGGGAGGCATCGGTCCCTCCGTGAGCATCGAGGGTTCGTTGGACGGGGAGGCATTCGGGCTCTACGTTCGGCGCTTCCTCCGCCCGACGCTCAGAGGCGGGCAGATCGTGGTGATGGACAACCTCTCAGCCCACAAGGGCCGCGAGGCGCGCCGGCTGATCGAAGAGGCGGGCTGCGAGCTGTGGTTTCTGCCGCCTTACTCCCCGGACCTCAATCCCATCGAGGAGGCGTTCTCAAAGGTGAAGGGCCTCTTGAGGAGGGCGAAGGCCAGGACGTTTCAGGCGCTGGTAGAGGCCACCGGACAGTCACTGGACGCTGTGAGCGAGGAGGACGCGCACGGCTTCTTCACCCACTGCGGCTACGGAGTGTCTAAGGAGCAACCTTTGTGAGAATTGCTCTAGATACTCCGCGCTTCGTTGGATGTGTTCAGCATCCGCGGAGCCGAATCCAGAGATTTCGAACCCTCGCGTTTCACCCGCGCGCTCCGCTTGCATCCACTACCTCCCGTTCGCCAACATCTGTCGGATTCTCCCACACACCGGGCCAAGGTACGTCTCAGCCGATCCAGGGTTTAGCCTCGTCCCACCACAGGTTCGTGGAGTATAGACGCCCTGCGAAGCGACCCCGTGAAACTCGCTACTCTACACCTATCGTCTCATAGCTCACGGTGTTCGAACAAAAGCGTCCCCATCCGCTCGCTGCGGTGAACGTATTTAACTGAGGGTGCCGACGTTCTGGAGCAACTGCAGCTTGCTTCGCCCGTGCGGCGACTCGTCTATGACATCGGTAAGGTCATAGCCACAGCGAGCCTGGCCCCCGGACGGGACGTGCTCGCCCATCGCCCACAGCGTGAAACCTTCTATGAGGTAAACGTCGCCGTCTACCGCCACGAGACACTGATTGGTCTCCTTGCCGTCGTACCGGGCCAACTCTTCAACGGTGAACGAGCGGTCGGTATCAGCGGTGATGGTGTCGTTGCCACCGCCGTTCGGGGAGGACGAGAGCTGCCAGTACACGGCGCCCCCGATCATGAGGGCACCGAGGATTATGCTGGCGACGGTTGCCAGGATGATATTCCTTGTCGGGCCGCTCTTGGTCGTCATTAGATGCTGGATCTGGGCTTTTCGAAGACTAGGTAGTACTCC
>CADCVE010000093.1 GCA_902806065.1 uncultured Rubrobacteraceae bacterium | reverse complement strand
TGAACGAAGGAGCCCTGCTGGCGGCAGGCCTGCGCGTTCCAGATCAGCTCCTCCACGCTGTCCCTCGTTGTGGCGCCCTGCTCGACGCCCTCGCGAAGTCGTTGGACGTACTCGTAGTATTGGGCGACGAGCCCGTTGAGGTCGAGTGCGCGGTAACCGGAGGAGAGAAGGTTGGGCTCTGTCACTGTACTAGTAGGGAACAGCGAGGGCGGCGCTTTCAGCGGGTTCAAGGCCCGGTTCAAGGGACAAGAGGTCGGGGCATATTACGAGGGCGAAGAAGACGGGGTCACCTGCACGCTCTATTTATGCGAGACGTCCCAGGGGCGGCACTACTACCGGGTTCACGAAGCAGACGAGACGAACACTAGGGCGCCCAGGTACGAGTTGTTCCCTTATAACGAGGGAAGCAGGAGGAGTGGCGGGAGATATCCTGACTACGACACCCTTCTTGAGGCCTACGAGGTCTTGGAACGTTGGCCCATGTTCGTTGAGGATCTGAACATACTGACGGTGCGGGACATATAGTCGATTAGAGCGGCGTTTCGTCGGCATGACCCCGGAAGACCGATGACTTTCCGGGGGCCGGCGAGGGTAAACGTGGCGGTTTCGAGAGACATTTACATGCTACCGTCGGGGAGGGCAACGAATGCCTGACCAGACCCGCGCCCGACGCTAGGGGCTAACGCTCTCGGTGGGAGGCGTAGCGGCGACGTTTGAAATCGTTCCCGACATCAGGACACACGGGACGAGCGCCAACAACGGACGGGCGAAACTATTCGAACGGAGGTTTGTCGCTCGTTTTACGCCAATCCGCATAATCAGCGGACGACGGCGGACGCGCCTGACAGAATCTTGCAGGCCATGCCCCTCTTGTTAGCGGGGTCCCAGATTGGTGCGGGCTTAGGGTCGGTCGGGGTAGGTCACGCCCCGCTGAGCTCAGGGGTTTACTCGGTGGTCCCGATGCACAGGCCGCTCGCGGTCGAAGCCCGGGAAACAAAGAGAGCCCGAGGCCTAGGCGCACGGATGGGGCGCCCGCAAAGCCGGAGAATAGAGAGCGCCCCGCGGTAGGCTTCTAAAATGGAGTCGCCCTTGTCGTGCAGCCACAACGTAGCGAGACGGTGGCTGGCGCGAAGAACCGTAAACCGGGACTAACCCATACGATCAACCCGAACTTCGCAAAATTGGCCTTCCACGAAAGCCGGTCGTGTCGCGCGGCTCTCCCGAATACCCGTATCTAGTTACGCTAGAGATAGGTACGGGAGACGGGGGCCTCCCGTGGGAATCCCAACTGTCGTCAAACTGTCGTCAAAAGGCTTAAAGCCGGTTCACCGACGTATCCGAGGATTCGCGGTTTTACCTGCAAACCGACTCTTTTTAGAAGTGGGCGATGCTGGTTTCGAACCAGCGACCTCTGCCGTGTGAAGGCAGCACGTTGATTTGCTGGAGCTTTCTGGAGCTTGCAAAATACCTGCAAATAGAGGCATTTATGTGTTGAATCTTTTCCCAGCATTTCAGGAGATTTACTCGGGTTGCTGCACGGTTGCTGCACGGATACCAGTAGACGCTCCTAAGTGGCGCCGTACGCGGCGAGGCGGTCGGACTCAACAGGAGGGCCGCCAAGTTGGTCTTGCACCGAAATGCAGCCTCCGTTAATGTATGAGCGGGTAAAGGAGGTTTATGAGCGATTCAGAATAAAAATCGCTCGAACAATCATAGAATGTCAGAAAGACGATCAAATATGCCGGAGCAAAGGCAGCATCGGATATCGATGCTCGTGCGCGAGGCGGGGAGCGTCACGGTGGCCGGGTTGGAGAAGGATCTTGGCATTTCTCCGGCGACCGCGCGCCGGGATCTTGCGGTGCTGGAGCGGCAGGGGAAAGTAAAGAGGATTCACGGCGGGGCGGTAACGCCGGGGTTCACGCAGCACGAGGACTCTTTCCAGCAGCGGCTGAACGAGGCGGTGGAGGCGAAAAAACGTCTGGGCCGGGCTGCCGTAGCGCTGCTCGAGGAGGATGAGACCGTGTTCGTCGACTCGTCCACCACGGCCTACTACGCGGCCCGGCGCATGCTCGCCGGCGCGCCGCGGTTCACTTGCCTCACCAACCTGGTGCCTGCCATGGACCTGTTTTCGACCGCGGACCCGTCGGGGGCGAGCATGGTTGGGGTTGGCGGGATCTTCCGGGCGCTCACGCTCTCTTTCGTGGGCCCGTGCGCCGTGCGCACGGTCGAATCCCACCTGGCGGACAGGGCTTTCATAAGCGTCAAGGGGATCACCCCTGAGGGGTATCTCACGGACATCAACCCGCTCGAGGCCGAGGTGAAGCGGGCGATGATTCGGCAGGCGGCGAGGCCCGTGTTGCTTTTGGATGGCAGGAAGTTCGAGCAGAGGGGGTTCAGCGTCATTACCCACGTCTCCGAGGTGTCTCTGGTGATAACCGCCGACGCCCGCCAGGCACATATTGAAGCCCTAGGTGAGCTGGGGGTGGCCGTGAAGAGCGTGTAGGGGAAACGCGCAAGGCCGGCTAGGGAGCGGGAACGCGGGAAAGGGACACCAAGGGTTTATCCTAGGAGGAGGACTTATCTGAGTCATGGCTACTTCTGGAGCAACTACGAACGGCGCCGACGATGGTCAGGTTACTGGCCAGCAATGGTACTGGACCGCGCTGTCGGCAATGGCCTCCTACATCGACGCTGGGTCCATCGTGGCCATCGCGGCCGGCCTCGCGTTGTGGGCGGATTATCTCAGCCTCAGCACCGCCACCATAGGGTTACTCGGGGCCTTCGGCCCGAACGCGATGGGCGCGGCCCTCGGCGCCGTTATCGGCGGCCGGCTCGGCGACAAGCTCGGGCGCAAGTACATCTACCAGTACGACCTCCTACTCTACGCCTTCGGCACCCTGTGGATGGTCTTCGCGTTCAACACTCCGATGCTCTTCATCGGGACCTTCCTCGTGGGGGTCGCCGTCGGGGCCGACGTGCCCACCTCGCTCGCCCTCGTCGGGGAGTTGGCTCCCAGCAAGGCCCGCGGCAAGCTTATGGGTCTCACCCAAGTGGCGTGGAGCCTCGGCCCGATAATCACCTTGGTGCTCGCCCTCGTGCTCGCGCCGTACGGCCTGCTCGGGATCAGGATAATCTTCGCCCACCTGTTCGTCGTAGCCATGGTGACGTGGTACCTCAGGCAGGGGTTGACGGAGTCGGCTACGTGGACCGCCGCGCGAAACGCGTCCGGCTCGGAAGAGCGCGACCTGCTGGCGGCCGGTCGCCTGCGCAACCTGTTCAGCGGGTACACCCTGAAGGCCATGGTGTTCACCGCGGTCGTGTACACCTTCTGGAACCTGGCCGCGGGGACCTACGGCTTCTTCCTGCCCTACTTCCTGCGCGAACTCGGGGCAAGTGGCCAGGCCGGCAGCGTCGCCCTGCAATGCCTGTGGTTCACCACCACGCTCGTGTTCGTAGTGCTGGTGTTCATGCGGTTCGGTGACGGCCGGTACCGTCGGCTCATATGGGGTGTCGGCTCAGCCTGCCAGATATTCGCGTTCCTCATCTTCGTCTTCTATCCCCTGGACGGCCCGCAGGGCGCCAGCATCGCTGCTTCCATCGCCAACGTCGTTTTGTTCGGGATAGGCGCCGCCATCGCCGGGGAGGCGCACTACAAGGTGTGGTCCCAGGAAGTGTTCCCGACCATGCTCAGGACGACGGCGCAGGGGATCACTTTCGCGTTCGCGCGGTTCTGCCTGGGTATCTGGAGCTTCTTGGTGCCCGTGATCGCGGCGGCCGGATTCTCGACCGTCGCCTTGATACTCGTGATCTTCCTCTCCATCAGCGGCGTGGTCGGCTTCCTGTTCATGCCGAACACGGCCGGCAAGTCGCTGGAGGAACTCGAAGCGGAAAACTACGGTGGTGGTCCCCGTCCTGCCGTGGCGGAGTCCGGGGCGTGATCCGGTCCACGCTCTGCAGAGGGCGCGGACGATGACACCCGCGCTCAGGGTGAACCGCTTGAGGTGCGAGCATCGCCCAGACCCATTGGGCATCGATGCTGTACGTCCGAGGTTGAGTTGGATTCTGGAGTCAGAGGAGCGAGGCCAGACTCAGTCGGCTTACCAAGTTCAGGTCGCCGGTAGCGAGGAAGATCTGCGGGCCGAGGAAAACCTTCTGTGGGACAGCGGCAAGGTCGCCTCGAGCCGTTCCGTGGGCATCGAGTACGAGGGTGAGGTGCTGCGCTCAGGCGCGCGCTATCTGTGGAAAGCGCGCGCCTGGGATGGGGCCGGTAACCCTTCGGTCTTCGGCGGCCCGGCGGTCTTCGAGATGGGCCTGCTCCAACGCTCCGACTGGAAGGGGGCTTGGCTCTCTGTTGGCGAGGGACCTTCCCAAGACTTCGATCCCCCGTCGGGAGACGACTACGACGACGTGGGCAACGGGCTCACTCCCAGCCCTTACATGCGCAAGGCCTTCCGATTAGACAAGGCCGTGCGCAGGGCGCGCCTGTACGCGACGGCTCGCGGCGTGTACGAGATGTACGTGAACGGCGCTAGGGTGGGAGACGACGTGCTCGCCCCCGGGTGGACGGATTACCGCAAGCGCGTCCAGTACCAGACCTACGACGCCACCGCACTGCTCACCGAGGGCCAGAATGTCCTCGGCGGTATCCTGGGCGACGGCTGGTACGCTGGGTTCGTCGGGTTCGACCCCAAGCGTAGGGGCGCCCACTACGGCGCCCACCCGCAGCTTCTGGCGCAGCTGAACGTCGAATACGAGGACGGCACCGAGGAGAGCATCGCTACCGACGGCTCGTGGGGGTGCTCTACCGGGCCAATCCTCTACTCGGACTTTCTCATCGGCGAATCCTACGACGCGCTGGGGGAGATGTTCGGGTGGGCCGAACCCGGGTTCGACGACTCGCGGTGGTACGGAGTACGCGTCGAGGATCTGGGCGACGCCCCGCTCGTCGCCCAGCCTGATGAGGGCGTCAGGGTGACGGAGGAGGTGGAAGCGAAGAGCGTCGCCGAGCCGGAGCGGGGAGTGCACGTATTCGATATGGGCCAGAACATGGTCGGGTGGATACGTCTCAGGGTCAGCGGCGAGTCCGGTACCGAGGTAACCATCCGCCACGCCGAGGCGCTAAACCCCGACGGCACGATCTACACCGCGAACCTCCGGTTTGCCCGGGCCACGGACCGTTACGTGCTGCGAGGTGGGGACGAGGAGGCTTACGAGCCACACTTCACATTCCATGGTTTTCGCTACGTTGAGGTCACCGGCTACCCCGGCGCTCCCCCGCTCGACGCCATTGCCGGCCGGGTTGCCCACTCGGCGACGCCGCCCGCCGGGTATTTCG
>CADCVE010000092.1 GCA_902806065.1 uncultured Rubrobacteraceae bacterium | reverse complement strand
ATGACAGGTTTCGCCTATCAGGAGATTCTGGCGCGCACCTACAAGTTGTTTACGGCGGGAGAGAAGCGAGAGGCGCAAGAGTATTTCTTCCGGTATTTACCGCTCATCCGGTTCGAGGCGCAGCTCGGGGTCGGGGGCGTAGGCATCCGCAAGGAAGTGTTCAGGATGCGAGGCATGATCTCCTCCTCCCACGTCCGCTTCCCCGCCCCGGCGCTTGACGAGGAGACGCTGCGGGAGCTTGGAGAACTGGTCGGGCTGCTCGGCCTCGACGATTAGACTCCGCTTGCGGCCCCCGGCTCACCGTTGGGCAAAAGCACTAATTTACCCCGCATTCCAGCGTTCTCCATCAGCTCGTGCGCGCGCACGACGCCTTCGAGCGGCAGGCGCTCCGCGATCACGGGTTCGATCCGCCTCTGTGCAAGCAAGCCCAGCAGCAAGGCGAGGTCCTCCTCGAACCACTCCGGGTGCTTCTCTTTAAACCGGGTGATGACGTAGAAGCTGGCCTTCTTGCCGTTGGGCAGTGCATTCCACAGCGCTATCTGGCCGAGAGTCGCCACAGCGAGGCCCAAAGCGTTGCCGCCAGCGAGACCGGAGGAGAGCCCGTACCCGACCAGCCGTCCACCCCGGCGCAGCGCTCTCCACGAGCGGACGACGTTCGCGCCGCCTATCGGGTCGAAGACAGCATCCACGCCGTCTCCGGCCAAAGCGCGGATACGCTGCACGAAGTCCTCACTCTTGTAGTCGATGGGCTTGGCGCCCAGAGAAGCCACCAACTCGTGCTTCTCCGCCGAGGCGGTGCCGTACATCTCCAGGCCTTGCAGCTTACCGAGCTGGAGCATGGCGGTTCCGACGCCTCCGGCCGCGCCGTGTACCAATATCTTCTCTCCAGACTGTACCTTCGCCACGCGGAAGAGCATCTGGTGGGCGGTAACATAGTTGACCGGCAGGCTCGCCGCCTCGGCGACGTCTACGCCGTCCGGTACGGAGACAAGTTCGCCAGCCGGCAGGGAGATGTATTGTCCGTACGCGCCGATCTTGGTCAGCGCCGCGACCCTCTGGCCGACCGCAACCTCCGAGACACCCGGCCCGAGCTTCTCGACCTCGCCGGCGAGATCGTAGCCTGGCGTGAAGGGCAGTTTGGGCACGCCGGGGTACTTCCCGCGGCGCATCATGACGTCAGCGAAGGCGACTCCGGTGGCAAGTATTTTCACGCGGACATCGCCAGGGCCGGGCTGCGGCACGTCGCGCTCCACGATCTTGAGTACCTCCGGCCCGCCTACCTGCGTGAGTGGCACCTGCTTCTGTTTCATCTCCGTGTCCTTTCGGCCGTCCCCGTACTCAGGATAGCTGGACCTGTAGCCGAGCAGGCGGCCCAGGAGCGCCAGCGGCCAGAAGAGTACCTTCTGTACGGGTATCGGTATTCCCGGCAGGAAGTTCTCGTATTCGAGCACTACGGGGGCCATTGTGAGCGGGACGTTGGCCTTGCCCGCGGCGAGCTTGCCGTCCCGCTGCAGGCCGAAGACCGTCTCGAAGAAGCCCTCCGAGTTCAGGGCGGGCCTGAGCTCTACTATATGGCGCAGTTCCTCACCGCTGCGCGAGGCGTTCCAGAACGTGTGCGGCGTGCCGGGCGGCACCACGATCTCTTCTCCCGCCTCCAGGATCCGCTCGCTTCCTGCGGCCCTCACGCCCATCCTACCCGATACGACTACGAAGCGTTCTTACTGCCTGCCGTGGACGTGCTCGGGGACCGGCGCGTGGTTTGCCTGGACGAGCTGCTCCAAGCGTAGCAGCTCGCCGTTCGTGTCGGCGGCTGTCTCCAGGAAGACAAGCCTGGTGTCAGGGCTCTCTATAACCTTGCCTGCGTATGCCATGATTGCCCCTCCTAGAGATTTTGCCAGTTTGCCCGGCGGGATCGGAACAGGACGACCGCGAGAGCAATCATCCAGATCAGCAACACGTTGCCGCCAACGACCGCGAACAGCGACCCGAAGTCCAGGCCGGCGACAGCCAGAATGCCCGGCAGCAAGAGGACGGCGGCGAGGATGCCCAGGAGACCGATCCACTTCGGGAACCGTTGCGAGCGGAGCAGCGCTATCGAGGTCAGCCCGACCCAGAGGGCGCCGGTGAAGCCGACCCCGAGTATCTCTCCGACCCCGCCCGCGTACTCGTTAAAGGCCGCGTAGGCAACCGTGACGGCCTCTCGCGTGGCCTCGCTGGAGGCTGGATCGAGATAAATATCCGCCAGCGCCGGCATCAAGAAGAGCCAGCGCACGATACCCAGAGCTCTCGCTAGGGCGGAGATTACGCCTACAGCCGCCGCGACCGCCAGGAGCGGCGAGGCCTCACGGTCCTTGAGTGCGAAGTAAAGCATCACCGCGAGCGGGAGGATGAGCAGCGAGTAAAGTAGGTAGCTGCCGTAGCCCAGGATCACCGCGCCGCGCTGCTCGATAATGAGCGGTAGGTTAACCTTCGCGGGCTCGTCCAGGCTCGCCGGCCAATTTATCGACCCGTTCAGGATAAAGAAAGCGGCGAACATGAGGATGGGCTCCAGGATGAGCAACAGGACAGTCCACCCGTAGAGGCCGATCCCTCCCGTCTCCCTCGTCTCCGTGCTTGTTCCCGTAACCGCAGCCATAATCTTCTCCTTTAGATCCGTTGTGTGGCCGTCTGAAGAAGACGATAGACCCTCACGTTGCGTGAGGGTCAAGGAGACAATCGAAAGAAGCTCTTAGGCTAGTTCTTCTCTACCGGGAGCTGTATTTCGACTACTATAGAGTCGGCACTGGCGGGATCTTTGCGGAAGAGTTCGTTCTCGCGCCCGTACAGGTGGATCTCGCGATACGGACCCGTAGCCGAGTAGCCGTTTGCCCCGACCCAGAAAAAGAGCGCGATGATAGCCTGTGGGATCTCCCACGCACTTCCCTGATGCACCACGCTCGCCATCTCCCGAACCGCCGGCAACTCGCGGAAGGTTAGACGTCCATCCTCGGTGACGGACGGCGCATCGGGAACCCTGTCCACCGCCACGGCCGCCTCCATGTCTATGTCCTGTTCGACGTGCTCGGTATCGTGGTACAGGGCATACTCCGGCGTGGACGGCGCGACGCCATTTTGCTCCAGCAGGTCGTATAGCTCATCGTAGAGGCGGCAACGGTAGATCGCCATGTCTTCCAGGGTCGGCACGACCTCTCGGGTCGAAGCGATCTTACGCGGGGTGGTCTTTTTGAGGACTACTTCGTAAGGGGAGGGCTCGCCTTCCTGCTCGATCTGCTTCAGACGCGCCTCCACGCGCATAAGGCGCGTCTGGCCCTCGGTTAGCTGGCGTTCGATCTCGGCCTGCTTGAGAGTAAGCATCCCGCGCAGTTGCTCGGCTGACATGTCATCATCTTGCACGAGCCGCCCTATCTGATCCAGGGAGAACCCCAGGTCCTTGAGCGCCAGGATACGGTTGAGGCGCGGCAACTGATCTACCGAGTAAAAACGGTAGCCGGTGAGGTCGTCTATCTCGGCAGGCTTGAGGAGCCCGCGGTCGTCATAGTGGTGCAGCGTCCGCACCGACACCTGCGCGAGCTGCGAGAAGTCTCCTATCTTCAGCAAGCGCTTACTCTACCCTCTCGGTCTCCCCGACCGTACGCTCAAGGTTGGAGGCGGGGTCTGCCCCCGAGGTATCGGTCTCTCCGACGACACGCCGCCCAACGAGGTGAACGATGACCCCGACGGCCAGCACACCGAGGCCGATCCCAACCCAGAAGGGCTCCAGGTAGAGGAGCAAGAGGCCGGCGGCGCCACACAGGACGCGTTCCGGGAGGCGCGCCGGGCCGAAGAGCCATGCGCCGGTAGCGACCGCTAGTGCCGCCACGGCGATTGAGGAGACGAGAAAGGTCAGCCCGATCTGCAGCAGCGAACCTTGCAAGAGCAAGCCCTGGCCGTTCGGAGAGAGAACGAAGGCAAACGGAACCAGGAAGGCTGGCAGCGTGTACTTCCAGGTCAGCATCATCGTCTTGAAGGCGTTGCCGCCGGTGATGGCGGAGGCGGCGACGGCCGCGAGCGCGGTCGGCGGGCTGACCTCTGAGAGGACGGCGTAGTAGAAGACGAACATGTAGGCGGCGAACGTCGGGACACCAAGCTCGGTGAACGCGGGCGCTATGACGACGGCGGAGATGATAAACGAGGCCGTCACGGGCACGGCTAGGCCAAGGACCAGGATCGCCACTGCTGAGTAAAGCGCGGTGAGGATTAAGGCTCCTCCGGCGAGCGCGATGATGAGGGAACTCAGCTTCAGGCCGAGGCCGGTGAGCGTGACGACGGCGACGATGATGCCCGCCGCCGCGCACGTCGCCGCTACGGGCAGGACCCCCATCGCACCCGCGACCAGGGCGTCGTAGATCCGGCGTGGTCCCATCCGGTACTCCCTGCTCAGGAACGAGAGCAAGAAGGCCGCTATCGTCGCGTAGAAGACTGCCCTGAAGGGCGAGAGCCCTATCGCCATTAGAACGACGATCAGGAGCAGCGAGCTGAAGTGATAACCGTAGCGCCACAGCAGGTACCCTAGAGGCGGCGTCTCGATGTCCACGCCCTGGGTCCTGAAGCGCCGGGCGTCGGCCTCGATGGCGAGGATGATACCGAGATAGTACAGGAGCGAGGGGATCAGGGCGTAGAGCAAGACTTGTAGATAGCTCACCCCCAAAAACTCGGCGATAATGAACGCCGCAGCCCCCAGGGTAGGCGGCGAGAGGATCGCCCCGATGCCTGCCGCCGCGAGCACCCCGCCGCCCTCCGCTTGAGGATAGCCGGCCCGGCGAAGTATCGGCCACGCCACCGACCCCAGCGTCACGGTCGTTGCCGTCCCCGACCCGGAGACGGTGCCTAGCAGAAACCCGGCGAGCGTGGTGGTGCGTCCCGGACCGGAGCGCGACTGCCCGAAGGTAGCGAAGCTCACGTCTATAAAGTACTTGCCCGCGCCCGAGTATTCCAGAACTGCTCCGTAGATGGTGAACAGGACCAAGTAAGTCGCGGCCACGTCCAGTGGGACGCCGAAGAGCCCTTCGAGACCCATGTAGGTCTGGCCCACGATACGGTTCGGGCCGTAGCCGACGTGCCCGATCCTGGCCCAGTCCGGGATCAACGCCCCGAGGTATGCGTAAGCCAAAAAGGCCGCGCAGATCGCGGGTAGTATCCACCCGACGGTCCTGCGCGTCGCTTCGAGCACGAGGAGAATGGTAAGCACACCAAATACCAGATCCAGGGTATCCGGACGCGCCGCCCGCCGCACGAACTCATCGAAGACGACCAGCGTATAACCCAAAGAGACGATGGACAGAACCGCGAAGAGGTAATCCGTAACGCCAGGGTTGTCCCGACGGCGCTCCCCCCGGTCGGTCTCCCGACTGACCTCGTGAGAGCTTCCCCAGGCCCTATACAGCAAGAACGTCATCGCGAGCGCCAGGGCGAGGAAGCTGGTGCGGTAGACCTGGGCGGATATGGGGTTCAAGACCCAGTAGAGAGCGTAGCAGGAGAGCGTGACACCCGCGACGGAGAGCAGGGTCTTGGGGAAACCGTCAAGACGGCGGGCCGGTCTCTCGGCCTCGAACTCCTCGATAAGATCCTCCGCCCCGGCGGCTAGCGGGTCCTGTAACCTGACACGTCCGCTCTCGCGCTCGCCTCCGCGTTCGCCGGTGCGTTCATTAGACATTATGCGATCCTTTCCGCGTTCCCCGTACAGGCCAGAATAGTTTGCGGGCACACCTGTGTCAACGAGTGCGTCGGGTGTTGATAGAGTTGCGGAGACAGGGTCGGCATCCGGGCAAGGCATTGCCCCTCGTCCTCACTGTTCGTAAGATGAGGTGAAGGGTGGAAGCATGGAAGGAGCGCGGGGTGGCGGATCTCGAGTACGAGGTGGAGAACGGCGTCGGAACCATACTGCTCAACCGTCCCGGGAAAAAGAACGCCTTTACCCTGGAGATGTTGCACCGGTGGGATGAAGTCCTGCGCGAGGCCCGCACGGATGAGTCGGTTGGCGCCATAATCCTGACCGGCGCGGGTGACGCCTTCTGCGCGGGTGGCGACTACGAAAGCCTCTCTCCGGATGCTAAAGACGAGCCGACACCTTACGACCGCAAGGCCTTCCTCACGGACCACGTCCACCGCATAGCCTACGCCCTCGAAGACCTCGACAAGCCGGTGATCGCCGCCATAAACGGCGTCGCCGTCGGCGCGGGGCTGGACTTCGCCTTGATGTGTGACATGCGCTTTATAGCTCGCTCGGCGCGGGTCTCGGAAGGCTACATCAAGGTCGGACTCGTGCCCGGCGACGGGGGCGCTTATTACCTGCCACGTCTGGTCGGGATGGGCAAGGCGCTTGAGTTGTTGCTAACCGGCGACTTCGTGGACGCGGAGGAGGCGCACAGGATCGGGCTGGTGGAGCGGGTCTATGAAGACGGGGAGTTGATGGAGGAGACGCGAGAGTTCGCGGAGAGGCTGGCGGCGGGGCCGCCGTTGATTACGCGCATGATCAAGCGCGCCGTTTATCAATCTGCTCGTACGGACCTGCGCACGAGCCTCGAGCTGATCTCCTCTCACATGGGTATCGCCCAGTCCATGCCGGAATCCCAAGAAGCCTTCAACGCCTTCCGCGAGAAACGCAAGCCCCGCTTCCAGGGCGGCTAACTACCCAAACCACCCCCGCAGCCCGGAATAGAAAGCATCCCGCTCGACCCGGATGTTCACGTGGCGCGGGCCGCCTCCCCAGTAGAGCGGGAGACGCTCATCAGAGACGACGAGCGTACGCTCGCCCTTCTCCGTCCCGATCAGGGGCAACTCCTCGAAACGGCTAGGCTCATCGAGCGTGAGGCTTGTCCGTTCACTATCCGCACTCTTACGACCTTCGATCTCATAGTAGTCCAGCACCGCCTCGCTGGGCGACGAGACCTCGACAAGCTCGAAGCCCCCGTCTCTCCTGGCAACGAAGTGCTCCGTAGCCGATACCTCATAATAAGAGTGTACGTACTCGATCCCGAACTCTCCCGAACCAGGGAGCGAGTAGCGATAAACCTCCGCCCCACCATCGTTGCGAACTACGATCGAAGATCCAAAATTGGCCGCGTACGAAACAGCTATACACAGAAGAACGAGAAGAGAGGCGGCGCCAGTAAGAAACTGCCTCTTCGCTACACGCAAGGAGTGCTTGTTGCCACCCGGCTCCCGGCTACCGAATCCTTTCTGGTAGCTGATGGCTAACTAGCTGATGGCTTCTGAGCTATCCCGCTTCATCATAGTAGCGTCTGGCGCCGGGGTGCAGGTCGAGCGGTGGGACTTGCGGGGCTGACGTTATATCGAGGTTCCTGGCTTCGGGGTGGGCTTCCGCGAGGGCTTCTTGCTGCTCGAAGAGGAGTTGAGTGATCTGAAATGCCATCTCCTCATCCATGGATTCGTTGACGACGAGGTAGTTCGGGACGCCTATCACGGCGACGTCTTGGTCGAAGCCCTCATAAGTGCCGGCCGGTATGGTCGCCTCCTGGTATACCTCGCCGTACTGGTTGCGCAGGGAGTCGAGGTACTCGATGGTCGGGAGCAGGACGATCTGATCCGTCGTAGCCAGGTCGGTGACGGCGCCGGTTGGTAGACCACCGGACCAGAAGAAGGCCTCCACGGTCCCGTCGCGCACCGCGTCCACGGACTCGTCCACCCCGAGTTGCTGGCGGTCGATGTCCGCGTCCGGGTCCAGGCCCGCTGCCCGAAGCACCCGCAGCGCGATGATCTCCGTCCCCGAGCCGGGCGAGCCTACCGAGACGCTCCTGCCCCTCAAGTCCTCGACGCTCTCTATGCCGGAACCGGCGACGGTCACGATTTGGGTGTAGTTGACGTACAGCCGGGCCAGTCCCTGTGCGGAGATAGGTTCGCCCTCGAATTGCTCTCTCCCCTCGACGGCGTCGGCGGCGGTGTCGGCGAGCGAGAAGGCTACGTCGCTACTCTCGTCACCGATGAGCTGCATGTTGTCCACCGAGGCGGAGGTGGCTTCGGCGGTGGCTTCGACGCCTTCTACGTTCTGGGTGATCTGGTCGGCCAGGGCGCCGCCGTAGACGAAGTAGACGCCTCCGGTCCCGCCGGTAGCTATCGAGATCCTGTTCCCCCCACCCGGCGCCTCGCCGCTGCAAGCCACGAGCAAAGCCATAAGGACCAGCGTAATTACGACACACAGCAACATTCGACCGAAACGGCGTAGCCTCGTGATAGCGGCCTTCCGCATAAAAAATCCTCCTCGCACGTTCATCAGCTTCAACACCGATGCTTCCCCTTATCCAGCACTATATTGCCGCCCTCGACCCCGGTCAAGCAGGCGATAACGCCCGCTTGTTGCGACTGGCGTGGCCCCGTGCCAGAATTGCTCGCGGGGATACCCTATGTGGGAGCGGGACACCACACCAGACGTTTACGAGGAGGATGAATCTCATGGACTTCTACTACTCAGAGAAGGTAAAGAAGCGTCGGGCCGAGCTCGAAGAGTTCATGGACGAGCACGTCTATCCGAACGAGAGGACCTACGCGGAGCAACTCGCGGCCTTCGAGGACCGCTGGAGCATCCCCCCTATTATGGAGGAGCTAAAGGACAAGGCGAAGTCCGCCGGGCTCTGGAACCTCTTCCTCCCCGATTCGGACCTCGGCGCGGGACTCACTAATTTGGAGTACGCGCCTTTGTGCGAGGTCATGGGCCGCAGCCCGATAGCTCCGGAGGTCTTTAACTGCAACGCTCCAGACACGGGGAACATGGAAGTGCTGGTGCGCTACGGTAGTCCCGAGCAGCAGGAGAGGTGGCTCAGGCCGCTTCTGGACGGTGAGATCCGCTCTTGCTTCTGTATGACCGAGCCGGACGTGGCCTCCTCGGACGCGACTAACATACAGTCGAGGATCGAGCGGGACGGGGACGAGTACGTTATCAACGGCCGCAAGTGGTGGTCTACGGGCGCGCCGGACCCGCGATGCAAGATCTCCATCTTCATGGGCAAGACCGACCCGGAGGCAAAGCGCCACGAGCAGCAGTCCATGGTCCTGGTGCCCCTGGATACCCCCGGTGTGACGGTGGAGCGCAGCCTCTCCGTCTACGGTTACGACGACGCGCCGCACGGGCACGCGGAGATCACCTTCAGCGACGTACGCGTACCCACTGAGAACATCATCTGGGACGAAGGCAAGGGCTTCGCCATCGCTCAGGGGCGGTTGGGGCCCGGGCGCATCCACCACTGCATGCGCCAGATCGGGGTCGCCGAGAGAGCTATAGAGTTGATGTGCGAGCGAGTCAAGAGCCGGGAGGCTTTCGGCAAACCGCTCGCCGAACAGGGTGTGATTATGGAGTGGATCGCCGACTCTCGGATGGAGGTAGAGCAGGCGAGGCTCCTCACCCTCAAGGCCGCGCACATGATGGACACGGTCGGTAACAAGGAGGCCAAAGCCGAAATCGCCATGATAAAGGTCGTCGCCCCCAACGCGACCCTGAAGGTCCTGGATCGGGCGATACAGGCCTTCGGCGGCGCGGGCGTCTGCCAGGATACACCGCTGGCCCACTTCTGGGCGGAGTCGCGTATCCTGCGTCTCGCCGACGGCCCTGACGAAGTCCACCGCGCCGGAGTAGCCAAGCTGGAGCTAAAGAAAGAGCGCAAAGACACCCTGGTCACCGAAGAGAGCAAGTAGGGAGGAGAGCGCGATGGCGGCCACGGTCAATACCGTAACCGGACCCGTATCCTCGGACGACCTCGGCAAGACGTTGATGCACGAGCATTTCTTCTTCGGCTACCCCGGATACGAGGGTGACTCGACGCTCGGGCCCAACTATATCGAGGAGATCGTCGCGACCGGCGTCGAGGTGGCCGAACGGGCAAAGGCGCACGGGGTCGAGACGATAGTGGACGCGACGCCGAACGACTGCGGGCGCGACCCGGAGCTTCTACGCGAGATCTCCGAGAGAGCGGAGATAAAGATAATCTGCTCGACTGGTTACTACTATGAGGGCGAGGGGGCTCCAGCCTACTTCAAGTTCCGGCAGGGATTGGGGAGCGCCCCGGGCGAGGTCGAAGAGCTGATCATGACGGAGATCACCTCCGGCATAGGCAATACCGATATCAAGGCCGGCGTCGTAAAACTAGCCTCCAGCAAAGACGAGATCTCCGGCTACGAGGAGATGTTCTTCGCGGCGGGCGCAAAGGCCCAACGGGAGACCGGCGTCCCTATCATCACGCATACGCAAGAAGGGACGATGGGTCCCGAGCAGGCCGAGTTCCTCCTCTCCGCGGGCGCGGACCCGAACCGGGTCGTGATCGGGCACATGGACGGGAACACCGACGTCGCCTATCACATCGCCACCCTAAGCCACGGCGTCAACATCGCCTTCGACCGCTTCGGCATCCAGGGCATCGTCGGAGCCCCGATGGACGAGATGCGCACTACGTGCCTTATCGGTCTGCTCGGGATGGGCTATAGCGACCGTATGATCCTCTCTCACGACACCGTAAACGTCTGGCTCGGCCGCCCTCTGGTCCTCCCCGACGCCGTAGCGGAGCTCCTGGAAGGTTGGCACATAACCCACCTCTTCGACGACATCGTACCCGTACTAAAAAATGCCGGCGTCACCGACGAGCAGATAAACGGCATCTTCATCGAGAACCCGAAGAGGATCTTCGGCGGCTAGATGGCCGATAGCTCGGGTGCGCTTTACGCAGCGCCGTTGACCGAATATGATTGCGCTCGTCTAGGGGAACGGACGCGAGGAGGAGAAATGGAAGAGAGGATAAGCAGGCCGGAAACTACCGGCGGCGGCAATCGGGTCGTAGGATTCTTCGTCGGGCTGGCCGAGCGTTTCCTGCCGGATGCTTTCCTGTTCGCGGTCGTGCTGACCATAATCACGTACGTGTTGACAATGATCTTCGTCACTACCGATATCCTTGGCCTGGTCGGCGCCTGGTACGCTGGTATGTGGAACATACTGACCTTCGCGGTGCAGATGGCGCTCATCCTCCTGACCGGTTACGTGGTGGCGCAGTCCCGGCCGGTCTCGCGCTTTCTGGACTGGCTGGCCTCGAAACCCCAGAATCAGGGGCAGGCTCTGGCGCTGACGATTGTAGTAGCCTCGATAGCCAGCCTCATCAATTGGGGCTTCGGGCTCGTCGTGGCGGCGATTATGGCTCGCTTTATCGGCAAGCGTATGGAGAACATCGACTACGCGATTCTCGTCTCGGCCGGCTACGCGGGCTTTATCGTTTGGGCAAGCGGTCTCTCCTCCTCCATAGCCCTCGCCGTCTCGACACCGGGCAGCTCAGCGAACATCACCGAGCAGCAGACGGGACAGGTGCTCGGGTATGGAGATACCATCTTCACCTGGTGGAATATCGCGCCTGTAATCATCATCATCACCCTCCTGATACCGCTCTACTGGTGGATGATGCCCAAACGCCCGGAGGAGATGCGCAAGGTAGACCGCGGGCTTTTGGCGCGGGAGGACGAGGGAAGTGAGCCGGAGACGCCCGATACCCCGGCCGGCAAGCTCGAGCGTTTTTGGCCGCTGAACCTGATCCTCGCCGGCGCCATCTTCACCTACTTCATCAGCGCGATCGCGGCGGGCACCTTCACTCTCGACTTCAACGCCGTCATCGCGCTCTTCCTGGCGCTCGGCCTGCTCCTGCACTGGACCCCGATTCGTTACGTACGTACGTTCACCGGTAGCGCGGGGGCAATCGGTCCCATCGTCCTGCAATATCCGCTCTACGGCGGCATACAAGGCCTTATGACCTTCGCGGTCGGTGGCGTGGCTCTAGCAGGCATCATCGCCGACTGGTTCCTTTCGTTCTCGAACGAGTACACCTTCGCCTTCTGGACCTTCGTCTCCTCCAACATCATTAGCCTCTTCATCCCCTCGGGAGGCGGGCACTGGCTCGTGCAGGGTCCGGTCATGGTCCCCGCCGCGGAGTCACTTGGAGTCGATCAGGGCCTCATAGCCATGGCCGTAGCCTGGGGCGAGGGGACGGCGAACATGATCCAACCGTTCTGGGCACTCCCGATCCTGGGCATAGTGGGCCTCGGCATCCGGGACATCATGGGCTACGGTGTGCTGACGCTGGCGCTAAGCTTCACCGTCTACGGAGCATTCGCCCTGATCGCACCGTTCTTCATATAGGGACCTATCATCTTGGCGGAGAGCCCCGGAGGACCGGACGACAAGAACTTCGTCTTGCTCGGTATCAAGTACGAGGCCGCCATACTTGGCGGTGTAGGCGAGGTTGCCCTGGCGAGGGTAGAGGAGCAGATTCAGGCGGAGGTAGGAGACTCCTCCTGGAAATCGCACCCGATGATCGTTCGGGGCCGCAACGCCGTGCGCGCCGAACACGGCCTGGGGCCCCTGGGAGAACCGCCGCGGCAGAGCACGAAAGATGCCGGCCCGGGTAGACGCTCGGTTTGGCGCAGGTTGTTAGGCGGTTAGAGAGGAGTAGCGATGCTCTACCGGAACTTCGCGACGCAAGAGGAGCTGGACGCCGAGTACAACCTGGAGCAGACCGTACCGGACGTCTCCCTCTACGCGGACTTCTACTTGCGAGAGAGCGAGAAGGTACGGGCGGAGATGGAACATCGCCTCAACATGCCGTTCGGCCCGACACTTGCCGAGCACCTCGACCTGTACCCAGCGCCAGGGACGAAACCGGGAGACGGCGGTACCGCACCTGTCCTCGTCTACGTCCACGGTGGTTACTGGCGGTCGCGGACGAGCAAGGAGTTCGGCTTCGTCGCCCGTGGCCCGGCCTCGAAAGACGTTGCGACCGTCGTCGTCAACTACGCTCTGTGTCCCTATGTGACGATAGACGAGATCGTACGCCAGACCCGCGCCGCCGTTGCCTGGACCTACAAGAACGCCGCGAGCTTCGGCGGTGATCCGGAGCGCATCCACGTCGCCGGACACTCGGCGGGCGGACACCTCACGGCAATGCTGCTCACGACGGACTGGAAAGGCGATTACGGGCTGCCCCCGGACATCATCAAGGGCGCGTGCGCCATCAGCGGCCTCTTCGACCTCGCCCCGTTCCCCTACACCTTCGCACAACCGAAGTTGCAGCTTACCTGGGAGCAGGTCTTGCGGAACAGCCCGATCTTACACGTCCCCGACACCGCGCCACCGCTCCTGCTCGCCTACGGCGAGGGCGAGCCCGCCGAGTTAAAGCGACAGTCCGAAGACTTCCTCGCAGCCTGGCAGGCGAAGAGCCTCGACGCGGACCTTTTGCCCCTGCCGAGCAAGAACCACTACGACGTAATAGACGGCTTCCTCAATGCCGGAAGCCCCCTCTGCTCCGCCCTCCTCGAAAGGATGGGCATCCGGTAGAATCAGTCTCGTAAGGAGTCTTGTAGTCTTGGAGGAGGCGCGTTGACTATAGAGGTTACGGGCGGGATCGTGGTCCGTGAACGAGGTACTGTGGTCACTTACCGTCAGAGGTGCGACGAGTGTGGCTACGTCTACGACTATGACAAGACCACCATCGTCCCCGCCTACTCCACCCGTAGCGCGCGCAACTTCACCTGCCCAGAGTGCGGTCACTATCAAGAGGTCTCCATGAGACATCACAAATAGAAACGGCCCGGGAACGGTCTCGAAACTTCGTGTCCGATGGCGGCGTATAAGAGGGTGTCGTCGAGAGAGGAGCGGAGCACATGACGCAAGACCGTCTGAACTACGGGACGCCGAAGGACTACGGTCCGCCTCCAGCGTCTTACCCACCGGGATACCCCCAGGGAACGATGGACGCCGCGAGCGAGCGGACGTGGTCTATTCTGGCACACTTGAGCATCTTCTTGAACCTCGTCAGCGGTGGAGTTCTGGGTCCGGTGGCAGCGTTAGTGATCTGGCTGATTCACAGGGATCGCTCGGCCCAGGTGACCTTCCACGCGCTACAGTCGCTGTGGTATCAACTGGCCTGGCTGGTAATTGTCTCCGTGGGATGGACCGTCGCGGGTGTCCTCACGGCGGTCTTGATCGGCTTCCTGCTGTTACCGGTGATGCTTGTCTTAACCCTCGCCCCCTTCGCTCACGCCGCCTTCGCCGCTTATAAGGTCAGCCAGGGCACCGATTATTGCTACTTGCAGATCTTCGACAGAGCGAAAGAAAGAGTCTAATACTGACTCATAGTCAGCTCCAACTATCGAGGGCGTCCGGAAGGTTTCCCGGGTGCCCTCTCTTTGTGGCGCAGTGTTTAAACAAAGGTCTCTGGCGTCCCTAATCAGTTGGGCCCCGAAGAGGGACTTTACAGTATGTCTCTGGCCTCCGGGGGCAGGCCACGCGGGAGCTTCTTGAGCAACAGCACGCCGAGCTCCCTGTCGATCTCGTACTCCTCCGGGGCGAGGTCCAGCACATCCGCCGCCCTGTCCGGAGGGAAGTCGTACCACTCATCCCCCACCGGCCGGTAGGCCTTGATCGCGCCTACTAAACGCCCAGCACCAGAAGCCTCAACGTCGCCGCCTAGTTCACCCCTGTACTCGTCGACAGAGTACAAGCGCATCTTCATGTCCTCGTCGTTCTCCAGGCTCATCCTCTTGTAGAACTCGCGCCGCGGCTCGCGAGGCACTCTCCTCTCGGTAGCCTCGGCATTGGGTCCGCCGGGCCCCAAACCCGTGGGAGCGTCCGCGGACCCGACCTCACGGCCTGTCTCGCGCCGCTTCCGCCGGTTAGTAACCGTGAGGTAGAGGGCCGCGGCTACAGCCCCCACTACTACAACCGTTACGAGCAACAACTCGAAAGTAAATACAGCGTTCAATTTGTCTCACAACTCCTCTACCAGCCTTTGCCATGGAATCGCTTCCCTGGCTCGACGCTAATAACTGTAAAAGTTACATACCCACACTCAAAGTCCTAAAATAGACGTTGGACAACCTCTATTTACGGTTCTCAACTACCGTGAACGAACACCCGGCTCCTCGCCCCGCCGCAGCCTGTTCGCAGCGTTGTGAGCCTCGCGCGTCGTCTCCGGCAGACGATACCTCGTGCAACAGGCAAGGACGAGATCAACTGCGCTACCGAGGTCTATACGGTTTCCGACCGAGACGTAGACCGGCGAGACGTTCTTTCTGGTCCTCACCACTTTACCGATGACCTTACCGCGGTTGATGAGTTCGGCGGTGCTGCCCTTTTCGGGGCCTGGCTCCTCATGTTTGCCGACGAGCCGCGTCTTGGCGCACCCGACCGTGGGCACATCGAGAAAGAGCCCGAGGTGCGAAGCAAGGCCCATGCCGCGTGGGTGAGCGAGCCCGTGTGCGTCCAGGATCAGAGCATCTACCTCCGACTCGACCTCCCGCAGTGCCGCCAGCACCAGCGGTATCTCCCGGAATGCCAATAGCCCCGGTACGTAAGGGAAACTCAACGGCGCCTCGTGACCCCGTACCTCGACTACTTCGAGTTCCGGAAACGAGAGTACCACGACGGTCGCATACCCCCGCTCACCCTGCGTGGAGACGTCCGCCCCCGCTACGCACCGTACCTGCGAGAGCTCCAGAGTAGGCCCCTCGACGACCCGCGGCGCTAACTCACCCTGCAACCGCCGCGCCTCGCCCGGTGAGAGGTCGAGGGTGTGGAGCCCCGATATCTTCATGATGTTGTCGCGACGTGGAAGGTAAAAGAGATGTAAAACATAGAAAAACACCGATCCGACCGATGAGATCTGGAGGGGGGAAATGTCCCACCGGTCGGGGCTCGGTTAACCAGTACTATACCCCTGCCGTGTTACGTTGACCTTGCCAAGATGTTGCGGTTCTGTTACGCAAAGGAAACACTTTGGTTACAAGTATCCGTCTACTGTCTCGATTATGTGGAAATATCGGCGTTTCGCTTAAAGCTAAACTTCGAGCTGAGGGTTAGAAGGATGAGGGTTTGAGGGTGTTTTTGGCTCATGCGACGGTTACTTGTATGGTGTGATAGCCGGTGGCGCCGGCGGGGTGTGGAGCGGCTTCGTCCTCGGTTTGGGTCTCTCCGTCGCCGTCCGTGGCACGTACCTTGATGGTATGTTCGCCGGGCTGTGCCTCCCAGTCGTAGACGTATTGGCGCCAGGTATCCAGGGCGAGTTGGGCGGCAAGTTGGGCATCGTTCCAGGTTTCGCCATCGTCGGTGGAGACTTCGACGCGGTCTATGCCGCGGTGGGGGGCCCAGGCGACGCCGCCGATTTGTATAGTGCCAGCTGTGAGGCTATCTTCTTCGGCAACGGTGTCGATGCGGGACTGGGTCATGATCGGGCCTTCTTTCGCCCAACTCCTCTGGATCCAGTACGCGTCGAAGTCCCAGTTGGTGAGCTCTAACTCGGTAAGCCATTTGGTAGCCGAGACGTAGCCGTAGAGGCCCGGAACGACGAGGCGAACCGGATAGCCGTGCTTGAGGGGCAACTCGCTCTCGTTCAGTCCGAAGGCTACAAGGGCCTCGCGGCCATCGAGGGCCGTCTCTGTTGGGAAGCCCGCCGTCCATCCATCCGCGCTCCGGCCGACGAGTTGCTCGGAGGCGCTTGTAATCTTCTCGGGGCTCACGCCCGCCTCCTTGAGGACATCCGAGAGAAGTACGCCCGTCCAGCGTCCATTGGAGACCAGCCCGCCGCCGACCTCGTTCGAGATACATGAGAGCGTAACGTCCGCCTCGCGGGTGGGCAGTGAGATCAGGTCGTTGTAGGAGAGCTCGATCGGGTTGTCTACCTCTCCCATGACCTTTAGAGTCCAATTGTCGACGTTTATTCGAGGCGAGGAGAGAGCCGTATCTATAAGGTAGAAGTCGTCGGCCGGCGTGATGAGGGGAGGCATCCCGGTCACGTCCAGCGAGGCTTCCGGGAGAGGCGGCGGCAAGGTCTCGGTGATCGAAGCCGTCGAACCTACCTGGGAGCCCACCGGCAGCGGAGCGGCGGAGGAGATCTCCCCGGCACCTTCGCTGCCCAGCCAGCGTCCGGCGCCCGTCGCCGCCAACCCAGCAACCGCGGCGCCCCCGCTGAGCAGGAGGAAGTTGCGGCGGCCCACCGCGATCCCACCCGTCGAGTGCGCCTCTTTCGACCTGACGCCCGCGAGACGCGGCCCACCATCAGACGCCGGCGGGGAGGCTGGTTTCGTTGCGGGCTCCACGGTTCGGAGGCCGGAGGAATTTAACAGGAAGCGAGCGACGAAGCTGCCAGCATAGAGTGCTCCCAAGATGGTAATCACGGTAGGAATGGGGGCAAAGAGCGGCTCGGAGAACGAGGAGGCAAGAGCGACCGCCGCCAGGACGACCAGGCCGACAAGAGCAGCAATTCGAGACTTTAAGCTCAGGTAAGCCAGGAAACCGGCGAGGGCCAGAGTAAGGATAATCGTCATGGTGATCAGGACCGGGATATCCGCCGCACCCAGGACCTCGATAGCCGTCGTCGCAAAACCACCCGGCGTGAACTCGATGACCCTCTGGGCGACTGCCACCAGGACCGACGGTACAGTATCTACGATACCGTGGACCAACTCCACGATGCCAAACGCCACGATCATTCCCACGGCCCCCGCGACAAAAGCTCTAACCTTGATGTTCATGCTCTTCATACGTCTGCTCTCCGAACTAGCATAGCCACAAATCTCCAGCCTTCCGGCCTTTAAGATGAGTGTACCGCCAAGTTGTTACCCGAATCTTAATTGTAATTACGGTAGCTGGGTTGTTTTCGGATCACCGGACCCATCGCAGAACATCTCACCAACACGCGACACCCCGTCCAAATCTCGCGTGCCCTCAAAGACTAACTCCTAGATCGAACCAATCGACCCGAGACGAGCATCGCCGACCCGCAGGTTATGGCGCCGCTGCTCGATGCTGACGATCAGCGCCGGGGGCAGCCTCCAAAGAGCGACAAGGCCACCAACTATCGCGAGGTCTTTATCCCGTTCTAGCCGTTACTGAGCAGGACGTAGATTATGAATACTCCGGCGAGCGCCAGACTTCCGGCCACGACCACCATGTAGGCAGACGCCGTGGAGACGAAGTCACCTGAAGCTATCCCCCGACGGCTACGGAGGAATTGGAAGGTCCCCATGACGAGGGCGACACACCCGAGGACGGCCAGCCCGATCCCGAAGAGCCCCGAGGCCCCGGTCGAGCCTATCTGCGCCCCGATCCTCTCGACCACGAGCCCGAAGGAGATGAGGCTCACACCGGTCCTTACCCAAGCAAGCAGTGTCCTCTCGTTAGCCAGGTGCTCCCGCGCTTCGGTCCCCCCGGTCCCTTCACCCGACCCCTTCTCGGAACTCACCGCGCGTTCACCGTTATCCTGTGCCAGGAGTTGTTGGCGTAACCCTTGAAGTTCCAGATGCTCGCGGCGCTCTCCGGCTGGGTATCGGCGGCCGAATCCACGGCCCGGACGGCGATCCGGTGCTCGCCGGAGTTTAGCTCCAGAGTGGCCTCCCAGAAGCGCCAGGCCCACGCGTATTCCTCCCCCTCCCGAAGTTCCGCACCGACCCACGTTTGCCCCCCGTCGGTGGTCAGGTCCACACGCTCGATGCGACGTCCGCCGCCCGCCACGGCGTAGCCGCGACAAGTTACGTGAGCGGCCCGCACCGACGAACCGTCTAAAGGTTCACAGGTGACGGCGTTTATTGGAGTCTCACCCAACGCGAACCCTTCGGAGGGGTGGTCAGGCTGCTCCACTGTGTAGGGCGGGAATAACTTGTACTCGTGGGCCTGGAAGTAGTTGTCTGAGGGGGCTTCCTGGAGTGTAATGCCGGAGAGCCATTTGACGCTTCTGGCTCCCAGGAATCCGGGCACCACCACCCGCAGCGGGATTCCGTGCTCGGGCGACAACGCCTCGCCGTTCATCTCGTAGGCCAGGAGAACCTCCGGGCTCATGCCTTTGTACAGGGGGATCGAGCCCCCGAAGTTCGGACTCCAGCCCTCCTCGATCTCATCCAGGCCAGAAAAAGCTATGTGCCGGGCCGCTTCCTCGACACCGGCCGCCATCAGGACCTCCCGCAAGGGAACTCCGGTCCACCGGGCGTTGCCGATAGCTCCAGCACCCCAGGGCGTCTCGCCCGGTATCTCTCGTGCCTCCATAAGCCCGTAACGGCGGTTGCCGGCGCACTGTACGGTTGCTGTAACGGTCTCCTCGGGGAACTCGTTTCGTAGCTCTTGCAGTGAGAGATTCAACGGGCTCTCCACCATACCGGAGACGGTGAGGCGGTAGGAGGTGGGATCCACCTCGGGAATAGAGCCGTGGTTGCGGATGTAGAAGATCTCCTCAGGTGTCAAGAAGCTTTGCCTCAACATACCAAGGGGTGATTCAGCGTTAAAGGGCTGCTGGTCCTGGACGATCATGCCAGGGTGCTTGTCGGGGGGCTGCAATGTACTCTCCTCTCTTCGGGCAGCCGATCCGCTACCCCATTGCAAGTTACTCATCGGGTGTTTATACGCACCAGAGGGTTTTTCTAGTCGAACCCGAACGTCGTGGCCGCGCCTTGACATGCTCGCTCTTTAGGGCTACAAAACATCTACAGGCTACGATGGGAACGAGTACGGTCGTAAAGCTCCGCGAGAGCGAGTCGGGGGTGGTGTGAAGCCCGGCGCGGAGAACGGCCCGAAGATCCTCCCAGAGCCGCCGCCCGAAAGCGGAGGGCACCGCGTCGCATACGCTCTGCTCAGACGTTAGTAGAACCGGCCGGGTCCGCCCGTTACAGCGTACGAGAGAGGCCCGGAAGATTTATGTTCCGGGCAAGCGGGGTGGTACCGCGAGGGTCTCCAGAGACAAGAGCCCCCGTCCCCGTGGAGGAGTCATATCCGGCTCCGTCCGCGAGGGCGGGGGTTTTGTATGAGGATTTATGTGAGGAGGCTTGGAGATATGGCGTTCGAGCAGGTGAGGCCGCAGGTTAATTTCCCGAAGCTTGAAGCGGAGATCCTGCAACTGTGGGAGAGGACCGGGGCGTTCGAGAAATCCGTCGAGCAACGCCCTAAAGACAACCCTCTCGTCTTCTACGAAGGGCCGCCGACGGCAAATGGGAGGCCGGGATTTCACCACGCGTTGGCGAGGGCTTTTAAGGACTTGATCCCACGTTACAAAACGATGCGTGGGTACCGGGTAGAGCGCAAGGGCGGCTGGGACTGCCACGGCCTCCCCGTCGAGCTGCAGGTCGAGAAAGAGCTGGGGCTCGCCGGCAAGAACGACGTCGAAGAGTACGGCATCGAAGAGTTCAACCGCCTGTGCAGGGAGTCCGTGTACCGCTATGTCGAGGAGTGGCGCGAGATGAGCGCCCGCCTGGGCTTCTGGGTGGATATGGAGCACGCCTACTGGACCCTGGACAACTCCTACGTCGAAAGCGTGTGGTGGGCCCTCAAGGACCTGTACGGCAAGGACCTCCTTTACGAAGGCTACAAGGTCACCGCTCACTGCCCCCGCGACCAGACCTCACTCTCCTCCGCAGAGGTCGCAATGGGCTACGAAACCGTCACCGACCCGAGCGTCTATGTCAAGCTACCGCTGGTCGATGAGGAAAACACGAGCCTCCTCATCTGGACCACGACCCCCTGGACCCTCGTCTCCAACACCGCCGTCGCGGCCAACCCGAACGTCGATTACGCGACCGTGGAAGTCGGCGAAGCTGGTGGCGAGCGGGTGATCCTGGCTACAGACCTCATCGAAAAAGTCCTCGGGGAAGGCGACCACAAAATACTCGCCACCACAAAAGGCCGCGACCTCGAAGGCAAGAAGTACCGTCGCCCCTTCGACTACATCCCCGTCGAGGACTCCGGGAACCTCTTTACCGTCGTCCTCGGCGACTACGTAACCACGACCGAGGGCACCGGACTCGTACATACCGCCCCGGCCTACGGCGAGGACGACGCGAGGACGGGGCGCAGATACAACCTCCCCGTTATCCACCCCGTAAAGCCCGACGGTACCTTCGACGAACGTGTGGGGCAATTCGCGGGTGTGTTCGTCAAAGAGGCGGATCCGGGCCTGGTCGAGGAGCTTAGGGAGAGAGGTTCTCTCTTCCACGCAGAGGATTACGAGCACTCCTACCCGCACTGCTGGCGGTGCGGGACACCCTTGCTCTACTACGCCAAAAAGGCCTGGTACGCGAGGACCACTGCCGTGCTCGACGACCTGCTGCACGAGAACGAGAACATAAACTGGGTCCCGGAGCACATAAAGTGGGGCCGCTTTGGAGACTGGCTGCGCAACAACGTGGACTGGGCTCTCTCCCGCGAACGCTACTGGGGTACCCCGCTCCCCATCTGGCGCTGCGAGAACCTCCACACCACCGTGGTAGGTAGTGTCGAGGAGCTAAAGGAACGCTCTCTGAACATCGTCCCGGATGACTTGCACCGTCCATACGTAGACGAAGTCAAGATACAGTGTGAGGAGTGCGGCGAAGAGGCGGCGCGCGTACCGGAGGTACTTGACGCGTGGTTCGATTCCGGGAGCATGCCTTTTGCCCAGCAGCACTATCCACGGGAGAACAGAGAAGAGTTCGAGCTGGAGTTTCCGGCGGACTTTATCTGTGAGGCTGTGGATCAGACGCGCGGGTGGTTCTACTCGCTCCTCGCGGTCTCGACGATGCTCTTCGGCAGGAGCTCGTACAGGACCTGTCTCGTCCTTGGGCACGTCCTCGACGCAGAGGGTAAAAAGATGAGCAAGAGCCGGGGCAACGTCGTGGACCCGTGGGAGGTCTTCGAGAAGCAGGGCGCCGATGCCCTGCGCTGGGCGCTCTACACCGCGACGAGCCCCGGCAACCCCAGGCGCTTCAGCCCGGACCAGGTAGACGAAGCCGTCCGCAAACACCTCCTTACGCTCTGGAACACTTACTCCTTCTTCGTTACCTACGCGAGGATCGACGGCTTCGACCCGGTGAGGGACTACGTGGAGCCGGCCCGGCGCAGCCTCATGGACCGCTGGGCCTTGAGCGAGCTTCAGCTAACGGCAAAGACCGTCACCGAGCGGCTCGACGCCTATGACGTGACGGCCGCCGGACGCGCTTTGGGCGAGTTCGTGGACGAGCTCTCCAACTGGTACGTCAGGCGCAGCCGCCGCCGCTTCTGGAAGGGCGAGGACGACCTGGACAAGAAGGCGGCGCACTCCACCCTCTACGAATGCCTCGTCGCCATCGCCAAACTAAGTGCGCCTTTCACCCCGTTTATAGCCGAGTCGCTGTACCAGAACCTGGTCGTTAACGTAGACTCCGGGGCACCCGGGAGCGTACATCTGGCAGATTGGCCGCAGGTTGATGGGGATCTCGTGAACGAGGAGCTTTCACGGCACATGGCGGCGGCACGACGGGTCGTGGCTCTCGGTAGGTCCGTCCGCAACGCCGCAGCGATAAAGAACCGCCAGCCCTTGCGTGAGGTAATAATAGCTCCTAGTGGGCATCCAGAGGGTTTCTCACAAACTCAAGAAGCTGTGGAGAGTTTGCAGGACATCATCCTCGACGAGTTGAACGTCAAAGAGCTCCGTTTCGGAGGGCCAGAGGATGTGGTTGCTTACGAACTGCGGCCTAATCTTTCTGTGCTGGGGCCAAAGTACGGAAGGCTAGTACCAAGCATTCACGACGCTCTCCTTAACGTGCCGCCAAGCACCGCCGCTCGTGCAGTAGATATTGGAGAACCTGTCACAATAGTTGCGGAAGGAGAGGAAATCACCCTCACTCCTAGCGAACTGTTTCCAATAGTTGGTCAACGATCCGGCTACACCCTCTACAAAGGTGAAGATTTGATTGTTGCCCTCAGGACGGAGCTAGACTCCGAGCTTGTGGATGAGGGCCTGGTGCGGGAACTCGTGCATAAAGTACAGAACCTGCGGCGTGAGAAGGGGTTCGAGATCGAGGAGACTATCTCCGTGACGCTTCGGGGGAGCCCCAGGCTCTTAGACCTGTTAAAAGGCCGCTGGGGTGGCTACTTCAAGTCCGAGGTGCTGGCCCGGGAGCTCACGCTCGACGGCGAATCCGGCACCGGCGGCGCGGCCAGCGAAGCAGAGGCCAACGGCGGCTTGTCAGTGGATGGTGAGGAGCTCTGGTTGGTGATGGAGCGGTTCGGCAAGGTAGGTTCGGGGTAAAGGACCGCCGAAAACGGGTATAGTGTGAACTCAAGGAAACTAAGCAGTAGGCAGAGAGAGGGAGGTTCAGTTGTTCGGAAGAAAGTCGCGGGCAGAGAAGCTGAAAGAGGAAGCTCGGGGTTCATCGCTCGTCCCGGCTGCCGCGCTAGCTACCGCGTTTGGCGGGGCGAGGCCTATAGCCGAGAGACTGCTCTATGACGACGACCTACGGGATAACATTCGTACCCTGTTAGAGGCGAGCCGCAAGGTGCTGGACGAACTCTCCGACGAGGAGCCGACCGAAATCGTGGCGAGGCTCTGGGACGACCCGAAGCTCCGCAAGGAGGTCGAGGCGGCGGTCGGAGCCGTGCAGGAAGGGACGAAGCGTATTCGAGGCCAGAAGGTCAAAAGCGGTGGCGGTGGAGGCAAGCTCCTGCTGCTCCTCCTACTAGCTGCCGGGGCCTTTGTATTTTTCAGCCCGCAGACTGGCTCGGAAGCGCGCAGGATCGCCAAAGACGTCTTCGGCGCCTTCGGCTCCGGGAGTTAGGAGAGCGAGCGAGGTACCTGTAACCCGGCGACGTAGGCGGCGGTGTTACATGAGTTACCGGGAGCGCTGGTTCGAGCAACGGCGCGGCGCAAAGGCCGGGCATTGAGTCTCCAACGCCCCGTCGAAGGCGGCGTACGCCCCTTCGCGTTCGCCGACGGCCTTGGTAAAGGAGGCCCGCAACGTCGCGAGCCCCACAACGACCTCTCCACGCGCCCGTTCCGCACGATTACGAACGCTCTCGCTCGGGGTCCCGGCCTCCTCCAACCGTTTAGCCTTCTCTTCGAGCCTCACTGCCCGCTCCAGGTTAGCGGCGTGGGCGCTGAGGTACTCGTGGAGGGTGTGGTTGGCCCGGAGATTGAGGTTTGTTTTCTGGAGGGGTCCGGTTGTAGCGTGTCCGTGGGAATGCATTCGACTCAGCGCCTTTTTCAGGCGTGAACCGGGTTGAAAGGTCTTCAGGAGATGACGGAACCTCGCAGGTCCGAAGGGTGGTAAGCTGCTCTCACTCATGATGCGTATTTTAGTTCGTCCGGTACTTCTCGTTGTAATAACGCTCGCACTGTCCTTTGCGACCGGCTGCTCCGGCCTCTCCGGGGATCCTTACGAGCAGGCCAACGACTACGTCGTGGAGGCCAACGAAACTATACAAGAACACAACCGTCTCTTCGAGGAAGCCCGCGGTACCTATGAAGAGGCCAGGGCGGCCGTGGAATCCGGGGGGTCCAGCTCCGATGACGATACTATTCAGGAAGAGGATATAGAGGAGATCGCCCAGGCGCGGGAGACTATGCAGGAGGCGCGAGACACGCTCGACGGGGCTCGCGAACCACTCTCCGAGATACAGGACCTTAATGTCGAAGAAGAGATCACGCAGTATGCCGTGCTCCTTGCGGAGGGGGTGGACGCCCAGATCGCCGCTGAGAACCGGGAGATAACCTTCTACGAGACCCTCGAACAAGACCTGACTCTAGAAGACAACCGCGAAGACACGGAGGAGATCCTAACCGAAATAGGCGATGGGTACAAAGAGGCCCAGAACTCCTACGACCGCGCCCGGGAGCTCGCCGAAGCCAACCCGAATCTCCTTGGAGAAGAAAGCTAAAACCCCGCTGTCCTCAGAGCACCGCCCGTGGTGATGATGGAGGACCGCTGTTGGACCCCAAGAATGCGTTCAGCAAAGAGATGAATTGGGAGTTCGAGAACTACGAGGGCTGGCAGGTCGGGCAGACGTGGGTGCCGCGGCCGGCGACGCGCAGTTTCTGGATCTCCGTCCCGCAGACGTAGCAGGATTCGCCGTCCCGAGCGAAGACCTTGAGCTGATACTGGAACTTGCCGCTCTCGCCGAAGGCGTCGTGGTAGGAATCAAAGGTCGTGCCGCGCATCTCGATAGCTCGCCCGAGTATGTCGCGGGACGCGGAGTAGACTGCCTTTATCTCTTCCGAGTCGAGGGTGTTAGCTTTACGGGTGGGGTGGACTTTAGCGGCGAAGAGGACTTCGTCGACGTAGATATTCCCGAGCCCCGCCACAACGGACTGATCGAGGAGGAGACCCTTTATGGCGGCCTTGCGCTCGAAGACGCTCCTCAGGTATTCGGGCGAGAACTCCCGGGAGAACGGGTCGGGGCCGAGGCGGGAGATCAGGGGATGCTCCTCGATGTGTCCGGGCTCGTACAGATCGAAGTACCCCAACCAAAGCTTTTTGAAGGCGAGCACGACGGGTCCACTCTCCGGCCCGCTCTCGAACTCTATGACGGCCGTGTGCTCCTTGTCTGGCTCCCGCCATTCGGATAACCGCTCCACGCGCCCGGAGATGACCAGGTGGACGACGCCCACGACATCGCCGAAGTCGAGCATGAGGATCTTGCCGCGCCGCTCGACACCCTGGAGCGTACGACCGACGAGCCTGCGCGGGAACTCTTTGACCCCGGCGTTAGAGACATCCTCCCGGAAGACCTCCGCCCGGAAGACCTCCTTTCCAGCGGCGAGTGAGCGTATGTCGTCGAGGATTACCGTCACCTCCGGTAGCTCGGGCACCTAGACCTCCTCCCCGACAATACCCCGGATAAACGACGCTACCCCATCCTCGTCTACCGGGGGCGCCACGGCGTCTGCCGCGGCCCGGACCTCTTCGCTTAACCCACCTACCGCTACCCCCAGACCGGCGAAGGAGAGCATATCTATATCGTTGTCCGCGTCACCAAAGGCCAGCGTGCGCGCGGGGTCTACCTCCCAGAGGCCGCACAAGAATTCCAGGGCCGATGACTTCGTGCCCTCCAACCCGCCGATCTCGACGTAGTGCGGCAGACTCCGGGTGACGAAGAGACGCCCGGAGAAAACCTTCTGGGCCTCCTCCAGCCATCCGGGTATATCGTCGGGATGGTCCACGATGACTAGCTTGGTCGGGTCTTCGCCTGCTTCGCTGCTGCGGAGCCATGAGGCCGGAGACTCCACGACCTCGACGTCCGTCTCCCCAGATCGGCCCAGGTACCTGACCGCGGCGGAGGTCTCGGGAGAAACCATTATCTTGCCGTCCATGAACACCCGGACGTGCAGACCTCTCGCCGCCGCCCACTCCAGGACCTCGACGCTCAGGTTCTTCGGCAGAGTGCGGTGCAGGAGGGTCTCGCCGTTCATCCGCCGCACCATCGAGCCGCCGTAGCAGATCACCGGGTCCTCCCCCCCGAAGCCGAGCTCCCCGGCGTGCTCGTATGCCCCCTCGAAGCGCCGTCCCGTCGCCACCACGAGCCGCATTCCGCGCTCGCGCAGCGCACGTAAAGCATCCACCGTCGCCTCCGTTATGACCTGGTCACGACGTACCACCGTACCATCGAGGTCAAAGACGCCCAGGTCAAAGGGCAACCGTCCATTTCTTACATCCTGGCGCATCCCGGGCAACAGAACCTCTCACGATTCACGGAGTCAGGGCTCCCACCCCGCCTCCACCATGTACAGACGACAACGAGTTTACTTTAGATTATCGAAGGGCCCAAGGCACGCGTGAACCACGCCCCGGAACGTGTCTCTCCAAACATCCCTCCAGGCCCAGCCAGCCGTCCCGCAAACTAGCGGAGACAGCCCAACGAGGAGAATAACCCGGCGAGCTGCAAGATAACTCGATGCTTTTCAGACTATTTACCGAACGGTACATCGGCAGCATCGCGCCGGGTCCCAACTCTCCGGTGCCTCCGCCAGAGGCCGTCTCTACGGAAGGTCGCGGCCTCTCCCCGAGCCGCCCGACACAGCGCAAGAAGAAGCGCTGGTCGGGCGCGTTGAACGTCAGACGCCGGGTTCTCTGAGGCTTCGTAGAAGCTCTCTAACGCCGGATTCGTCTGCGTCGGAACTGTCCACCAGGGTCAGTCCTTCTTCGTCGAGGCGGTCGGCGAGGGTAAGTTTCCCCCCGCAATCGCACTCGAAGAGCGTCCGCAACTCTGAATACCAGTCTTCTTCGAGACCTAGAAGTACTAACCTCTCCCCACACTCACATTCAAGAACGATGCGCTCCGAACAAAGAACGAATCGCTCTGATTCTGGCTCCCGCCTCATGCTAACCCCCTCCTACTCATTCTCTTAGCGCGTCCTGGATCAGGATAGTGAACAAGTTCGCATACCCACGCGGTAAGTACAACGTGAACCGCTCTCAACCTCGTGTAGCTTGTGGTTGACCCATGACTGCTACAAAGGTTTACCTGAAGCTATAGTCGAGGTTTATTGTCTTATTAGCCCCGCACCTTTGTCCGGGACATCCTCCCGGAAGGGCTGGGGTACGTGACTGCTCCCAGCCCACCTTCGCCTTGGGGCCAGGATACTATAGCCTTTTAGCAGCGTTACGCGTGTTCAAGGTAAGTCAGGCGGGTTGTTCGAGGAGTTCACCGAGGTGTTGGTCGATCTGTGGCATGTAGTCCGGCTCAAGGCCGAACAGGCCCAGGTGTCCGGCGATGCTGTCAACGACGCGCAGTTCGCTGCCCGGGATGAGCTTCTGCTCCGCGGCGCAGTCGCGCACCGGAAAGAACATATCTTCGCTAATAGGCATGACGAACATCCTCGCCTGGATCCGGCCGAGAGCAGCGGCAAGGTCGCCGCCGGTGTGACGGCTGACGTCCCCTCGCTGCCACTTCCACGCCATGCACAACAGGTCGTTGGGGTCCATGACCCTGAAATACGCCTCCATAAAGCCGATCTGAAAGTCGGCCTCCGAGGCGAAGCCGAGGGGTCTCCATTGCTCTTGCTTCCAGAACTCCGTCGAGAAGCCCATGACCGACCAGATCCGCGCGTGCCGGTCCAGCCCAGCTCGTACGTCTGAGGAGCATTCGTACCAGCCGTCCAGGAACTCGGGGTCGGAGGTGATAGCCTCGATGAGAGTCTCGGTATACAGGAAGTCGTGTGGAGTATTCTTCGCCGTCCCGGCTATCGCGGCGGCCCGCTTCACCTTCTCCGGGAACCGCACCGCCCACTCATACGTCTG
This sequence comes from uncultured Rubrobacteraceae bacterium, assembly GCA_902806065.1. Classification (GTDB taxonomy): domain Bacteria; phylum Actinomycetota; class Rubrobacteria; order Rubrobacterales; family Rubrobacteraceae; genus Rubrobacter_F. Next base: position 40,725 of record CADCVE010000092.1, on the reverse strand, counting down.
CTGCGCCCCCATGGAGCCGCCCACAACGAGCTGTAGCTCTTCGATGCCGAACCTTTCGCGCAGCAACTGCTCCTGCGCGCGAACGTCGTCGCCTATCCTGACGTGTGGGAACTTGGCCTTCGAGAACGCGTCGTCCGTGTTGTGAGGCGAGGTGGACAGACCGTTGCCAATCTGGTTGACCACCACGATAAAGTATTTCTCGGGATCGAGCGCGTGCTCAGGACCGATGTAAACGTCCGCGAAGATCTGGTGCGTCCCCGAGTACCACGTCGTGACCAGAACAGCGTTGTCCTTCGCCGGACTCAACTCACCGAACGTCGCGTAAGCGAGCTGGCAACTCCGCAACGTGTACCCCTCTTCGAGAGTAAAGTCGCCCAGATCGAACATCTCGTACGGACCGTGTACCTCCGGCGAATAGTAAGGATTCTCGATCACTACCTGGCCCTCCACCCCTATCGACGACAGCGCAAATTCATACGCGCAACGATTCGCATCTACGCCTTCGGATACTACTCGCCCCACAAATGCCACGCAACTACCAGGCTATAACCGGGCCAACGGGCTCTCTAACAGGCCGCGTCGCCGGAGAGGCAGCGCCCAAACTCCACGAGACATTCCTCCGCCCAGAAGCGTTCCTCTTTTTTAGCGGAGACGAAGGCCACGTGCCCGCCACGCGGCGGTGTCGCCGTTACAATGCGGGGGTTTCCGGAGACCCACGGACTCAGCAGTGGCCCGAAGGGCACCAACGGGTCGTCCTGGGCGTGAATGACGAGCGTCGGCACGCGCACGCCCGGTATGAACTGGAGGGCGCTGGAGCGAGCGTAGTAGTCGTCGGCATTTGAGAACCCGCCGTGCGGGGCGGTGTAGATCTCGTCGAACTCGCGGACAGTGCGCAGGCGCTCTAAGCCTCGCACGTCGTAGAGGTTCGGGTACAACTCTTTCTTTCGCTGCACGAGCCGGCGCAGCCCGCGCGCGAATTGCCGCTGATAGGCGCGGTTCGAGGGCCGTTCGAGGTTCCTGGCCGTCTCTTTCAGGTCCAACGCAGGCGAGACTGCGCACACACCCAAGAGCGCCGGCGGCGCGCCGGCTCCCATCTCCCCAGCCATCTTCAGGGCCAGGTTACCGCCCATGGAGAAGCCCGCGACGAGGATGTGAGAGAGGCCGTCACACTCTATAAGCTCACGCACCACCGTCGCCAGGTCGCCCGACATCCCGCTGTGGTAGAGCGTCGGTGTCAAATGCTCCGTCCCGCCGCAGTTGCGCTGGTTGAGACGCACCACGTTCGCGCCCGCCAGGTACGCCAGACGCGCGGCGCCGAGCATATAAGGGGCGTCGCAAGAACCGCCCAGACCGTGTACGAGGATAAGGGTGGCGCGCACTGTCCGGTCCTCTTGCCAGCGGCAGCGGGCGAGAAGGCGAACGCCCGGCTCGATCTCGAAGAGGCGTGCTTCGTCCGGGTGCGCGCGGGAGGCTTGGAAACGGCGGGGCCACGCCCAACCGGCGAGAGTCTGGGCATGTCCACCCCGGAGTAGTGGGTGCGGCCGGAACGGCCTCGCCAAGAGCATACGTGCGGCCTCCTCGATCAGGAGGAGCGCGTCTGTCTCCCTGGTAGTCCCGGTGTCGCCTCGGTTCATGTATTCTCGCCCTCGTTTGAGGATGTCTTGTCACTGACGCCCGGAATCGAGGCGCGTTCTTAGCTTGTATTGTAAGCAATGGGGAAGCTGGTGAGAGATGGGTTGAAGGTAGCGAAGCTGCAGGACGTTAGTCCGCCTCACGTCCTGCAGACGCCGGACGAGGGGTTCGCCGAAGCCTGACCTGTACGAAAGTACAGGACGAAAACCATTCCTCAGTACGATGCGCGAGTACCTTTCCTGCCACACCATAAAGATGCATGAGGCAAGTCTGGAGAGGGAGAATTGGGATGAGCAAGCTGCAGACTTGTCAATGTAACCGCAAGGTTATCCCGAGAGGAGGACCTACGTGAACGATTGACTGTTAGCCTCGGTCAAGCGCGAGGTGCCCAGCTGTTCGGAGTCTGGAGGAAGAGGTACGAGAACGGTCCAGGCGAGGGTGATGTCACCAGCTACAGGTTCGGAAAGCCAAAGATCAGAGACGTCCTCGACGGCCTCGCGGAATCGCGGCTCCCGAGAAAGGTTCGGGACGAGTTGGTCCAGTCCGGGCGAGCCCCCCCCACCCCGCGTTTCCGAACAGCCGGACAGTTGCAGCTACCCGATCCAGACCTCCCAAGACGTGCCGGAGCCGTGGAGCTCTTCCTCATGGACCAAGAGCGGTTACGAACGTGCAAAGGTCACCGCAGATGACAACAATTTGCTGGATCCCGAACAACGGCGTGGGGAAATGGGAGTCTTTGTCCTACACTCAGAAGGTGTGAAAGCGTCGAAGAAAAGCTCTATCGTGGGGCGACCCGCCAGCGAAAGGAGGCGCAACGGAAGATGATGAAGTACACGCGCCGCAGTTTCTACCTCTCCTCGGAGGGCATAGGCAGTGACCCCGGACAGCAGACCGTTGTGAACGCCGCCGAACGGGACGCCTGACCTTGCAGCCCATCGTTTCCGTATCCAAGCTCAATAAGACCTACGCCTCCGGCTTCCAGGCGCTCAAGAACATCAACCTGGACATCCACCGGGGAGAGATCTTTGCCCTGTTGGGGCCGAACGGAGCCGGGAAGACGACGCTGATCAGCATTATTTGCGGTATCGTCAATCCGACCCAGGGCGTCGTTCTGGCTGGCGATCATGACATCATCACCGAATACCGTGCGGCTCGATCCCTGATCGGCCTCGTCCCGCAAGAGCTCACGACCGACGCGTTCGAGACCGTCTGGGACACTATCTCCTTCAGCCGAGGGCTATTTGGCAAACCGGCGAACCCCGACTACCTGGAGAAAGTGCTCAGAGACCTATCCCTGTGGGACAAGAAAGACAGCAAGATCATCACGCTCTCCGGCGGTATGAAGCGCCGGGTTATGATCGCCAAGGCCCTCTCGCACGAGCCGCAGATCCTCTTTCTCGACGAGCCAACGGCGGGCGTGGACGTCGAATTGAGACGGGACATGTGGGAAATGGTGCGCTTACTGCGCGCAACCGGCGTGACCATCATCCTGACCACCCATTACATCGACGAAGCCGAAGAGATGGCCGACCGGATCGGGGTGATAAGCAACGGCGAGATTATCCTGATCGAAGACAAAGCCGAACTCATGCGCAAGCTCGGCAAGAAGCAATTGTCGCTACAGTTGCACGACGAGCTCGACGAGATTCCAGGCGAGCTTGCCGGCTATGCGCTGGAGCTCGACGCGGATGGTAGCGAGTTAATCTACACGTACGATACGCAAACCGAGCGCACGGGCATCGCCGCTTTGCTCGCGGACCTCAACAGAGCGGGCATCAAATTCAAAGATCTGCAAACGAAACAAAGCTCACTGGAAGACATCTTCGTCAGTTTGGTTAAGGAGAGGCAGTGAACTTTTACGCAATTCGCGCGATATACAAGTTCGAGATGGCAAGGACCTGGCGTACGTTGCTGCAAAGCATCGTCTCACCTGTTGTCTCGACGGCCTTATATTTCGTAGTCTTCGGCGCGGCGATCGGCTCGCGCATCACCGCTATCGACGGAGTCAGCTACGGCGCCTTCATCGTACCTGGACTAATCATGCTGTCGTTACTGACGCAGAGCATCTCCAACGCATCGTTCGGCATCTTCTTCCCGAAGTTCACGGGTACGATCTACGAGCTATTGTCAGCCCCCGTTTCCTCCATCGAGATCGTTATCGGGTACGTTGGAGCAGCCGCGACCAAGTCGATCATCCTGGGTCTGATCATCCTGGCCACGGCGGGACTGTTCGTGCCGTTAGAGATCGCGCACCCGCTGTGGATGCTGGCGTTCCTCGTGCTCACGGCCGTGACTTTCAGCCTCTTCGGCTTCGTTCTCGGCATCTGGGCCGACGGTTTCGAGAAGCTGCAACTCGTGCCATTGCTTATCATCACACCGTTGATCTTCCTCGGCGGTAGTTTCTATTCCGTGGACATGTTGCCCCCGTTCTGGCAAACGGTGACCCTTTTCAACCCTGTCGTTTATTTGATCAGCGGCTTCCGCTGGAGCTTCTATGGGATCGCCGACGTGAGCGTCGGCGTGAGCCTGGCCATGACGACCCTCTTCCTGGTCATCTGCCTGGGGACGGTGTGGTGGATCTTCAAGACCGGGTACCGCCTCAAAACGTAGTCCTCATAGAGAGGCGGCGACAGCGAACCCACCCGGATGATCTGATGAACGACCTCCCTCCGCCGTCGCGAGCGCAATACTGTCGAACTAGGCAAGCGCGCGGGCAAGAGAAGTACCCAATGGTCCCGGAGGATACTGCGCTTGGGCTGCGAACCGCTGATAGCGCTGGCATGGATGAGACGACGCGTCGGCACTTTGGCGTATAGTGTGATGGAGAGTGGAGGTCGGAGTTGGGCGAAGGAGTGTTGGGGTGGAGTTGGCGAGGCGGATGGAACGTTTGGGTACCGAGTCGGCTTTTTCGGTGCTGGCGAAGGCCAAGGAACTGGAGTCGCAGGGGCGGAAGATCATCCACCTGGAGATCGGCGAACCCGACTTCGACACGCCCGAACATATTATCGAGGCTGGCTGCCGGGCGTTACGCGGCGGGCAGACGCACTACACCCCCTCCGCCGGCATCCCTGAGTTGCGCGCGGCGATCGCCGCCGATGTGTCACGCAGCCGGGGTATAGCGGTCGAGCCCCAGCAAGTCGTCGTCACGCCGGGTGGCAAACCTATAATGTTCTTCGTCATCCTCGCGCTCGTCGAGGAGGGCGACGAGGTGCTAATACCAAACCCCGCTTTCCCGATCTACGAGTCGATGGCCGGCTTCGCCGGAGCGCGACCCGTCTTTGTGCCGCTGCGCCAGGAGAACGAGTTCCGCTTCGACCTTGACGAGTTCCGCGCCGGCCTGAGCGAGCGTACGAAGCTGGTGATCCTCAACTCACCCGCCAACCCTACCGGTTGCGTGCTGACCTCTGAGGATATGGCGGGACTAGCCGAAGTCCTGCGCGAGCGCCCCGACGTGTTCGTGTTGAGCGATGAGATCTACTCGCGCCTGCTCTACGAAGGCCCGTTCGCAAGCATCGCCTCCGAGCCGGGCCTGGGACCGGACGGACGCACCATCATCCTCGACGGCTTCTCCAAGACCTACGCGATGACCGGCTGGCGCCTCGGCTATGGCGTAATGCCCGAGCCTCTGGCCGAAGAAGTAGCGAAGCTGCAGGTCAACTCCAACTCCTGTGCCAGCGCCGTCGCGCAGTACGCCGGTCTGGAGGCGCTCGCAGGCCCGCAAGACGGCGTGCAGGATATGCTCACCGAGTTCCGCGCCCGCCGCGACCTCATCGTCGCCGGCCTCAATGACCTCCCCGGCGTCGAGTGCCTGGTACCTCAAGGCGCCTTCTACGCCTTCCCAAGAATCACCGACACCGGACATTCAGCGGCGGCACTGGCCGACCTGCTCCTACAAGAGGCCGGCGTCGCCTGCCTCTCCGGCACGGGCTTCGGCCAATACGGGGAGGGGCACCTGCGCTTCTCCTACGCCAACTCGCGCGAGAACATCACGCTGGCACTCGAACAGATGGGGAAACTCCTGCAAGACAACCCCGGAAAGACCTCCCAGGCAACCAGCGGATCTATATAAAGCTGTCCAAGCGGACTCGTGAATTACGCTAGTGCCTCACCAGACGTGACCAGCACGAGGCCAAGGTCCGTGTGCCAGCTAACCTGAGAGATAATTCCTCGTCTTCAGCGCGTCCCCACACTGCAAGAGGGAACACAGTATGAAGCTCAAACGGGTTCCGGGCCAACCAGGGACAGACGTGGCCTTCTACCCTGATGTAGTCGAACACGACTATCGTGCCGATGACCTCCTCGCCTTATTTGAGTCTTCGGTGTTAGGATTCGGGGGCATCCTCTCTGTCCGCGCTTCGTCGTGGTCCTATCCCTCCAGCCAGTTCTCTGTAACTCAGCCGGTATTCTCCATAGATGAGCTCTCCGAGTGTGATCCCAACGTAAATTCTTCCTCCGGCGAGACTCGGGCCACTCTTGCCACCAGCACGCTCGATGGGGAACTCACTTTCGGCAAGGGGTTGGAGGAGGTCAGAATCGTTCCCTCGATAACTCGAACCGGATCAGCTCTGGACACTCTATGATCTAGTCGTTGATCTCGACCCTAAGTTGCGGGGATAGCCACATGGCTCCCCTTCAGCCGCGCCGTTTCCCATGAGCAGCTATGTCTTTGAGCTGCGCCTCCACCCACTCTTCTATGGTATTGGACCGGATGGTGCTCTGTAGGGCCTCGACGCGGCGGGCACGTTCGTCGTCGGACATGGTCAGGGCTTCGTAGAGGGCACCGGCCTGCTCGTCTATGTCATAGGGGTTGACAGTGAGGGCATGTTCGCCGAGCTCCTCGTGGGCGCCGGCGTTCTCGGAAAGGATCAGGACCCCATCCTTCTCGTTGACGACGACGGCCTCTTTGGCGATGAGGTTCATGCCGTCGCGGACGGCGTTGACGAGTAGGACGTCGTAGTTCTTGTAGGCGGCGACGGAGAAGGGGAAGTTGTCCTCCATCGAGAGCACGATAGGCTCCCAGGAGCCCGTGCCATACTTCTTGTTGACTTGGTCCACGGTCTCCTGAATAGCCTCAGCGTATGCGGCGTACTCGGGGATGTCCTCGCGTGAGGGCTGGAGGCGGGCGAGAAAGGTAACCTGCTCCCGCATCTCGGGGTGCTGTTGGAGCATGCGGTCATAGGAGTGGAATCCACGAACAATGTTCTTGGAGAGGTCTATGCGGTCCACGCGCAACAGCAGCTTGCCGGGTAGATCCTCGATGCGCTCCTCTTCATTCTCGACCTCTTCGCTCCGCGCGAGGTCCTCGAACTCCCTGGGGTCTATGGAGATGGGATACGCGCGCACCCACACCTCGCGGCCTCCCTCGGTCCGGACCACCCCCTCCTCCTCGTCGACCTCGACGCCGAGCACCTCTCGAACCGTGCGGATAAAGCTCCGAGCGTAGCCCCTGGTATGGAAGGCGACTATGTCAGCCTGTAGCAGGCTCCTCAATATCCCCTCCCGCGCGTAAACAGGCAGGATGCGCCACCCTTCGGGCTCGGGCCAGGGGATATGGATGAAGACGGAGATGAAGGCATCCTCACCGAGGCGTTCTCGAAGGTAGAGTGGAGTCATGTAGAGCTGGTAGTCGTGGACGAGGATCACCGTCTCATCCCCGGCTCCGCCGTCAGAGGCTTCGAGCGTACGCGCGACAGCTTCGGCGAAGTTCTCGTTTACGGGAACGTAGCCCTCCTCCCAGGCCCGTCTGGTCTCGTCGCCGAGCTCGGGGGCGTACGGGAGGTCGTAGAGGCCGTGATGCACGAACCAGAGCAGGGGGTTGGCGAGGTGGTTGTACATGAGCTCGTAAGCCTCTTCGTCGTGCTCGACGAGGACGACCTTCAGCCCCTCGACCTCATAGGGCGCCTCGCGACTCTCCGCGGCTACACGAGCGTCCTCTTCGCTCTGGGCAGAGGCGATCCAGACGGCCTCCTCCTCGCGGCGCATTACGGCGTTCAGCGCCGTGACGAGACCACCAGCCCCACGAGAGTGCTCGCGTCCCCCCGAGTCGTCACGGGAGAAGGTTACCGGCCCGCGGTTGGAGACTATTACGAGCCGCATCTCTCCATCCGCTTTCGGGTTGCCTTCAGCCCGTGCCGTCACTACTACGCTCCAAGCAGGTTGGCGAAGAGTTTCAGGTCGTCACGCAGGAGCCGGGGGGTGAGATAGTGTTGCCGAACGTGCTCCTTGCCGGACCTGCCCATCTGGCGCGCGAAGTCCTGGTCTTTGAGGATCTTGACGCAGGCCGCCGCCGCCGCGGGAACATCGTCTATGAGGATGCCGCCACCCCCTTCGACCTGCATCGGGATGCCGCCGACCCTGCCGGCGACCAGGGGGCGTGCTTTCCACAGCGCCTCTGTTACCACGAGCCCGAAGCCCTCGCGGATGGATTTCTGGATCACTACGTCGGCCACGGACTGGAACGCGTTCACTTCGATGGAGCCAACGTTGGTGAGGTTGGAGAAGAGGAAGATATCCCGGTCCCCCGAAGCGTAGTTGACAGTCTTGTACCAGTAGTCCCAACCCTCGGGGTCGTCATGGGCCATCGAGCCTATAAGCACCAACTGTATATCCGGGATCTCCTCCTTCACCAGACGGTAGACGTCTATGACTCCCAGAGGATCCTTCCACGGGTCGAAGCGGGAGACCTGCACGAGAAAGGGTCTTTCGGGGTCGATCCCGAACTGGTTGGTGATGTAGCGGGCGTCGTCGGACGAGAGGGCCATGTTCTTGGGTGAGAGCGGGTCTATGGCCGGCGGGATGATGACGAGCCCGGGCAGATGGACGTCTGGCGGGGTGTACTCCCGCATCGTGTAGATCTGAGCGTCGTAATCCGCCACGTAAGGGGAGAGGTAGTCAAAGACCTCCCGGTTCGGGGTGGAGGTATCTATGTGACATCGCCATATCCACTTCGTCCGCGGCGAGAGCCCGCCCGAGAAGTGCTTCAACAGAGCCGGTTGCGGGTCATGCACGAACATTATGTCCCACTCTTCGGATGATTCGGCCAGAGCCGCCGCCGACTGGCGATTGTACTCTTCGTAGATCGCCCGGTCCTCCAGGGTCAACTCGTATGGAGCTCCCTGTAGGGCATTGTGGAAGTTCTTGGTGACGTTAAAGAAGGGCTCCGCCCCAAACATCACGCCCCACTCCGCATCAAGCCCTGCGTCGCGCATAAGTGGCACCAGAGTGTACAGGATCTCCGCGACGCCCCCGCCGAAGCTGGTAGCGTTTATGTGGAGGACCCGTACCCCTTTCAGGCGTTCCGAAAGGTCTTGTAGCTCTTCGTAGAGCTCCCGCCGGATTATGCTGCGATAGTCGGCCAGAGACTTGTTGCCCGCATTTACCCGCTGTAGCAAAGCTCTCCCCGATCAATGATATTAGAGGTGGTTAGTTACGGCCACCAGTATATTGACCTATGAGAAGGGCGCAACCCATTAGGGGAAGAATACGGCGGTAATTCTTGTTGTCTAAGGCTCTGGGGTACTATTCGGGGACGGTTGCGCGTCGAATCATCTTCAGGCGTGTACCACTTGAGGAAGAATCCACCGTTACCTCGTCCACGAGGCTGCGGATCACCGCAAGGCCGAACCCACCTTGTTCGTCGGGCCTGGCGGCCAACTCTCCGACGTCGAAGCCCCCGCCCTTGTCAACGACGACCACTTGCACCGCCCGAGGGAGAACCCTGTACTCGACGTGAAATGACTTGACCGCCGCGTGCCGGATGACGTTGGTAACCCCCTCCGTAACGGCCAGCTTCATGTCGTAGACGTCCTCTGGCTCGAACTCCGCCAACTGCCCCACGCAGGAGACGACCAGCCGAGCGAGCAGAATGTACTCTGAGCTACTCGGTAGCTCCAAGACAATAGGCTCTGTAAAGTCAGGCTCTGTACTCTGTATGTTTTTCATAGTTTCGCAAGTCACATTGGTTCGCCTCCAGAGACCGGTTTGGCGGCCTTTTCAAGCGCTAGCCGCACGGCCCATCCCTGCGTTTCCGGCCACATCTCTACCCAGAGGCAAACTTGCCTAATCGCGAACGCGAACAAATTCACTCAGACCCACACTCTACGTCGATCTCCACGCGAAGTCTCTCTATCAGACTGATGGTACACAACCTCCTCAGCCGCCGGAAGTCACCGGAACTGCATTACCGGGGGAATGCCTCTCCAATACGTAAAGAGAGACCCGTGGAGTCCACGGGCCTCTCTCCTGGTTGTACTTTGTAGTGGTACTTCGCGTAGGTTGTGGTGGCGCTAGATCAGCCTCCTGGCGCCCATGTAGCCGTTGATGTATTTCATGTCGGTTACGCTGACCTCACCGGTAAAGTCCGAGGAGTGAGTGAGTGTACCGTCGCCGTTGGCTATGCCGACATGGGTCGGGGCGCCGCCGCCGTTCTCGTCAAAGAAGACCAGGTCGCCGGCCTGGGCCGGTCCGGAGACCGGAACACCCATCCCGAGTTGCCTGATGGGCGAGTCCGGCAGCGTGATACCGAACTTCGAGTAGACCGCCGCGGTAAAGGCGGAGCAGTCTACCGCCTTGCGCGTCATGCCGGCGGAGTGCGAGTAGTCATACGGTACGCCCAGCCAGGTCTTGGCCTCGCCTAGCACCCCGCCGCCAGACCCCACCGGAAGGGTCTTGGACCCGATGGCGCCCGGCTTCGGGACGAGCGGGTTGTTGGCGGCGGCTTGCTCCGCGGTCATCTGCGCCGTGTTCATTTCTTCCTCCGCGGAGGTCAACTTCTCGAGAGCCCGCTTGGCGATCTCCTCCGCGCCTTGCTTCTCCTCGACGGCGAACTCGGCGGCAAACTCGGCTTGACGCCGCGCCTCTTCCGCCGCGGACTGAGCCGCCTCTTTCTCCGCCTCCGGGGCCTTCTCGGCGGCCTGCTTGGCCTCCTCGGCCTCCTCGGCCCGCGCTGCGGCTTCCTCCTGAGCTTGCTTCTCTTTGGCGGTCTGCTCGGCGGCCTGCCTGGCCTCATCCTGGGCCTCCGCCTGCTTCTCCGCCGCCGCAGCCAGTTGACCCGCCACAGGATTCTGAGCCGGTACCTCGCCAGCCTCCTTCGCTGTGTCCGGCTGCTTGTCCGCGGTCTCGTCCACTATCTGCTCGGGCATCTTGCCCTGCTCCTTCACGACAGGCCATTCGCGGATCGTGTCGGAGACTGCCTGGGCAACCTCGACCTTACGGACCTGTTCCTCCTCCGGGTTCCTCTCGGGCGCCTTCTCCACTTCAGCCACACGAGCCTGCTCGTCTTGCATTGCCCTGTCGATATTCTCCTGTTCGGCTCCACCGGCCTGCTCGTCCTGAGCGGCACTTTCGGTGTTCTCCGCTTCGGCTGGAAGGGCTTGCTCGTTGCCCTCCGTCTCGTCGGGGTTTACTTCCTCTGCCGGGCGGGTCTGCTCGTCGCCAATCTCGTTCTCCGGCGGCGTTGTGTCTTCGGCTGGCATGTCCTGCGCGGCTTCCTGGATCAGCTTCTCGGCGTGATCCAGGGCGAGCTGCGCCTCACTGACGCGCTGCTCCTCGATCTCTTCCTGGGCCTCCTCGTCGAGTGAGGCGAAGAATTCCTGGGCCTCCTCGATACGGGTCTCGGCTTGCTCCTTCTTGTCGCTCGCCTCTTCGCGAGTCGCCTCCCAACTCTGAAGCTGCATCTCGAGCTCGTTCGTGGTTTGTTCGAGGTCTTCCTTACTTTCGCGCCAACCCTGGACCTGATCCTGGTCCTCCTCCAGGAGCTGCATCCAGAAGTCCAACAGGTTCGCGAACTGGCGGAAGTCCCTGGCTTCGAGAAGGACGCTCAAATAATCGTCCTGGCCGTGCTTGTAGATCTGCGACGCCCGGTCATCGAGGCTCTCCTGAGCCTCGTCGAGGCTGTCCTCCGCAGACGTAAGATCCGCCCTGGTCCTGGCTATCTCGTTGTTAAGTTGATTCTCTTCGGAGAGCGCGTTCTTGTACGCTCCGTCCGCGACTTCAGCCTCACTCAATATCTCCTCGAAAGCCTCGCCCGCCTCCTCGATCTCTACAACCTCAGGCTCCTCGACGCCTCCCTCATCTACCAATGTAGCCATCTCCTCGGGGGCGGTCTCCTCCGAAGCAGTCTCCTCCGAAGCAGTCTCCTCTGAAGCAGTCTCCTCCGAAGCAGTCTCCTCCGAAGCAGTCTCCTCCAGCGCGGCATCTTCCCCGGAGTCAGAGTCCTCAGAGGCGGATTCCTCGCCAGTCTCCCTGGTCGTAGGCGCTGTAGCCCCGTCCGGAGCAGCACTTTTCTCCTGAGCAGTCGTAGTCTCGCTCGGCACGACTTCCTCCGAGGCATCGCCCTGATCCGTCACACCGCCCTCATCCTGCTGAACCGCCGGCGCGGATGGTGGGGCGGCCTCAGTAGGTACGGGGGCTGGCGTGGGCGCATTGGTCTGCACGGGCACGGCATCCTCCACAGGAGGACTAACCGTCACAGTACTCTCCTTCGGCACGACCACGCTCTCGGGTACGCCAATATCTTCGGGAGCGGCGGCAGCCGAGATCCCAAACGAGAGTACTACAACCACAACAAGACCGAAAAGTATTACAAGCCTAACCCTTCGAGGCATAGCTTCGGGCTCCTTCCCACAGTTCTATGAATTTGTAAGAACCAATGGGGGACCTTCCGGTTCCCCCCTCCTGACCGAGTACTCTAGGGAAATCCCCGCTTTTATGCAACACTGTTACTGTTACAGAACAAACCCTCTAGCACGGGAACGTGGCTTAAATAAAGGGAATTCCTGTTTCCTCAACGCAATCTTTTTTTAATATATCTTAATACTGGTGGGTATAAAGCGGGCCAACAGTCCTTATTGTTGCGTGCTGCGGTGGTTCGAGGAGGATTTGTAGAGAGAGATGGAGTCTAGAGGCGCTGCGAGCGCCGCGAAAGGTAGTGGGGGAGCGAGCGGGTGAGTAGCAGACCAAGGAGTAAAAGAGAGAGGTAGTTGGCTCCTGGGAGGGAAGCGCACACGGCGTTTCGTGGGAAGGTTCGACCTTCCCATAAGATGCTTTATCGGGGTTAGCAATTAGCAAGAACAAAGAGGCGAAAGCCGGCCGCTTTATACATGAGCGAAGCCTGCTCCTCCAGATCCTCCTGGGCTTCGTTGAGATTACCCTGAGCCTCCTGACGCTCCAACACCGCCCCAGCTATATCCTGGTTCAGCCGATCCAACTCAAACTGCGCATTGTTATACTCGGCGTCTGCTATCGTCGCCTCCCTCTGCATCCACGCAAGATCCTCTCGCGCCACCCCGATCTCACCCTCGGCCTCGGCGCCCTATACGTCCTCCTCAGGCGCGGCACTCGCCGTGAGCCAGAAAGAGAGAACGATAACTACCATCTATCCTAGAAGTACTACCGGGTTGATCTTTCGGAGCATGGCTTCCGAACCTCTTCCTGTAACTTTATGACTTCTTGTAGCGGAGGATTCTTCCGGATCCCCCTCCTGCTCGAAAGATTTCTTTAATGAGTTTTTATATTTCCTGCACCTAGATAAGCCTGTCAAAGTCTTACACACTAGGCGGGAAGAACGATTATGGCGGGTCTCCCCCATCTTGAGGGAGACCCGCCATAAGTGACGTTAGCTAAAAGTGTTCGCTAGTAGGGACGCACGATGCCCAGTGGTTCGCCAGCGACGTCCATGGGCGTATGTGTAACGACTCCCTCCATCTCGTTGGCGTTGAGAAGCATGCCGTTGCCTGCGTACATTGTGGCCCAGTTCGGGTAGATGACTATGTCTCCGGGCTGCAAGTTCGCGGGATCGACGGGAGCGTACTTACTCAGGTACGCCTCCGGTACCCACGGCGCGTCGGGGTCGACGCCGGTGGTCCTCAGGATGTAGCGCATCAGGCCGACGCAACTGAACGTGTCAGGCCCATCAGTGCTCATTACAAAGGGCTTGCCCAACTGGGCCTCTCCCACGCCGAGGGCCGCGCCTCCCCCACCTCCGCCGACCTGCTGCTGAAATGCGGGCTCCAGAGGCACGTTCGACGTACCCTCTATCGGCGGCTGAGCGTCCACTGGCGGCGGAACGTCCGTCGGCGGCTGAACCTCCGGTACGAGTCCGCCTTCCGAGTTACCGATTTGTACGGCGCCCGCCGAGATCGCGAACGAGAGGACGACACCGATAATAAGACCGAGAAGGATTACAGGGTTGACCCTTAGAGGCATGCGTTCATGCTCCTTACTATAGTTGTATAAAACTTTTTGTTGTGGGGGATTCTTACTGGATCCCCCCTCCTATAGACCGGCACTCTAAAGAAGCCGTCCACCTTACGCAACGCCTTCTCGCAAGGGAACATCCCTCCCAACAACGAGAATATGGCTTAAATAAGGGGAGTCTCTGTTTCTCCCTCGCAATGGTTTTTTAATAAAACTTAATACAAGTAACGCTCGCGCAAGCTGACTAGCTAATCCTAAGCCTTTTTGTTACGTACTGCGGTGGTTCATGAAGGACCTATAGAAGGGCAGAGCGTTGGCGAACAGGAATGAGAGGGCGACAAAGGGGAGGGCAGGTATGGCGGTTTCGAGGAGGAGGCCGGTGAGGATGGCGACAAGGACGGCGACGCATCCGAGGACGAGGATTGGTAGGGGGTGACGCAGGCGGAGGTATCCGGACGTAGCGGCGAAGAGAGCCAGAAAAATAAAGTCGCTTATACCGAGGGCGAAGCCAAGGGGGAAGCCGAAGGTTGGGAACCAAACGAGCAAGTAGCCGAGGAAGTGACCGAAGAGGGTCGGGCCTCCGTCCGGGCCTCCCTCGACGAGGGTTTGGGTTGGACCGGCGAGGAAGCTGTAGAGGTCGGCGGCAGTGGCGAGGCCGGCTATGAGGAGGGCTATTCCCGGCGAGGTAACGCGTCGGGCTAGAGCGAGCCCCACGCAAACCGCGGCCCCCATCCTGAGAGTGTCGGCGAGGAACAGGAGTGTCAGCGGCAGGGCGGCGGGGCCTTCGACGAGCGTCTCCGGGCGACCGCCGAGGTAGGCCGCCGCCATACCCGCGACCCCGGCGGCGGCTCCGAGAAGAAGGAGTCGTTGTGTTGCCACGTCAGCAGCCAGGACGAGCAACCCGTAGAGGAACGTGCCCGTGAAGAAGAGGACGATGACGTATGCAGAGACGAACTCCGCGAGGGTATCCGTCTCACCGAGGAGGGGGAGCAAGGCTATTACGACCGCGAGGCCAACCATCCCTACAGTCGTAACCCGGAGCCCGGGTCTCTTCGTGTGACGCAGCGCGTCTCGGATCTTCAAGGGCGCCCCGGTTCCCCGCCGGTGGCGAGGGCGCGCAGAGCGAGGAAGGCTTGCCAGAATTGGCGTTTGGCGTCGGGGTCAGTGAGGGCCGGGGCGAGAGCGGGGAGCCTGAGACCAAATGTGCCGTATGTCCAGGAGAACCAGACGCCCTCTGTGGCGTCCGAGAACGGCTCCTTGGCGAGCGGATAGGCGAGGGAGTCTATGGCGCGGGCAGCGCCGGGTCCGACCGCCACGAGGGCGGACGGTTCCAGGGAGAGCAGCTCTTCGAGGAGATCGGGGTGCGTCCAGGTAACGTAGGCTTTATCGAGCTTTACGGCGGCGAGGCTGCGGCGGAGGGCGTGGACCATCCTGGCCTCAATCTCCGGGGCGCCCTCCTCAGTGGCCCGCTCAGTGACGAGCGTGATGCCGGAGAGGGGGTCGCCGAAAGGTGAGGGACTGGTGTGGGCTGTCCGGGTGGACCGGGCAGCCAGGCGGATGGTCTCTTGGGAGAGCTTTGCTTCGTAGTCGCTCGTAGCGGCGCGGGGGGTTTTGCGGGGCATTGCGTCTTCAGGTCTTTGTATGGCGGCGAACGTGGAGGAAGCGTTGGGCGGTGGTGACGAGGGCTCCGGCGGCGACGAGAGCGACGCCGATGGTCAGTTGGCCCGCGATGGAAAATACGGAGAGGATCACGACGCGGCCCGCGCGTTCGAGGAGGCCGACCTCGCATTGCAGGCCCAGGCCCTCGGCGCGGGCGCGAGTATAGGAGGTCATGAGCGAGAAGGTCATGGCGACGCCCGCGAGGAGAGCCTCGTAGGGCATGGAGGAAGCCGCGTAGAAGTAGATCACACCGACAAAGACCGCGGACTCGGAGAGCCTGTCGAGCGTCGAGTCCAGAAAGGCCCCGAAGTCACTCATCTGGTTCGATTCTCGGGCGACCGCGCCGTCGAGGGCGTCAAAGAGGCCCGCCAGGAGCATCACGGCGCCGCCAACCCTGGTGTAGCCGACTGCGAGAAGGACGGCGGCGCCGACCGCGAGAGTCCATCCGGTAGTGGTCAGGGCGTCCGGGCGGACCCGCATCGCCGAGAGGGCACGGGCGAGGGGGCGGATCAATCGCCGAAAAGCCTCCTTGAAGGAGAACGGCCCGCGGCGCGGCTCTCTGTGCGGCAATCCCACGGCCTACCCCTCTCTCCCCGCCGGGTCTCGAAGGCCCGTGGTTTTCTCACCGGAGACCTCGACATTGGGCTCTATCTCCACGACGGCCTCCGTGACGGGGGCCTTGCGCCACCGCTCGAAGAGAAGCGTCCCGCGCAGGTAGCGGAAGGCCGAGGCTATTATTGCGACTATAGGGACGGCGAAGACGGCTCCGATGATACCGTAGAGAGCCGTGGCGGCCAGGGTTGCGAAGAGCACCCACAGAGGATGCACCCCGACGGAGCCGCCCATGATCCTTGGGACCAGGACGTTGCCTTCGAGTTGCTGAGCGAGGAGGAAGAGACCAGCTACTACAAGCCCCTGGGTGAGGCCACCAGTGAAGAGCGCTATCAGGACCGCCGGGACCGCCCCGAGGAATGCTCCGAGCACGGGGATTATCTCCATAACACCGACCCAGAGCCCGATCAGCAACGCATAATCGCCAAACGTGAAGTAGGAGATAGCCCAGCCCAGGACGCCCATGATCACACACAGAGAGAGCTGTGCCTTGAGGTACTTGACCAGGGCACTCTCGACGGCGTGAAAGAGGCCGACGGTCTGGTCCCGGATCGTCCCCGGCACCGCGCCCAGCGCGGCGCCCGAGATCCTCTCCTTATCCAACAGGAGGTATATGGAGACTATAAGCATGAGCAGCAGGTTGAGCATCGTCCCGAAGACGCCGAAGACCCCGCCTATAAAGCCCAGGGCGCCGTTTGCGACCTGTCCGGCCGAGGGCGCGTTGGACTGCACGAACTCCGTAAGCCTCGTCCGGTCCACGGCGGAGATCTGCTCTCCGACGTAGGGTACGCCTTGCGCCCAGCTCACGAGGCTCGTTATCCCGTCAGTGAGGATCTCCGGATTCTGTATCAGGGCCTGTACCTGTCCGACGGCGGGGATGATGAGGACTAGCAGCGCTACCAGGACCACCACGACGAGCGCCACGAAGACCCCGAACACCGCGACTACTCTGGGGACCCGCCACGCCTCCAGCCAACGGATCACGGGGTTGAGCGCGTAGGCGAGTATCCCCGCCAGCAAGAACGTCAGAAGCACACCGCCGATCTGGCGGACGAACGTGAATAATAGAAGCGCGCCGAGGGCAATGACTACGTACTGCAGGTACGTCGAGACGACCAGCTTCTTCGCGTACACGCTCTCTCTCCGGCGTTTGCTCCAGTAGCGGGGTTCTTGCCCCTGTATGCAAAACAAATATACCAGCCCCGAGGCTGCGGCAGAGCGCAGTTTACATCCGACGGCCCTTATGTATAATCCCGCCCCAGGATGAGAGGGGGTAATACACAACGGACACAATATCTTGGGCCCAAGCTCTCAAACGTCACTCCCCAGACGCCAGACCGGCCGATACAGCCGTCCGGGCGCGACGGTGCCGAGGGACGCCGGTCCGAGCGTCCAACCGGACCTCGCACGACGCGTGGCAAATCGAAAGAGACGAACGTCTACCTGCGGCGACGGTTGCTCGCCATCTCCGTGGTAGTGCTGCTGGGTATACTCGCGCTCGTGCCCGCGGCATTTATGCAGAGTTCGGGGGCGAGCGAACGGACTCTCCCGATAGACTCGAATAACGCGGGGCCGGACACGGTACTGGCAGAGGTCGCCGGGACCGCCGTCTCAAGTCCCGTTCGACCCGAAGACGTTAAGGGGCTCGGATACCATCCGGAGGGCAAGAGCCTCACCGAGATGTCGCCGCGCGGAAAAAACCTCTCCGGGAACCCCCTGCTTGGGCTCTTCGCAAACGACGCGACGCCCGAAAGGATCCAGTACTACCTCATGGACCCGGCTAGCCGCCTGGGTCCGGTAACAGGCGCCCTGGACGTCGGAGCCGAAGCGGGGACGGCGGTCTACGCGCCCGTGACCGGTACGGTGACGGCCATACGCCCGGACCCCGTGCTAAAGGAGAATGCCAACGTCGTGGAGATAAAACCAGCCGAGAACCCGAACGTCAGGGTGTCCATCTCACTCATCCAGGACATAAATAGCGAGGTCGGCCCCAAAACACCCGTAACGGCCGGTATCACCGAACTCGGCAGCGTGGCGGACTCCGCGAAGGTCCTTCGTCCCCAGCTCGCGGACTACACCTCGGATACCGGTAACCACGTCACGGTATCTGCTTCGCAGACCAGTTGACGTAACCCTCCGCCGCGTTCCCGCGCACGCGAGTGTAATATTAGGCGATGTTCCTATCTATCTTCGAACAGTTCCCGATCGTGGCGGTCGCTATGCTCCTCGGGTTCGCCGTTGGGATCGTGCTGCACGAGGCATCTCACGCGACCTCAGCCTATCTGCTGGGTGACGATACGGCCTATCGCGACGGGCGGGTGACGCTCAACCCGGCGTCGCACTTGGACTTGCTCGGGAGCCTGATGCTGGTTATGGTCGGCTTCGGGTGGGGCCGTCCGGTCCCAGTCGAACTCTCCAAGCTCAGGGGTGGCAAGTGGGGGGGCGTCGCCGTCGCGTTCGCGGGTCCGGCCGCGAACCTGGCGATCGTCGCGCTCTGCGCCGTCTTGATACGGCTCGGACCCTTTCAGGGCAGGCTCGTACTCTTCTCCGTCCTCGGGATAGCGTTCGTCAACGCCTTACTCTTCGTCTTCAACCTCATCCCCATACCCCCGCTCGATGGCGCGAAGGTGCTCTATCCGTTTCTCCCGCGCTTTCTAAATGGCTTCGTAAACTTCATGAACCAGTACGGCCCGTACATACTGCTCGGCCTGGTTCTTCTCTCGTTCCTGCCGGGCGTCTCGCCTTTCGGATTCCTTCTGTCCGTGGTGAGCCCGATCCTCTCGGTCTTCGGGATACCACCCCTCTTCGGCTAGGGTTCGGAAAGCGAAAACGCATACGAAAGGGGCAGCTTTCGGTTCGCGGGGAGGGGGGAGAATCCACGAACCAGTTGCTGCCCCAGGCCGTATTCTACAGCTAAAGGTTTCGGAGCGGTAGAGGAAACTTAATTAAAATTAAGCGAAGTTGAATTTAGTTTACTTTGTCGGCGGGTCTTGGTTAGCGCCATTCTCGGCTAGTGGGAGTTCTACGGAGAAGGTACTGCCGAGGTCTGGGGCGCTCTCGACGCGTATATCGCCGCCGAGGTGTTGGGAGATCTCACCGGCGAGTGCCAGGCCAAGGCCGGTGCCATCGGCGCGGGAGGAGCCCTGGGCGCGGTAGAAGCGGTCGAAGATGTGGGGGATCTCGGCTTCGGGGATGCCGCAGCCGCGGTCGGTGACGCTGACAAGGGCGTGACCGTTCTCGCGGTGGAGGTCGAGGTTCACGGGCTCCGTGCCTCCTGGTCCACCGGAGTACTTGAGCGCGTTGTCCACCAGGATGGCGAGCATACGGTGGAGCTGTATCGGGTCGGTGTTGACCGGGGGGAGGCCCTCTTCAGCGTTGATGTGGATCTCACGCCCCGTGTAGGCGAAGTCGCGCCGGATCTCATGCAGGAGGTCTTCGAGGTCCACCTCTTCCAGACGGAAGGTCACGGCGTTCGCGTCGAGACGAGAGAGGTCTAGGAGGATCTTGGCGAGGCTCTTGAGGCGTTCGGTCTGGGCCTTCATGTCCTTCAAGAAGTCCGTGCGGACCTCTTCGTCCTCTTCGTCTTCAAGCATCTCGAGGTAGCCCTGGAGGGCGAAGAGGGGGGTCTTCAGCTCGTGGGAGGCGTTGGCGATAAACTCGGCCTTGGCGTGTTCTATCTGGCGCTGCTCGGTGACGTCACGCAGGATCGCGAGTGCTCCGTCCTCCAGAGGGGCGGCTCGTATCTCGATAATCGCATCGCCTGCCTCGACTTCGGGCTCGGTGACCGGGCCGGAGAAGCGGCTCTTGGCGAGCACCTCCTGCAGGCGGTCCTGAAAGGCGAGGTCCGAGTTTTCGAGGAGCTCGCGGGCGCGAGGGTTGAGGAAGGTGGCGTTCAGGTCCCTGTCCACGCCGATAACCGCGTCGGTCATGCCGAAGAGGATGGCCTGGCTGCGCGCCTTCTCCTGCTCGGCCTGGCGGAATGCACCTTTCAGAGAGGAGGCCATCGTATTGAACGTCTCTCCCAGAGAGCCTACCTCGTCCTCGATGCTGGTAGTTATGCGCTCGTCGAAGTTACCGGCGGCGAGGCGACGGGCGGCCGTATCGAGGCGGCTGAGGCGGCGGGAGAGCAGGTTAGCCACCACGTAGCCGGAGAAGCCCGCAATGAGTAGCGCCAGGGCCCCCGCGAGCAGCGCGAGCCTGTTGATCCTGTTAAGCGACTCGCCCGCGTTCTCGATGTCGCTCCGCGTGTAGTACCTGGTGAATACGAGCGCCGCGGTTTCGGGCTCACCGGAGACCTTTATCGGGGCGGCATAAGTCGCGAGTGTCTGTCCCTCGCGATCGCCGCTCTCGACCGTTTGAAGGTCCGTCTTGGGAGCCTGGTCCGAGACGGCCTCATTCACCACCTCGGGTACAAATTCGCCGGGGTCTCCTCTGAGAACCTCGCCGTCCCCCTGGCGAACCACGCCCCACTGGACGCCGCGGTTGATCGCATAAAAGGTTATGTACTCTTCGGTTAGCCGAGGGTTGCTCTGGAGCCGCTCCTCGTACTCCTCACCTACCTGCCTGAAGCTCGCCTGCGCCGACTGCCTCAGGGTACTCTCGAGCCTGGGATAGATGATGGAATACGCCGTACCCGCAGCGAACGTAGTCACGATCAAGAACAGCGCCGTGAGCCAAACCTGGATGCTAATGCGGCGCCGAAAACCGGCGTCACGCCCGAGTAGTATTCGCTCGAAGGAAAGCCAAGACGGGAGACGAAGGCGGGACTGGCTCTCGCCCCGGTGCCCACCCTTCGTCTCTTTGGGGCGCCGGCGCTTGCGCTTCGGGAAGAGCCGGTCCCTAACGGAAGACATACCCCACACCCCGGGCGGTGTGGATAAACTCCGGGTTCCGGGGGTCGCGTTCGATCTTTTCGCGCAGGTGACGGATGTGTACGTCTACCGTGCGCTCGTCACGGAACTCGTCGCCCCACACCCGCGTTAGCAGCGTGCTCCGCGAGAATACCCGTCCCGGGTTCGAGGCGAGCGTTACTAGAAGCTCGAACTCAGTATATGTGAGGTCCACCTCTTCCCCAACCACGGCAACCCTGCGGCTTGGCAGGTGGATCTTGAGACTATCGTAGTTGAGTTCGTCCTGACGTTGCCCCGCAGGCACCGAGGCCCGGCGCATGATCGCACGTACCCTGGCCACGAGCTCTCGCACCGCGAACGGCTTGGTAACGTAGTCGTCTGCCCCAAGCTCCAACCCCACGACGCGGTCGATCTCGTCGTCCTTGGCCGTAAGCATGATGATCGGAACATCACTCTGCGACCTTATGCGCCGGCATACTTCAGTGCCGTCTATCTTCGGCAGCATGATGTCCAGGATGATCAAATGCGGCTCATAAGTCCCGAAAGACTCCAGCGCCGCCTCCCCATCCCCCACCGCGTTTACCTGAAAACCTTCCCGCTCCAGAGCATGCACGAGCATCTTCTGGATCGACGGCTCATCGTCGACCAATAAGATTCTACGTGCTGTCCCCTGTACGTCCTGCACCATAGCTTAACCGCCCTTTACGGCTGCCCGTAAGTTCTATACATTATGCCGCTAATTTTATCATGTACGGGTCATTCCATCGCCCCAACGACAGCCCCGGCTCCTGCCCCCGCTGCCCGTTCGGCTACCCTCTGCGCGGCGTCCAGAAGGTCCTGGGGCTCGCACAGGCGCACCGCCTCTACCTCGACCTGGCGCCGCCGGAGGTATGCGGCGACTACTCGGGCCTCATCCACACCCTCACGGCTACCAGGCGCGGCGGCGGACGGGAGGTCGCCATGATTCGTCAGCACCTCCGTGGCGAAGAGGGCTAGGCCGGTTGCGTCTCCTGGTTCGAAGCCCTTGTGGGCGACGAGGCGGCCCTGAGATAGAGCGAAGACCTCGACCATCCCGGGTTCGGTAGAGGGGACGATTACAGCCTGCACGCCTTCGGCGGTCGTAACGTGCCGCGTCAGGCGGATACGTTCGATACCGGAGATCAGGTTCTGCAGACGTCCGGCTGCCTCAAACTCCAGTTCGCCCGCGAGGCGTCTGCGCTCCCCGACGAGCGCTTCGAGGTGCGTTTCTCCGCCCTCACCGCGCAGGAGGGCGGTGAGGCCCCCGATCACCTCCCCACGATAATCCTCTTCGCCCATCCCGAGACACGGGGCGCACCGGCCCATCTGCCCATAGAAGCAAACGCCGCCTTCCCGTTCTCCAGCGCAACGCCTTAGAGGAAACACCCTTCCCAGAGCCTCGATACAGGTATCCAGGACACCTGCGCTCCTGTAAGGACCGAGATATACGACGCCGTCTCCCGGGTCGTTGCCAGGTACTCTCTCGGGGACGGGGTAGGGTTCGTTCAGGTCGAGCTTGATGAACCAACTCGCCTTCTCACCCCGGCCGACGGAGTTGTAACGCGGGAGGAGGCGCTTGATCTCGCGGGCCTCGAAGACCAGGGCGTGAAGCTCCGAAGGCGTCTCCTTGTAGCGCACCTCGGCGGCCTCCCGCACGAGCCTCCCGACCTTGCGGCGCCCGTCCCCGCCGTTGAAGTAAGTCTTCACCCGGCTCCTGAGATCCTTGGCCTTGCCAACGTAGAGGGTAGTGCCGTGCTTGTCCATGAAGTAGTAGACCCCCGGCGTGCGCGGCAGATGTTCGGCGAGGTGGCCTTTCTGGGGCTCGATACGTTCGCGCCCCCCCGACTTGATTGTGGCCGCCTGCCCGACGCTCTTCACCCCGGCAGAGCCCAGGAGCTTCAAGAGCTTGAGAAAGACCTCGGTCGTGGCGGCGGCATCAGCCAGGGCTCTGTGGTTGGGGGCCAGGTGAATTCCAAGATGCGAGACCAGCGAGGCGAGCCGGTAGCGCTTGAGGCCCGGCACGAGCGCGCGGGCGAGCTTTAGAGTGTCGAGCACGGGATTCGAGAGCGGCGCGAGGCCGGAGGCTTCGCGCGCCGCCGCGACGAAGGAGCAGTCGAAATTAACGTTGTGGCCGACGAGGACGCATCCCTCGGTGAACTCCTCGAATATAGGCATGACTTCCGATGAGTCCGGGGCGGTGGCAACCATCTGGTCGGTGATCCCGGTGAGCCTTACTACGAAGGGCTCTATGGGACGTCCCGGGTTGAGGAGCGTCGAGAACTCGTCCACCACCACCCCACGCACTACCTTCAAAGCCCCGATCTCGGTGATCGCACCCTGCTTGGACGACGAACCCGTGGTCTCGACGTCAAAGACCACGTAAGGCGCCTCATCCAGGGGCACGGAGGCTACATCAGCGGTACGCAGAGAGCCCTCGTCCCAGAGAAAGCGTGGGTCTTGCGCGATCATGCCTTCGATGTAGGCACGAGCGTCGCCGTTTGACGGTAGAGAAAGTGCTTGGGTGACCTCCTCGGGGGTCACGGGTTCACGGCTCTTGACGAAGCCGTAGAGGCTAGGGGACACGTACCTCCATCCGGGAGAGCCCCCCGTTTCTGGCGGCCTCCACGTCTCCTCTAGCCGCCTCGGCGATGGTGCGTGCCTGCGTTTCGGTGATGCCGGGGATGCCGACGAGGTTCTCGTAGGTGTACTCGGTGTCGAGGAGACCGCTCGCGAGTACCCTGGCCCGCGTCTTCACGCCGACGCCGGAGAGCTTGGTCGTGTGGAAGACCTTGCCGCGTTGTATCCGCAAGGTATCCACCCCGGCGAGCCTCTCTCCATCAACGAGCACGCGCCGCAAGAGATCGGCGAAGAGCGAGACCTGCTCCGGGTAGTAGACGCTCCGGCCCATCAAGGAGGGCGTCATCGGCAAGGGATGCGAGAGGTTAGGGCCGCGTACCGTCGTGTGCCCCGGCGGCTCGTTCGGGCTCAAGGGGTCCGGGTCGCCGAGGGACTGCGCCCGAACGGCGTGATTCACGGCCTGCGCCTGGAGATCCCCGGAGAGGTCGAGCTCCGTGATAACCGGCGCCCCGCGGAAACGGTCGTTGCGGTTCGCGGCGTATAGAAAGCGGCGAGGACTCTTCTGATTCCTGTAGAACTCGACCACGGCGTAGGCCCGCTTCTCCCCGAGCCCCGGAAGGCGGGCGAGGGCCTTGGCGTCCTCCGTCTCTATCATCTCTCTCAGCTCTTCGGGACAGGCATTCTCGGCGGCCTTGGCGGCGGCCCGCTTGTCTACGCCGCGCACCCGCTCCAGAATGCCCTGCACGCTCTCCGGGTCTACGCCGCGCCTGAGGTGATTGATCTTGCGTACCGCCGTAAACTCGTTGTGCTCTTCCCACTGCCACACGAACTCGCGTACTCGCTCCACCGCCGCCGCATCCTCGGGGACGAACTCTATAGTTACCGCCTCCCCAATGTATCTGCCGTTCGCTCCCGGCAGATGCTCCGCCGACGACTGCACCTGTACCTTGACCATCGGCGAGTAGAAAGAGAAGTGCGTAGGCAAGCCCGGCGCGACCTCCTTCATCAGGCGCCGCCGGAAGATGTTGTCCTCGAAGTCAGACTCGAACATATGCCCCTGATTCTACTATAGCCGTCGGCTACCGGTCCCTAAAGAAGTGTCTCTGCACAGCCCGACGAAGGTTCGGTGAGCACCGCCAATGTACAAGTCTGGCCGCAGGCGCAGCACGAGCGGCGGACGACCGAGGCTAGCGGGCACTTCCTCTTTGCGGGTCACTAGTCTCATGGCACGCCTTTAACTCATTACCGTTATTATCGCACCCCACATCGTATCCCCCGCCACGATGCTCCGCGCTCATCATCCTCGCCGTACAGACAGCGTCTAGTTGACCGGGCGTTGGGCCAGAACAACCTCCTCACGCAGCACTATGGCCTCGACCGGCTCCCCCGCCCGCACTCCCTCGGACTCGGGGCCGATGAGCGCCAGGGCATCCGCTTTAGTGAGAGAGCTGACCAGCCCCGACCCTTGGGCCCCCACCGATTCAGCCCTCCAGCCCCTCTCTGTCCGGTTCAGCGTGACGCGTATCGCGTGCATCCGGCCGAACTTGTTCTCGACGTCCTCGTCAAAGTACACCTCGATGTGAGGGCGATGTCTGTCCTTCCGGCCCATCATCTTCATCAGGGCGGGCCGGACGAAGAGCTCGGCGCAGACCATCGCGGAGACGGGATTCCCCGGCAGACCGAAGAAGCGGGCGCCCTCCCGCGTGCCGAAAAAGACTGGTTTGCCGGGTTTTAGTTTGATCCCCCAGAACACCTGCTCGACGCCTAAGTCCAGGAGCGTGCCCTTCACGAGATCCTTCTCCCCCACCGAGACCCCGCCGCTGGTTACCACGACGTCCGCGCTCGCCAGAGCCTCCTCCATCGCGGACTTGAGGATGTCCGCGTCATCGGAGGCCGCGTAGAGACGGCGAGCATCAGCGCCAGCCTCACGGGCCTGGGCGAGTAGGGCGAAGGAGTTGGAGTCAAAGATCTCGCCGGGCGAGAGGTCACGCGTGCCCGGCTCGACCAGCTCGGTGCCGGTGGAGAGGACGACGACCCTGGGCCTGCGGTAGACGGGCAACTCGCCGTAGCCCTGCGTTGCGGCGAGGGCTATCTCGGGGGCGCCTATCTCCGTGCCCGCGCGCAGCATGATGTCGCCCTCGCGCACGTCCTCGCCAGCGGCGCGAAGATTGCTACCCGGTGTCGTAGCCTTTTTGAGTTCGAACTCCTCGCCCCAGCCGGAGGTATTCTCGACCATCACGACCGCGTCCGCCCCTTCGGGGATTACACCGCCGGTGAAGATCTTGATGGCCTCTCCCTCCCCGACACTCCTCCGGGCAGGCCGTCCCGCCGGAGCCTCATCCACGACCTCGAAGGTCCTGCCAGCCTCGGCGGCGTCCGCGCTCCGTACCGCGTAACCATCCACCGCGGAGTTGTCGAACGGCGGGGAATCGAATCTCGCAGCTATGTCCTCGGCGAGAGCGAGCCCCCGAGCGTCCATGAGCGGCACCCACGCGACCGGCAGGCGGGCTGTGTTCTCCAGCACAAGCCTGACGGCCTGTGCATAATCTATTAGCTTCTCGAAAAGTTGCATTCCCACTCCCCCATGTTCCTCTATATTCTCTGATAAGCTGGACTTTCTACGCTACCACACCTCCCGAGCGGGGGCGGTGTGTTCAGGTATGTCCGCGCTGTCGTCCAGCAGCCGTTCAGCACCCGGTACAGGGCGGTGGCATCTCTAGCCAATATACAAACCGCGTAGAGACAGGTTCGGGGACGCTGGCCGGCGCAAGGACACGCGGCGTGGAGGCCAATAAGGCGTGTAACTACTCGGCCAGCGGTGAGAGATCTTTGAGAGCCAGGACGGACAGTGTCTCTAGGTACGCGTAGCCGCCGAAAGGTTCACCGCCGAGAAGACTCCACCAGAGAGATCGAAGCCGTCCATGGCACGCGAGATGGCCTTACTGGAGATGCGTGTCCTGCCGGAGAGTATCGAGAAGGCGAAGCGCTCGTCGCGAGCCACACGCCTGGCGGCGCAGGCGCCCCAGGTCATGAGATCACGGACGTACCCGGTCTCTCCAGGCAGCGTTACGGTGGTATTTTCGGCCAACGACTGGAGAAGCCGCTCATGGGTTATCAGTGCCTCTCGTAATAATCATTCCCCTCGGAGAACTCCACGAACACACAGGGCTGGTCTCCGACCGTCCACGCATCGTGTCCGGGGGGCAACATCATCACGTCGTTGGGGCCGAACTCTTCTTCGGAGCCGTCGTCCATGACCACCTTGAGACGCCCCGACTGGACGAGCGCCACGTGCGGGAGATGGCAGCTCTCAGTACCGGCGTAGTCCTTCAGGTCCTCCGACCACCGGGCACCGACGCCGAACGTCACGCGGGTGACGGCGACCCTGTCCAGGGTGACGGTCTCTTTCTGTATCCGCCCGTGCACGTCCACCTCTGACCCACTGTCGAGGTTCTTCTTCTGCATCGTGAGCAACGCCATTACGCTAACCACCTCTCGGATCGTTTGCCTGCTTCTCCATAAACCTAAGCTCCCGCGCTCGCCGCAGGACCTCTTCTCTGACCTTCCGCTCGTCCAGAACGCCTTCGGTAAGACCGTTGAAGCCGTGTACGACCCGGCGCCCACCTACGTTCACCAATCCGACCTCCCGCTCGTCGCCGGGCTTGAAGCGCGCGGCGGTGTCGGCGGAGATGTCGCGGCGCATACCAAAGGCGCCCTCGCGGCCGAACTTCAGCGCCTGGTTAGTCTCGAAGAAGTGAAAGTGACTGCCGACCCGGATAGGACGGTCACCGATGTTGGCGACGGTGAGGGTCGCCGTTTCGCGGTCTGTGTTGAGTTGGACGTCTCCTTCGATAGCGGGAGGTTCGCCGGGGATCATCGCGTTACTCCCACGTATAAGGGAGGAACTTGCCGTTGTACGTGATCTTGACGCGCGGACCCGCTTCGGACTCCTCCCTCTCTATGTCCATGTGGAAGGTTATGGCGCTCATGATACCGTCGCCGAACTCTTCGTTGATAAGGGCTTTGATGGTCGTACCATAGACCTGGGTGACCTCGTGGATACGGTAGATTGTGGGGTCGGTGGGCACGTCCTGATCGAGGGCGCCACGCAACGGTATCTCCTGCAAGGCCCTGGCGACCTCGGAGTCGAGGTCGAGGAGGTCGACTACAGTGTCAGCTTGCTCGGCGGTCATCGGATGCTGGCCCATTAAGGCCGCCGTGGTCCAGACCTTGTGTGCCCCGACCTTCCGGGCGATCACCTCGAAGGTAAGTTCCTTCTCCTTTTTGGCTTCCAGGATCATCTCGGTGGCTTCTTCGCGGATCATGTAGCTCTCCTTTTAGGTTATGGGGTCGTGGACCGTGACGATTACTCCGTCCGGGACGGTAGCCTCCACGGCCACCTGGTCGCCATCTCCGGAATACCCTCCATCCGTGCCAGATACACCTGCGTACAGATGCACCTGTGTGTACAACGTGCTCATATTCTGAAGGTCGTCCCCGAACGGGGTCTTTGGCCCGATTAAAAAAGTCCCCCGTCGAAGTAAGGGAACCTTAGACCCCGGTACAACCATATCTCCCGGCGCTAGCGGACGCGGTTCCGGAGCGGCGCACCCCCGTTGATCTGGTACCGCACGACCGGTCCCGTAAGGAGCCTTCCATCCCTGTCGCCGGGAGAGAAGAGTTCGCAGCAGGAACTGGTTGCAGCTGATCTGGTCCCAGACAAGTGAGTATATTAACGTTGCTCCTTCCAGCGTAGCTCCGCTCTTCGGAGGCCTCCGAAGGGGGGAGCACGAGACAGGACCTTTATCCCCTCGTAGGTGCCGGGGTTCCGATTACTACTTCACGCCTTCGTGGTCACGGTTATCCGTGCTGGTGATAGAGTCCCTGGATCTAGTCAGGGAAGGTCGGGAAGAGGAGGATAGCTTGGCGGAGAAAGTTGCGGTGGTCGTGGGCGTGGGACCGGGACTCGGAGCGGCTATCGCCCGGCGCTTTGCGCGAGAAGGATTTGCACTGGGGCTGATGGCGCGGCGGGAAGAGAGCATGTCGGCGGTACGCGAGGAGATCGCGGGAGCCGGAGGAGAGGCACTCGCGGTCTCTACCGACGCGACGGACGCGGCGTCGGTGGCCTCGGCCTTCAAGGAAGTTCGCGACAGCTTCGGTGACCCGGAGGTCTTTGTGTACAACGCCGGGGCCTTTCAGATGGGTGGCATTCTGGAGATAACGCCCGAGCAGTTCGATGAATGCTTTCGGGCGAACTGCTCCGGGGCTTTTCACGGGGCACAGCAGGTCCTACCGGCGATGGTCGAGAGGGGTCGCGGCACGGTCATCCTCACGGGCGCGACAGCCGCCCTACGGGGCTCTGCGAAGTTCGCGGCGCTCGCGACAGGCAAGTTCGGGTTGCGGGCGCTGGCGCAGTCTATGGCCCGCGAGTTCTGGCCGCGGGGAATTCACGTCGCCCACACGGTTATAGACGGCCAGATCCTCACCCCGAGACTGCGCGAGGCTCAGCCGGATAGGGAAGAGAGTACGACCCTCTCGCCCGACGCCATCGCCGAAGCATACTGGCACTTGCATTCCCAGGACCCTACGGCCTGGACGTTGGAGTTGGATCTCCGCCCGGCCGTGGAGACCTTCTGAAGCTGAACGCGAGAAGTTGGGGCAAGACGGGAGATCCACTCGCCGTTCTAGTACACGGGGTCTCGGGCTCGTCGCGCACGTGGTGGCGGGTCGGGCCGTGGGTCGCCGAAAACGGCTGGTACGCGGTCGCGGTAGACCTGCGCGGTCATGGGGAGAGCCCGCGGATGTCCGGCGGCGAGGGGCTGGAGGACCTCGCCGGGGACCTGTACGAGACTTTGACCGAAATCCTGGAGCCCGGAGCGAAGATAGACGTCTTGCTCGGTCATTCACTCGGCGCGCTCGTGGCGCTGAAGCTCTGCGTGGAGCATGAAGGTTTGGTGAAGCGGCTCGTGCTGGAGGATCCACCCGGCTCCGAGAGTACGGATTTCGAGGAGGTCTCGGACGGCATAAAGGAAGGCGTCGCCCACGCCAGAGAAGCCCCGGAGGCCCTCGAACGCGAGCAGCTCTCCGAAAACCCTTCGTGGTCCCGAGAGGACGCGGCGCAGAGCATCCTGAATATGCGCCAGTGTGATGCTGAACCGGTCGCCGCTATGTTCCGCTCCGGCCTGCACTACGACCTGTCGGACTTGGCCGGCTCGGTCCAAGTCCCCACCCTGCTCGTCCTAGGGAGCGAAGAGCGAGGCTCGGTCTTACCAGAGCCCGAGCGAACCGCCGTCGCAGGCGCGCTTCACCGGGGCGCGGTAGAGGCCTTCGAGGCCGGCCACGGCGTTCACCGGGACGACTTCGAGGGCTACACCCGGCTCCTGGACCGCTGGTTGAACAGACCTTTTTAGAAGCCCCGGCAACTATCCGGGGCTATTCGCCTGAAGTGAGTCCGGATATGGCTCCCTGTACACTCTCCAGCAAACCTCCCACGGTAGAGCGCGTCTTTTGCCACAGAGAGGCCTCCTCGTAGCCTTCCTGGGCGACTAGCGGACTCTCTCCGACGCGTCGCCCGTTGACCAGGAGCTCGACCTCGCCGAGTTCGTCGCCGGCGCTCGCCGACGGCGGAAGCTCCTCCAGGGTGGTTACCCTACGCTCCACGTCGGAATCCGCGTCCACCAGCCCTGCTACTTCCCCGGTTGCGGCGAGTTGCACGGCCTCATTCGGACGGTAAGGCAGGGGCGCTTCGCCGTAGACCTCGTCCTGGTTCACCAGCGGGCGGCGCTCATAACGCTCGAAGGCATATTCCAGCAGCGACTCCGCGGCAAGAAAGCGCTGATCGGAGTCTTCGGCGCCGATAACGATCGCGATAAAGGACTCGTCGTTGCTCTCGGCAGAGGCGGCGAGGTTGGCGCCCGCCTCGGGCGTGGTCCCGGTCTTTATGCCCGTTGCTGGCGGGTAGGTGTTCAAGAGCTGGTTGGTATTGGTGATCTCTATCTGCCTGCCCTGAGTGCTGATCGTGGCTTCCGGAGTATCTACTATCTCTGCGAGCAAAGGCTCCTGGAGCACCTCCCGGCTCAAGATAGCGAGGTCCCTGGCACTCGAGTAGTTGTCTTCGGTATCCAGGCCGGCGGGCGTGTCGAAGTTGGTGTTCTCCAGACCCAGACGGGAAGCCTCTTCGTTCATCATCCCCACGAACTGCTCGACACTGCCACCGCCAACATGCTCCGCCAGCGCATAGACCGCTTCGGTACCGGAGGCGACCAACGAGGCGACCAAAAGGTCGCGGACGGTCACGCGCTCCTCCGCTATGAGCCCTACGTTACTGAAGACGCCGCCCACATAAGATTCGGCCTCCCCGGAGATCGGCACTTCCTCATCCAGACTGGTCCCTTCCTGCATCACCACCAGGGCCGCCATGATCTTGGTCACGGACCCTATCGGAAGTTGCTCGTCGGGCTCCTGCCCCACCAGAAACTCCCCGCTGTTCTCATCCATGATCGCCCAGGACACGGCCCCGGTCTCCGGTGGCTCCGGGACCTCCCCGGGGATCTCATCCGCAGGAGCCTCCACTGCCCCCCCGGAAACCTCCTCTTGAGCCCCGGCCCGCTCCAGCACCACGCCTGCGGGCGCCGCACCGGAAACCAGAAGGAGCGTGAGCGCCGTTAAAAGCAGCGCGGTGACCAGCTTCATGCGACTGGTTGTCGTGAGTTTGAATCCTTGCTGCATTTACCCCTTTTCCTTCTCTGTTTCGCGCCGAAAAGGACCGTACGCCCCAGCCAGGATACACGCGATTCTCTATCCAACTACGGCGTCGATATTATCAAGATAATCGTGCGGGAACAGGACAACCGGCCCTACTATTCTTCACTCCTCTCGGGAAGCCTCTGGCAACTTTGATAGGGCTCCGATCAAAAAGGGTCAACCTCACCCACAGGTTCACTCATCTCTCGAAAATTTCTCATGGCGCTATGTAAAATCCTGACATGCCTATCATGGACAAGCAACGCCGGGTCATAGACACGCGGCGTCCCAACTACGCAGTATTCAGGAAGAGGCGCCGGATCGGTCTTCTCGTGCTCCTGGTCCTGGTAGCCTTGCTACTGGGTCTCCTTGGAGCCTACCTGTTCTCGGGCACCGCTGAGGAGACGAGCGAGGCACCGCCGGAGGAGCAGGTAGAGGAGGCACCCCCGGTGGAGCCGGAAGAGACGCCCGAAGAGCCGTCCCCGGCCGAGCCGGAACCCGAAGAGCAGGCCGCTAGCGAGCCGGAGGAAGAGCCCGCACCCGTGGTACCAGAAGACTCGACACTATTTCTGACGGTACCGAAGCTAGGCATCTACGAACATACGGTGAGGAATGATCGCTCGGAGGCCGCATTGGACCTCGGGGCCATCAAGCTGCCCAGTACGGGTTTTCCGTGGGATCGGGAAGATACCAACACCTACATAGCCTGCCACCGCATTGGGTTTCCCGGCACCGAGAGCTACAACCAGTGCCTCAACCTCCCCGCGATGCAGCAGGGGGATGAGATCTTTCTCTCCGATACTTTAGGCAGGGTCTACAAGTATCAGGTCAATAACATTGCCGGTGTCACGCCCAACGACAACTGGATCATAGATTCGACCGAGGGGAAGGATATAGTCTCGCTCCAGACCTGCACCGAGACCCCCGACGACTGGTGGACCTTAGGACCGAGCCTCTACGGAGGAGGACCTGAGTCGGGCCGCCTTGTGGTACAGGCCGAGCGGGTTGCCTAACCGGCCGACGCAGGTCTAAAAAGCTATCCCGAGGACGTGGAGCACCAAGATAGCCAGCCATCCGACCACGCCGCCAATGGCGCAGATCAACACCGTAAGGAGATTGATAGGCAGGTCGTCCGCCAGGACGATGTTCGTCACGAAGAGCAGGACGACCCCGACGATCCCGTTGACGATAAGCCCCGGCAAACTGCGCACAGCCTGTCCCAACAGCACCAGGGCACCAGCACCACCACCACGACGAGTACTATCGGTTCCACAGAGCTTTACCTTTCCCTGAAGACTTAAAAGCCTCGTTCAGAGACGAGACACAGAAAACGGCCGGGGCTCCCCGCCATGGGAGCCCCGGCCCACTGGATTGCTTTAGCGCCTGAGAGGCCAAAAAAGAGCCTTCCGGGCGCCCCGTGACTCCGGCTACTTGAAGAGGTCCTTCAGCTTGCCCTTCTTCTCCTTGGCGGTCCCCGAGCGCTGGTCCGCGCGTCCCTCCGCCTTCTTGTCCTTGTTCCCGGTCAACGCTCCCGTGGCCTCCTTCATACGGCCCTTGGCCTTGTCCATGGCCCCTTCGTTCTTGTCCTGCCCGCTAGTGTTCCTCGTGTTCCTTGGCACGGTGCCTCTTCTCCTTGTCCCGTTTCCCTACTTCTTTTAACCGTTAGACGTAGAAAAAGACAGAGACGTTACACTGCGTACGCCAAACCGGTGCAAGAAGCCGTGCTTTGGGGGAGCGTGGGCCCGCTCCGGGGTTTCTGCGTGGCCCTTCTCAAGAGCTCTCCTTTAAGGGCTCTCCTCGGGCGCGACTTCCTCCCCTGGTAGAGACTCCTTGTTTTCACCCGGGAGTACCTCGGGAACGTCGACCCGTGGGAACCAGTCGGCGTTTACCGCGCCGAACTCCGCGAGGGTTCTGCTCTCCACGACTACCTGGTCGTCGGCGAGTATCTCGACATGCAGATCGCCCTCTCCCGGTTGAACCTTCTGAAAGCCAGCAGTCACGCCGTCGGAGACGCCCTCGACCACCTCGACCACGTAGTCCGTCGGCTCGGACTCCACGCTGTCTTCCACGGTCTGCAACATACCTTCGATGGTCCCGTAGGTCCCCGAATACTCGATGCCCTCCGTGCCGGAGACCCTTACCACCACCTCGCCAGCGTCTTCGGGACTCGGCGGCACGGAGACGTCCCCTTCTTTTTCCTCGGGGCCACCACAACTCGCGAGAAGCGACCCGAGGGCCAGCAAGAAGACGAGCCACGTCCCGGGTCCGGCAAATAACTCACGTCCTACCAGTATCCTTTGACTCACGTTAGTCCCCTTTATCCGCTCCTGGAACCAAGAGGCTATCAAAAAGATGGGTGTCACGGAGGTCTCGCCGCGTCTGCATTGCTCATGCTGCTCGTGCCCGACCCCTACGTAACACCGGTGAACCACTGCGTATCCCGGCCACAGGGGATCAGGTCCCCGGCCTCCATAGCCCGCACAGCCACGGGGAGTATGTCGAAGGTGAACGCTAGCGGTAACGCTACCGTAACCGCGAGCCCCAGCCGCAAGAGCGGCAGCATCGTCGCCTAGTACCCGAAGAAGAACACCAGACAAGGGCCAGAACTATCATGAGGTTGACTCGCGTCGAGGACACCAGGGGCTTTCTCAAAGTCTTTTCAGCTCTGCCGGCACAGCTTTGCGCAGTTCATCCCCAGGATGCCGAAGCTGGTCTCCCGGACCTTCGCCCTGTAAACCGCGCATTTAACGACCTCGACCAGGCCTTCCAGATTTGCAGCGTCCGGATCATACTCGACGTTCAACTTCCCGGTCGCGAAGTTTGCATTGCACCGTCTTCGAGAGAGCCTTCTTTATCCGCCTCGCGCAGGCCGCACACGACATCCCGGCAACGGGCAAGGAGACTGTCGCCATTTCTTCACCTATCCTTGCTCCTTGGGCTCACTTCATCGCACCTCTAAGCCTGTGCCGTACTCCCCTAGCCTTGCCGTATTCTAAGGCGTTTCGGAGAGCAGCGCGGCGAAGCCTTCGCGGAAGGTGGGGTAGAGAAAGCGGTAGCCGGAGTGGATGAGCCGGGCGTTGCTACAGCGTTTGTTGGTGCGAGAGCGTGAAGCGCCGCGGGGGCCATTTTGCGGGGTGGTTCTCGCGGGGGTGCCGGTCTCACTGGGGCTAACGTCGGGGCGTGCGGCGAGCCATTCGGCGATCGTGTGTAAGGTAGCGGGTTCGTGATCCACGCCGAGGTAGAGAGGGTCGGGGTCGGGCAGGAGGATGAGGTGGCGGAGGGCGCCGGCGCAGTCGTCGCGGTGGATGCGGTTGGTGTACCGGGGCGGGTCTTCTTGGGGCGCTATGCGGAGCGTGCGGAGCGCGCGTTCTATAGTACTGGTGCGGCCGGGGCCGTAGATGCCGCCCAGGCGGAGGACGGTCGCGGGGAAGGGGCCGCCGAGCACGAGACGTTCGCCTTCGAGGAGACGCCTGCCGCTGGTGGTTTCAGGGGTTGCGGGGGAGTCTTCATCCACCCATTCACCTTTTTTCTGGGCGTAGACGCCGGTGCTGGAAACGAAGATGAAGCGCAGGGTCTTCCGCTGTGGTTCGAGGGC
The DNA here is from genome assembly GCA_902806065.1 of uncultured Rubrobacteraceae bacterium. Classification (GTDB taxonomy): domain Bacteria; phylum Actinomycetota; class Rubrobacteria; order Rubrobacterales; family Rubrobacteraceae; genus Rubrobacter_F. Next base: position 5,844 of record CADCVE010000092.1, on the reverse strand, counting down.
CGCGAGCAGGTTTCGCGGTCCCTGGGTGTAGGCGAGCGTGTAGGCTTCATCCTTGGAGTTGCCGGGAGATACGGCGTGGACGGCCGCGTCGAGGTTCGGGGGCAGGGCGTCCGGTGACAGGGGTTTGGAGAGGTCGGCGCTTATAGATTTTATGGCGGGTGGGAGGGCTTTCGTATTGCGGCGGAGGCCGAAGACGGTGTGTCCCTCGGCGGTCAGTAACAGGCCGAGGGCAGAGCCGACGTATCCGCAGCCGGAGATCAGGACGCGCACGCGGTGAGGCTACCCGCGCGCCGAGGCCAACGAATATTTGTACCGTTGCCGCGCCGTCCAGACCTTGGCGGCCAACTCCGCGTACCAGGTCTTGGCGACTCCGTGTTGCTGGCGAAGAGTCATTCGACGAACTCTTTGTCTCGTGTCGAGGGCCTCGTATTGCGAAGAGACGTTGTCGGGGTGCGGCAGTATGGTGCTTGCCTTCGGTTCATACTCGCCGGGGTTGTACTCGAAGGCGGTACCGGTGGGATCGTGACGGAATAGTGTCCCGGCCATCTGGTCGAAGAGGCGGCCGTGCCTTGGCCAAGCGCGTTCTCTGTCGAGTCCCATCACGCCACCAAATCTACCACCCGACCCTACCTTGCGTACCCTCGATAATCGAGGACCTCATCGCTGGTATATTAGATCGGTGCTCTTTCGGGCAATACTCGGGGGCATGAGACCGATTCCATAGATCAGAGAGGTGGAGTATGGCCGCGCAGGCTGAGGATATAAAGAGGCTCAAGGAGCGTTTGGAGGGTCATCCGGGGCCGGTGCTCTCAGTATATTTGAGCGTAAATGCCCGGATCCCGGAGAACCAGGGTCAGGCGTACAAGGTGCGCTTGAAGGATGCTTTGAGGGAGATGGAAGAGTTGCCGGAGGAGATCTCCGGGCGGGTATGGGATTCGATCGAGGGGCAGGTGCATCAGCACGCGCGCACCCTGGTCTTCTTCGCCGCCGGGGATGGTCTTTTCGAGCGTTATGAGTTGCAGTTGGACCTCCCGGAGGCCTACCACTTCGGGGAGCCGTACCTTGCGCCACTGATATTGGCGCTCGACGAGCACGAGTCTTACGGGGTGGCGCTCGTAGACGCGGAGGAGTTCCGTTTCTTCGTCTCCGCCCCGATGGGCGATCCCGCGCGGGGCAGCGACGGCGCGAGCAGCGGCTTCTTCCGCGAGGTAGACCTCAAGCCCTCCAGACCATACCCCAGGGGTGGCGGCCAGACGGACCTGGACCCGGCCGGCCGCAAACAAGACTCGAACATCTACCGCTTCTACAAGGATGTGGGCGAGCTAACGCAGAAGCTCGTCGCCCAAGACAACGTCAAGAACCTCATTATCGCCGGGCCGAAGGAGAGGACCTCCACCTTCCGGGAGACGCTCCCCGAGCCCGTGAAAGAGAAGGTAGTCGCCGAGGAGGCGGTCGCCGCCAACGCTCCGGAGAACGAGATCCTGGAACAGTTCGAGGAGATACAGCAGAAGGCCGAGAGAGCACGCGAGGACGATCTCATCGGGCAGGCCCGCGAGAATGGGGTGCGTGGCATCAATGACACCATCGAGGCGCTTCAGGAAGGTAGGGTCTATCACCTCATCGCCCTCTATGACCTGAACGGCGAGATCCGCTGGTGCGACCACGACCAGCTCGCCATCACCAATATTGCCCAGGAAGAATGCCCCTACTGCCGCCGGGACACGAGGGTTCGTGACCTTACAGACGTCATCATAGACCTCGCTACCGCGCGTGGCGCTCGCCTGGAGTACGTGCGCACTGGCAGCGTCCGCGGCGACCGCGACGAGTTCGGTGAGACTCCCAACGAGGACATCGAGAAGGAGCGCAACCGGAGAGACGCCGCCAGCGTGCTGCGCGAGGAGTTCGAGGGGTTCGCCGGTCTACTCCGCTACTAGCAGGCGTTGCCCGGCTCCGTGGAAGACAGTGAGGTGAATACGGATCATCGCCTGGGGTTCTCGCCGCTAGAAGGCGAGTTCGAGCTAGATGCCCTGCCCGTCGAAGGCAGTATGCCCATGTGGCTGCGCGGGACGCTCTTCCGTAACGGGCCGGGCACCTGGGGGGCGGGCAGGACCCGAATGCGTCACTGGTTCGACGGCCTCGCGATGCTTCACCGCTTTGGCTTCCACGGGGGCCGGGTCTCCTACGCCAATAAGTACCTGCGCAGCCCCCAGTACCTCCACGTCCAAAGAAAGGGCCGCATCGGCTACGGCGAGTTCGCTACCGACCCTTGCCGTTCGATCTTCAAACGGCTCACGAGCGCGTTCTCTCCACAGTTCGGTAGCAACGCCAGCGTCAGCGTTCACAAACTAGCCGGGCGCTTCGTCGCCCTCACCGAGACGCCCCTGCCGGTAGAGTTCGACCCCGAGACGCTGCAGACCGTCGGCGTCATCGAGTACGAGGATAACGTTCAAGGCATCGGTACCTCGCCCCACCCCCATAACGACCCGAAGACCGGCGAGGCCTTCAACACCATCACCCACTTCTCCCGCCACTGCTCATACAAAATCTTCCGAATTGCCGCGCAGGCCGGTGCGCCCCGCAGAGAGGTAATGGCCGAGATACCAGCGAGCGAGCCCGCCTACATGCACAGCTTCGGCCTCACGAAACACTACGTCGTGCTCGCGGAGTACCCGCTGGTCGTCAACCCCGCGAAGATGCTCTTGACCGGCAAACCCTACGCCGAGAACCTTCAATGGAAGCCGGAACGGCCGACTCGTTTCCACGCAGTGAACAAGGAGAGCGGTGTGCTCGTCGGGAGTTGGGAGACGGAGGCGTTCTTCGCCTTCCATCACGTCAATGCCTTCGAGAAGGGTGGTGAGATCGTTGTGGACCTACTCGCCTACCCGGACGACGCCGTGATCCAGGACCACTACATGGACGCACTCTTATCGCACGAAGCCCCTACCGCCGCCGCGGAACTACGCCGCTACCGCCTCCGCCCCGGTGGCTCCGCGAGCTACGAGGTTCTGACGGGCGAACCCCTGGAGCTACCGCGCATAAACTACGATGCCCATAACGGCCGCGACTATTCCTACGTCTACGGCATCGGCCAGAACAGGATCACGCAAGGATGGCCGGATCGGCTCGTAAAGGTAGACGTCCGCAACGGCTCTACACGGACCTGGTGCGAGGACGGTTGTTATCCCGGCGAGCCCGTCTTCATCCCCGCGCCGAACGGTCAGGGCGAGGACTCCGGCGTGATCCTCTCCGTCGTCCTCGATACAGCGGCGGGCACTTCCTTTTTGCTAGTGATGAACGCAAGCTCTTTCACCGAGGAGGCGCGGGCGCGGGTACCACACCACATCCCGTTCGGCTTCCACGGTCAGCACTTCGGTTAGTATGCTGCTATCGTGTTTCCGGTGAGTTAATACTCCCAAATATGTCTACTTATGCCTAACATCAGGTTGACGTTTACCTGACCCGGGCGTACGCTCTCCGTGTTGGGTGGGGTAACGGCGACACCTTTATATCTGGTGGCGTCCTCCAGAAAAGTGTGTAAAAAATCCGCGTAGGAGGGGTACCGTTGAGAGAGCGCACAAGAAACCATACTTTGGTAAGAGCCGTTCTCTTGGCATCTCTCGCCTTTGCAGCGCTAACGGCGCTGTTGATAGTACCGGATACTGCGTCCGCGCATAGGTTCGGGGTCGACTCGGTAAACAACGGACAGATACGGTACGAGGATTACACGCGGTTCGGCGACGCTCGCGAGTTTGGGGTCAAGGAGTGGAACAAACTCGGTAGCATCACTATCCGGTAGGTAAGTCAGGAGCGGACCTGGAGTTCAGGGACTATAACCGCAAAGACGGCAACGTAGGCTACTATCTGTTCCAGAGCGGGGCCGATACGATTAATTTCAACGTCCGCGAGATGAAGAAGCTAAACAAATTCAACAAGCGCGGGACGGCCGTGCATGAGTTGGGGCACGCTCTTGGTCTCGCCCACCCTGGCGAAGCGAAGCATTGGTGTGAAGACTCGGTCATGTACTACACCTTCTGCGATGGGAACCCCAATACGCCCCAGACGCACAACAAAAAGGATTACTACTAACTGTGGGGTAGGGGTGGTTCCAACGCGAAGGAGATATCCGCCGCAAAACGGTCTGATGCGAGACCGTCCACTTTGGAGCCTCTCTATGCCTTCGATGCCAGGGACAAGAGGAAACTAGTCGGTTACGCTACGAACGTCTTCATAGGACGTGTAGTCGAAGAGACCGGTTCGGAAGGGGCGCTGCTCTCCGGGCCGGGAGAGAAGACCCTACCAAAGACCCAGTTCTCGGTCGAGGTATCGAGAAACGTCAAGGGGGACCTCGGCGGGGACACGGTGACGGTCAGCCAGACCGGTGGCTACGATGAGGAGGGCCGTGAGGCGCGGGTCGAGGATGATTCGCCGCTACAGCCAAGCCAGGAGTACTTGTTCTCCACGAGCTACGACGAGGAAGAAGGACGGTACGTGATCGTGGCCCAGCCCTTCGGAGCCGTGCTCATCGAAGACGAGGAGCAGCGCGGAGAGGCCGAGGAGAGGTTCGAGCAGGCCGAAGCAGAGCAGATTACGCCCGATCCCACCAACAGGTAGACTCCCGATCAGGAGATGGCCCCTGGCTTCCCCGAAATAGGCGGGGTCGGGGGCCTCGGTCTAACCCGCTAGCTGAAACGCTACCTCTACGGTGAGCCCGAGCGCGAAGAGTACGCCGAAGCGGCGGTTGTGGAGAAAGGCGAAGGCAACGTACCACAGAGGCCAGACGTCGGCGCGGTACTCCTTCGGCATCGTCGTGGGTCTCGGGGCGCGGTAGACGGGGACTGTAAGCTTGAAGAAACCGTAGAGCGAGAGGAAGACGACGAGCATGACCGGGGTGAAGAAGCCGGTGATGACGAGGTAGGCGATGAGGAGGTACTGCAGGACCAGCATGCCGAGTACAGTGTGGCGGGCGACCTTCTCACCCAGGATGACGGGGAGGGTGTGGATACCTTTTTGGCGGTCGGCATCCAACTTGTCGATATGTTTGCCAAAGATGATCGCGGTGGTCCCTAGAGCATACGGGAGGCCCGCGAGCACGACTTCCCAACTCCAATCGCCGGTAATAGTGTAGTAGCCGCCCCCGATCATCAACGGCCCCCACACCACGAGGACCGCAAGCTCCCCGAGCCCCACATACTTCAAAGGCCAGGTATAGAACACCACGAAGAACACCCCAACCGCGAGCAGCACGAGTACCGGCAACCCGCGGACGTAAGCTAGATACGCCCCGGCCAGGAGCGCCACGAAACCCGTCCCGGCAGCGTACACCAGGGCTTCCCCTGTGCTCATCAAGCCAGCCTCAATAGGCTGTACGCCATACCGGGTGCGGAACGAGTCGCCCGAGTCCGCGCCCTTGAGGTGATCGGTGAGGTCGTTTAGGAGATTGTTCGTCGCGTGTGCCATAAGGAGGCCGAGCGTTACGAGGCTCCAGAGGAGAAAGTCGAAGTTGCCTTCTTTTGCGGCCAGCAGGCCCGTTATGCCAGAGGCGATAAGGGTGATTATGAGAACCGCGGCCCGGGTGGCGATGAGCCAGCGCGAGATGAAGTCCAGACCACGCCATTCTTCTTTGGTGGGGCGCGGTATGAGCCCCAGTGCCTTACCCCACATTGCTACGTTCATCTCTGGTACTCCTCCTGGCGCCGTTGGTTGTAGCGGTTATACGACGTGCGTGTAACCAGAGGGGTGAAGGAGGCTACGTCGAGGCCGTTGGTCCGGCGAGCAGTGATCCCAACTCATTAGCGAGGAGCGGCTTCGAGATGTGGTGGTACTGCCCGAGGCCGCAGCCTAGAG
>CADCVE010000091.1 GCA_902806065.1 uncultured Rubrobacteraceae bacterium | reverse complement strand
GAAATCGTACTGCGAGAATGTGAGCGGCGGCTGCCCTCCCGGTCGGCCTAACCCGAATTTTGTAGGGTCGTACGTACCTTCTTCGCAGACGGCCCCTCGGAACCTCGTGCTGAGGGGGTTCTCGGATGTCCGCCTACTGCCGGGGGCTTGCGCGAACCGTCTTCTCGGCGACGGGGGCTATACCGTGGCGGAAGCTGATCTTTGCCAGACGACCAGAGAGCAGGCATGAACCTAGAGGTGATAGGGGCGGGTTTCGGGCGGACCGGGACGCTGTCCTTGAAGGCCGCCCTCGAGGAGCTGGGCTTCGGGCCCTGCTACCACATGAGGGAGTTGTACGAGCACCCCGAGCACGTGGAGCAATGGCAGGCCGCCGTGCGGGGGGAGCCGGTCGACTGGGAGCGGGTCCTCGGCGACTACCGGTCCACCGTGGACTGGCCGGGGTGCTCGTTCTACGAAGAGCTGCTGGAGATGAACCCCGACGCGAAGGTCATCCTCACGGTCCGCGACCCCCAAAGGTGGTACGAGAGCGCCCGCGACACTATCTACAGGGCCTCGAAAGCCTCCTACTCGGCGGCCTTCGGCCTAGCCGGCCTGGTTATACCCAGGGTCAGGCCGATCAACAGCGCCAGCCGGTTCGTCTCCGAGCTGATATGGAAGGGGGACTTCGACGGGAGGTTCGGGGACCGGGGGTACGCCATCGGGGTCTTCGAGCGGCACAACGAAGAGGTCGAGCGGCGCGTCCCGCCGGAGAGGCTCCTGGTCTACGAGGTCAAGCAAGGGTGGGGCCCATTGTGCGACTTCCTCGGGGTCGAGACGCCGGACGAGCCGTTCCCGCACCTCAACGACGGCGAAGCCTTCCGGGTATGGATCAGGCGCGTGCGCCTCTCCACCGCCGCCGCGCTCGCCGTCGGCGTCTCCCTGGCGGGACTCGCCGTGCTGCGCCTCGGCCGGCGCCGACGGCGCTAACCCGCCAGGGGACAGGGGGCATCGCCGGGCCCGGCGATGCCCCCTGTCCCCTTCGAAGCCACCCCAAGGTGGACTGGGAATCCATGATCGTGGCGGAGGCGTCGGGGTCCTTGCCAGCCCTCTTTCTCTCTGCCCCACGCAGGATCGCGAAGATACGGTGCCACATCCCTTTCAGGCGGAATCGGCGGTAATGGTAGAAGACCGTTTTCCAGGGCGGAAAGTCGTGGGGCAACAGCCGCCAGTGGCAGCCGGTTTTGAGCACGTAGAAGATGGCGTCGAAGATGTCGCGCAGGGAGTGAGTACGGGTTCTGATCGTCTTCGGCAATTTGGATAGGCGAGAGCGCAGGTAAGCCCATTCCGAATCCGAGAGGTCGGATACATAGCTCCTTCTCATACACGAGAGCGTACAAGGCTGTCCTAACCTTCAACTCTGCAAACAGGCTCTTACACCTTTAGCGCCCTTACTTGAAGATATCAAGCGGGAGCAAGACGCTCACGAGCAGATTCGGCACGAACGGCTCAGCTTCCCAAGGGCTCGCGGCGGTCCGCCCGCTCGGAGAGGAACCCGAAGCCACCCCGGAGTGTGGAGAGGCCGCGCGGCGCGTCTACTCTGTGCCCGGCTTCAAGGTGCTCTCGGGAGCGTAGAGAGCTGCGCCCCCGCGAGGAGATGAGTGGCGAGCCATCGCCGACCGCACCTGGCAGATCAGCCCCAGACCGTGCTCCTACCTTGGCAAGCCGCGGACGAGCCGCGGACGAGTCGTTCGACCACGGTTGTCGGTAGGGGAGCCGAGGGGATAGGGGAACATGCTTGTAGCAAAGTACAACATGCTTTTAGCCACGTGTATATGAATCATTCAGAGAGCGGGAGGCTTTTTTAGACATACGCTCACTTCTATATGAATCGCTTGACACAAGAAAGGCCTCCTCTTATCATGCAAATGGGAAAAGTTGTTGCAGGGAAACGGTCAAGGAGGTTGTGGTGGAGAGAGTTTCTTTTGGGGAGCGGCGCATCTCGTTGGGAGAGATGCCTCTATGGAGTTGGTTGGTAACGGCGCTTCTGTTGGCGATGCTCTTTGTCCTGCTTTCGGCGAGCGGAGAGTTGCTGGTCCCGTTGCTGGGGCAGGCGGGTGAGATCGCCAACTACATGCACGAGTTCGCGCACGACGGGCGGCACTTGCTCTCCGTCCCCTGCCACTAGGGCACGAAGATGATCACCTCCTACCTGCGCCGGGGGATGGCGGCCGGGCTGCTCGCGGGGCTCCTCGCGGGGCTCTTTGCCTTCTTTATCGGGGAGCCCTACGTCGACCGCGCCATCAGGATCGAGGAGGCCGCCGCCACCCACAGCCATGAGGAGGGTGCTGGTCACGCGGACGACGAAGGGGTCTTCAGCCGCACTACCCAGAAGGTGGGGCTCTTCTTCGCAACGGGTGTTTTCGGGGTGATGGTTGGAGGATTGTTCGGAATGGCGTACGCGTACTTCCGCGGCCGTCTGGCATCGGAGAGCGACTGGTACCGGAGTCTCTCGCTTGCGAGCGCGGTGTTTGCCGGGGCGTTCTTGATCCCTTACCTGAAGTACCCGGCCAACCCTCCAGCGGTCGGGGACCCGGCGACTATCGGGGAACGTACCGCCACCTACTTCGCGGTGGTCGCGCTCTCCCTGCTCGTGGTGCTAGCGGCGTGGTACGCCTCCCGAAGGCTCAAGGAGCGAGGGATCAGCGCTCCGATACGCCAGATGGCGGTTGGACTGGGGGTAGCGGTGGCCGTTGGGGTTATGCTCGTGGCCTTCCCCGCCGCCCCGGACCCGGGGGACTTCCCTTCCGGGCTGCTGTGGAGCTTCCGGCTCTCGTCTCTGGGCACCCAGATGGTCTTCTGGGCGGGCCTGGGAGTGGTCTTCGGACTGCTTTGCGAGCGGGCGAACCGGAGAGGCCAGAGGACTGAGAGCGTGGCGTGAGGCTCTCTAAGCCCAAGAAGTCGTCGTAGCGAGATAGTCATGGGAGAGGAAGTATAAAGTTGGATAACCGAAACGTTCTGGACGAGGATCGCAAAGATAGAGTCGAAGAGCTAGTCAAAGAACAGGAAGTTCACCGGACGGGAGATCAAGAGGGCCCGTTCTCCATCCACATCCTGGGTTTGGGAAAGACGGGAGCCTCCGTTATCGAGCAGCTCCTTCAGAGCCCGCCCAAAGGGTTCCTCGAAGACTCTCGCACGAGGTTCACGGCGCTTGCCGTGGACATCGGTGACCAGGACCTCGAACCGGTTCGCAAAGCCGCGACCGCGTCCGGGTTGCCGGAGGAGAGGTCGCAGGTCCGCACGGTCGCCATGGATATCCCGAGCAGGGACGATTTCTTCGCGAGCCTGCGCCGGTACCGGGAGTACCTGAAGATAGAGTACCCCCGTTACTACTGGAATCCCAACTACGAGCCGTGGCTGCCGGAAGATTTGGAGATGCCGGAGGCGGGGGGACCCGTACCCCGGGCGGTATCCAAGGGCATCTACAACAGGGAATACTACGAGGACGGGCCGATAGCCGAAGAGTTGGATGCGTTCGCAAAGGGCATCAACGCCAGCAAGACGGTCCCGTTAGTCTTCGTTGTATTTAGCCTGGCTGACGGGACCGGAAGCGGCATAGTGGTGGATATAGCGCGGCACTTGTCCTCGGTGAAGCTCGGCAGGCGTCACATAGTCGTCGGCGTCGGGGTGTTGCCGGGTTCCGAGGGCAACACGGCGGAAACGCAAGAAGACGGCGTATTGTTCCCGGTCATCAATGAGCTTGATTGCATGCTCGATGAAGAGAAGAACCAGGGCGTACAGGCCGTGTGGGGCGACCTATACAAGAATCCGTTTACTGGCGGGTTCTTCGTGGCGCCGCAGACCGAGAGCGTGGATGAGGGGATCGTTAGCTTTATCGCCCAGGAAAACGGCTTACACATCTACGAGACGTTGAAGCTCCTGAACTATCTCAACTCGCCTTCCGAGCGGATGCACCCCGCTACGCGTGCGCCAATCAGCGATCGCTGGGTCAACATGCTGCTGTCTCGAAAGATCGACGATGCGCAAAACCTTCCCGCGTCGTTCGGGTTCGCGGCCGATGGTGTGCGCCCCGAGTACATCGAGGCTCGCGTGCTTGCTCCTTCCACCGCGTTCGATCCGGAAGCGGGTGTGAAGGAGATAGGGGATCGGATCTCTTCGGCCGTGCCTACTCTGGTCGAGCCGGGCGTCATACATTTCGATACGGAGGGTGACTCCTTCGTTCACGTCAGCGTGCCCCGGCTGACCAAGCTGGATCTCGCGGCGTTTTCGGCCTCGCGGGATGCGTACGACCGGATGAGTTGGGACGAGAAGCTCCTCGCCCACTCTTGGTTGCTGGACCTCGGAACCATGCTCTGCGAACCATCTACCCGTTTCGAGGGGATGGCCGGCGAGTGCATCTGGGGTTGCGCGTGCTGGGTCGTGGTGCCACTTACCGCAGTTCGAGGAGAAGAAGCTGGACAAAGGGTGGCTCCCTAGAGGGGGATAGCCATGCCTTTGGACTGGGGAGCAGTGGTGGATCGGTATCAGCCCGGCGAGGAGGGCACGCTAATTCCCGGTGCTCCGCAAACGAGAGTAACGGCCATTGACGAGGAGCGCATGTACGTAGCGCACAGGCTCTGGAAAGACACGTTGAGCCGCCAGAACCTCGAGAAGGCCGTGGAGTTGCTGGAGCAAGGCAAGATGCCGAAGGACGCCGAGGACGCTATAAGCAAGTATAGGATGCACGTTGCGGATGAGCGTCCTACCCTGGCAACGAAGGTCTTGAAGGACCTTGGGTATCTTGAATGAGGTGGCGGGATGTTACGGAGAGGAAGGAGGAGTAATAAACCTCGAAACCGGATGATAGAGCGTAGTTTCGTGGAAATGTATCGAACAAACGGAGGTTGAGTGATGAGTTTATCGCTATACCACAGTGCGACGGGCAAGCAGGCCCCGCACTGCATACACGCAATAGGGATAGGTAAGGCCGGGACCTACATGGTCGACGCGCTGCTCAGGACGGGAGAGATCGAGGACCTCCTGGAGGACAAGAGGGCCCGGTTCACGGCGCTCTCCGTGGACATCGGAGATCAGGACCAGCAGCAGTTCCGCAATTACGGCCAGGGCTTCCTCGAGCGTCTGGAAGGCCGCGACATCCCGTCCGATAGGGCACAGATCCGCACGGTTAGTATGGAGGTGCCGAGCAGGGACGACCTCTTCGCGAAGCTGCGCCGGTACAGGGAGTATCTAAAGATCGAGTATCCCCGTTACTACTGGAACCCCAACTACGAGCCGTGGCTGCCGGAAGACGTAGAGATGCCGGAGGCGGACAGGGGTCGCATGGTAGAGGGGACGACGGTTGCCTCCACCGAGCACATCCCCCGGGCGGTGTCCAAGGCCATCTACAACACGGAGTACTACGAGGACGGGCCGGTAGCCCAGGCATTGGAAGAGTTCGCGGAGAGCGTCAAGAAGACAAAACAGCTTCCGTCGATAATCCTGATCTGCTTCGGTCTGGGCGGCGGGACCGGCAGCGGGATCGTGGTGGATCTCGCGCGGCACATCGCGAACGTCAAGCTGGGGCGTAGAATCCCCGTGGTCGGTGTTGGAGTGCTGCCGCATAGCGGGGACCCCGAGGAGAACCGCGGCGGCAACTTGTTCGCAACCCTCAACGAACTCGACTGCATGCTCGACGAAGAGAAGAACCAGGGCGTCCAGGCCGTCTGGGGCGACCTGTACAACAACCCGTTTACTGGTGGTTTCTTCGCTTTGCCGCAAGAGCACAGCTTGCAGCGGGTGCAGAGGTACGCGAAGACTTCCGAGGGCATGTCGGATCCGGGCATCCGGGAAGGTCAGGCTCACCGGACCGCTGGTAAGTACGTCGCCGACTGCTTCATGCGCTACGTCGCGCAGGACTACGGGAGGGAGCTGTTCAAGGTCATGCGCCCGATGGGCATGACCGGGGCTCCGCACGAGGCCAGCCACGCCACGGATCGTTACTGGACGCTGTTCGACGTAGCCAAGCTCATGCATCCGGGTGTCCAGGTACTCCCCGGCGAGCCGATGGGCAAGTGGCGCGAGGCGGTCTCGGAGTGGATCGGATACATCCCGCAGTGGTCCGGCTTGAAGGAAGGCTTCAAGACCGATTACATCGAGGCCCATACGTTCGCGCCCCGCGCGGTTTGGAACGATACCGTTCAGCAAAAGCTCGAGGATACCCTCAACGAGTTCCTGCTGCCGGGCGATGACGGCACGCTCAACACCACGCTGGGCGAAGCCTTCGATGAGCTCACCGTTCTTTCGGACATAATCATCCCGGGGGTCGCCAGGACGGACCTGAACGTGTTCTGGGAGGCGAGGGAGAAGTACGACCAGATGAGCTGGGACGAGAAGCTCCTCGCCCACTCTTGGTTGCTGGACCTCGGGACCATGCTCTCCGAACCGTCTACCCGCTTCGAGGGGATGGCCGGCGAGTGCATCTGGGGTTGTGCGTGCTGGGTCGTGGTACCGTATGAGGCGCTTAGAGGAGACGCCCCGGTCTCCGCCAACCGATTGGAGGCTACCCAGAGCTTTATCGCGGAGGCGCTTGACACCGTCGTCGAGATCCCCGACCTATCAACCAGCAAGTAACGAGAACCAACTAGCCCGGAGCTGGCGAGGACCCCAAGAGTCCTCGCCAGCTCTTTCGATTGGAGGAGAGCATGCGCGAGGGAGCAACCACGGAGTCCGAGCAAAGTCTCCTACCAGGCTATGAGGAGTGGCTCGAACGCCTCTCCGCAACCTACAATTCGGTGGCTCACTGCTGCCGCTATCGCCTGCAAGACCGCGCCGCCGCAGAGAGCGTGAGCATGGAAGTCGTAGCCGAGATGTTGGCGCGTCCGAAGGTATTTCGTTTTTTTGGGCTACCGTTTTCGGGCCAGCTCGCTAAGCTAGCCGAACCACGGATTGCTCGGGTCCAGCGGGGAACAACGATGGGTGGCAGTATGGAGTGGCAAGAGTTCCTCGTCCGCCTTCGCGATGTTTCCAAAGAGCACCAGGAGGTGTTTTTACTAACCTGTATCGAGGGTTATACGGACCGGGAGGTTGCCGTCGCGCTAGGCTGTGATGAAGATGCGGCGAGGCTGCGACGAGAGAGTACTATGGGCTTACTGCAAGAGTTATCCGAGAGCGTGCTTGCGCCGGGCCGGCGCGAGCACGTCGAAGAACACTAGTCACTTTATATTTACTTCGAGGAGAGATCATGGCTATAACTGCGGTTCCTGTGACTGTCATTACCGGGTTTCTCGGGTCGGGTAAGACTACTTTGTTGAATCGAATCCTCACGGAGGCGCATGGGGAGAAGGTTGCGGTGATCGTCAATGAGTTTGGTGAGATAGGGATAGATAACCAGCTCATCGTTGGGGACATGGACGAGGAAATCTTCGAGATGAACAACGGGTGTATCTGTTGTACGGTTCGGGGAGATTTGATCAAGACTCTCACCGACCTTTACACTCGCAGGAAAGAGAGAGACTCCGACGGCTCCGTGGAGTTTGACCGGGTGGTGATCGAGACGACCGGGCTGGCGGACCCGGCGCCGGTGATCCAGACGTTCTTCGCGGACTCGAAGATACAGAGACGTTATTATCCCGACGCCGTGATCACGGTGGTGGACAGTAAACACGTCGACCAACACCTGGACGATGGGCAAGAAGCGGTGGAGCAGATCGCGTTCGCGGACATAATAATATTGAACAAGAGCGACCTCGTGACACCCGAACGACTCTCCGCTCTAGAGGATCGCATAAGACGGACAAACGCTACGTGCCGCATCATCCGCACGCAGCATTCCGAGGTGCCGATCCAGGACCTTCTGGACGTCCACGCCTTCGATCTCTCGAAGAAACTAGAGGTAGACCCGCTGTTCATGGAGCCCGAATACCCATTCGAGTGGGCCGGCATCTACCCCCTACCGTCCGGCGAATACAAGCTCGTCCTCCAAAAAGGCCCAGACCCATCGATGAACGCCGTTCTAGTACCGGTCGAAGCGGCGAGCCCCGAGGCGCTCGAAACCGTCCGGGACCCCGTAATGCTCGCCTTCTCCAACGAGGAGAACAGGCTCGGGACCGGCGGGACCATGACACCCAACGGGCGGCTCTACCGGCTGGACCTCGAACCCCGGGAAGAGTGGTTCGAGGTAAAGATAGAGCAGCCGGGCGACTACGCACTCTTCACCGAGCATCGCCCCGAGGAGTTCGAGGCCGAGCTTCGAGGTCCCTACGGCCCACTCGCCCCGGCCTTGCAGCACGAGTACAAGCCCAACCACGAACACGACCAATCAGTCACGTCCGTGGGCTTGCGGGAAGAAGTTCCTCTGGAACGCATGAGGCTGCAGTATTGGTTGCAGAACCTCCTCAATACCAAAGGGCAAGACATATTCAGGTTCAAGGGCGTGCTGAGCATTATGGGGATGGACGAGCGTATGGTGTTGCAGGGCGTTCACATGCTCTCTACCCAGGCCAGGGATAGACCGTGGGGAGCCGGCGAACCTCGTATCAGCGAGCTGGTGTTTATTGGCCGAAACCTGGACGCCGAAGAGTTGCGGAGCGGTTTATTGAGCTGCCGCGCCAGGAGTAGCGTCAAGCAACTCTAAGGTAGACTGCCCGTCGAGGAACGGGACCGGAAGGAGGGCCGATTGGCAGAACAGCGGGCAGAGGATAACGGCGCCGGGCCGTTGGAGCGCGGGGGTCCGAAGCTCTCCGGAGGGGTGGACGCGGTGCTTCTGCTCGGGAGGAGCGGTCACCAGGTAGCGGCTGGTGAGGGGATGGAGTCTCTGGCGGAGGCGGTACGGGCGACAGGCCGTTACCTGGCGGTCCATACGGCCATCGTGGAGCGGGGGCTGGCCTCGCTGCCGGAGGGGCTCGAAGCCTGCGCTCGGGTGGGGGTACGCAAGGTCCTGGTGATCCCGGTGTTCTTCGGGAGGGACAGATCTCTGGCCCACTGGCTCTCAAAGGTGGCGTTACGCTGGTCGAGGTCGCGGGACGGATCGGCGCCGGAGGTGATCTTCACCGGGGCGATAGGAGAACACCCCGCCCTCGGGGAGGCCGTGGTCCGGGCGGTAGCCGACGCGGAAGGCGAAGCGCCCGTAAGCGTAAACGACTTCGAGAGCCTGGAGGACCCTTCCGCCTGGTCGATGATACCGCCCCAAGAGCGGCATGTGCTCGCCTGCATGGGACCGCGCTGTACCTCGCGAGGCGCGGGCAAGCTATACGTACATCTCTGGAAAAGCCTCCAAAAGCGGGGACTACTCCGGGGCCGGAGCGGCGTGCACGCGGCCCAGACCGGCTGCCTCAGCCCCTGCAACCTGGGTCCGACGATGATCGTCTACCCGGAGGGCATCTGGTATTGTGGGCTGACGGCCGAGGCCATGGACCGCATCGTGGACGAGCACTTCGTCGGTGGCAGGGTGGTCGAGGAGTACGCCCGGGGGCCGGGGCGCCACGAGCGGCCGGCCCCGGGGCGGTAGAGGCTGCGCGAGGCGGAACGAGGGGCACCGCTTGCCCCGCTGCACGCAATCCGAAAGCTACACCTGACCAGCTCTCTGGCAAGCCGCTTATCGGGGGCGTAACCTGCGGTCCTTCTGCATCGACCTATATCAACGGTCCGCCGTTGCGGTTGGCTTGACGTTGTACGTTCCGGTCTGCTCGAAGGCGTGAGCGGCGCGCAACACGGTTCCCTCGTCCCACTTCTTGCCTATGAGCATCATGCCGACGGGCAGCCCTTCGGAGAGGCCGCAAGGCACGCTCATCGCCGGGTGGCCGCTCACGTCGAAGGGGGAGGTGTTGGGGAGCATCTCCAGGGCACGGGCGACGATTTCCTCGATTGGGGCGTCGGGAGCGGGTATCTTCGTTGCCTTCAGCGGGAGGGTCGGCATGAGCAGGAGATCCACGGACTCCAGCGCCTCGTCGTAGGCTGCCCTGAGCTTGCGCGCCAGGTTCTGCGCCTTGGCGTAGTAGCGGCCGTGGTAGCTGCCGCGCATGTACTCGCCCATGAGCATGGTCAGCTTGACGGTCTCCGAGAGGTCGTCGGCGCGCGTCAGGCGGCCGCGCCCGTAGGCATCGAGCAAGGATGTGCTGTAGTGGCCCTTCCAGTTGGTGCCCATGCCGTTGCCGCGCACCATGAGCTCCGTCGCGCCCTCGATGGCGATGGCGTTCCAGATGTGGATACCGTCGAGGTGTAGCGGGATGGAGACCTCGGTCACGTCGGCCCCAAGCTCCTCGAAGCTATTCGCCGCTCCCCGTACGGTCTCGTCCACGTCCTCCTCCGAGAGATTTGCCCAGCCGAAGCCCTCGGTTACGATGCCTATCTTCAGCCCCTGCGCGTCGCCGTTCAGAGAGCTTTCGTAGTCCCCTACGCTGACGTCTTTTTGACGCGGGTCGAGGCCGTCCTCTCCGGCTACCGCGGCGAGGAACAGGGCCACGTCCGAGACGTTCGAGGCTATGGGTCCGAGGTGATCCAGGGTGAGCTCTATCGGGAACGCGCCGGTGTAGGGTACGAGCCCGTGGGTGGGCTTGAGGCCGTAGGTCCCGCACCAACCTGAAGGCATGCGGATGGACCCACCCTGGTCCCCGCCGCTCGCTATGTCCACCTCGCCGGCCGCCACGAGCGCGGCGCTCCCACTCGAAGAACCGCCCGCCGAGTGGGCGTGGTCGTGGGGGTTGAGGACCGGGCCGGTGTCGCTGGTGTGGCTTCCGCCCGAGAAACAGAGGTGCTCGCAGACGGCCTTGCCGACTATCTCGCCCCCCGCGTCCAGGATTCTAGTGACGATGGTGGCGTCGAACTCAGGCACGTAGCCTTCCAGCGTGGAGGTGCCGTTCATCATCGGGATTCCCGCCACGCAGACGTTGTCCTTGATGGCGATACGTTTGCCGGATAGAGGGCCGTTCTCGGCGCCGTTGATTGAACACTTCCAGTACCAGGCGTTGAGGGGGTTCTCTTCCGGTTCGGGCCTGTAGCCCCCCGCACGCGGGTACTTCACCGGAAGCTCGGGCTCGGTGAGCTGGTCCAGCCTGCGGTGAGAGGCGAGCGTGCCCTCTATGAGCCCGACGTACGAGCGCGCTTCTTCTTCGTCCAAACGAAGCTCGAACCCTTCCGCAATCTTTTTGAGCTGCTCTATATTCGGCGGCCTTACCATTACTCAACCTCCCGGTACACTAACCAACACGGCAAACTTCTCCTGCGGGATCCAACACTCTCAGTGATGATGGTCGTCGTCCCTGGCTCCCGATACGAACTCAGACGTCCTCTCCTCTATCTCTTGTTCCGAGAGGAGACCCCTATCCTTGACGAGAGCCTCGAACGAAGCCAACCAGCGCCGGTAGTAGTCCCACACCTCGCGTTCGTCCTCCTCGGCTCTCTCCCAGTCACCGATCTCCGAGATGAGCCGCCCTCGGAACTCCTCCCAGTCGTAGTACCCCCGTTCGTACAGCGCGATCGCCAAACCGAACGCCTGGCTCTCCCACGGCGCTTCGAAAACCAGCTCCCCATTTCTCCTGGGAAGGGCAGCCGTGCCGCCCATGTCGGCAACCAACCGCTCCGCCTTAGCCCGGCTGCGCCTCAGATCTAGAGGAGCTCCTCTCCGGGGAATGCTGCTCCGTTCGACCTTTCCCGACGTTTCGCGCGCTTCCCGATCCGCCCCCATAGCTCTCTACCCTTCCGGGGTTCGGGGCTTGCCCACGCCGATCATGGAATCGCGGGTCACGAGGGATGCAAGCTCCTCTTCGGACATCCCTTCCGTGCCCTCCGGGCGCTCCGGCAGCACGAGGTAACGGATCTCGGCGCTGCTATCCCACACGCGGATGTCCACGGACTCATCGACGTCGAGGCCGAACTCCTCCTTCAACACCTTGCGAGGCTCCATCACCGTTCGAGAGCGGTACTGGGGATATTTGTACCAGTTGGGCGGCAGCCCGAGCACGGGCCAGGGATAGCACGAACACAACGTGCATACGACGACGTTGTGGACTTGTTCGGAGTTCTCGACGGCAACCATGTGCTCGCCCTGCATCCCGCCAACGTCCAACCGCGCGCACGCCGCGCTGGCATCCTCCAGCAGTTGCTCCTTGAACCCCGGATCACTCCAGGCACGCGCTACTACCTTGGCCCCAACCATCGGACCGATATCGCTCTCGTAGGCGCCGGCTGCCTTGTCGATCGCATCAGTGCCTATGAGACCCTTCTCGACTAGAAGAGACTCCAGAGCCTTCGCGCGGGCCGAGATCTCAGCCTCCGACGCCGGGTAAGAATCACTCATATACTCGTCTCCTTTCCTGTTGCATGCACCGGTTACAGGGGCTCAAGGTAACTTTCCCAGAGATCCACGTAGACGACTTCGCGAGGCTCCGCGGAGTCGCCCCACACTTCTTCCGCTTCAAAGCGGACACTGTAAACGTATTGGGGGTTCTCTCCCTCGCCGTGCGCGTTCGCATCCGGCAAAACGAAGGCGTCGTACACTCGCTCGACCACGCCTTGCTTGTCCCGTACATACTGGGGAAGGCGCGTATGCCCACGAGGATGCACGTTCCGGGTCCGTACCCGGTCCCCAACCTCGAATTGGGGCTTCGCCGAAACCTCACGTCTGGTCGACGCGCCGCTACGCACCAACCGCGAGAGACTCTCGGCCAGCTCGGGATCCTCCCTTTGGGGAACGGGGGCCGCCGGATCCTTCAGGAACTCTTGCGTCCTGGCGTCGAGCTCGTCCCGGTCTATTATCCCCTTCTCTATGAGGTTCTTCTCTATCGTTTCGAGCCAATGCTCATAGTAGGAGGAGGTGAGGTAGTGAGCGGGGCTCATGACTTCTATCCCGTGCCGAAACTCGTCAAGGTTGTACATACCCTGACCCATGGTAGCGAGCATGGTGCCGAAGATGGCCTTCTCCCAAGGATTATGGAACACGGGCTCGTTGCCCTCCACGTCCACACCCCCGAGACCCTGCATCCCGCCCAAGTCGTGTACTCCATTCATGACCCCTCACCCTCTCTCCGCTATCCCGGCTTGATAGATTACGTACTATAGATTGGCGGAGAGAGACTGTCAAAGCACTCCTACCTTACGAAGAGCCAGACGGCGGCCGCGACCCCGTAAGCGACGATCTCTGAGAGACGCTACATAAAGATGTCTAGCGGGAGCAGGGCGCTTACGAGGAGGTTCGGTACGTCCACGACCTGGCTGATGCGCAGGTCCACCGCGACGCTGCATAGAGCATAGGCTTGTTGGCGGTCCAGGCCTCGGGTCCCCAGGTGGTCGATCATGTTGAGCAGCGCGTTGCGGGCGGCGACGGTGAGGTCTTCGCTCTCGTTCGTACCGTCCTTGCGCACGCTGATCCCGGTCGTGGCGAAGAATCGGCGCGGGGCGGCAAGCTCCGGCGCGGTGAAGTAATCGTCGCGGAAGAACTGCAAGTCCCGGATACCCCGCGACTCGGCCTCGCCCTTACGGATCTGAAAACGCAGGTGGACGCGCGAACGCATCTCTATCGCCGTCCCGCAAGCCTCGCAATCACCCTGAGCGTAATGAATGTCTCCGGTGGAGACCAGCCCACCCTCAGTATAGACGGGCAGCAAAACGGTAGCGCCCGGCGATATTTGCTTGATGTCTATATTCCCGGCCGTCTCGCGCGGCGGGATAGTGCGCAGGCCCTCCCGAGCGAGCTTCTCCTCGCCCGGCACCGCGCCTGCCGGCTCCGGCGGCAGGGCGAAACCGTCGCGTCCAGCTACTTCCTCCTCCCGCTTCATGGCGCGCTGGCGTAACTCTGCACTTGGGGCGATGCCGAGAGTGCCCGGGTGCGGGTTGCAGCGGATGCGTACGCCGGGGAGCTGTTCGGACTCCGCGTACTCGTTGCCGTGCAGGCGCCAGTGGATGATGAACGGGTCGGGGAACTCTTCACGCAGGAAGCCAAAGCCCGGCACCTGGATCGTATACCCCCACTGCTCCCACGGGTCCGCCTCGATGTCTACCAACTCCACCTCCAGCAAATCCCCCGGCTCCGCACCCTTTACATAAACCGGCCCGGTCAGAGGATGCACGGGGTTGAGGTCCAACTGCGCGACGTCCTCCTCCGTAGACCCGGCGTTCAACTGCCCGTCAAAGGCGTCGCGCGTCTCGTAGACGACCGTATCGCCGGGGTCGACCTCGACTACCGGCTGTATACCTTCGTGCCAGCGGTTGTGGCCCGTCCGCGGCTCCTCGGCTAGCGGCTTGAACGGATCGATGGCGATGATGTGCTCTTTTGGCATCTCTTTCCCCTTTGCGGCCCAGGCCGCGTTTCCCTGTATGCCTGTTGTATTCTAGCCAATGCCGCTCCGGCCGGCAGAGCCTCAGCCGCGTAGTAGATCGAACAACTGGTAACTGTCCGGGTCATCGGGCAGGGTCCAGTTCAGTCCCTCTATGGCAAACACCGTGAGCGCGTTTGCGATGATGATTGCGCCTAATAGCAAGAGTACGATGCGCGAAAACCGGCCAAATTTGACACCTCGGGGTTCGAGTTCTCGCGCGAAGATCAGGTTGACGCCGCTGGCGATGATTACCGCCACGAAGACCAACAGAGCCCACGTGTAGAGGTGCAGCCCGAGTACCGGGTCACCGTAGCCGGGGTCGGGCGGGACGATATGCAGCAGGATCTGCCGGATGGAGACGCTCGCGCCCGCGACCGCCGCGATCGCGCTCAAGCCGTAGCCGGTGGCGAAGTCGCTGCTCTTCACCTCGCCATCGCGGGCTCTCATGATCACGTAGGCAGGTCCGAGCGCGCACAGCATCATGGCCATTCGCTGCAGGAAACAAAGCGGGCAAGGAAACTCACCCTCCCCGAACTCCACCACGAAAGCACCGAGGAGCACGCCGCAGAGCGTGAGGATGTTCAGGTGGGCGATCAGGAACCCGAAACGATGAGTCATGCCTGGCTCCGTGGCTTTAGAAGTTGAGGTCAAGCCGACTCGTTACGTGGTAGTTGAATAACAGCATGGTCGCCGTAAGCGAAACAAAGAAGAGCGTCAGGACCAGCCAACGCCTCCCGGTAAGCATGGCAAGGAGCGTAAAGAAGATCAAAACAAAAATGATCGTGTCCAAGAGAACCTTCCCTACCCTGGTACATTCCCTCCTTTATTGTAACCAACGACGCGGACCCCCGTTCATGAAAATAGGACCAGCGTGACCGTCTACAATAGTCTCCGCCAACCAGGGAAAGGGGATGCATAGATGAACGATTACGAGGTCTTTGATCTGGGAGACGTCATCCTGCAACATGGGGCCACGCTGCGCGACGCGAAGCTGGCGTACAAGACTTACGGGACGCTGAACGAGGAGAAGAGCAACGCTATCGTCTACCCAACGTGGTACTCGGGCTTCCACTGGGACAACGAGTGGCTCATCGGTGAAGGCATGTCCCTTGACCCTGCGAAGTACTTCATCATCGTCCCGAACATGCTCGGCAATGGGCTCTCAAGCTCGCCGAGCAACACTCCGCCGCCGCACGACCAAGCGAACTTCCCGAACGTCACCTTCTACGACCAGGTCGAGACCCAGCACAAGCTTGTCACCGAGCACTTCGGGATCGAGACCTTGGCTCTCGTCACCGGCTGGTCGATGGGCGCGGGGCAGACCTATCAGTGGACCGTCAGCTACCCCGACATGGTGCAACGTGCGGCCCCGTTCTGCGGCTCCTCAAAAACCAGCGAGCACAACTTCGTCTTCCTCGAAGGCGTAAAGGCGGCGCTCACTAGCCCCGAAAGCTTCAAGGACGGCTTCTATGACGAAAAGCCGGTGGAGAGCCTCCGCGCGGCTGCGCGCGTGTACGCCGGCTGGGGCTTCTCTCAGGCCTTCTACTGGGATCGCCTGTACACGGAGATGGGTCATTCGCGAAGGCTCGGCATGAATCTCGCCTTTCCGACGCTGGAAGACTTCCTCGTCGATTACTGGGAAGGCCACTTCCTCGACCGTCGCGACGTCAATGACCTGCTGGCGATGCTCTGGACATGGCAGCACGGCGATGTTGGTGCGACGCCCGGGTTCGACGGCGACCACATCAAGGCGCTGCAGTCGATCAAGGCCAAGCTAATCGCCATGCCCGCCAAGAAGGATTTGTACTTTCCGCCGGAGGACGAGGAGTACGCGTCGCAGTACATCCCCAACGGGGAGGTACGAGTGATTCCGGGGGTGTGGGGTCACTTCGCGGGAAGCGGTGACAGCCCCGTCGATCTCCAGTGGATCGACGGAGTCGTCAAAGAGCTGCTCGCGAGCTGAGGGGCGCGCCCGTCATGGTCACTGCCGCAGATCTTTAAGGCCACTATCGAGGCGATAGCAGAGCAATGCGGGACCTTCTCAAACACCGCAACAGCCACAGGTGAAGTTTTTGGTGTAGAAGGCGAAGACCTATTCTCTGTGGCCGACACAGAAGAAATCGCCGTGGAGGGCTGCGAAGTGCCACCAGCGCCAGAACAGCAGCAAGGGTCACCTGCACCGATAACCCAGGAGGGTGAGCAGGAATCAGAGAGCGGCGAGATAGACCAGTCCTATGACGTTAGCTAGCCGCTACTGAGCTAGTACTAACGAGGCACAAGCAAGATATCGGGCCGGGGTCCAACAGCCTCGGCTCTCTTCTGTGCCCTCTGCGTTTCCGAGAACCCGCAGCTTAGTTTCCGAGAAGACCCGAGGCTGTTGAACAAATCGATCCAGGCACGTTCATGGCTGCACAGACCGGCTCTGGAGGCTCCAAACCGGGCTTTAGAGGCCCCAAACAGACATTTTTGAACCAGAATCGAGGCCTGGAAGCAGCAGCGGGGAGTTTTTCAACAGCCTGACCCTTTCTAGGCAGTTGGTTTAATAAAGCCGCCAGCCTCGCCGCAGCGTTCCCGACGGATGGCGCGAACGACCTGCGGGCGCTCGTCTTGGAGATCCCGATCACCTTCCGGTTCTCGAGCATTCGTTCTTTGGACAAATATCAAGATGTTGTGACGGTCGCATTACCTAGGCTACTGTCACCTCGACCCTGCGGATGCCCTCGTCTACAATGCCTTTGAACCGGAGCTTAGGGGGGTGTGCACATGAGGTACCAGAGATTTTATTGGGACCGAGTGTACGAGGAGAGGGGATTCTCTCTCTGGAGGACTTCCTCATCGGCTTCTGGGAGGGGTTCTTCCTCGACGACCGCGACGCTAACAACCTGCTCACGATGCTGTGGACGTGGCAGAACGGCGACATAAGCAAGACGCCGGGCTTCGAGGGGGATTACGAGAAGACTCTAGGCGCTATACAGGCGAGGGCTATGGTGATGCCAGCAGAGAAGGACCTGTACTTCGCACCGGAGGATGAGGAGTATGCGATGAGGCGTATGAAGAACGCGGAGTTGCGGGTTATTCCGGGTGTGTGGGGGCACTTCGCCGGGAGTGGAATGAACGAGGAGAATACGAAGTTTATAGATGGCGCGCTCAAGGAGTTGCTGGCCGCGTCGTAGGCTCCGTTTGGCGGGTGGGTTGTAGGGTATCCTGCCCGTAGACTGGAGCGAGCAAGGGGGTAAGGTGGATCTGACGCGGCGGGATTTTCTCAGGGTTGGTGGGAGTGTCTTCGGGGGGGCGGCGGTTCTGGGGCTGGCCGGGTGTGCCTCTCCCGAACCTGGACAGAGCGAGGCCAGGAGCCCGGCTGAGCTGACTCGCGCGGACCTGGAGTACGTCATCCAATTCCAGCACCCGGAGAAGATACTCGCGGGGCTACCGACCCAGCCGGAGATAACGGATCGCATAATCGCCCCATTCTTCGGGCTGGAGACGCAGGTTTACGCTCAGATCAAGGCGGGTTTCGCGGAGCGGGCGCGGGAGGCCGCTCTGGGGCTTTTGGAGAACTTCGACCTGCGCGAGCGCGTGGACCGGTTGCCGTTCCAGCGTGGGCAGACCGTCGTTGGGCTCGGGGACAGCATCACCGATGATTACCAATCGTGGTTCGAGATCTTGCGCAACCTCGTCGAGGAGCGCCGCCCTCAGGACGGGATCCGGTTCGTAAACGCCGGCATCTCCGGGGATACGACCTCCCAGATCATCAGCCGTTTCCTGGGCGTGGTGCAGGAGCGACCCGCCTGGATCCTCTCGATGATGGGCACGAACGACGTGCGCCGCCACGGTGAAGACCCAACCAAGATCCTCGTCAGCCACGACGAGACCGCCGCAAACCTGGCGATGATCCGCAACTTCGCCGAAGAGCAGACCAACGCGGCCCTGATCTGGATGACCCCAACACCCGTGATCGAGGAGAGGATAGCCGAGAGCCCGTTCCTCGCACCCCAGCAACTCATGTGGCGCAACGACGACCTCGCAGAGGTAGCCGGGATCGTGCGCGACATCGACGACCCGGTCATAGACCTGCAAGACGTAATGAGGAAACCCACAGACCCCGAGCTACTCCTCCCCGACGGCCTCCACCCGAGTCTCGAAGGCCAACAATTGATAGCCGCCGCGCTGGTCGAACGTCTGGCCGAAGGCCGGGGCCGATAGAGCGGAAAGACAGCTATCCGCGCATAGCCTTCCCGAAGTAGCGCCTTGCCGTACACCTACTTCACTTTGCCCCGACAATTTCTACAAACTGCTTCGGCGAGCATCTTTGCAGGATCGGCTCAGCCTTTGTGAACGTCGCTGTTGGAAGCGAGAAAAACCACACAGGCCAGGAGGAAGAACACTCCACCGAGCAGACTAACTACGTCCCCGGCCCGGATGCTAGATACTATAAAGAACAGTGCGGAGATGACGAACAAGATCCACCCCCAAAGCTCGTACCTCTTATCTTTCCGTGGGCTGTTCCTGGACACATAAACCTCTTTCGGATCAGAACGGTAGCGGTCCATCCTAACATCGACCCGCTCTGCTTCAGTGAGCGTCTTCCAAAGTACAACCAGGACTTCGAGGTCCTGCAGAAGCTCGAAGAGTCGAATCTCGATTTCTCTGTGGTAGAGATAAACGAACTCCGAGCCCTGCTGGGCCTGTACGGCGGCGAGACCGAAAAGCGGCTGCCCCCGGGTTATGAGAGTAGAGTACGTCGGCCAACAGCAACTCTACTGGGGGCGCAAGGTAGGGCAGACTCCATACGGGACTACCGAGTACGCCGTGGCAGAGCAAGCGTACACCCGCTACGGCCTGATACTAGAGCAATTCTCATAATGGTTGCTCCCTGGACACCCCATAGCCACAGTGAGCGAAGAAGCCGCGTGCGTCCTCCTCGCTCACCGCGTTAAGCGACCGTCCGGTGGCCTCCACCAGCGCTTGAAACGTTCTGGCCTTCGCCCTCCTCAGGAGACCCTTCACCTTCGAGAACGCCTCCTCGATGGGGTTGAGGTCCGGCGAGTAGGGTGGCAGGAACCACAACTCGCAGCCTGCCTCTTCGATCAGCCGACGCGCCTCGCGGCCCTTATGGGCGGAGAGATTGTCCGCCACCACGATCTGCCCGCACCTTAGCGCCGGGCGGAGGAAGCGCCGCACGTAGAGTCCGAATGCCTCCCCGTCCAGCGACCCCTGGATGCTCACGGAGGGACCGATGCCCTCCACTGAGATTGCCGAGACGAGGGTGACGTTCTCGCCCCAGTTGCGGGGGGCCGAGCCCCTGGCTCTCTCGCCTTTGGGTGCCCTTGCATAGCGGGTGGTGAGGGCGATGTTAGTCGAACTCTCGTCCACGAACACCAACCGCCTCGGGTCCACGCTCCTCAGGCGCTCGTGCCAAGCTTTCCGCTTGTCCTCGTCCCGTTCGGTGGCCACCAACGACTTTTTTTGTAGGTCCAGCCGAGCCTGCGCACCGCCCGACTCATGGTCGCTACCGATACTCTCGTGCCGTGACGCTCATGCCATAACTCGCAGTGGTGCTCCAGAGTGGCGTCGTCGTTGGCCTCCAACTGAGCCCACAGTTCTCGCTTCTCCTCAGCGGTCTTGAGGATACTGGGGGTGCGCCCCGGCGAGGGCCTGGGTGCGAGATCCTCGCCGTTGCGGCGGCGCCTCAGCCAACGCTTGAGAGTCGAGGGCGAGACGCCGAAGAGATTGGCCGCCTCCCGCCTCGAGGTTCCCTGGTCTACCGCGCCTAATACTCTCACTCTGAGATCCTTCGAGTAACCGTTCATGGATACAGGATCTCAAGGGACCATTCAATCTGCAACACGCTCTAAATTCTGCGACGGTGGAGGAGTTTCATAGAGAGGAGAGCGAGTTTACATCGAGCAATCTCGACACCTGGCGAGCATAGGTAAAACGGCCGGATGCTGCTGGTGCGTAGGACCGTGGGACGAAGAGGAAGAGGTCGCTGGCGAACAGCCTCTCAGAAAGAAAGCCCATGTCCGACAAGACGTCCTCTCGGCAGTTCGTGAATAGAGGCAGCCTACTCTTCAACCCGGGCTAAAGAGCGCCAGGCTAACCAGAGGAGACCGGAACCCTAGGAAGCATAACCATACTGCCCGAACTCGTAAAGGGTGCCCGGCAGCTCTTCTTCTTGAGAGGGGCTGCCGTACTCTTCGAGTAGCAGCTTGGCTTGCCAAGGCGTGGGTATGGAATGCACCCAGTAGACACGCTCCGTTCGCTCGTCGCTGAGTTCGAAGACGTGAGTGTCCTTCTCCCACACCCAGCTATGGGCGAGTATCGATGCGTGGTCGTCGTAACCGACTATTAGGTACTCTGAGAAGCCGCCGTCGAGACGCCATCCGGCTTGGGTGAGGGCTTGCTCTATCTGCTCCGGGGTCATGTTCCCGCTCCTTTTCCGAAAGAAAAAGGTATGCTCTCACATTGCCAGAGAAGGCTCATGGCCTGAAGGGTGCAGTTCCCGTACACACTTCGGGCCATTTTCATCTCAATGCCCTCAAAGTTCTCGGGAAGACTAATTCTGGCGATTTAGAGGACAATTGCATATTTAGGGCCATTACATCGCTAGTCCACGCTGACACAATAGGCGCTTAAGGGAAGTTGCAAGGAAGGAAGGTGGTAGATAGAAATGGGTCGCCAGGAAATAGAGCACGCGTTTGCCAACGCAGGATGGGATCTGGACGACTGCTTCACCGATGTTCTGATCATCGGCTGCAGCGGCGACAGCGTCTCCTTGCTAGCCCACGAAGAAGCGTGGAGAGACAATGAATCCGTCTTCGAGATCCTCGATCATAAGAGAATAGTCGGCCGCTGGGTCCGGGAGATACCAACTCCCCAGCAGGCCCAGGAACTGCTGGCCAGGCTTTGCCGAGCTAATGGTAGTGTCAAAGGGGCTGTTGATGTACTGGAATAACCAGGAAGTAGACACCAGAACGTACCCGGCACGCTGCCCTGGCTGTGCTGCGAGCAAGTGGCTGGATTACGACTGGGAGACGGGGCTTGGTTACTGCCAGTTGTGCGGGTGGGACCCTGACAACGACTATGCTGCTATGGAATCTGGGACAAAGGAAGCACACAACCTCTGAGTTTCCGAGAAACAGGAAGCCCTGTTTCTCCGAGAGGATTACTCATCAAGGAGGTTGATCCTGCCCCCCAAACTCCATCCGCACCTTATGCTCCCCGTCGAGAATGAGCGCCGCCGAGTAGGGCTTTCCGGCCTTGCTCTTGAAGCCCTTGAGCTGCCCCGTGCGGCCCTTCGTCAATAGCAGTCTGGCTTGAGCTTCGCTGATCCGCTTGCCGGAGACAGCCTTCCAGATGGCGAACTTGCAACCGGCTTTCCACGCCGAGCAGCCGTAAGCCTTCTTTGTTTCGATGACCGGAGAGCCGTGCTTCGGGCAGGCGCCCACCGGCTCGCTACTCTTGACGCCGCCGTTCGTGCCACGCTTGGTGGCAGCTACGACCTTCTCGCCTTCTTTGCGTATTTGTCGAGTTGAAGGTCTCCTTCCTGCTTGCCGTGACGCACGATGTGAACCTCATAGCTGAGTTCTCTCTCGGAGTACTCGTAGGGGTGCTGAGACAGCACCTCATATTGATGCACTACTACTGGTTTGTCCGTTCTCTTGCCCTGAATAACGTGCCCTTATCAACAGGACAGTCTGAAGCGATCAGAATAAACTCTCGAGTGTCCTTGCTACGCACCTAAGTTCCTCCCTATCGTTTTGGCTTAGCTACGTGTAGCCCGTCCCCTCCTACTTGAGGTTTAAGCACGGGAGAGCGTTTGGGCTTTGCAGGTGAGCCTGGATGTTACCTGTTTGTGCGGTTAGAAAGCCTTCTTCACCGCCGGATAGCGTTTCGCCCGACCGGAGAAGCTACCCCTCGGCCTGCCGGGCGATCTTCCACAGGGTTTCGGCGCAGCCGCTCGTTCCCCATCCGGCTCGGCTCGCCCTTAGGATCCACGCTCCCCGAACTGGCGCAGCCCTTCGGCGAACGCGCGCACGAGATTGCGGAAGCTCTGGTCGGGGTCCAAGGAGATGCCGAAGCCTCCGGCTTCCTCCAGCGTGGCGAAGCCGTGGGCGATGCTCCTCAAGCCCCGCGCGGCGTGAATGGACTCCTCCTCACCGCGGACGCCGCAGGAGGCGAGCACGGCCAACACGGTCCCCAGCGTCTCCTCCTCGGCCGCCCCAAGCTCGGGGTCACCGGGGTCGGAGAGCCGGTAGGAACGCACGGTGGCCTCGTAGAGCCCCGGCCTCTCCTTGACGAAGGCCCGGTAAGCCTCCGCGAGCGCGAAGAGCCCATCGTCGCCGGCCTTGCCCACGGCGGCGCGGGATAAGCGTCGCCCCAGCTCCCGGATACCCACCAAAGCCAGTTCGCGCCTGAGGTCCCCGATCCCCGCGACGTGGTTGTAGAGTGAGGGTTTGCGCACGCCCAGGCGCTGGGCCAGATCGACGAGAGAAAGTCCCTCCAGCCCCCCCTCGTCGGTGAGGACGACGGCGGCCTCCACGACCGCCGCCCTGCTCAGCCCCGCCCTAGGCATGCTCGGAGGCGAAGCGCGGAAGCCACAAGGAGAGCCTCACACCCGCCCCATGTGTGTATCCCCGAAGGCACTCGGGTACTTCAGACCGTAGCCGATCGCGCGGTCCATGCCGATGTGGGCAAACCACACCAGGGCCACGCCAACGGCAAGCGGGGACCCCGCTAGCAGACCGACGATCCCCACAGCCGCCGGAAGCGGGTAGGCGTGGAAGGCATTGTAGGCAGCCGCACCGACCCTCGGCCCCGCCAGGTAGCCCAGCATCGACGCGTCAGGCGTCAACAGGAGCAGCACGAACATCCACCAGCTCCCTCCGTGCAGCCAGTACAGCAACACACTCCCGGCGAGCATCGCCGCTCCCTCGACCCTCAGCAGCGCCGCCGGGCGTGCCAGCAGGAAGGATTCGGGAACCTTTCCCCCCATTGCCCGCGCCTCCCACGGTTCTCGGTTCTCGATCGTCTTCATCTTCGGCTCCTCTCCGCAGTCCCGTCCGCCTGTTTTAACTAACGATGGTAGTATATAACTACTTTTGTTAGTTTTACAAGTCGAGTCTGCAAATCGCTAGAGGTTCTCGCCAAAGGGCGGATGAAACAAGACGAAGGCGTTGTCTGGCCGTCTCGCGGTTAAAACGGAAGCTCCTAAGTAACGTATAGCGTATTGTAATTAACGCTCCCCAAACTCCATCCGCACCTTATGCTCCCCGTCGAGAATGAGCGCCGCCGAGTAGGGCTTTCCGGCCTTGCTCTTGAAGCCCTTGAGCTGCCCCGTACGTCCCTTCGTCAATAGCAGTCTGGCTTGAGCTTCGCTGATCCGCTTGCCGGAGACAGCCTTCCAGATGGCGAACTTGCAACCGGCTTTCCACGCCGAGCAACCGTATGACTTCTTCGTCTCCACTACCGGAGAGCCGCACTTCGGGCAGACGCCTAGCGGCTCGCTATTCTTAGCGCCGCCGTTTTTAGCGCCGCCGTTGCCGCCAGACTTTTTGATAGCGGCGACTTTTTCGCCCTCTTTAGCGCGCACCTCGTCAACTAGGATCGTCGCGAAGCCGCTTACGTCGTCCATGAAGCGCGTGCGGTTCTCGGAGCCCTTCTCCATTTTTGCCAGGCGCTCCTCCCATTGGGCGGTCAGTTCGGGGGAGGCTAGAGGGCTCTCTCCGAGCAGTTCGATCAGGGCGCGCCCCTTCTCCGCCGGTACCAGCACCTTTTTGTCCCGAACGAGGTAGCCGACCTTCAGGAGCCGCTCGATAGTCGCCGCCCGCGTGGCCGGCGTCCCGAGTCCGGAGTCCTTCATCGCCTGCCGCAACTCCTCGTCCTCGACGAACTTCCCGGCCGTCTCCATCGCCCCGAGCAACGCCGACTCCGAGTAGCGCGGTGGCGGCTTGGTCTCCCCCTCCTTGACCGCCACCTTTGCCACGGACCACTCCTGCCCCTTCTCGACAGCAGGCAATATGGGAGGCTCTTTCTCCTTCTTCCCGCCGACCCCGTCCGGGTAGAGCGCACGCCAGCCAGCCTCTAATACGACGCGCCCCCGCGAGAGGAACGTCTCGTCTCTGACCACGGTGACCACGGTGGTGTTCTCGAAGCGGGCCGCCGGCAAGAAAACGGCGAGGAAACGCCGGGCAACGAGGTCGTAGACCTTCGCCTCGTCCGGCGGCAGCTCCCCGGAGGGCTTCTTGTTAGTAGGCAATATGGCATGATGGTCCGTGACCTTCGAGTCGTCCACGATGCGCTTGCTTACGGGCAACCTGGGGAGAGCGAGTAGCCCGGCTGCAAAGGGGGCCAGGTCCGGGAGAGCCCCGGCTGCCTCGACTCGCTTTGCCAGCCCCGGCACCATGTCTTTAGAGAGATAGCGGCTGGACGTGCGGGGGTAGGTTATGAGCTTGCGCTCCTCGTAGAGGGCCTGGGCGGCCCTGAGCGTTCTGTCGGCGGTAAGACCGTACTTCGAGTTGGCGTTGCGCTGCAGCTCGGTGAGATCGAAGAGGAGCGGTGGCTTCTCGGTCGCGGTCTTCTTTTCGGCCTTGCGCACGACGCCAACGCCGCCACGCACCTTCGCCGCTATCGCCTCCGCGGCCTCTCGCTTCTTGAGACGGTTCTGCTTCTCCTTGAACCAGATGCCATCGTAGTGCTTGTCGTCACGGGCGAAGCGAGCGTAGACGGTCCAGAACTTCTCCGGCTTGAAGTTCTCTATCTCTCTCTCGCGGTCGACGAGGAGCTTGAGGGTCGGGGTCTGGACGCGGCCCACGGAGAGGACGTTGCCTACCGTCCCGAACTTTGTGGAGTAGGCGCGGGTAGCGTTCATACCCACGATCCAGTCGGCCTCGCCGCGGCTGCGGGCGGCGTCTTCGAGTGGCTTCATGGCGCTTCCGTCACGTAGGGAGGCAAAACCTTCCCTGATCGCCTCGGGAGTAAGGGAGGAGATCCAGAGCCGCTTCACGGGCTTTTTGCACCCGGCGAGACCGTAGAGGTAGGCGAAGATCAACTCTCCCTCCCGCCCCGCGTCGCAGGCGTTGACCACCTCCGTCACCGACGGATCACGCATCAAACTCTTGACCACGGAGAACTGATCCCGGGTCTTGTAGTTCACCCGTACCTTGAACTTCTCCGGCAATATCGGCAAACTCTCCAGCCGCCAACGCTTGTACTCCTCACCGTAAGCATCAGGAGGGGCAAGCTCCGCGAGATGCCCCACTGCCCAGGTAACGGTCCACCCATCCCCCACTACCGCACCCTTCTCCTTGCGGCCCCGGCCCAGAGAAGCGGCAATATCTCGACCCACGGACGGTTTCTCGGCGACGATGAGTTTCATGGTGGGAAGTATACGGGAAGGAGTTGCGGGTCCCACCCATCGAGTGCAGTGCTTGAGACTGGCGGGCTGCGTCTCGATCGCACCACGAAACGTACCTGGTCATCTCACCTTCGTTCTACTAGCTCCTGATCTCCGCTGTGTTCCTCGAACGAGAGCAGTATTGGTTGCCGTACCGCGAACCTCTAGGGCTCTTGCCGCAGGTCACCGCGCAACATTACCCTGGCGGAGTCCATACGCGGCTCCTCGGGGAACTGCTCCAGGGTGATCCCGGCGCGCTCGTAGCCCCCAACCACCTCCGGACACAGCGCCGAGACCTCACCGCGTCCCCCGTCGTCTACCGTGAAGGTGCCGGCGCTGACGCGTCCCCCCTCCCGGCCGAGCCACAACTCATAGTATTCGTTCGGCCCCGTCTCCGGCAGACCCCAAACCTCCATACTTGCCCGCATATCAGAACCGGCGCCCCGCAACTCGATCTCCCCGCCCGCCCCGGGCGCGAGCTCCGTCGGCGCGAGTGCGGTAGCCTCCGCCGTCCGGTCGAAGAGGCTCGTCGAGTACACCAACACAGCTACCCCGAAGAGAAGGAGTACCGCCGCTGCCGTCAACGCCCCCCGGAGAGAGCCGCGTAGCGTACCATCGCGGTCTCTCGCGGGCAGGGCATCGAGAACCCGCGCCTTTAGTTCCGGGGGCGCGGAGGAGGCGGCGATGGAGGCCCCGGCCAGCCGCTGGTGGGTCTCACGCAGACCGCGCTCTTCATCCTGGCACGCGCCGCACGTTTCGAGGTGACGCTCCACCGCCTTTTCTTCCTCCGGATCAAGCGCCCCGAGCACGTAGGGGCCGAGCAAACCCGACGCCCACGCGTGTCCCCCTTGCGGGCCTCTGTCCCGGTTCTCATTGTGGCCGCGTCGTTCACCCATCTTTGGGGTGCTCCTCCGGGGCTAGCAACCGCTTTCGGGCGGCGCGCAGGGCGGCGGTGGTACGGCTCTTGACCGTGCCTAAAGGCATATTGGTGCGGGTGGAGATCTCTCGCTGCGAGAGCCCCTCGAAGTAGGCAAGGACCAACACCTCGCGGTGGGCCGGCGAGAGTCCCGATAGAGCGCCCACGAGGTCGAACATCCTCACGGTCTGCTCGGACCCGTCCCCCTCGCCTGGCTCGGGGTACGCTCCTTCTGCCGGCGGTGCCACGGTTCGCACCCGCGCTTCGCGGCGGCGGGCGAGGTCTGTTGCCCGGTTGCGGGTTATGCGGTAGACCCAGGTGGAGAAGGCAGCCCGAGAAGCGTCGAAAGTCGCTGCCTTTCGCCACACCGAGACGAAGACGTCCTGCACGAGGTCCTCCGCGAGCGTGCGATCCCCGAGGTAGCGCATCCCCGCCCCGTATACCAGCCCACCGTAGCGGTCGTACAATTCCGAGAGTGCCCGCCCGTCACCGGACCCGGCTACCCGCGAGATCAAAGCCTCGTCCGTAGCGCCTTTCAACCCGAGCCCTCCCCAACCGTCAGTAGAGCCGAAATGTCCCTCCAGCTTCCGTCCGGTGAGCATATCCGCTCCCGCCCCCTTTCGCACGGGGCTCTTGCTAACTCTGAGAGACTTTTTCCAGCACGCGGACGCCATGTCTTTTTATACGCTCCAAGCGGGCCCATAGATCGTCCATCGCTAGCCTACATGCTCCTGTAACTAGAACTCCTGGCATAAAGATGCGGTTCAGCGTGTTCGTCCAAGAGCACCATGACGTCAGTGCGACCGTTCACGCGCTCTGAGCGCCGCACGTCTTCACCTGCGCCGGCTCACCAGAGACGTCACAGTCGTCTGGATAGCAAAGAGCCTCGCCGAGTTCGTCGTCTTCGCCCGCGCCCGCGTTGAAGGCAGGGAGCATAACGTCCGCGCCCCTCGCACCGGTACGCGTGCGACTGAAGCCGTCTCCATCCTCGAAGGAGGGAGGATAGATGAGGCCCTTGTCGCCAACCTCCGTTCCCAGACCAGCCCCCTCGACAAAGCAACCCGAGAAGCCGCGCGGGCTGCGTGCTCCCTGGATCGCGTTATAATTTGTGTAGGTTGCTTATGCAAGATTCTGGGGACGAGAGCGAGCAGTTGGATCTGGACCGGGCGGAGCTCCGGGGGGTAGCGCGACGCTCCGCGAAGGGCTCTCTGAAGAATTTTCTTCTGGATATGCGGAGCCTCTTGAGCTTCAGAGCGCTCAAGGCGGCCGTGGTGGAGTTTCAGAGAGATGATGCTCCCGGCCTCGCGGCGCAGTTGGCGTTTTACCTGATCCTGGCGCTCTTCCCATTCCTCCTGGTGCTGGTCTCGCTGATGGGGACTTTCTCCACCGAGGACCTGGCCAACCAGGTCCTCGCGTACTTCGCGGAGGTAACGCCTCCGCAGGTCTATGACATCATCGAGTCATATCTGAGCGACACCATCAGCGGCAACAACCCTGCGCCGGGGCTCTTCTCGCTCGGCCTCATCGTAGCTCTGTGGTCGGCCTCCGGGGCCTTTGCCGCGCTGATAAACGCGCTCAACAAGGCGTATGACGTCGAAGAGACCCGGCCGTTTTGGAAGGTGCGTGGGATCGCCCTTCTCATGACGCTCGGCCTCAGCGCGATCATACTCGTAGGCGTGTTACTCCTCGTAGCCGGACCCGGCATCGGCTCAGCCATCGCCGGCCTTTTTGGGCTGAGCGAGGTCTTCGAGTTGGTGTGGAACATCGCGCGCTGGCCCGTGGCGCTGTTCTTCATGGTGATCGCGATCGCGCTCATGTACTACTTCGCCCCCGACGCCGGGCAGCCGTTCCGCTGGATCACCCCGGGCGGATTTATCGCGGTCGCACTC
This sequence comes from uncultured Rubrobacteraceae bacterium, assembly GCA_902806065.1. Lineage (GTDB taxonomy): Bacteria > Actinomycetota > Rubrobacteria > Rubrobacterales > Rubrobacteraceae > Rubrobacter_F. The sequence goes on along the minus strand of CADCVE010000091.1, from coordinate 40,631 downwards.
TGGGTACTCGCCAGCATAGCCTTCCGCTTCTACGTCTCCAACTTCGGCTCCTACGACGAGACCTACGGCTCTATCGGCGCCGTCATCGTCCTGCTTCTCTACCTCTACATCTCCTCCATAACCATCCTCTTCGGCGCCGAGCTAAACGCCACACTAGTCAGGCTCAAAGAAGAGATCTCCGGCCAGCAAATCCTTGACGCCAAACCCGCCGATGAAAAACCCGACATCCTCACGGAAGACCAGCAAGCCACGGATGCATAGCATTCCTCAGCGCCGGACTTTCGGTCGTCTGGGACTCTTTGGTATACTGTGAGCCGCTTACGGAGGAGTGGCTGAGTGGTTGAAAGCGGCACCCTGCTAAGGTGTTATACCTCTAAACGGGGTATCGAGGGTTCGAATCCCTCCTCCTCCGCTCCGAGACTTCTTTGTTAGCCACACAAACGCCAGAGCAATGAGGAGGGCCGGGAGCAATCCCGGCCCTCCCTATACCAACGGGTACACCAATGCGGCCCGGAAGGGCCTTTTCCAGGACAGCGCGGCCTCCATCGCGGCGGCAGTCCGGTCTCCCATGCCGGGCAGGACGTGGCTGTAGCGGTCCAGCGTCAACGCTACCGAGGCGTACCCTAGGAGGTCCTGCACGAGCACGGTCGGCGCCGAGGCCTTCGCGGCCGTGGGAGGGGCTCGGCTACTTTCGCTTGCTCCAGGGCCTCGCAAAGTGCTCCTCGGTTGCAGAAAGTCCTACCTACTCGCAGAGAATTCCGCGCGCGGACTCTCCGGCCTTCTTATCTGCCGCTTCATGCTACCCGTAAACTACCCTCCTACTCTCGTTGGTAGAGTGTGCCGTTCAGCGCTTGCAGACGTCGCGGGGGTTGTCCGAACACGTCACGTTTCGGCTTTTAAAGGTTCACGAGGTTTTGTCCGATAACTTATTGACGGACGCAGTCCGAACCAGCTTCTATCCCGTAGATGGGCGCTTCATCCCTCGTGATGCACGGCCTCGAAAGGAGTGAAATCCTCTGGGGCGTCTGTCCGTCGGGCCGGGGTCCTATTTAATAGGGGCTGGCCCTTCATTCTCCCGAACGGCTAGTCACAAGAAAGGGCCGAGGCTGTTAGGCCCCGGCCCTTCCTTAACCTTCTTGGCGGGCTGCTGGTATGGCTACCCAGCCGCCGTAGACGTGACGACCCCCTTAGCCGGCAGCGGCGGCCTGGTTGACCTGCTGGTCGCAGCTAACGGTCGAAGATCCGTCGACCGTGAGGTCAGAACCAATGTCATCCTGCTCGAACTCATCGATGTCCGAAGCGTACTGGATGGAACCAGTCTGGCTCTGCAGGTTGCCGGTGTTCACGGTGCCATTAACGTTGGCACACTGGTTGGAGTTGTCGCCCGTGTTGGAGACGTTAAATGACTGGTCCACGTCGCCGCTCTCAGTCTCCTGCTCGAAGTCCTGGCTAACTCCTGAGCCGTCGTTGTCGAAATCAACGCCGTCGAAGTCCTCGTCAAAGCCGTCCCCGCCGAAGAAGAAGAACCCGTCCTCGAAACGATCCTCGTCGAAGCGGTCTCCACTGAAGAAGAAGCCATTGTCCTCAAAGCGCTCCTCGCGCTGCTCCTGGCGGTCTTCCTGGCGATCGTTGCGATCCTGGGCAAAAGCCATGGGGATAGCCGAAACTACCAGTATTGCCACCAACGAAAACATCAGCATTAAGCGTTTCAAATGCATCTCTCCTAATCTAGGCGCTCATTGATCCACAGTGGATCGCGAGCCCTGGTTAACTTGACATCTGAAAGAGCGTATCATTGTTTGATATATGCACAAGGCACATAGGGTGATCCAGTTAACATCCGTTCGATAATGATTGTCGGGAGCAGCACTCTCGTAAAAGATAGTTAAGGTCTTCTTAAGACGTGTCAGAAAGAATCACGATACCCTAAGAGGGGCGGGGCGTAGCAGCCCCTCTGCTTCTGTTACGTGAGGAGCCTACAGAGAGGCGCGTTCTCTTGCTGCCGCCCCGCCCCCGTTCCTGGCGCGTTTAGTAGGGGAACTCGTCACTTCCATCCAGCGCCCGGCCTCTAGGTTAACTGAACCCAAAGAATCTACGCCACCAGCTTCGCTCGCGGCGCTGCGCGGGCTCCTGTGGCCCCGAGGTTACTGTGTACTCGGCCAAACTCTCGTGGGCTGTCTCCGAGGCGTCTTGCGACTCTAGTGACGGTTTTTGTTCCTCTCGCAACGAAGTGAGTTCCACCTCAAGTCGCTCTGCCCTCTCCCGCTCCCGCTCCAAACTCTCACGCAAGGTGCTCTCGGCCTGGGTGCTCAGCTCTAGACGGGTCTTAAACTCTGCTGCCTCCGCGGACATTCGCGCTGTCTCCGCTGCTAGATCGCGAATGATATCCACGAGATCCTCAGCGGGTACCCACCCGGTTGTGGCCCCGCGAGCATCCGGGGAAGTGACGTTCCTCGCGGATTTTCCGCGGCCCTCCGATGCGGGAGTCCGCTTCTTCTTCGCGGATGACCTGCGGCGGTCGCGCAGAGCGTATACAGAGTCTATAGATATCAGGTAGGTTTTCTGTATGCCTTCCCCCTCGGATCTAGCAAGCAGATCTCCGCGCTCTATGTATGCGCGGATGGTTCGCGGGTCTACTCCAAGCGCCTCCGCGGCTGTCCTGGTCTTTATCCATCCGGAATCTCCGGGGAGATCCGCAGTAATATCCGCGAGATCTCCGCGAGCGGACTCTGTATGCTCGTCTTTCATGCATTGCATCTTACTACGACAGGGCTGCTATGCCGGGTGGGGTGGTTCTCCGGGCTACAAGGAGATCTGCACCGTCCATAATGTTTAGCTTGAGGGTTAGGCAAGCTAGATCAGGGGGTGAGCCCGGTTGACGTTGTATCCTGCCGGAAGAGGTGCAAAATGCTAACCACGTAGCTTGCCGGGATGTGCATTGCTGGGACTGCCGGAGGGGGTCAGTCTTCGGAGGCACATCCCGGCTTCTACGGCTCGAGTAAACTAGTGATCACCGGTGGCACATTCCCCCTCCACGCCGCCGGTCAGGATTCGCTCTCTGGCTAAAGCTCTGCTGAAGCCGAGGAACGGAAGGGGGAAGCGTGGAAGGTCTGTCAGGGTTGCAGGAACGCATCCTGGAGTGCTCGGGGCAGATAGTCCTCGGGTGCGGGTGCGGGGAGAAGCTGATCCTTCTTGGGCTCGAGGAGGACTGGAGATCGGAGCTAGCTCCCCCAACTTTCGAATGCCATTGTGGGCAGGGCCTCACACTGGATGCAGTTGAGGCCGGCCCCAGTGAGGAGGTCCTGGAGATTGTGAAGCTACTGCGGAGCAGCACGAGACCACCTGGATCTTAGCATTGACTACCGGTAAGATCGCCGACATCACCCCTGAGCCGCCTGAGGACGCCCTGGGAAACCTCGGCAACGGGTTAGACCCGACGAAGGATCTCGGGCAATACAGGGCGCGCCAGGCGGGGATTGTGGCGACGCAGGCTGACCTGGTCCAGATTTGGCAACCACGTATACGAGACAACCTCTACTGTCATTCCTTTTACACACTGTAGCAAGCTGATAATATCTTTGGCATCATGGCGGAAGAGGAGAAGTCTCAGAAGGTCGTCAAGATAAACATGGTGATAGCGTCCGGGGCCGCGGCGGCGGTGGCGGCGCTTTTTACCTCCAAGCTTGGGGTAGCCGGGACCTTGATCGGGGCGGCGTTGACCGCGATGACGATCAACCTTGGCTCCGCTATCCTGGGCGCTCAGATAGAGAAAGCCTCCACCAAGATATCGGGCCTCCCCGATACGGTGCGCGGTCGGCTCTCTACCCAGCAAATCCGCATCCCGGGCAGGCAGAGCCCAGAGCCGGACCCCGAGCCAGCCGCCAGAGTAAGCCTCTTCGCGCGGCTGCGCTCGATCCCGTCATACCTAAAGGAGATGACCCCGTCCGGGAGACGCCGGGTGCTCTTCGGAGGTATCCTGGCCGGGCTGGTGGCCACTCTGATCGGACTCGCCGCCGTTACGGGTGTCGAGGCTACCGCCGGGGAGACACTCTCCTGCCTCGTGTGGAGAGACTGCCAGCAAGAAGAGACCGCATCCTCCGGCGAAAATAGAGGTAAGCGAACCTCCATCGGCAGCTTCTTCACAAGTTCCCCTACTCCCGGTACACAGGTCTCACCCTCCGGCGACCCTTCGGGAGAGCAGCAGGTCTCGCCAGAGAACGGCCAGCAAACACCCCAGCAACCGGCCGGAGTACCCGCGCAACCCGGTGATGATGCCCGTTCGCCGCGTCCCGGCGGGGCTCCCCAACAACCAGGCGCGACCCCGAAGCAAGGTGTAGGACCACCGGCGCAGCAAGACGCAGGGCCCGGCGCGGATGGTGAAGCGGAGCCCGCGCCAACACCGCGGCCGTCCGATGAAGCACCCGAGAAGGGTCAGGGACCGGCTAATGGGAAATCGAAGATCGGGCAAGAAAAAGAGGACCGGGACCCCGGTCCTCTTTAGGCTCGTGAAGGGGGATGGACAGCCCCTGTAACCCGGTGGGGCATTTGGGAGCTTACTGTGCATCCCCCTTCATGGGCTAGACGCCTTGCGGCGCACTGTGCGGTGGTTTTTAGACCATGCCGCGTAGCTCGGCTACCATGTCCAAACCCTGCTGCTTGCACAGGTCCTTGGGACGCATGATCGCCTGCTCGTCGAGCAAGTTGCGGGTGCGAGCCTCCTTCTCGAGGTGACGCTCGATCACGTCAATGGCCCGATCCACATCCTCGCGAGTGACTTCTTTCACCCTCTCGTGAGTGATGGTTATTGTCATCTGGTCAACACCTCCTTCCCCGGGCGGTCTGACAAATACTTAGTAACGTTTGCTTCGCCATGCCCGACTTCAGAGTACTGGTGCGCCACGCCCCTGTCAAGGATATTTTTGGCCGACATTCCGACTTCATCCCACATCCTCGTTTGGCCAAATGGCCAAGAAACTTCAGCTATCATCATGGCTAGCGTCGGCTCACAAGGACATCGCCTTCGAGACGGGGCACGACCGGCACGGTGTTCTCGGCGAGGCAGAAATCGAGGTCGCTCTCATTGCCGAGGACCGTGAGACGCCGGGCCGCGCTGTTGCGGCGGAGGGATTTCTCGGGACGGTCGAGGTACAGCCTCACGACGCGCTCCGCCCGCTCGTCGAGCTCAAAGCCTCTCTCTCGGAGGCGGTGTAGGATGGCTCCTGCGGCGGACTCGTCCTCCAACGCCCGCCGGCCCTCCCAGCCGCAGCCGATCACGGCTACACGGTCCACGTCGTGCGCGCCGCTCGCCAACTCGTCGGCGACGGCGTGCGCGTTCACGAAAGCGCCGGTCAGGACAGCGGGCGCACCGTTGGCCGCCTCGATCACACGAGTTCCATTCGTAGTGCTCAACACGACCGTGGCGCCAGGCTTCAGTTCCGCCCCCTCGACCTCCGTCGGGGAGTTTCCGAAGTCGAATCCCCGCACCCTTTTACTGCCACGCTCTCCGATACGGTAATCCGCTCCGGCGTAAGTGGCGGCCTCTTCTATGGAGGCGACGGGGATCACAAGGGCACCCTTCCTCGCGAGGACGGCAATGGTAGTGCTCGCCCGGAACGCATCGACCACCACGACCGCCGCCCCATCACGAGCCGCTCGCCGGGCTCCCTTCTCCCCCGCGCCATAAACAGCGAACACTTAACCTCCCTTGCCTTTTATTCGACGAAGGAAGTATAGAGGCACGCGAGGTATGTGCCACGTGCGCGCGTTTGTTGGGAGAACTTACACTGTGCCGGTGCTTTGTCAGGGATAGAATGAAAGAAACTCGTAGACGTTGTGGGCAAGAGTTTTATGGCGGGAGGACAGAGATGAGATATCGGATGCTCGGGGACACGAGCGTAAGAGTCTCCGAAGTTGGTTTCGGGGTATGGACGGTAAGCACCGGCTGGTGGGGCGAGGTCGTCGACGAGCGGTCGGTGCGGCTCCTGAGGCTGGCGCGAGAGAGGGGCATCAACTACTTCGATACGGCCGACACTTACGGCTCCGGCAAGGGCGAGACGCTGCTAGCCGACGCCGGTTTCGCCTCGGGGCACGTGCGCGACGAGGTGGTGATCTCCACCAAAATAGGCTACGACTTCTATAACCACACCGCTCGCCGCGGTCAGCAGGAACGCCCCCAGGACTGGTCCGAAGACTTTATCCGCTTCGCCCTGGAGCAAAGCCTGAAGCGGCTCGACACAGACTACATAGACTTCCTGCAACTCCACAATACCAAGATGGACGCCATCGACAACGACGCGCTCTTCGGGCTCATGGAGCAGTTCAAGGATGAAGGGAAGGTCCGGGCCTACGGTGTGGCTCTCGGACCGAAGATAGGCTGGCTCGAAGAAGGCGTAAAGGCGATGCGCGAGCGCCGGGTAGATGGCGTGCAGATGATCCACAACATCCTCGAACAAGACCCGGGCCGGTCCCTTATCGAGGCGGCCCGCGACACTAACACAAGCCTCCTCGTCCGCGTCCCCCACTCCTCCGGCATGCTCGAGGGCAACTACGACGAGAACACCACCTTCGCCCAGAACGACCACCGCCGCCACCGCCCCAAAGAATGGCTCACAGAGGGCCTCAAGAAGATCGAGCAGTTGAGCTTCCTCACCGAATCCGGGGAACGCACCCTGGGTCAGGCGGCCCTGAAGTTCATCCTCGCGGCACCCGAAGTCGCCTCGACCCTACCGAACATCTACGACGAGAAGCACATCGACGAGTTCGCCTCCGCCCCCGAGACACCGGACCTTACCGTCGAGGAGCTGGCACGCATAGAGGAACTCTACGACCACGGCTTCGGTCTTGAGGAGCAGTCAGCCGTCAGAAAATAGGTAGTACACCGTGGAAGGCGTAAGGCGTGAGCAGTCGGTGTTCCAGGTAACCGGCAAAGAGCTGATCGCTGACAGTCAATAGCTGGCAGCGTCCGACCGGAGGGAGGACCAATGACCGAGACACAGACGAGGGAGCAACAGGCGCAAGAGGAGAAGCTCCCGGCCCAGTACATAAACTATGCCTTCTTCAAGATGGACCCGAAGTGGCGAAGGTTGCCGGACGAGGAGCGCGAGCGGGGTAAAGAGGAGTTTCTGCGAGCCGTCGAGGAGCACTCAGGTGGGATGCTGCTCCGGTCTTTCTCGCTAATGGGCCTCCGCGCCGACGCGGACTTCATGCTGTGGAAGATCGGCTACGACCTCGAAGCCTTCGAGGCGATGACCGCCGCCCTGCTGAAGAGCGGGCTCGGCAAGTACCTGAACGTCACCTACTCGTACTTCGGGCTGTCGCGGCGCTCTATCTACGTCGGGGAGCACACCCCGGGTTGGGAGAACCGCCGCTACATAATCCCGGGAGAAGGCGACTACCTCTTCGTCTACCCGTTCGTCAAGACGCGCGAGTGGTACCGGCTACCCCTCGAAGAACGCCAGCGCATGATGAACGAGCATATGCACATAGGACGCAAACACTATCCGGTGAAGAACAATACCGCTTACTGCTTCGGGATAGACGACTACGAGTTCATCCTCTCCTTCGAGGCCGAGACCCCCGAGAAGTTCCAGGACCTGATGATGGAACTCCGCGAGAGCGAGGCGAGCGCATACACGGAACTCGACACCCCCATCTTCACCTGCCGCCGCCGACCTCTAGAAAAAATCGTGGAATTCCTGGCATAGGTACGCCGAAAGGAGTAGCGTTGAGCCCGCGCACGAGGTTATAATTCCTCCCACGCACCAACCATAGCCGGAGGGTTCATTTCGAGCCCTCCGGTTAATACGTTAGGCGGATATTCTCCCCTTTAGAATCTTCCTGGACGTAGGGTTCCGAGCTTGTATAATAATCCCGACATGATTACTAGGATTAATACCCAAGTGGGGCTGCGGCCCGTGGATCTTGTAGGCAATACGCCGCTTTTGGAGTTGTCGAGTGTTTCGCGCGAGGTTCCGGGCGTGAAGATTCTCGGCAAGGCCGAGTGGTACAACCCCGGAGGTTCGGTAAAAGACAGGCCGGCGCTGTGGATGATCCAGGACGGTGAGAAGAGCGGAAAGCTGACGCACACAAAGACCATCCTCGACGCCACCAGCGGGAACACGGGTATAGCTTACGCCTGGATCGGGGCTTCTCTAGGCTACAAGGTCAAGCTGTGCATGCCGAAGAACGCCAGCGAGGAGCGCAAAAAGATACTGCGCGCTCATGGCGTCGAGGTCGTTCTGACCGATCCGGGCGAGGGTTCCGACGGGGCCATCCGGGAAGCCAGGCGGTTGTACGCCGAAGACCCGGAGAGGTATTTCTATCCGGACCAGTACAAGAACCCGGCCAACCCCAGGGCGCATTACGAGTCGACGGCGCCGGAGATCTGGGAGCAGACCGACGGCGAGGTCACGCACTTCGTCGCGGGCCTCGGGACGAGCGGCACCTTCGTCGGAACCTCCACGCGGCTCAAGGAGTACAACCCCGGGATACAGGTCATCTCGTTCGAGCCCGACTCACCCTTCCACGGGCTCGAAGGCATGAAGCACATGGGGTCGGCCATCGTCCCGGAGATCTACGACCCGAGCATCGCCGACCGGAACCTCGGCACCCCGACCGAGGACGCCTATGACATGGTCAAGCGGTTGGCGCGTGAAGAGGGCATTCTGGTAGGTATCTCCGCCGGGGCGGCGGTGGCGACTTCGTTGCGCGTGGCGCGGGAGTTGGAGTCCGGGGTGATCGTCACGGTCTTGTGCGATGGCGCGGATAAGTACCTCTCCGAGAGCTTCTGGGAGGAGTGAGCGTGCCGCTAAAGATAGGGGCTGGTGACGTGGCACACATCCACGACCACGCCAGAGAGACATATCCGGAAGAGTGTTCCGGGGTAATGGTTGGGATGAACGCCGAAGGCATGAAGGTCGTGGTGGACGTCTGGCGAGCCGAGAACATCCACGAGGAGGAGCGTTCGCGCCGTTTCCTCATAGATCCTCTGGAATACATGAAGTTCGAGAAGCGGGCCGAAGAGCGGGACATAGAGATCCTCGGGATATATCATTCCCACCCGGACCATCCGGCGGAGCCTTCGGAGTATGATCGGGACCACGCGTGGCCCGGCTGGTCGTACGTCATCGCCTCCGTTAGCAAAGACAACGTCGAAGACATGCGTTCGTGGGTACTGAAGGACGACCGCTCTGGTTATGACGAAGAGCCCATCGTAGGGTAAGAACGAAGAAGAGGAGCCGATATGCCGAAGGTCAGAATCCCCACCCCGTTGAGACAGTACACCGATGGTAACGCCGAGGTAGAGGTTGGCGGCGGCACCGCGGGCGAGGCGCTAGGGAACCTCGTCGAGGAGCATCAGGATCTAAAGCAGCACCTGTACACCGGCGACGGCAAGCTCCGCTCGTTCGTCAACGTATACAAGGGCGACGAGGACATACGTTACCTCGATGGTCCGGAGACGCAAGTCTCCGAGAGCGACGAGCTCTCTATCATCCCCTCCATCGCCGGGGGCTTCGACGATAAGGACTCCCCCGAAAGGCGATGTCGGTAATTCGCTAGCCGCGTCTATCGAGGCGGGCGTCACGGACCCGCCACCTTTACCAGCAGTTATCTAAGAGGAGTTTCATATGATGGAGACACGCCAGCCATTAGTACAATCACCAAATGGCGCGGTCGAACTTTCGAACGAGGAGATCGCGCGTTACAGCCGTCACCTTATAATGCCCGAGGTCGCCCTCGACGGACAGAAGAAGCTAAAAACGGCGCGCGTCCTGACCGTTGGGACCGGAGGTCTGGGTAGTCCGCTGGCCCTGTACCTCGCGGCGGCGGGCGTGGGTACGTTAGGGGTCGTGGACTTCGACATCGTCGACGAATCAAACTTGCAGCGCCAGATCATTCACGGCACCTCCGACATCGGGCGTCCAAAGATAGAGAGCGCCCGCGACCGCATAACCGACATGAACCCGAACGTCAAAGTCGAGGCCTACGAGGAGCCACTGACCAGCGAGAACGCGCTGGACATCTTCAAGGACTACGACATCATCGTGGATGGGACGGACAACTTCCCGACACGCTACCTGGTAAACGATGCCTGCGTGCTCCTGGGTAAGCCGAACGTATACGGCTCTATCTTCCGCTTCGAGGGACAGGCAAGTGTGTTCTACGCCAAGGAAGGCCCGTGCTACCGCTGCCTCTACCCGGAGCCGCCGCCGCCGGGTCTCGTACCGAGCTGCGCCGAGGGCGGCGTCCTCGGGATACTGCCGGGCGCTATAGGAACTATCCAGGCGACGGAGACCGTCAAGCTCATACTCGGTATCGGCGAGCCTCTCATCGGGCGTCTTCTACTCTACGACGCACTCGGGATGAGCTTCCGCCAGATGAAGCTGCGCAAGGATCCGAACTGCCCGGTGTGCGGCGAGAATCCCACCGTTACCGAGCTCATCGACTACCAGGAGTTCTGCGGCATCCCGCAGGCAAACGCCCAGGAAGCGGCGAACCAGGTCCCGGAGATCAGCGTACAGAACCTCAAGCAAAAGCTCGACAACGGCGAGAGCGTCAATGTCCTCGACGTGCGCGAGCCGCACGAGTACGAGGTAGCGAACATCGGCGCGCGGCTTATCCCGCTTGGCGAGTTGCCACAGCGTCTGGTGGAGTTGGACCAGGACGAAAACTTCGCCGTCCACTGCAAGACCGGCGGGCGTAGCGCGAGGGCCGTGAAACTCCTCCAGGATGCGGGGTTCCAGAACGTCTACAACGTCAAGGGCGGCATCAACGCCTGGAGCGAGGAGATCGACCCGAGCATACCGAAGTACTAGGAGTCGGATAGTTCCGAACACAGGCGGGGTCGTGGCGTTTAGCCGCGGCCCCGCTGTTGTCTTGCTGGACATGGAGAGGCCCGGGTCCGGCTGTTGCGATAGTGGGAAGCCTCCCCGGAGATACTTTTGGCAACCCAGACCAGGCTCCAAGCACGGGAGATAGCCGAGCCACTGGTACTACGAATACGCCCGGCGGTGGAGATAAGCGACGATCAACTCCTCGAATTTTGCTTGCTCAACGAGGAATTGCGCATCGCAGCATACCTTGGAGGGGAACCTGGAGATCATACCGCCCACAGGATAGGGTACCAGCAACCGTAACGCCATCCTGACCCACCTCGCAACGGTCCAGGCGCTGCAGGACGGTTTACAGGTATTGATCAAACCAGTCCAGGGTGTCGGACCACGCTTGTTCGGCGGCCTCCGGGTCGAAGCGGTCGCCCGTGTCGTTGAAGAAAGCGTGGTTGGCGCCGTCGAAGACTTTCATTTCGTAGGTCTTGCCGGCGGCGGCGAGGGCTTCCTCCAGCTCGGGTTCCTGGTCGGTGATGCGTGCGTCTTCTCCTCCGTAGATGCCTAGCGTGGCTGCCTGGATGTTTGGCACGGCTTCGAGCGGCGGGTTGGGGCCGTAGAAGGCGGATATGGCGCTTATCCTCGGCTCTTCGGTAGCCAGGCGCCAGGCCTGACCACCGCCCCAGCACCACCCGATGGCGCCGATCCTCCCCTCTTGAGCGTAGGGCTGATCTTGCAGCCACGTCACGCTGGACCGGAGGTCGGAGATTACGTTGCCGGGGTCCAGTTCGGAGATGGCGGTTGTGGCTTCGGCTTCGTCAGCGAATTGCTCGGAGCCGCCGGAGCGAGAGAGCAGGTCCACGGCGAGCCCCGTGTAGCCCAACTTGGCGAAGCGCCGGGCCACGTCGCGGGTATGCTCCTTGAGGCCGCGGTTCTCGTGGATCAGGATCACCGAGGCGAAAGGCCCCTCCCCAGCGGGACGGGCCTGGTAAGCGCGTATCGCGCCCTCTTCACCCGGGACTTGCACCTCGCTTACCTCGATGTCGGGATCTTCGGGTTGGACCGTGACGCCTTCGGTGGTGCTCTCGGGCACGGGCGCCGCCTCCTCCGGCTCCTCGACGTTGGCCTGCTCCGGGCTGGCGCAACCAAGCGACGATAACAAGGCCGGGCTCACAACGGCCACCCCAAGGATACGGCTGACCGTCGAGATCATGCGCCGCCGGGACATGCGACCCTCCTCGTACTCCTCGACCATCTCCTCGGCCAGATACCGCTTTAGCCTCCAGGCATCGTTCATGTTCACGCGCTCCCTTTTCATAAAACGGTCCGTCGAGAAATCGCCGCTATCGTATCATGCACCATCGAAGACTCGTCTGTGACAACGAACACGGGAACACACGCAAAGCAGGCACCTCGCCGGAGCATGCGCAGTCAAACCGAACTGGAAGACTTCGAGGCCCTAGTTGGAGAAGCTGCGGGTCAATGGAGCGAAATCCAGGGTTGCGCTGATGTATGATCCCTGTGTTGTGAGAGATGAGCGTTTTTATAGGCTATACATAGTGGTGTGCGGCCGGTTCGCGGGGCGCTTTGTTCAGAGCGATGACCAGGCCGCAATCTGGCGGGGGGACATGTGGCGAAGCTGACCAGAACGCGCTCCTGGCCGGTACGGGCGACTGGTTTGTTGCTCGTCCTGGAGGCAGCCGGGCTGGGAGGGATAGGTGCCTACAACGTCTACCAGGTCGACTGGCAACAGGTCCAGCAACAGGCCGAGACCACAGCTTCGCTCTCGCCGGAGCTGGTGGAGGCGATCCAGCAGACAGCGGCTATTGTACTCCTGCTTGGGCCGCCGGCGGTCCTGGCTCTCCTGGCGGCTTTCGGCTTCCTTTTCATGTTACGGGTGGGATGGTTGCTGGCCATGATCGTGCAGGCGTTGACCCTGCTAGCCTGCCTGTTGCTCTACGCCGAGTGGGAGGATCTCCTGCGCCAGGAGCCGATGTTTGTTTATCCGGTTATGCTCTACTGCATATTGATGGTCCTGTACCTGAACTCCTCAGATATACGGGCGGCATTCCACGTCAGAGAGCGGAGAGAGCCCCGGGAGACGGCTCGTGGACTCTAAGACCGACGAGGCCCTGCTTCGGCGCTTCGAGCCGGTCGCCCGCTACACCAGGGGGGACCGGTTCTTTCCCATGGACGCCGAGCGGTACGTGCGGGCCTGCAGCCTGTGGGTACAGCGGCCCGGGGAAGAGGCAGTCTGCCTCGTCCCGCACGGGAAGCTAACCCTGGAGCAACTCGCCGAGCCGCGGCACGACGGGTTCGGTGCCGTACGTTACCTGAGGTTCACCGACCCGCAAGACTTCAAGGACCGGATCCGTGAGAACGCCCGCCGCGCCCGGGAGTCGCGGGCGGATGCCTTCCGGGCTGGGCGGGGACGGTTGGCGCGGGTAGGCTACGTCTCCCGAATTATGGACACGCTCTTCTCCCTGACCCTCCTGGCTCGTGGCCGGGTGCCCGGGATCACGGCGGCCGCCGGCCGCGTCGCATACTCGCGCATCCTGGCTGAAAACGAACACTACCGCTACCACGGCCGGGTCGTAAGGCAGGACGGCTGGGTAGTCCTCCAGTACTGGTTCCTCTACGCGTTCAACGACTGGCGCTCGGGGTTCTTCGGGGCGAACGACCACGAAGCCGACTGGGAGAAGGTCTTCGTCTACCTCTCGGAGTCACCGTCAGGGGACCTCGCGCCACAGTGGACAGCTTACTCCTCCCACGAATACGAGGGAGACATCCTGAGGCGCCGCTGGGACGACCCGGAGCTGGAGAAGGTGGGCGAGCACCCGGTGGTACACGTCTGCGCCGGCTCCCACTCCAACCAGTACGCCGCGGGCGAATACCTTACCGAGTTGGAGGTCTCCTTCCTCGCCCCCGTTACGAGGCTACTCGCCGCCACGCGCGCGTTCTGGCGAAGGAAACTTCGCCAATACGAGGGCGACGAGGCAATCTCGGGTAATGGCTCCGGGAAAGAACCGGAGAACCGCACGCCGGCTATATTCCGCATCCCCTTTGTGGACTACGCTCGCGGGGATGGTCTGACCATCGGCCCGGGCGGAGAGAAGGAGTGGGAAGCCCCGAGGCTGCTCGACAACCCTGTCCCGGGCTGGGCGCATAACTACCGGGGCCTGTGGGGCCTGTATACCAGGGACCCTTTCGAGGGCGAGGACGCCCCAGCCGGACCGATGTACAACCGCGACGGGAGCGTTGCCCGGACGTGGTACGACCCGGTGGGCTGGGCTGGGCTGGACAAGGTGCCCCCACCATCCGAGGCACTGAGCGCGGTGCTGCAGCAACAGGCGGAGGTAGCCGCGCGGCGGGCCACGCTGCAAGTCGGGATCGAGGAGAAAAGTCACGAGTTGAAGGGGCTGGGCGTGGAGGCGGCGGCTACGCGCGGACAGCCTCACCTGCGCTCGCTGTACGAGGGCCACCGCAAGCGGATACGGGACCTCTCCGCGGAGGTGGAACGGCTGCGGGCGCAGGTAGCCGCCGACGCCGTCCTCTCAGAGTCGTTGGAGGGCTACGCGGAGCGGCTGCGGGCCGGAGAACGCGAATCGCCCCGCGCTCACATCGTGCGCGCCCAACAGCCCGCCTCGGAGACGAGTCTGCGCGCCAGCCGGCTCGCCGAAGCGTGGGCCGCCGCCAGCGTGGGCCTGATGCTCATAGTCTTCGTGCTCGTGGCCGTCTACGAACGGGGAGCATACCTGACCTTCGCTCTGGCCGGCAGCATCGCCCTGTTCCTCTTCGTCGAGGCGGGCTTCCGGGGCCGGCTCACCAACCTGGTGACAAGCGCCGCCATTGGCCTCGCCATAGTTGCCACGCTCGTCGTCCTCTACCGGTTCTTCTGGAGTATCGTCGTCGTGGGCGTCCTGATCCTGGGCGTCTACGTCCTGTGGGATAACCTGCGGGAGCTAAGACGATAACCGGACACCAGAACAGCTCCCCAAGACTCTAGCCGCGTCCCTCTCGCCGCTGGCCTTCCTTCGGATCGGCAAAGTAGGAGAAGCGCTCCAGGTCCGCCGCTAGCCGGTCCTGGATCGAAGCACACGCAAGGCCGCACAGTTCGTAGATGGACTCATCCGTTACCCGGTAGTATGCGTGCAGCCCCTGCTTCCTGCGCCCGACGACGCCCGCGTCGAGCAGCATACCCAGGTGCTTGGAGACGTTCGCCTGCATCCCCCCGGTCTCCCACACGAGCTCAGAGACGCTCTTCTCCCCATCCATCAGTGAGTAGACGAGCTTGAGACGCATGGGCTCCGAGAAGATTTTGAACCGCTCGGCCAGCATCTCCAGAGCCCCTCCGGACAAACGCTCCCTGTAATGCTCACCCATCTCGCTCCCTGACTGTGTCTGTACTCTCGTACGCTACCGTATAGCGAAGTGCTCCGGAAAGCCCTGTAAATCAAGCCCTGGTGATGCTCTTGAAGTGACGAGTTACCGTTACGAGGCATGTTAACATCCAGTGTCGCAAACGCGGAGCGTGATCTGGAAGGCAGTAGATGTCCGTTAGTGGGAAGAGATCTACAGTAGTCTTCGCGGGTGGCGGACACGCACAGCTATATTCGCTACTGAGGACGCGGGAGTTGACGAAGAAGGGCTTCGAGGTGGTGCTCGTCAACCCGGACCGGTTCCTCTACTACTCGGGGATGGCTCCAGGGACATTATCCCGAACATACCGCCCCGAAGAGGCCAGGATAGACGTCAGACACCTGGTGGAGAAGGGCGGCGGTCGCTTCGTGGAGGACCGGGTAAAAGCGATCCGGGCAAGAGATGGCATTATACTGCTCGAAGGCGGCGGTTCGATCCGCTACGACGCGATGTCGGTAGCTATAGGCAGTGCAGTCCCTGGAGATGGTCTACAGGCCCCTGACAACGCCATCCCGGTAAAGCCGGTGGAGAACGTGATCGGCCTGCGTAATAGGCTCGGTAAGCTGGAAGAGAATAGCCTGGGCTACAAGCCGGAAGTGTTGATCGTCGGTGGCGGCGCGGCCGGATGCGAGGTGGCGTGCAACGCGAAGAGGGCCTTCGAGGAGCACGAGATAAACGGGCTCATAACCATAGCCGACAGAGGCGGCGCCCTGCTCGGCTCCGCGCCGGGGAGAGCGCAAACAGAGATTCACGAGTACCTCCGCTCTAGAGGGGTAAAGGTCCTGCTCGACTCGGAGATCATCAAGGTAGAAGAGCGTGAAGCCTACACGCGCGACGGGCGGAGGATAGACTTCGACGTGGCGATCCTGGCTGTGGGTATAAGACCGATGGAGATATTTGGGCGGTCGGGGCTCGCCACCGGCGGTGACGGTGGTCTGTGGGTAAACCGCTATTTGCAGAGCATTAGTGACCCGCGCATCTTTGGCGGGGGAGATGCGATCTCGTTGCGCGGCGAATCCCTGGAGAAGCTCGGAGTCTTCGCTATCCGTCAGGGCCCGGTGCTGTTCCACAACCTCCAGGCATATCTGAGAGGCGAGGAACTAAAGGAGTTCAAGCCCCAGAAAATCTTCCTCTACATCCTCAACCTCGGTGACGAGACGGGGCTCGCTATCTACGGTCCGCTCGTGTGGCGGAGCCGACTGGCCTGGAGGCTAAAGAGCTACATAGATACGAAGTTCGTGCGGGAGCATCAGTACCCGTAAAGTGGCTCAGGCAAGAGCGTACCTCGCGCGGCTCCCGATGCAGAGGTTGGGAGTTGAGGCTTCGGCGGCCTCGCGCTGGACTCCTGGCGCTGATTCTGGGTGGGCTAACGGCCTTCGAGGTCTCGTGCCTGAACAATCTCCGGCAGCGCCGGTAAAGTCATCATCCGAGTCCTGATGTCGTTTGAACGACCGGGCAACCGAATCATCTGATTGCCGGGTCGAGCCTGCCGAGAAGCCGCACGAGGGTTGGAGGCGTTTCTACATACGCGTGATCCTCAGGGAAAGAAGTTCTGCCAGAAAGAGAGCCAGAGTCTCTCGAAATCCCGTCTCTCTTTCGGTACTCGCTCTCCCTGCGCGAGGTCAAGCACCACGCGGCACTAGAAGCGCTTCTTGGGTGTTTTGCGCGGGGTCGCGTCTTTCTCCGCGGACTTTTCAGGTTCTTCCTTGTGGGCGTATTTCGAGGCGCCGATGTGAAGGGTCGGGTAGAGGATCATGGCGAGCGGTATCGGGAGCCAGAAGTTGAAGAGCCTGAAGCCAAGGACGGGTATGGCCGCCTCATAACCGACCCCGAGCAGAGCCAGAGTACCGACCATGGTCGCCTCGAAGACCCCGAGGCCGCCGGGGGTCAGGGGGAGCGAGCCGAAGGTCGTCGCAACACCGTACGCCACGAGCAACTGCACCGAGTTCACCTCAACCCCGAAGGCGACGAAGATGATCAGCAAGCACAATGCTTCAAAGCCCCAGTAGCCTAAAGCAAGAGCGCCAAGCTTGAGCGCCGCCAGAGGATGTCCGAGGAGCTGTTCGCGCAGGGCACGCATCTCCATCTTCAGGTTGACGACGATCCTCGCGGCCCTCATCTCCGTCCTCTTGCGGGACCAGTTCCTGCGGAAGAGCCGGCCCAGAGTGTAGAAAAAGCCGGTCAGAAAGCGGCGCGCGGCGCGCGGCCAGAGATACGCCAGGTAGCCGAGGAAGATCAGGCAAAGCGTCAGCACGAAGACAACTAGAGCAGCCGTCGTCGTCGCCCTGCCGAGCGCGTGATCCAGGGTGAGATACAGCAGGCTCGCCAGGAATATAATGCCCAGAGTCCCATAAACGAGCACGCTGATAGTCGCCACCGCGAGCCCTACGCGCGCCGGTTTGAACCCGCGGGTTCGTAGCCCCGTATACGTCACGGCGGCGGCCGAGCTTCCGCCTCCCGGCAACACGCGGGCGGCCCCATGCTCGGCGATCGTCAGCCGGAGCAGGAACCATCGCCCGAGGCCCAGGAGCCGCCGTCTCCTGTAGGCCACCGTCCCGACCGACGCCCCGACCGAACGCCCGAGTAGCTCCGCGTAGCACATCTGGCTCATAAAGATGGCCAGCAGCGCCGCCGCGAGCAGGAGGCGCGAGGAGTCCGCGACGAGGACCAGCGAACGCTCTATCCCCGGTAGCTGCGGCAGGATCAGGTGCAGCGCGAGCCCAAGCGAGGCAAGGTACACCACGCTCTTCAACAACGCCCTACCCACTACTCCCCCACTCCCCACGCCACCGCGACACCAGGATCATCCCGGCGAGAGCAACCTGTTTGGAAGCGATAAAACGCATCCCACAAGTTTAGAAGACAAACGCGCAAACCGCGCGACTTTTTATCCACGGCGGGCGAGGTAGACACCGACGAGGAGTATTACCGCACCCAGGACCTTCTCATAACCGAAGCTCTCGCCAAGGATGACCACACCCGCGCTCACGCCCGTGAGGGTGACGAGGTACTGGTAGACGAGTACCCGGTTTGCCCCGACGCGGGAGACGCCCTTCTGCCACGCCGCAAACCCGAACGCCGAGGAGCATACCGTGGAGTAGAGAACCGCGAACCACACCGCGCCGCTGAGAGAGCCTGTGTCCACACGGAGGTCGAAGAGGGCGAACGGAAAGATGGCGAGGCCACCGAGTAGCATGGGATATGTCGCCACCGCGAGCGGCGAGACACGCTCCAGGAACGAGAGCGAGAGCATGGTGTAAGAGCCCCAGCAAACGGCGGCACCCAGGATCAGGAAATCCCCCACGAGGTTCGCCTCGCCCAACCCAAGCCCTCCGTACACGATAAACCCGACCCCCGTAAGCGCCAGCGCCACCCCGACGACACCCCGGAGGCGAGGCCTCTCCAAACCGATCAAGGAACCCAGCAACAGTCCCCATATTGGAGACGTCGAATACACCAGCGCCGTGTTCGCGGCGGTAGTAAGGCTCACCCCAACCGTAAAGACCGACTGTGTGACAGTGATCCCGACGATGCCGAGGCCGAACATCGGCAACATCTCCGCGCGCGAGAGCCGGCTCTGTGGCTCGAACAGACGGAGGACCAGCCATAGCAGCAACCCCGCCACCGTAAAGCGCACCGCCGCGAACAGCAACGGTGGTACAGGCCCAACAGCGTACTTCACGGCAACGAAGTTGGTCCCGAAGAAGAACGCCGTCAGGAGCAGGGAGAGTTCGGCAAAAAGTACAGCGCGCCTGCCCTCCGTCTTCGAAGCGACCACTTCTACTGTTGCCCGACCCTTCGCGGGCTAACGGATGAAGTCTGTGTCTTTCGTCAGGCTTCGTGTGTAGGCAGCGATGAGGCGGGCGCAGTTCGTCAGGTCTTCGAGGTCCACTATCTCGTTCGGCGAGTGCATGTAGCGGTTGGGGACCGAGACTAGCCCGGTGGCTATCCCCGCGCGCGTGAACTGTATAGCGTCCGCGTCCGTGCTCGTGGAACGCGAGTCCGCCTCCAGCGTGTAGGAGATGTCCTCCGCTTCGGCGGTAGCGATGAGCCCTTCGGTGACAACGGGGCTAAGGTTCACGGCCCGGGTTATTACGGGGCCGCTGCCCAGCGCGTGGTCGCCGTGCTCGTTCTTGGGGATACCGGGGGTGTCGGTGGCGTGGGTGACGTCGACGGCGATAGCGGCGTCCGGGTCCAGCCCGAAGGCCGCACCGCGCACGCCGTACAGTCCGATCTCCTCCTGAACGTTCGCCACCGCTACGACCTCCGGCGCGAGGCCATCCTCTTCGGAGAGGAGCCGCAGGGCTTCGAGGACTACGAACGCACCCATGCGGTTATCTAAAGCGCGGGAGGCTATGCGGCCGTTCGGCAACTCTACGACGTCCTGGTCTATAACCGCGACGTCTCCGACGCGGACCTTCTCCTTCGCCTCGTCGCCGTCTTTGGCGCCGATGTCGATCCAGAGGCTCTTTATCTCGGAGACTTTCTTGCGCTCGTCCGCCTCCATGACGTGTATGGCCTTTTTACCTATAACACCGCGAACCTGGCCGTTTTTGGTCTGCAAAAGGACCCTCTGACCCACGAGCACCTGCGGGTCCCAGCCACCGACACCCGAGAAGCGGAGGATACCGCTATCCTCGACGTGGGTGACCATCAGCCCGATCTCATCTATATGACCTGCGAGCATCACCCTTGGCGAACCGCCCTCGTTCAGGGTGGCGAAGGAGTTGCCCATCCTATCTCCCCGGACCCCGGCGAACTTCTCCGCCTCCATACGCCAGGCCTTGGCGGCGGCGGTCTCGTAGCCGCTCGGCCCTGGTATCGAAAGCAGGCCCTTCAAGAACTCGTAAGACGTATCCTTCATACATTCCCTTCTACAGCATTGGAATTACGGAGCGGCGGCGCGCCCGCCTGACAAGTTATACTAAGTTCGAGGCGACCATCTCCGAGAGACTGGCCGTCTTTCCCGAAGCTCTGGTAGGGTACGGAGACCTGGAACGGTCCCGAGAACGGGTTGGGCTCGAGCCGCAGGGTACGCTCATCCTCCCAGACAGGCTCGAACTTTCGCCCCTCCAGCGTGAGACCCTCCGGATATGGCGGTGGATAGTCGTTCTGCCCGGGCTCGTTGAGGCACACGAATAGTGAGAGCCCGTCGCACAGCTTCAAAAAACGCAGGTTATGTTCGAGGCTCCCGATCTCCGCATCCGACATAGCCGCTTTGAGCCGGCGCTGACGTGAGACCTCACCCTCCACGAACGCGACCTCGACCTCACCCTGCGAGCGGCGCACGAGCGTCTCGTAGTGCATGCTGCACAGGCACGCCGCGTAGAGGTCCTCCGTCTCCAACAGGTCCAGGCCCGCTGTATAGGCCGCGAGCTTCGGCGCCGCCGGGTAGTCTATGAACGAGTAGGGGCGGCCGGTTTCCTCGTTCCAGCGAACGGAGGCGTCCGGTCCCTGCCAGGCTACGTCGTGGTTGGTTATGGCATGGAGGGTAGGTCCGGGGGGCCAGAGCTCCTCCGCCCAGTGTCTCGCGAACTCGCCGGAGACCAGGGCGTGGTCGTGCTGCTTTACGAGCAGGTAAGAATCGGTCTTCTCTCGTACGATCATCGCGCTCCTCCCGTCGTATCCGCGAAGAGATTAAAGCACGAGCCGGCGATCAACGGCGAGCGGCGACAAAAGAGCGTCGTCTTCGAGGAAAGCGCCCTGGGCCTCGTCGAAGATCTCCGCCGGCACGGTGGCAAGCACGAGGGCGAAGCCATCGGGGAAAGCGGCCTCCCACTCCCCGGCGAGACGGTCGGGCATCCCGAGACGCAAGAGTCTCTTCTGCAGGTGAGGACGGCGGTGGTAGAGAACGAGGCCAACGATCGCGGCAATCGTTAGAATCGCCTGCACGATAATACCGGTCCAAAGATGTACGGCACCCATGAGGAAGCTCACGGTAGAGGCCGAGAAGAAGGTGCTGGCGAACTCCAGCCACTGCCGGCGTGAGAGGCCGCTCTCTACGCTCTCCACGCACGCGTCGGGGAGAACATTCCCCGCGAGTCGCCTATCCCGCCGCCGCGTCAGCACTACGACGGAGTCGGGCGCAAGCTCTAGATCGTCGAGCCGGTCTCCGAGAACTTTGAGTGACCGAACGTCCGGGACGACTGCCCCGACCGTGTAATAACGTGGAATGCTCATATCGTTTTGAGTATACAAGAGTTCCCGGACTACGATTTATGTACTACCGACCAACAGCGCATCTTGCGCTCTTCGAGCATCCTCTGGAGCGCAGCCTCGGTGTCAGGGAACATCGTCCGGAACTTCACGTATGCGAACAGCCTCCCGTCCTTACCCCTCCTGTGGGTGCTGTAGAAGACTAAGCCGCTGCGCGACCCGGCCCAGACGAGCCCGAGAGCAGCGCGAGGAGCGGAAGAACCAGGAGTCTGCAAGGGAGTTGCTGCAACGTCAAAGCTCCGCATCACCCGCTGAACCAAGGGCCGAGGAGGCTGTGTCGGATCTCCTCGCGATCTCGGTGAGAGAGTAGTCCATGCCTGTTTACTAGAGACGTAGTCGGAGTACGATCCTGGTTCGGGTGTTCGTATATTATAGCTTCATAGTTCAACGACAGTGATTGAGCAACATCGTTTACTCTCTCCTCTACTACTTCGGTGGACGCACCCGTGACTGTCACCGTTTGGTTCGATATCTCTACCCGGCAGCCTTCCGGTCGCGGTGCGTCGCATACCAGCCCGCCATCTCGGTGATACCCCGTTCAACGGAGTGGGTCGGTGCGTACCCGAGTGATCGAGCTGCCTTCCCGATATCCGCTTGGGAATGTCGCACGTCACCCGGCCTGAAAGGCCCGTAGACCGGCTCGAGGTAGACAAGATCCGAGAGATCCGGGCTCGCGCACACCAACTCGTCCCGAATCAGGACGTAGAGCGCGTTCAGGGTGGTACGCTCGCCGAAGGCGACATTGTAGACCTGATTTATGGCCTGCTCGTCTTGCACGGTCGCCGCAAGCAGGTTGGCCTGCACCACGTTGTTCACGTAGCAGAAATCCCGGCTAGTCTCGCCGTCACCATTGATTACGCAAGGCTGGCTTCTCAACAAACTGTCGAACCACCTGGGGACAACCGCCGCGTATGCGCCGTGGGGATCCTGGCGTGGCCCGACCACGTTGAAATAGCGGAGTCCGATCGTCTTCAGATTGTAGGTGCGGGCGAACACGTCGGCGTACAGCTCGCCCACGTACTTGCTCACCGCATACGGCGAGAGTGGGCGCCCGATCCTCTCCTCCACCTTGGGCAGGTCCGGATGATCGCCATAGGTAGAGCTGGAAGCAGCGTAGATAAAACGTTCGACCCCGGCGTCCCGCGCCGCAACCAGCATGTTCAAAAACCCGGTGACATTGCTGTCGTTGGTCGAGACGGGATCTTCGATCGAACGCGGAACAGAGCCTAGAGCGTTGATCAGAATGGTTGAGCCACCTCGACATTTCGCTCTACAGTGCGAAGAGCCGTGTTCAGACATCCGCCGGCAATGAGTTCTCGTCCCCGATTCGGGGATGATGGGTCAACTAAATTGCACGTTGCTCTAGTGCAGCCTGGTGGAGTACGTAATTCACCCCACCGCAGGCCCGGCGGCAGTCCTCCAGATCCCGAATATCTCCCTCGATAAAATCGAACCGGCCCCACCGCCGGGCGGAGACGAATCTCTCTACCTCCGCCAGGTTATGACGGTGTCCCGTAGAGAGGTTGTCTAGCCCGATCACCGCTTGATCCAACCCGAGCAGCATCTCCAGTAGGTTGGAACCTATAAACCCGGCCACGCCTGTGACGAGCCAGGTTCTCGGCTCCCCCCTGAGCCGGGCCTTCGTCTCCTCGTAGGCCTCCGCTGCCCTCGCGCTTACGGCATCCCCCTCACAGGCGCCAGACTCGCATACCTGCCTCCCGAAGGCGATCGGCGTCGTAGATGCCCTTCACGTCCATGAGGATCGGCTCTCCATCAAACAGGACCGCCAGACTCTTTGGGGAAAGGTCACGGTAGGCGCGGTGTGCCACCGCCACCACGACTGCGGTGGCCGGCTTGAGCTCCCTCCACGACTTGAGACCAATGCCGTACTCACGCTCAGCCTCGGCGGCTTCAACCAGCTCGTCATGCACCTGAACCTCGACACCGTAGTCCTCAAGCTCGCGCACGCCGTCTATAACCCTGGAGTTGCGCAGATCCGGTACATCCTCCTTGAAGGTGAAGCCCAGCACCGTAACGGTGCTCCCCAAGATGTTGCGGCCCGCTTTGATCATCTCTTTTATCGTCCGCTGCGCCACGAACTTCCCCATGCAGTCGTTAATGCGGCGTCCGGCCAGTATAACCTGCGGGTGGTAGCCCAGCCGCTCGGCCTTGTGCGTCATATAGTACGGGTCGACCCCGATGCAGTGTCCGCCAACGAGGCCCGGCTCGTACTTGTGGAAGTTCCATTTGGTGCCGGCAGCCTCCAGCACCTCGCTGGTGTCCACACCCATACGGTCAAAGATCAAAGCCAGCTCGTTCACAAGTGCTATATTCAAATCCCGCTGGATGTTCTCGATAACCTTCGCCGCCTCGGCAGTCTTGATATTGGGCGCTCGATGCACACCCGCCTCCACCACGGACCCATACATCTGGGCGACGATCTCCAGGGTCTCTTCGTCCTGCCCGGAGACGACCTTGAGGATCTTCGTAAAAGTATGCTTGCTATCACCGGGATTGATCCGCTCCGGACTGTATCCGACCTTGAAATCTATGCCACACTCGAGGCTGGACATCCGCTCCAGGATGGGCACGCACTCTTCTTCCGTGACGCCCGGGTAAACGGTCGACTCGTAGACCACTACGTCGTCTGGTTTCAACGCCTTCCCTACTACCACCGATGCCTCCAGCAGGGGACCGATATCCGGCTGGTTCCCGGCGGTTATGGGAGTCGGTACTGCAACGATGTGAAAATCGGCCTGCCGCAGTTCCTCGACGCTATCGGTAAATAGTACATCGGCAGTCCTTAGCTCTTCGGGGTCCACCTCGTCAGTACGATCAAAACCGGCCCGAAGCTCCTCGATACGCTCCGTGTCGACGTCGAAGCCTACCGTGTTGTAAGCCCTGCCGAAAGCTACGGCCACTGGCAAGCCGACATATCCAAGACCAACCACCGAAACGGTGCGATCCCCTTTATCCATGAGCAGTTACGTCCTTGGTGCGAGCGTACCCCGCTCGCGATCGTCTTCGCTCTCTTCTATCCTGATTAGTTGCCATGCTGCCTAGTAGATCATCCGCTCTAGACAAGGTAGTCCACCTCAATCGTTACCCATCTTCTTCCTGATGCTGCACCCGCTGACTACTTTCTTTCTGCAAATACTGTACACAGATAGCAAGACATATCCGATGTCTGAAAGGCTGGCAAGAGATCTTGTCGAAAAAGTTACTCGTTTGGAAATGCAATTCTCGATCTTTGCTGTAGTTACCGGGAGCGTATAGAGGATCCGGAGCGCGCCAAAGAACAGCCTACCGAGGTCCTACGCCGCCGACATGGAGACTTTGGCGAACTGCATCTCTCCGATTGTATTTCCGTTGGTAGTTTGTAAACGGCATAGTCGTAAGCGCGGATAGTATTTTACGCGCCCGTACACGAGCGCCGGTGAGTAACTTCACGCGGAGCTACGTGAGGATCAGGATGGCAACCGCGGTCGCGGTCCCTATGAGGAGGCCGGCCAGCACGTCGAAAGGGTAGTGAACCCCGAGATAGACGCGGGACAAGGCAACAAGGAAGCCCGCGAGGATGAGGACGGGAGCGAAGGCAGGGTAAACGGCGGAGAGGGTTATGGAACCGGCGGCGGCAGTCGCGGAGTGGCCGGATGGGAAGGAACTGGAGGAGGGCGTCTTCGTGAGCGGGGCTATGCCAGTGTCAGAGACAAAGGGACGAGCGCGGTCGAACATGGACTTGGCGCCCTCGGCCATGGTCCAGGAGACCGCGACCGCCGCCCAGGGCACGAGGAGGTCGTGGAGCTGCAGGCCATTCGCGAGGAAGGCAAAAAAGGCTATTGCACCCCACAGCGCCCCCGCCTTCCCCGCGATGGTGAAGGCGCGCATCATCGGCGTCAGTAGCGCGAGCTTGAAGCGGAAGACCGCCCGGAACAACGCCCGGTCGAAGTCCCGGACCCTGTATGCCAGATCTTTCAATACAACCCTCAGTCAGATAGTCGAACGTGAAAACCGCGCTATTCTAGACCGTGGCTCCCCACCCGGCAACCGGGGAGGGGGCGCCGCGCGGCCTCAGGTATCTTCCCGTTGCCCATCTGTCGCGGTGTACCCGGACAGGGAGGTTTTGGCCCCAGACTTGGAGCCCGCGACCTGGCCGTAGTTGAGCAGTGCGACCAGGAACAGTCCTCCTACAGTGTTACCGAGAGTGGTCGGGAGCAGAAACGCACCCAGGTAAGTGGAGAGGGGGACCTCGCCAGAGAAGACGCCCACCAGTACCTCCGAGGAGCCGGCTATGCAGTGCGTGAGGTCCGCGGCCGGGATGAGGAGGACGAGCACGAAGATAAAGAACGCCTGGGTGATGGTATCTTTAGAAGCCGCCACCAGCCAGGCTATTAGCGCCACGATCCAACCGCCGAAGACGGCCTTCAGGGTCGTGGTCCAGAACCCGGGCTCCACTTTGCGCGCGGCCTCTTCGAGCAGGATATCCAGCGCCGGTGGCGGCAGCACCTCTCCATAGAACACTGCGGCTGCGAAGAGCGTCGCGCCAATTATGTTGGCAACGAAGATCACCACCCAGAGACGGAGCAAGTTCGGCACGTTGCCCAGCCGGGAAAGCACCACGGTGACCGGAGTGATAGTGTTTTCGGTGTAGAGTTGCGAACGCCCAAGGATTACGATCAAGAACCCTACCGGGTAAAAGAGCATCGCCGTGATCCCTATGCCGCCGGTTATGGCCGCCACCGTCGCCAGAGCCACCGCCCCGAAGGAGATGTTGAGCCCGGCGGCCAGCCCGCTTAGAGCGAGCCCCGCGCTAGCCCGGTCCAACTCCGACTGACCATCCTCGACGACAGCTTCCAGTATCTCCCCAGCTGTTTTGGTCGCGGACACAGTCGAGTATCTTACTATAACGGTGCAAGGATAGCAGCACGGGAGACCCCACCGGCTATTCTCGCGTTCTCCCATGTAGAATGGGCACGAGCCGTAAGAGATCGCAGAGAAGGAGTGTGAGCCGTGGATCGAGAGATTATCAAGAGGATAGTGGACGAGGCCAAGGGCGAGGAGGCCAACCTCGTCATCTGGGATAAGAGAGACACCTTCACCGTGGAGCCAAAGGCCGAGGTCTCCGTCGAGAATGATTACCTCAAGGTAACAATGGAGGACGGCAAGGCGACCGTCTACATAGAGTACGACGCCATCTACAAGCTCGTCGTCGAGAAGGAGCGGTCCAACCGTTCCGGCACCCGCGCGGGCTTCGGAGCTATCTCCAGCTAATAAGCCGTCAACTTTCAACCATCAACCTTCGGCTTTCAGCCGTTTACTCTGGCGAGAGGCTCTTCTGCTGGCACCGTATGTGGTGGTTGAGAGATCGACAATGCCTCATCCGAGCGATGCCTCAACCGGATGAGGCATTGCTCACCGGAGACTGATCTCTAGAATTCTTGCTGACGGCTGAACCCCAATAGCTCACCCAGGCGAAGCTGGTAGGATCTCCGTCTCCGCTCCGCCGCGGGCAACGACGGCGGCCCGGGCGAGGCCAACGAAGAGGCCACACTCTAAAGCGCCGGGAATACTCTTTATGTCCTCTTCGAGCGCTGCCGGGTCGGGGATGCCACCGGGGAAGAGGCAGTCGGCGGTGTAGTGGTTTCCATCGGTGACGAAGGGGTGGTTCGCGTCGCCTGTTTGGGAGCCTGCACCTTGTAGTCTGAGAGTAGGTTCGCAGCCCAGGGAGGACAGGTCTTCGAGGGTGATCTCGTAGCCGAACGGTTCGATCTCAACGGGCAGAGATCCAACACCCAAAGATTCGACCAGCTTCGTTTCGTCGGCGATTACGACGAGGCCATCACAGGCGCTAGCCACGATCTTCTCTCTAAGAAGGGCTCCGCCGCGGCCTTTGATCAGGGCGAGACCCGGCCCGATCTCGTCAGCTCCATCTATCGTGAACAGGGGACGTGCCTCCGACAAGGTTACCAGGGGTATGCCCTCCTCCCGTGCCAGGGCCGCGATTCGCGCCGAGGTCGGCACCCCCCGGACATCCTCCAACTCTCCGGCAGAGATCAAAGCCCCTATCCTGCGTACCGCATGTGCCGCCGTCGATCCCGTCCCGAGCCCCACGACCATCCCACTCTCGACATACTCGTCCACGGCCCGCTCGGCGGCGGCGCGCTTCAACTCCTCCAGGGGATCATCCAACGCGCGGAACGCTCCTCGTGGACGGCTCCTCGTCGGGCTGGTCGCCGAGGGTTATGTCGACCTCGCGAGGCTCCTCCCCCGGCGTGACGACGGTAAGGTTCAGGTTGTCGCCGGGCTGCAGGTAGTTAACGACCTTGCTTACGTCGTCCGGAGTCGTGACGCGTTCACCTTCGACCTCGGTGACCACATCGCCAAGCGGCACGTTCAGGCCCGCGATCTCCTGATCGCCACCGCTGCCCTGGACGCCCGCCTCATCCGCCGGTCCGCCCTCGATGGCCTCGCTGATGATCGCACCGTTCTCCGGCAGACCATAATCGTTGGAGAGTTCCTCGCTCGAAAGCCCCGAGTAGGACGCCAGTTCTTCGACGCTCGCCGGGAACATCCTCACACCAATGTAGCCGTGCTCGGCCCTTCCCGTCTGGATAAGCTGCTCGGCCACGCTTCTGACCGTATTGATCGGGACCGCGAAGTTCACCCCTTGAGTCACGGTGCCGAACCCCGGAGCGGCAGCCGACAGGGAGTTGATCCCTATGACCTCTCCCCGCGAGTCGAGCAGTGGACCTCCGGAGTTGCCTGAACTGAGGGCCGCGTCCGTCTGCACCGCCCCATTTATAGTGTAGCCATTAGGCGCGTCTATGGGTCTACCCAGGCCGCTAATGATGCCGGTCGTCACGCTGATACCGATATTCAGCGGGTTACCGATGGCGATCACCGGGTCCCCCACCCCGACGGAGTCCGAGTCCCCGAGCGTTAGAGGCTTCAGACCCTCCTCCGGTGCCTCCACCCGCAGTACCGCCATATCCGTAGAGGCATCCTCACCGACCACCTCGGCCGTCTCTCTCGCCCCGGTGGAGAAGCGGACCGAAACGCTGTCGGCTCCGTCAACGACATGCTGATTGGTGGCGATGTAACCCCTCTCGTCGATCACGAAACCAGAGCCTCCACCGGCGCCTCTCTCCTGCGAGGCCACGTCCACGGTCACCACCCCGGGACCATCACGAGTATAGACCTCACGAACCGAAGGTCCCTCCTCACCGCCAGGATTCACCCCCTCCTCTACAGTAGCCGGAGGAGCCTGCCGTGCCTCCTCGATCTTCAGGTCCCTGGGACGCCCCTCCAGTCCAAAGAACCCCAGATAAAAGAAGATCGTGGCGATCAATCCACCGATAATCGCCGAGGCAAACGCCGTAAATACAGTCTTCAGAACGCGATCCTTCCATATCTATTTGCACCGATTATATTGCTTATTATATCCGCGCTTAACTGGTACCAATGACGCTAACGCTCTGCCCGTCGATCTTCCACTGATCGTTCTCATTGATGAGCGTCCAGGTTCCAGTGGTCCTGTCGACCCGGTCGGTGTGTGTAGCCAAGGTCCCGCCCGTGACCGTCGCGGTCTCGCCCGACACCTCCGGCGTCGGGCCTTCGACGAAACGCACTTCATTCAGGGTATCGAACTGGCTAGTATAATCCGCCTGAGGACCCCACTCCTGCTGATAGCGTGTAGAGAGGAAGCTCCAGGCCTGATCGTAGTCACCATCGGCAGCCGCCGTGTAATAGTCCTGGACCGCTTGCGCCGCGGCCTCCGCCGATAAATCCCCTCCGGAGTCATCTTCGGCGACAGTGGTCTCCTCCGGCGCGGTCTGCTCGGAGGGTGCCTCCTCGCTACTAACTAAAAGATCGCTCTGCGCCTCCGTCTCCTCGGGTGCGCTCGCCTGTTCGTTGTCTTGTTGGCTCTCCTCTGGCGTGTCTTGCGCTGTCTCGGTAGCTTCGTTTCCTCCGGACAACGCATAAGCCACAGCGACGCCTGCCAGGATCAGGAACAACGCGGCAGCTACAAGGAGTACAGGTCCACGTCTCCGGCGTTCCCCGCGCCGGGCACCACCAGATCCGGGTGGCTCACCACCATCCGGAACGCCACCCGGCGCGTCGCCTGGAGGTGGTCTTGGTGGAGGCTGTTCGCGCGGCGGCGTGCGGGTGCTCAAGGCTGGTGGAGGCTCAGACATTGGGGGCGCGGCGTAGGCGCGGGCGTTGCGGGTCGAACCGGCTTCCTTCCGCAGGCGCTCGTGGACCTCTTCGGCGGTAGGGCGGAGATCCGGGTCCTTCTCGACGCAGTCGAGGATAAGCGCTTCGAACCGGCTACTCAAATCCGCGCCGAGTACGCTCGGTGGGGTCGGCGTCTGCGAGACGTGCTGACTTGCGACCTCTAAAGGTGTACCGGAGAACGGCGGCTCCCCGGCGGCGGCCTGATAGAAGGTCATACCCAGAGAATACACGTCGCTCTTTGGAGTAACCTTCTCTCCCTTGAGTTGTTCCGGTGAGGAGTAGAGTGCGGTGCCGAGGTAGGTTCCCGTCTGGGTAGCCTGCGTCGCGCCCAGGGCGCGGGCGATGCCGAAATCACTGAGCTTGGGACGCCCCTGGCCGTCGATAAGTATGTTGGCCGGCTTTATGTCACGGTGGACCACGCCGGCCTCGTGCGCGCGAGCCAACCCGGAAGATACCTCGGCCCCCAGCAGCGCAAGCTCCTTGCCTGGTATAGGGCCCTTCTCCTCCATCAGCTGCTTGAGGTCCCCGCCAGGTACGTACTCCATGACGATGTACGAGACCTTCCGCCCCTCCAGCTCTCCCTCACCAGCATCGTAGACCTCCACGATGTTCGGATGGGAGAGCCGGGCGGCGGTGCGTCCCTCGCGCTCGAAACGCGCCCTCATGCCCGTCTCACCGTAGTGCGGG
This sequence comes from uncultured Rubrobacteraceae bacterium, assembly GCA_902806065.1. Classification (GTDB taxonomy): domain Bacteria; phylum Actinomycetota; class Rubrobacteria; order Rubrobacterales; family Rubrobacteraceae; genus Rubrobacter_F. The sequence goes on along the minus strand of CADCVE010000091.1, from coordinate 10,251 downwards.
CGCAGCACCTTTATTGCAATAGGTCGGTCCAGGACCTCATCCCGGCCGAGGAAGACACGGGCCATGCCGCCCTCCCCGATCTCACGCTCCAGCGCGAACCTTCCACCTAGGCGGCGGGTCATGCCTTCCGGCATCCCGAGTCTCCCCGTGGTACTAGAGGACCTCCCGGCCCATCGCGGTTGCAAACGGCTGGAGAGCCTCGCGCAGACCCATTAGCGCCTCCACCGGGAGCGCCTGCTCAGCGTCACACAGAGCTTCCTGCGGGTCGTGGTGGGATTCCACGAGCAGGCCATCCGCCTCCGCCGCCACGCTAGCCTTGCTCAGAGGGACGACCAAGTCGCGCCTACCAGCCGCGTGAGACGGGTCTACGATCACCGGCAGGTCCGTAAGCCTCTTGGCTACGATTACCGCCGACAGGTCCAGCGTGAAGCGCGTACTGGTCTCGAAGGTGCGTATCCCCCGCTCGCAGAGGACCACGTTCTCGCTGCCGCCGCTCGTAATGTACTCCGCCGCCAGTAGCCACTCCTCGACCGTCGCCGCGAGGCCGCGCTTCAGGATCACGCCGTGATCCGTCCCCGCGATAGCCTCGCCGATGCGCCTGAGCAGAGAGAAGTTCGCCATGTTGCGCGCGCCTACCTGAATGATCTGAGCGTGCTCCATGACCAGCTCGATGTCGCTTGCGTCCATGACCTCGGTGACGCCCTTGAGGCCGAGCTCTCCGTTGACCTCGGACATTATCTTCAGGCCATCCTCGCCGAGCCCCTGGAAGGAGTACGGCGAGGTGCGGGGCTTGAAGGCGCCGCCGCGCACGTACTCGTAGCCGGCCTGCTTTACGGCTTTGGCACTCGCGACGAACTGCTCGTAGCTCTCGATGGTGCAGGGACCGGCGATTACCCGGAACGAGCCGGGCTGTATCAGGCCGTTGTTCGTCGAAACGTTCGTCTTTACGCCAGCGGCGCTCTTTTGCGAAATGCTCATATATAAATCAGCTACCTAAACTCTTCTCGTTGGACTTCCAGATCCCGAATACGGTGCAGGATGAGCGTAAAGATCTCTCGCAGAGACGTGTCGTAGATCGGCCCCTCGTTCTCCTCGGCGACTTTCCGGAGGATCTCCTCCTCCCGCCTGGGATCGAAGAGCGCCTTGCCCGCCTCGGCTTTTATCGCCACGATCTCCTGCACGATGCGCGCCCGCTCGTTGAGCGAACGTACTAGTTCCCGGTCGACTTCATCGACCCGGTTCCTTAACTCCTCGATCCTGTCTTGTGTGCCCGCGTCATCCATAAGCCAGGATTCTACAAGGAAGAGGTCCGCTTGTCATCAACAGCCTACAATCTGCCGGTAGCTCAGATCGAAACAGGATCGGCGCCACAACTCTCGTTGAAAGCCCGAATGAACCAGAATATTCTCTAAAATGGCAGTTTCGCGGACAAAAGCCGAGAGACGAAGGGAACACAGATGAGATTCAGAAGCGACCTAGACCCGCTGCGACCGTATATTCCACCAAAGTCGTGGAGAATGGCGGCGGAGGGGACGGACGAGAACCGGTACGCGAAGCTGACCTCCAATGAGCTGGCTTTCGGGCCACTCCCGGAGGCGGAGGCGGCCCTCACCGAGGTGCTTCCCCGTGCCAACCGCTACCCGGACAGCCACGTCACGCGCCTCCGCCAGGTGGTAGCCGAAGCCAACGCCGGAGCGGAGACCCGCAACGTGCTGGTCGGCAACGGTTCGAGCGAGGTTTTGATGAACGTGCTCCAGTTGCTCCCCATCGGCGAGGTCGTCTACCCCTGGCCGTCGTTCAGCCTCTACCCCATGATCTGCGCGGTACTTGGCATGACGGCCCGCCCGGTCTCCCTCACGGAGGAACACGAGATACCCGCGGAGGCGCTACTCTCAGCGGTGACGAACGAGACGCGGGCAGTAATACTCTGCAATCCAAACAACCCTTCGGGCACGTACCTGACCCTGGATGAGGTCGCGAGCCTGGCCTCGGAGCTGCCACCGGAGGTGCTCCTGATCCTGGACGAAGCCTACGTCGAGTTCGTCGATGACCCGGCCTACCGCGACTCTCATATCCTCGCCCTCGAAAGGGAGAATGTCGTTACCGCCCGCACCTTCTCCAAGGCGCACGGCCTGGCCGGTCTTCGGGTGGGCTACGGCATCGGGCCCGAAAAGGTCGCCGACTACGCCGAAAGAGTTCGGTTTCCGGTCTCCGTGAACCTCGCCGCTCAGGTCGCGGCGACGGCGTCGATGCTCGCGCGGGCTAAGGTCCGGGAGCGAGCCGAGTTCGTCATCCGGGAGCGCGACCGCCTGCAGAAAGCATTCGCCGGCGCGAAGCTGGACTTTATCCCCTCGCAGGGCAACTTCATCATGGTCCGGTTCGAGGCGGAGGACTTCGAGAAAGCCGGTGTCCTGGTAAGGGAGGGCGCCGCGCTGGAGTACCCTGGATGGAGCCGTGTCACGGTAGGCGACTCGTGGGAGAACGACCGCGTTATCGCGGCGCTCGAAACGGCGAAGCCCGAAGCCACGCGGGCTGCGGAGCCTAATGCGAAGCCGCAGCGGGCCTCTTGAACCGGACGCTTGCGGTCGTTGGCGTCGGGCTCGTCGGGGGCTCGGTCGGGCTTGCGGCGAGGGCGGCGGGCTGGGAGGTCGTTGGGGTAGACGAGCCGGCGGTTCTGGAGAATGCGGCGGAGATCGGGGCCGTAGACCGGGCCTCGACTATGAAGGAGGTGCGTGGGGCGGACCTCGTGGTGCTCGCCGCGCCTATCTCCCGCATAACCGCCCTGATCGGGGACCTCGCCCCGACGGACGCCCTGGTCACGGACGTCGCCAGCACGAAGAACAAGATCGCACGCGAAGCCGAGGTGCAAGGTATCGGACGCTTCGTCGGCGGCCACCCGATGGCCGGGAGCCAGCTCTCCGGAGTTACGAGCGCGAAGGTGGACCTCTTCCACGGCGCCCGGTACTTCCTGACGCCCACGGATAGCACGGACCCGGAGGCCTACCGCGAGGTCGCCCGGTTCGTCCGGCAGGACCTCGGGGCGGTACCCACGGCCGTCGAGCCCGAGAAGCATGACCTACTCATGGCCGCCCTGTCGCACCTGCCGCACCTCATGGCCGTGGCACTCTTGAAGGTCGCCTCGGACATCTCGCCCGAGGCGCTCTCCTTCGCCGGCCCTTCGTTCCGCGACCTGACGCGCGTCGGGGCATCCAATCCCGGGCTGTGGTCGGATATTCTGGCCGAGAACGCGCCGGCTTTAGGTGAGGCATTGGGGGCGTTCGCGGGGTCGATGGCTCAGCTCGGAAGCGAGATCTCCAACCGAAAAAGCATCGAGCATCGCTTCCAAGCGGCCCGCGAGGCCTACGACGCCCTCGGCGGCATCCTGATCGAAGGCACCGGCAAGAACGTCGAGATCGCTATCCCGGTAGAGAACCGCCCCGGCGTCTTCGCCGAAGTCACTACCCTCATGGGCTCCAACAGCATAAACATTCTCGACCTCTACGTGCGCCACTCCAACACCGAGCGCGCCGCCCTCGTCCTCACCCTGGACGCAGAAGCGGCGCCCGTGGCCCAACAATTACTCCGGGATGCAGGTTTTGGGGCGGAAGCAGAGGGATGAATGCATTCTAGAACCCGTATCCTCGACCTACCCAGTAGCGCCAGTCTTCGATGCCTTCTCCGGTCTTCTCTTCTACCTACCCCTTCGAGTTGTTCGATTGGCAGGATCGGGTCGTCCTCTAACCACTCGGCTTCGACCATCATCCCGTCCTCGCAGTCCTCGATAGGTATTCCTCGTCCGCTCTCGTAACGACGCGGCTAATCGAGCATCAACCTCGACGGTAGTAAGTCAGGCGGTCCTCTGGCGGAGCAGATCGGTAGTAACGTCCGGTCCTGGCCCCAATTCGAGGGCGTGGGTGCCGAGGTCCGTCCCCGCGAGGGCACACGGAAGCAGGCGACTCTCGACAAACCATCGCCAGGGCCTCGACCGGCAGATCCAAAGATGCGGCAGATTCACGAGGCTCCCCGCCTGGATAGACGAGGCTAATGCGGCACGAGCCACCAGTCCCTTGAGGGAGAGTTGCCAGGAGCTATGCCGAGCCCGAGGCAAGCCAAAAGGCGCTTGACCATCCGTTGTCTTTACCCACTCACCCGCCGCGCCATCTCCTCGAAGAGAGCGTCACACTCCCCTTCCAGGACCCCACCAGCAATCTCGAACCTGCCTAAGTAAGTCGAGCGGCTCGCGATCTCCTCGGCGGGGAGGTCTATTTGCGGGAGACCGAGGCGCTTGAGGGTCTCTATAGAGGTACCGAAGACGACGTGAGGTATGCCGCACCACAGTATCGCGCCAGAGCACATAGGGCAGGGCTCGGCGGTGGTGTAGAGGACGAGCCTGCTCCAGTCCACGTCCGGCCGGGACTCACCGAGACGGAGTATCGCATCCGTCTCGCCGTGCACGATGGGGATGCTCTCGGCGTCGTTGAGACCTTCGGCCACAATGTCTCCGGTCTCGCGGTCGGCGATGATGCATCCGAACGGCGCATCGGGGTTTCCGTGCGCGACCTCGAGGGCGCGGCGCATGTAGAGTTCGTGGTCCACTATTACCTCCCTAGCAGATGACGAAAGGCGCCTTCTAGCTCCGGGTAGCGGAAATCGTAGCCGGTCTCTTTGAGCTTGGCGGGCTCGATGCGCTGGCTCGCCAGCAGTAACTCGTCGGCTACCTCTCCGAGTGCGAGCCGGGCGGCGGGGGCCGGAAGCGGAAAGACCGTCGGGCGGCCGAGCACGCGACCTAGAGTCTTGGTGTACTCGATGTTGGTGGGCGGGTCGGGGACGGTGACGTTGACGGGACCGCTCAAGGAATCGGTGGAGAGGGCGTGGAGAACGGCACCGACGACGTCGTCGAGGGCGATCCAACTCCAGTACTGACGACCGCTACCTATCCTTCCGCCCCCACCGAGCTTGAAGATGGGCAGCGTCGTGGCTAGAGCGCCGCCCTCGGTGGAGAGCACGATCCCAAACCGCGGGTGTACGACTCGCACCCCGGCCTCGCGTGCCGAGTCCGCCGCCGCCTCCCACTCCTGGCAGACCCCGGCGAGGAAGTTGTTTCCAGGGGCGCTCTCCTCGGTCAGCAACTCGTTGCCTCGATCACCGTAGTAGCCCGTCGCCGACGCGCAGACCATTACTTTGGGCGGGGTAGAGAGGTTCGCCAGAGCCCCGGAGAGAAGACGCGTCCCCTCCACCCGGCTGTCACGGATGCGGGCCTTCTTGGCCGCCGTCCATCGCCCCACGATATTCTCCCCCGCCAGATGCACGACGGCGTCCACCCCTTCGAGTCCGGCAGTGTCTATCATGCCCGACGACGGGTCCCACCGGACGGCACCCTCCGATGACGAACCACTGGAACGTATCAGCCGCCGCACCTGGTGTCCCTCATGCCCGAGGGCGGAGACCAGCGCCGAACCTATGAGACCACTGGAACCACTAACGAGTACATCCATCTCTTCCTCCTCCACCCGCCGCCAACACGGGTATGTTAACGTCACCACCAACCCGAAGGGAATGACCGAACACACAAACGGCTCGACGAGTACGCTGAAGTCCCGCCGGGCTTACACCTATCCTGGTAGGGTAGCTGGGTTGCCACTCCCGGTCGATGCCTGACTACAGTCCGAACAGCTCCCGCAAGAACTCCGGCTGCAAGTACGTGCGGCTCTTATTCAAAGTCTCCTCGTTGATGATGGCCCGGTCGCCATGGGCGGTCTCTCGCAACGCCCAGGCGCACCAGGAGACGGCGCGCAGGGAGACGATCAAGCGCATTGCCGCGAGTTGGGTGAGGAACCTGTCGAGGTTTCCCACGTTGCTGTACGAGAGGTAGGTGTTCACGAACTCCGTTTCCTGCTCCAGGGTTAGCCTTGTAGCGGTAGCGTCGCGCCAGAGGGTGGTGGTGGGGAGGAGAAAGTGGGCGATATCCTGGGTGCGGGGGGCTATCCGGGCCTTCTCCCAATCCACGAGACTCGCGTTGCCTTCAGCTTCGTTAGCTTCGCTTACGATGAAGTTGTGGGTGTTCAGGTCGTAGTTGACGATAACGAGGTCTTCTCTGGAGAAGAGGCCCTTCTGTACGAGGAACTGCTCTATCTTCCGAAACGCTCCGTGCAGGGCTTCTTTACTCGCTTGGGGGGCTTGTTTCCAGTCGAGGTAGGGTGTAACTAGCTGGCGGGATTCGGCGAGGATGGAGGGCGCGGGGTCGGGGTGTTCCTGGAGCAGGTGATCTCTGGGGGCGGCGAGCGCGTGGATCTTTGCGACGCAGCGAGCGGCGGGCTTGAGGTCGGTGGCGTAACTCAGGGGACGGCCCGGCAGATATTCTTCAAGGATGAGAGGATAGGGAAGTCCCTCGGGATCCGGGTCAACGTAGTGTGGCTCTGGGGTGACGCCGGAGGGGGCGAGGAGTTCGAGAGCGTGGTGCTCGTAGAGGGCCTGTTCGCCGAGAGGGAGGTCCATCTGGGTGCCTGTGACCAGACGAGCCACCAGGTAACGCTCATCTCCGGGTTCATTCATAGAGCACACCAGATAGTTCAGGCTGTACTCGCCACGCGCCAGGAACTCGACGCTCTCGATCCTGTGGTTGGGTAGAGCCCTCGCTCCCACGCTTTCGAGGTAATGCCGGACTTCGGCGGCTCTGGTATCCGTTCGCGGTTCGTCCCCCGCCAAGGCTAGCGGATGCGGAGGGTATCGCGGTAGTTATCTATCTCTTCGATGAACCGGCCGGTCCCTATAGCGACGCACATCAGGGGGTCGTCGGCGACGTGCACCGGGATGCCGGTCTCCTTCCGAATTCTCTCGTCGAGCATCGACAGCTTCGCTCCGCCGCCGGCGAGGATCATGCCGCGGTCCATTACATCCGAGGCGAGTTCCGGCGGGGTGCGGTCCAGGGTATCCAGGACCGCCGCCTCGATGGCCTCCACGGAGCTACTGATAGATTCCCGGATCTCCTCGCTCGTGATAGCGACTGATTTGGGGAGGCCGGTGATCAGGTCGCGCCCACGGATCTCCGCGGCCCTCTCTTCCTCTAGTGGCAGCGCGCTTCCCAGCTCGATCTTCAGTTGCTCGGCCGTTTGCGAGCCGATGGTCAGCTTGTGCTCCCTCTGTATATAGGTCGCAATCTCCGCATCCATCGCGTTTCCGGCAATGCGGATCGACGACTTGGTCACTATCCCTCCCAGCGAGATCACCGCGACCTCGCTCGTCCCGCCGCCGATGTCCGCGACCATCGACCCCTCCGCCTTATCCACCGGCAACCCCGCCCCAATCGCCGCCGCCAGGGGCTCCTCGATAGTGTACGTCTCGCGCGCCCCCGCCGACTCGGCCGCCTCTCTAACCGCCCGAAGCTCGATCCCCGTGACCCCACTCGGTACGCAGATGGCCACCCTCGGCCCCCACAGAGTGGGAATAAACCTGCGCTTGGGCTGCGCCTTGTGGATAAAGTACGAGAGCATCTTCTCCGTCACCTCGAAGTCCGCTATCACCCCATCTTTGAGAGGTTGTATGGCGACGATGTTACCGGGCGTGCGCCCGATCATGCTTTTCGCCCCTATGCCAACCGCCACGACCTTATCCGTTTTGAGGTTTATGGCAACGACCGAAGGCTCCAGAAGGACCACTCCCTGCCCCTTGACGTATACCAGCGTGTTGGCGGTGCCAAGATCGACCGCAACGTCTCTTCCGAACAACTCTCCGAACATAGCTAATCCCCATCCTCCAAAGTCTCGATACGAGCCTCCGCGAAGAGTTGCCACAGGCACCACGACGCCAAGATTAATGTCACATACCCTATATTTCGCTACTGTACACTGGTATCCGCTGCGGCTAAGAAACCGGCTTCACGTGGAACGCTAAGTAGAGCCAGCGGATGGTAGAATCAGGGTATTCTTCGAGAGGCGACCTATCTTGGGTGGTTTGGAGATCATTTTTTGGGCTGTGGTGGCCACCCTGGCGTTCGTCGGGGAGCTTCTCTCTTTCTCTTTCTTTATGCTTTTCTTCGCCTTGGGAGCGGCCGTGGCACTCGTGGTCGCGCTCTCGGGGGCCGGGATCGTGGCCCAGGTCGTGGGGTTCGTCGCCGCGTCGTTGTTGAGCTTGATCGTACTGCGGCCGGTCCTTCTTAGTAAGGTCTCCTTGCGGGGTAGCGAGCGATACGTGAGCCCGGCGGGCATTACGGGCAAGAGCGGGGTCGTCACCAAAGCCATCGAGCCGGGCGCGAGTGGGATGGTGCGGATTGGCGATGGGGAGTTCTGGACCGCCCGGGCGATATATCCGAACCAGAGGCTAGAGGTGGGCTCGCGGGTGCGGGTCTTGGACAGTGATGGGTTGACGGCGCTGGTCGAGAGCATGGAAGTCGAAAAAGGAGGATAAGGTCGTGTTCGGGTTTGTAGCGGTACTCGTGGTGTTGTTGGTGGTCTTGATCTTTCTGGCACAGACCGTAAAGATCGTGCCGCAGAGCCGGGTGGGGATCATCCAACGCTTCGGCCGCTACCATCGCACCGCCGAGAGCGGGCTGACGTTCATCATCCCCCTGATGGATCAGATGTTGCCCAAGACGGACCTCAGGGAGCAGGTGGTCTCGTTCCAGCCACAGGCGGTCATCACCAACGACAACGTCGGAATGCAGATCTCCACGGTCGTCTACTACCGGGTGGTGGACGCCAAGGCCGCCGAGTATGAGATCGCCAACCTCACCGTCGCCCTCGAACAGATAACCCAGACCAACCTGCGTAACGTTATCGGTAACCTCACGCTAGACAAGACCCTTACTTCCCGGGATGAGATTAATGCCCGCTTACGTACGGTGCTCGATGAGGTAACGGAGGGCTGGGGTATCCGCGTAACGCGGGTGGAGCTCAAGGAGATCATCCCACCCCGCGACATCCAGCAGGCGATGGAGAAGCAGATGCAGGCCGAGCGCACCCGCCGCGCCCTCATCCTCACCGCCGAGGGCGACAAACGCTCCTCTATCCTCAACGCGGAGGGTAACAAGGAATCAGCGATCCTCAAGGCCCAGGGCGAGAAGGAATCGGCGATCCTCAAAGCTCAGGGCGAGGCCGAAGCGTACCGCAACGTCCAGTCCGCCCAGATCGAGATGACTACCAGGCTCTTCGACGGGCTGCACGACGCCGACCTCTCCCCCGAAGCCCTGCGCTTCCTCTACCTCAAAACCCTCCCCGAGATGGCACAAGGTCCGGCCAGCAAGCTCTTCGTCGTTCCCTCCGAGCTTCAAGACCTCGCGGGAACGATAAGCACTCTAGCCGGCGGCGCCGCGATGGTGGGCGAAGACTCGAACAAACCCAAAGATCGGCGACTCCCCAAGACCAACGGGGAGGCAGGCGCACCGTAACCTGGAGAACTCCCAACGCCACCTCCAAGAAGGGGGCTAGAGTTGCGCCCGCTGCTCCCGCACCGGCGAGCCGCTGCATGAAACAGGCGCACGGATAAAGTGAGAGCTCGACCCGAAGGGGATAGAGGCGACCTTCGAGGAGGGCCTAACGTAGAAGGCGGTCTCCTGATCCAACGCTATTCTCTTCGACAGGGCGTCACCCTCGAAGCTGTCGTGCCTTCCAGAGTTTTCGAGGAGCCCGTGCCCTTCTTGCTCCGACTTGAGCGGAACGCAGAGGTATGTGGGGAGGGCCGAGGCTGTTGTGCTCCGATCCTCCCCCCGAAGTAGTAAGTGGTCCGTAGCTGCTGCTACTGCTTTTTGCACTTCTTCAAGGCTTTGCCCTTCTTGCCCTTGTTAGCTTCTTAGAGGGCGATGGTGGCGTCACAGAGGGCGGCGGAGCAGGCGCTGGTGGTGGAGATGGCGGGATCATGATGGGCTGCTCCACTGTCCAGGGGCGGCTCCGCCCGCGATAGTTCTCGCGGCACTGCTATTCGCGATCCGACTCGATTACAGCATGTCGAGATATAAGAAAGCCAGACATAACCTTTGGCTTGAGCAGAGAGCTCTGCTCACTGACTCGTAGTCGGAATCCTTCCTCGGGCGTTAATTGTATGAAGCGTACTGCTGACATCCGGCCCTCACGTAAAGGAGATACTTAGGTGAAGATCGCGGAACAAACCGCGCCAGCCAGCTATCGCTATACGCGTATTGCATAGCCTCGGTACACACTTACTAGAAGCCATCTCATAAACACTTCCTGAGCAATATGATGATGCACCCAAGCTGCGCCATGCCCAGAAAGTTCTCATCCTTGTATTCGTAGCGGACCA